>NC_015496.1:1245000-1867500 GCF_000212355.1 Dokdonia sp. 4H-3-7-5
ACGAAAATGGTGTCATTATAATTAATGGAGAAGCTCTCTCTATTAACCAATTAGAAACTGAGACTATTCAGTTAATTTTAAACTCAAAAACTTCTCTTCTATTTGAAATATCTTCGAGTGATAGTATTCATACGTTCACTAAAGTTATACTTCCTATTATAAAATTAGCTTATCAAAAAGTAAAAAATGCCGAGTCTCTAAGGAGATTCAAAAAGGATTATCAAGATCTTACACTTGAGGAAAATCTTGAAATAGATTTATATCTTCCTTGGGCTTTTAAATATTAAACTAATATTTTAAAATTGAAAAAACTCTTTTACATAATACTATTCTTTACCACAACATCCCTAATCGCGCAAAAGCGCTTGTCGCAAACCTATGATGCGGCGAGTATAAAAGAATTATATATTAATAGCAATGAGATTTTTGAGATAACTATTAACGCAAGGGATACTGACCAAATCACAGTGCATACCATTATAGATGGGGAAATATTTGCATCTACCCTTTTAAACACTGCTATCGCAAACAATGTACTTAAAATTACTACGGGAAAAACTCCAGATTACGAGCCTTTTAATGATAAGCTCTCAGCACATAAAGTGATGGCTATTGAGCTTGAAATAACGGTTCCTATGGGACTGGACGTGTCTGTGTACAGCACACTTGCAGGCGTAGATATCTATGGAGCCTTCGGGCAAGTGCACATGGATTTGGAAAGAGGACACTTTAAAGGAGAAGGACTTCGCTTTCGCGAAAGCGCAACTATAAACACCATCTCTGGAAGTATTGAACTTGATATTGATAAAGCACATGTTACTGCACAATCTCGTAACGGTACTATCGTTATATCGCCAGAAATTACTCTGGGACCAACTCTCAAACTACAAAGTATACATGGTGATATCACTATAGTAAAATCGTTGTGAATAACCTATTTTTGTCCCTTGTCAAAAAATAATTATGTCTCTTAAGAAAGTCGCCCTTATTGTTTTCCTGATTTTATTAGTAGATCAGGTGTTGAAGGTTTATATAAAAACTAACTTTTACTTACGTGAGAGTATACAAGTTTTTGGTATGGACTGGTTTCAAATCTTTTTTGTTGAAAATCAAGGAGCCGCTTGGGGAGTAGAGTTACCTGGTAAATATGGTAAGATAACCTTATCACTTTTTAGACTTATCATAGCGCCTGTAATTGGGTATTATCTATATAAATCTGCAGTAAATCACGCACCGAAGCTTCTCGTGATTGCATTATCACTCGTCTTTGCTGGAGCAGTAGGTAATATTATAGATTCCCTTATCTATGGATCTATTTTTAGCGAGAGTACTACGAGTCAGATTGCGACTTTTATGCCAGAAGGTGGTGGGTATGCAGACCCTCTCTTCGGAAAAGTGGTAGACATGCTGTATTTCCCGTTTATTCAAGATGCAATGTGGCCAGAATGGGTTCCATTTTTAGGTGGTAAAACATTTACCTTCTTTAATGCTATCTTCAATATAGCAGATATGGCAATAAGCACTGGAGTAGGAATACTGCTTGTATTTAATAAAAGAGTATTTCCTCAGGACGAGAAAGATAATAAGGCAGCAGCTTAAGCCATTTCCTTTTTAAAGACCGCTGCTAGGTCGTCAAGACCAATAGGTTTTACTAAGAAGTCTTTTACTAGATTAAATTCTTGAGATCGCTTTATATCAATAGGATTTATAGACGAGCTTACAATGTATAGCGTGCTATTTTTAAGCGCTGGAAAATTGTACTTACTGAGCTCTTCTAGAAATTTCCATCCATCCATAACTGGCATATTGAGGTCCAATAGTATAATCTGCGGGATAGCTTGTTCCTCTTTATGTAAAAATGTTTTGACGAAGTAATCAAGAGCTTCTTCACCATTTTTAAAAACGATAAGATCTTTTGCAAGTTTACGTATGTCTATCACCTTTGTGATTAAACTTACATACATCTCATCGTCGTCAATTATACATGCTATTTCTATCGGATATTCTGCCATTGTTAATGGTGTGTGCTAGTTTAATCTAATGTCACTATAAATTTTGATCCCTTACCTACTTTACTTTCCACGTTAATTTCGCCGCCCATTGCCTCTACTTCATTACGAGTGAGAAACAAGCCTAGACCCAAGGCATCATCATTACCGTGAAAAGTTTTATAGATTTTAAAAAGCTCTTCTCCATGCTTCTTTAGATCAATCCCTAATCCATTATCTTTTACTAGAAGGTGTACTTTACCATTCTCCTCATAGGTATATAAAGAGATTTCTGGATCACGATCTGGGTGCTTATAACGTATTGCGTTTGTAATTAAGTTTTGTAAAATACTTTCTAGATATGCTTCGATGTATGGAATCTCTTCTACTTCTGAGAAATCTGTGTACATCACGACCTTATTTTCTCTAATTGTTTGCAATAGTCCAGCGACCACGCGATTATATACATCTTGAATTACAACCTTATCTCTTGTTTTACTTGCAACGCTGTGTACGCTTACTATCTTATTGAGATGTCTTAATGTAACATCTAGACTCTTTCCAATCTTTGTGAAATTTTGAAGTAATTCGTTTTGGTCTGCACTTAGATTTGAGCTATCAAATAGCGCTGCAGACATTTGTAAGTTTCCAACTTGAGATCTTAAATTATGAGAAATGATATGAGCAAAATCGTACAGCCGCGAGTTATGTCCCTGTATTAATCTAAAAGACTGTTCTAACTGTTCTTCACGAAGCTTCTCCTCATGAATATTTTGAAAAACTCCTCGTATACCAATAATTTCCTTATCATTATCTCTAAGAGGACGTCCACTTGCTTTTGCCCAGAATATTTCTCCATCATAGGTTCTCATCTTTACATGAGTAGAAAATGATTTTCCTTGAGCACAATCAAAAAAGAGTGCTGTGGCTTTGTCCATATGCTCCTCTGCATAAAAATTAAAACCAGTATTTAATGTGGGCTTATAATCTTTAGGTACGTTAAGAATATTTCTTGCTTGCTCATCAAAGAAGCTCTTTTTATTCTTAAAATCGACACTCCATCCTCCTGCTCCCGTAAGTTCAGAAATCTGTTTATAGTAGAAATTATCCATCGAAAAATAATCAGAAGTACTCGCAGCATTTTTTTCTACGGTAGCATTCTTTTTTCCCTTTAAAGACAATCTAGATAAATTCATCACTATAAGTTATATAGCTATGAATATACCATAATATTCATAATTTTTTAAAAACTATATATCTTTTTCGGTGAAATACAGCGATTTATGCCGATGTCTTGTGTGTTTATATCGATTAAGTGCTCTTCTGGCTCAAAATAGCTAAGACCAATTTTTATAACATCTGGCTTGCATTGAGCAAGAAAACGGTCATAAAAACCTTTACCGTACCCTATACGATTACCCTGCTTATCATAAGCGAGAAGTGGGATAAATACAACATCAAGTTTAGACGCAGGTATTTCTATTCCGTCTTCAGGTTCTGGTATTCCGTAATCATTAACCACTATTTTAGTGCTATCTGTGAGCAAATAATGAGATAGCGTATTTTCCTCAAAATTTGACTTTGAGATGATAACATTCTTGTCTTTTCCTCCTAGAATGGAGAGTAGATACTGAGTATCTATTTCGCGTAAGCGGTCTATTGGAAGGAAAATATGATAGTAATCATGATTCCATATATCCATAGAGAGCGCTTGATTTGCGATTTCTAAACTTCTCTCGTCACGCTCACCTTGTGTGAGTGCTGCTCTTAAGTCTTTATACTTTTTTCTAAGCTCCTGCTTGGTCATCGTTAGGTGTGCGGTCTATAGATATATTAAAAATTGCGTCTCCTTGATAGACTAGCGATGCCTCGTTTACATTAATCACGTATCCTTCGTTTTTTGCCTTTACAACATGACGAAATTTACCGTACGGATCTGTGATTGTGGCTATATGCTGGCCTACAGATAGCCGCTCACCACAACTCACTTTAGTATGTAATAATCCAGAATATTGCGCTCTAAGCCACGTAATAGCATCTACCGTTACAGATTCTTTTAAAACTTCTGGAACCTCAAAATTAGCACCAAGCATTTTTAGATGGTCTAATATTCTCATAGTTCCAAAAACACCTAATCGTGCAATTTCCTTGTCACTTACTTTAGACTTCCCGCCCTCAAAAAGAATCACTGGTTTTCCCATTCTTGCACAAGTGGCTCTATATGATTTTGGTATCATTTTAGAGTGCAAAGTAAATGGTGCGTTAAAGATAGACCCATACTTTAAAGATGTCTCATCTGAGGGTTCTATGCGTACTTGTGCAACATTAAATCTAGATGCTCCACCGGTGTGAAAATCCAAACATATATCTGCTACAGGTAATATTTTCTTTACAAATTGATAGGCAAACCTGCTAGCAAGTGATCCTCTTGGATTTCCTGGGAATACGCGGTTGAGATCTCTTCCATCTGGAAACGTGCGTTTCATATCTAAAAATCCAAAGATATTTACCACCGGCACACAGATGATGGTTCCTCGCTTAGGCTTATTTATCTTTTTTGCGATGAGCTGGCGTACAATTTCAACTCCATTAATTTCATCACCATGAATTCCCGAAGTGATTAAAATTACTGGACCAGGTTTTTTTGCTCGCTCTATGATGATGGGAACCTCTACAGAGGTGGCCGTATAAAGTTTTGCAATATTGAAATTTATAGTAGCGCTCTCACCAGGTATTACCTGTTTACCTAGTATTGTGAGGATGTTGTTTTCGTCTATTTTTGGCACAATCTCTTATATATTACGTTCAATATAGCGAATAATTGTTTTGGCAATATCCTTCCCTGTAGCTTTTTCAATCCCTTCTAAACCTGGAGATGAATTTACTTCTAGAATGAGTGGGCCGCGATCACTTTGCAGCATATCTACACCAGCTACTCCTAGACCCATTGCTTTTGCTGCTTTTATAGCCGCATTTTCCTCTTCGTCTGTTAAGCTTATAATTTCTGCGGTTCCTCCTCTATGCAAATTAGAACGGAACTCTCCTTCTTTACCCTGGCGCTTCATAGCCCCTACAATCTGACCATCTACTACAAATGCTCTAATGTCTGCTCCTTTTGCTTCCTTGATATATTCTTGCACAATCACTCGGGCTTCGAGTCCATTAAAGGCCTCGATTACAGACTCGGCTGCATTTTTGGTTTCGGCAAGCACTACGCCTAAACCTTGAGTTCCCTCAAGTAGTTTTATAATAAGAGGTGCTCCACCTACATGTGCAATCATCTCCTCCACATCTCGGGAGTAGTTTGTAAAAATGGTCTTAGGTAACCCTAGTTTTGATCTAGATAATACTTGTAAACTACGCAGTTTATCTCGACTTCTCACAAGTGCCTGAGAGGTTGTTGTGGTAAAAGCATCCATCATCTCAAATTGCCTCACCACTGCAGTACCATAAAACGTAATAGAAGCACCTATACGAGGTATAATTGCATCTGCTGTCTCAAGTGTGCGTCCTTTGTAAAAGACCGTAGGCTTTTTCTTTTCTATGATAAGGTCACATTTAAGAGGATCAATTACCTCAACGCTATGCCCTCTCTTTAATCCTACTTCTACAAGTCTAGATGTACTGTATAAATGCGGATTACGAGATAATATCTTTAGATTCATTGTTTTTAAGATTGTAGGATACGTTTGTAAACTCAGTATCCACGATGAATTTTTTTGTTAGAAATTTCCTTCCTATCAGAACAGGAAACCTCATATCTTCTCTTGACGAGAGCGTTAATGATATCTTATAAGTCTTACTAAAGATAGTAATACTACTCTGGACTTGATATCTATATTGAGTTTCTCCATTACTACTTCGCACGATGGCAATATCATACTCCTCAAAAATCATTTCTTGACCATTATAGAGTGGATGTTCTTCGTCAAAAAATGTGCACACTAGTTTGTTTTCCTTTTCAACAATACTGTGACAATGTATGGAAGAGGTGTAGGCACCCGTATCGATTTTAATATCAATATCGTAAAATCCTAGAACTGGAAAATCTGCTTTGTCAGTGCGACCTATAGTGCGTTTTGGCATAGTGTGGCAAGTTATAAAATATGTACTTTCTTTATAAAGATTTTAATGCGATTTTTTATGCTTTCGCGAAAGCGTAATCGGCCTCATATATTATCTTTGAGTATGCCTGCTGCTCCAATAGAACTTCAACTCAAAACACTTCCTACAAGTCCGGGAATATATCAATACTACGATAAAAACGGAAAACTGCTTTACGTAGGAAAAGCAAAGAACTTAAAAAAACGAGTACTTTCCTATTTTAATAAAACCCTAGATAACGGCCGCATAAGGACGATGGTCAAAAAGATTCACGAGATGAAGCATATCGTGGTCGAGACCGAGACAGATGCGCTTCTTCTTGAAAACAGTCTTATAAAAGAATATCAGCCACGGTACAACGTACTCCTTAAAGATGATAAAAGCTACCCGTGGATTTGTATAAAAAATGAACGCTTCCCTAGGATTTTCCCTACGCGTAGACTCATTAAAGACGGTAGCGAGTATTATGGTCCATACACGAGTATGAAAACAGTGCGCACACTACTAGACTTGATTAAAAGTTTATATAAGCTTCGCACTTGTAATTATGACCTTTCTAAGGATAAGATAGACGCTGGGAAGTATAAAGTGTGCCTTGAATATCATCTAGGCAACTGCGAAGGCCCTTGTGAAGACAAGCAGTCAGAAAAAGAATATCATGAGCACATAGAACACATACGACAGATTGTAAAAGGGGATTTTAAAGATTCTCTAGCTCGCTTTCGCGAAAAAATGAAGGAGCACGCTGCTGCCATGGAATTTGAAGATGCACAACGCATTAAAGAAAAGCTTGACATCCTTGAAGGGTACCAATCTAAAAGTACGGTGGTTAATCCTAAGATAAGCGATGTTGATGTATTCTCCATTATAAGCGATGAGGGGTATGGGTATGTAAACTTCTTACAGATATCACACGGTGCCATTATTAAGTCTCATACGCTAGAACTCAAGAAGCAACTAGACGAGACCGATAAAGAATTACTAGAACTCGGTATTATTGAGATTCAGCAACGTTTTGACCATAACTCAAAGGAAATCTATGTTCCCTTTGAAGTAGAGCTAGGTGATCAATATAAAATTACCGTGCCTAAACTAGGTGACAAAAAACGCATACTAGAACTCTCTGAACGTAATGCAAAATATTACAGGATGGAACGTTTCAAGCAAACTAAAATAGTAGATCCAGACCGCCATACTAACCGCATCATGGCACAAATGAAGGCAGACCTAAGATTAACTGAGGAGCCTAGACATATAGAATGCTTTGACAACTCAAACATACAAGGTTCAAATCCTGTAGCCGCCTGCGTGGTTTTTAAGAATGGAAAGGCTAGTAAAAGTGATTATCGTAAATTTAATATCAAGACAGTAGAAGGTCCAGATGATTTTGCGAGCATGGAAGAAGTAGTTTATAGACGTTACAAACGACTACTAGCCGAAGATCAACCACTACCTCAACTCATAATCGTAGATGGTGGTAAGGGTCAATTATCTAGTGGTGTAAAGGCACTAGATGACTTAGGCTTGCGTGGCAAAATAGCAATTATAGGTATTGCAAAACGTCTAGAAGAATTATTTTATCCTGGTGACAGTATTCCATTATATCTCGACAAAAAGAGTGAGACCCTTAAAATTATACAACAATTACGTAATGAGGCGCACCGCTTTGGCATCACCTTTCACCGTAATCAACGTAGTAATGCAGCCCTAGGAACAGAACTTGACGCTATACGTGGTATAGGTGAAAAAACAATTGTAGATTTATTAAAACATTACCGTTCTGTTTCAAAAGTAAAAGTGGCAAGCAAAAAAAGTCTCACAGAGGTAATAGGACCATCAAAAGCAGCTATCATATATAATCACTACCACGTTAAAGAATGAAGTACTTCATACTAGTTATAGCCTTAATATTAAGCTTCTCTGCATTTGCGCAAGATGCACAAAAAGAGGATGTAAAAGTAGGTCTTGTACTTAGTGGTGGTGGTGCAAAAGGCTTTGCTCACATAGGCGTTCTTAAAGTTATAGAAGAAGCTGGTGTACGCATAGATTACATTGCCGGCACTAGTATGGGTGCTATTGTAGGAGGACTCTATGCTTCAGGGTATAATGCGGCAGAGTTAGATTCTATTTTTACTTCTGTAAATTTTAATAACATCATTCAAGATAATTTACCTCGTAAGGCAAAGACCTCTTATGAGCGTGACGATGCAGAGCGATATGTAGTATCACTACCGTTTGATCACCTTAAACTATCGCTTCCTAGCTCCTTAAGTAAAGGGCAAAACACTTATAATTTACTGGCTAAAAATCTCGATCACATTTCGAATATTAATGATTTTAGTAAACTCCCGATACCCTTTTTCTGCATCGCTACAGATGTAGAAAAAGGAGAGCAAGTCATCTTGGACAAAGGTTATCTCCCTGAAGCGCTTGGCGCTAGTGGTGCATTACCTTCATTATTTAGTCCAGTACTCATAAACGGAAAACTCCTTATAGATGGAGGTGTTACAAATAACTATCCTGTAGAAGAGTTGCGCGCAAAAGGAATGGACATTATTATTGGTGTGGATGTACAAGATACACTGCGTGGTAGGTCCAATCTCAAATCTGCATCTGAGGTACTATTACAAATCAACAACTATCGCACCGCCAAAGCGATGGAGGAAAAACGCACACAAACAGATATTTACATACGACCTTCTATTGATGCTTATTCTGTGGTTTCCTTTAATGATGGTAAAGTCATTATGGGCACAGGTCGCACTAAGGCGATGGAACAGTATGATGCACTTAAGGAAGTTGCTATGAGGCAAAAACCGCTTTCGCGAAAGCGCATAAAGCCTACTCCACAAGATTCATTACAAATTGCCGCAGTAAGTATTACAGGTAATGAGCAATATACCAGAGCTTACATTCTCGGAAAATTGAAACTTAAACCACCCATAACGGTATCATATGATGACTTTTACAATGGCATTAATAACCTCACAGCCACCGAAAACTTTAACAGAATAGGTCACAGGCTGCAGAAGGTAAATGATGAGTTTGTACTTCACATTGAGCTTAAGGAATCTAGTAGCACGCAATCATTGCGCCTAGCGTTACATTATGATGACCTTTTTCGCACTGCTGCACTCATTAATTTCACAAAAAAAGGAGTGCTTTTTAAAAATGATATTGCCTCTTTAGACTTTATTCTAGGAGACAATATTAGATACGATTTTGACTACTACATTGATAAAGGTTTTTACTGGAGTGTGGGAGTAAACTCTTCTTACACCTCTTTTGAACAAGGGGTAAGCGCTCGTCTTATTGAAGATTTACGTGACATACCTCTAGATGGTATTAATAGGGTGAGCCTTAATTATCAAGACTTAACAAACAGAATTTATGTACAAACGCTACTAGCGAAGCAATTTACATTTGACATAGGTATACAGCATAAGTTTTTAGATATCGAAACAGAAACTGTTGTGTCCACTAATGAGGAAGAAACGGCTGTTATTTTTGAACGAAGTAACCTAGGAGGATTGTACTCTCAATTAAAATATGACTCTCTAGATAACAAATACTTTCCTAACTCAGGAGTTCTTTTTGATGCAGATTTTGATTTATTTCTAGCCTCATCAGATTACAACAATGATTTTACAGAGTTTGGGGTTGCAAATGCACGAATAAAGTATGCTGGAAGTATCGGTAATATATTTACTGCTACCGTTGAAGCTGCAGGAGGTTTTAAAGTAGGTGGAGCAGATAATAATTCGCTTGACTTTTTCTTAGGAGGTTATGGAGCAAAAAAAGTAAATAACATTGTTCCTTTTTTAGGATATGATTATTTAAGTATTGCTGGAGATGGCTATGTCAAAGCATTATTTGAAGTTGATTTTGAGGTTTTTCCTAAAAATCACCTCAACCTCTCAGCAAACTTTGCAAATGTAGGGTATGATATATTTGACAAGCCCGAAAATTGGTTGCCACCGGCTACCTTTTCTGGATATTCCCTAGGGTATGGCTCTGAAACGCTACTTGGACCTTTGCGACTTAAATACACCTATAGCCCAGAAGTTAAACGTAGTGAGTGGTTTATAAGTCTAGGTTACGAATTTTAAACAATTCTTAAGCAATATTTAAATAGCCCACTCGTTGTTGCGGTTTTATAGTTTTTTTAACCTTTTTGTTTTAATATTTGGCACATATCGTGGTTTCTATTGGTAAATGTTTAATCTAAAAATCATTCATCATGAAAATCAACACCATCATCCTCTCCGTAACCTTCTTTACTTTCTTTTTAAGCTGTGATTCTTCAACAGAAAATAATAGTGAACATGGTACTCAAGAAACTCTTGCCATCACAACTCCAAAAGTTCTCGCGACTCCAACTCAATTTTATGTGAACTCTTCCTCTGGTCTATCACTAAGATCAGGAACAAATCTCACCTCAAAAAAAATTCTCACACTTCCTTATGGTGCACAGGTATTCCTATTAAGTAATCCTGAGCACACAGAAATGACGGTAGATGGAATTAAAGGCGAGATGATAGAAGTAAACTATCAGGGAGCAACAGGCTTTGCTTTTAATGGATACTTAACATCGCTTGCTCCACCGCAACCAAATGAAGGTCTAGAAGCATACATAAACCGCATAAGCACTCCAGAACACCCTATTAAAGTAGTCAAGAAGGCCAATAAAAAGGGAGAGGATTATGGAATGACTACAACGCTAGTACTTCCTGCAAAAAACTGGAATGAAGCCTACCGAATATCTCAGCGTCTCTTTAATCTTCCTAAAGGGATAAATCCAGAACTTTCAAATAGAAAAGAAACAGTAACTATTATAAATGGTGAGAAAAGAGACCGCACACAAATAGATGAACTTACTATTAATGTTACTCCAAAGGGTGCAATAACAAATATCACTTACTCATATGCGTTAAGAGATTATAAGCGCACTATCATCATCAAACAATCTGCTAATGCTTTTGTGATCACAGAGGAAGAAATATCTCTATAAATCTCATTAACTAAAAATGGGTAGCCAGTGGCTACCCATTTTTTTATACATTATACGGAGAATTACACCTCAGAAACACGGAGTGTATTAACCATTCCTTTATCTAGTAATGGCATTGCTACTAGGTTGATAAGCATATCTCCTTTATCTACCAATTCTGTATTTAAAGCCATTTGTCTTATGTCTTCTACCGTCTCATCTGTACTTACAAATTTGTCATAAAACAATGCTTTTACACCCCATAATAGGTTAAGCTGTGTAAGTATGCGCTTATTTGATGTAAATACAAGAATGTGGGATGATGGTCTCCATGCTGAGATTTGAAATGCTGTGTAACCACTATTTGTTAAGGTAGTAATTGCTTTTGCATCTATCTCATCTGCCATGTGAGCCGCGTGATAACATATTGCTTTAGTAATGTAACGTTTAGTCTTAATGTGTGGTGGTGCCTGCGGAACTTTAATAAGATCTGAATCTTCTACGTTACGACATATAGAAGCCATCTTTTCAATCACCTGCACCGGGTATTGACCTACAGAAGTTTCTCCAGAAAGCATTACTGCATCTGCTCCGTCCATTACAGAGTTTGCAACGTCATTTACCTCAGCACGTGTAGGCGTAAGGCTAGAAATCATTGTTTCCATCATTTGTGTAGCAATGATTACTGGTATTCTTGCTTTTTTTGCGCGCAATACTAATTGCTTTTGCACTAACGGCACCTCATGTGCTGGAATTTCTACACCTAGATCTCCACGCGCCACCATTAAAGCATCACAATAAGCAACAATCTTATCAATATTTGCTACAGCCTCAGGTTTTTCAATTTTGGCAATGATTGGCACTTTATGGTCAGAGTGTTTCTTAATCAACTCTTGTAATTGCTGCAAGTCTTCTGCATGTCTTACAAAAGAAAGTGCCATCCAGTCCACCTTAAGTCCTAAAGCGAAAATTGCATCTTTTACGTCTTTTTTAGTGAGTGCTGGAAGTGATATGTCTGTATTAGGTAAGTTTACCCCTTTTTTAGAACGTAACGGTCCTCCTTGAATTACCGTAGCCTCAACTTCTGTTTTACCATCTGTTTCATCAACTTGAAACATCAATTTACCATCATCTAGTAAAATGCGCTCACCTGCTTTTACGTCACGAGGAAACTGCTTATAATTCATATAAACACGATCCTTTGTTCCTTCAAATTCGCTTTCTGTTGAGAAGGTAATTTTATCTCCAGGATTTACAACTACCTCTTCCTTCATTTTTCCTATACGAAGTTTTGGCCCTTGTAAATCTGCTAGGATTGATGTGTTGTATCCAGTCTCTTCGCTTAGTTCACGAATCATAGCTACGCGCTCCTTAACATCTTCATAGTCTGCATGTGAAAAGTTAATGCGGAATACATCTACTCCTGCATTCATCATGTCTAGCAATACTTGTCGCTTACTAGTTGCTGGCCCTAGCGTTGCAACTATCTTGGTTTTTTTTCTTTTCTGCATTATTCAAAAATTAAGTGTTCTTTATTTTTTAACGAGCTTACGTCTACTTCATAAGCGGTAACAATATGTGATATTTGATTGAGAATTTTTAGTGCTTTAGCTTTCGCGAAAGCGTTACCATCCTCAACCACTTTTATAAAATAATCTACTTGTGGCATCTCAGGAATAAAGTAGGTAGTCTTGAGTGTTTTCTCTGATTCAAAAAGACCTACAACAGCCTTAGCTTCTACTTCTATCTTTGTCTTATTTGATAATACATAGTAATCTACGTACTGATGCTCATCATTAAATTCAAAAAAGGGATAGCTTGCCTCTTCTTCTCGATTGCCAATAATGAGGTCTTCACGAGAACGAGATAGTCTTAATCCAAGATTCTTATTAAGTAAGTATGCCAAGTAATATGGCTCTAATGAACCATGTATAGCTATGAGCGTAAAGTCATAACCAATGGAGTCTTCCAAAAGAATTTTATACATTCCCATAACGTTTAAGCAAGTTAGAAAGATACAAAGAAGCATCCGAAGGAATACGCGAGAGGTATTAAAGTTACGTAAACGTTTTCGCTAGAAATTGTAAAGTAATTAACCTAAAGGCAATGTGAATGTAACGAGAGTTCCTTTACCATCTTCACTTTCTATAAGTATATCTCCCCTATGAGCCTTGAGATACTCATTACTTAAAACTAGTCCTAAACCTGAACCTTTCTCGTTTCTAGTGCCCACCCGACTTGTGATTTCAGTTAAGTCAAAGAGTCGTTGCTTGTCATGTTCTGGAATCCCTATTCCGTTATCTTCAATACTAAAGACAAACTTATTATCTAGCCTTGTAAGCTCAATCACTATGATATCATTATCGTGTGAAAACTTAATTGCATTAGACAGTACATTTCTAATTATGGTCGCCACCATATTTTTATCTCCTACTACTTCACCTTTAAAGCTTGACTCTAGACGTATATTGAGCCCTTTATTTTGAAGAGCGTGGTTTTGTATTTTAATTTGATCTTTTGTAATAGACATGATATCTAATGCAACAGGAGTAAATTCAACTTGATCTGTTTGAAGTTTTGACCATTTTAGAAGGTTGTCAAGTAATGAAATACTATTTCGGCTAGAGTCTTCAAGAGAGTTTATTATAGTGGTGTTTTGATTGTTATTTGCGTGTTCTACTTTTAACACATCTAAAAAGTTTATTACGGATGATAGAGGACCTCTAAGATCGTTTGCTAAAATTGAAAAAAACTTATTTTTAGTAGCTACTAACTCTGACAATCGGACCTTTTGTGAGGCAATAATTTTATTCTTACGCTCATACAAATAATACTGACTTATCAAAAAGAACATAAATCCTAATATGGCGAGATACCACAAACATGATGTAACGCCTAGCGCTAAGAAACCTTCATGAGACTTCTTATAGGCGGTGCTCAATATAAATTCTTTATTGTAAAAAGGGACTACACTAGAGATATAGGTTTCTTCTTTGACATCAAAGTTTTTAAAAAACTCTGGATCCTCATTTACAGAATATATTTTTTGTCCATTATGGGCTCTACTACGATCAAAGTAATTACCGTTACTACTTTTAAACTTAAAGACAAAATCATCTTTATTAGTATGAACATATGCTTTATCTAAAATAGGGGCAAACTCTGCAATACTAGTTATATAACCCATAGAATTACCAAGGCTGTCCAAAACACCAAAACCTAATGGAAGTCCTACTCTACCTTCTAATAAATTTGTGGGGTCTGAGGCATAGAAATTACTCTTACGCATTAAAGAGTCCATTCTCAATGTACCCTCCTTTCCTATAAATTTCGCTATTGATTTTCCTACCAAATTTGCATTAGGTACAGGCTGCATGGTAAAGTCAAAAATAAAAATATGGCTCGTATCAATATATGAGACACTAAAGGGACGTTCCATGATAAGTCCACCTAGCTGCCGTTCTATGAAGGAAGATATATCGTTCTCTGTAAAGCTCCCATTAGATATTTCAATATAACTTTTTACTCCAGAAATTAGAGTCGCATAATTGTTAAGAGCTTCTTGAAATTCCTTTGCAGCTTCTCTATTTGCTCTTTCTAAGTTAAGTGTACGAGCAGCTTCCTCTTGTTGTATTATGCGAGATGTACCCCAATAAACAGCAATTGCCGTTATGAGTGCAAGGAATGCAAAAACGAGATAGTATCTCTTTGGAAATTTTACTAACATAAGGGGTGGAGCCCTAAGACTCTAATCTTTAATCTTCTAGGGGAAAAAGATGATTAAAAAGCTAATGTAGTAAAATCAATTAATAAACTTACGTTATTGAGTTTCAATTTCTCGTTGAAAAGCATAAAAAGTGCGTTTTGAAGCTATTTCTTCTGCCTTTTTCTTACTTGTAGCACGAGCTTTTGCAACAACCTTACCATCTATAAAAAGTTTTACCCCAAAATGCTTTACAGTGTCTTGACCAGTATCTTCAAAAGTTTCAAATTTAAAGGTGCGCTTTTCTTTTTGGCACCATTCTATCAATACACTCTTGTAACTAATGATACGGCCCTCAAGCTTCTCTATATCTACATAGGGCTCTATAACACGCTTAGCTATAAACTTCTCGCAATATTTATAACCTCGATCAAGGTAAATGGCACCAACTAAAGCTTCAAAAAGATTACCATGAATATTAACCCCAAAATTATCTAGGGGAATACTTGCTCTCACATATCTCACAAGATTGAGATCTCTGCCTAGCTCATTGAGATGCTTACGACTCACCACCTTAGATCTCATTTTAGTTAAATATCCTTCATTACCACCTTGTACGGCATTAAAGAGATGTGCTGCAATAACAGACCCGAGCATTGCGTCTCCTAAAAACTCTAATCGCTCATAATTAAGAGGATTACCATCTGCTTTTTTAAGACCTAGAGAACGATGGGTAAAAGCTTTCTCATAGTACTTTATCTCTTTCGGTTTAAAGCCTATAATAGCATGCATTCGCATAAAAAAACTCCCGTCCTTTTCAGCACGAGAGTTAAATATTTTTTTAAATGCGCTCATCTATTAATTTAAGCGTCAATTTTTTTAAATAATACGCAAGCATTGTGACCTCCAAAACCAAAGGTGTTACTCATCGCTACGTTTACTTCTCTCTTTTGCGCTTTATTAAGCGTTAAGTTAAAAGAGGGATTTATATTCTCATCTACTGTAGTATGATTGATTGTAGGAGGGACAAGGCTATGTTGCATCGCAAGGATGGCAGCAATAGACTCTACAGCTCCTGCAGCACCTAGAAGGTGTCCAGTCATAGACTTAGTAGAATTAATATTTATTTCTTTTGCATGGTCACCAAAAACTTTTTTGATAGCCTTTAGCTCTGCTACATCCCCTAGAGGAGTAGATGTTCCGTGCGTGTTGATGTGATCTACATCTTCAGGGTTAAGTCCCGCGTCACGTAAACAATTAAGCATTACACGCTCTACACCTATACCATCTGGATGAGGTGCTGTCATGTGATAAGCATCACTAGACATACCGCCACCTAGAACCTCGGCATAAATTTTGGCGCCACGCGCCTTAGCATGTTCATACTCTTCTAAGATTAATGCACCACTACCTTCTCCTAATACAAAACCATCTCTAGTTGCGTCAAAGGGTCTTGAAGCCGTTTCAAAATCGTCATTTCTAGTTGACAACGCATGCATTGCATTAAAACCACCCATACCAGCTTGCGTTACCGCAGCCTCAGATCCTCCCGTAACAATAATATCACATTGCCCTAAACGTAAATAGTTAAAGGCATCTATCATTGCATTTGCAGAAGAAGCACAAGCAGAAACCGTCGTATAGTTAGGTCCCATAAAGCCATGCTTGATAGAGATATTACCAGGGGCAATATCTGCAATCATCTTAGGTATAAAGAAAGGATTAAATCTAGGAGTGCCATCTCCAGCACCAAAGTTAAGGACTTCATTCTGGAATGTTTCCAAACCACCTATACCGGCTCCCCATATAACCCCAACCCTAAATTTATCAACAGAGTCAAGATCAATGCCCGCATCACTGATAGCTTCATCTGAAGCTACCAGTGCATACTGAGCAAATCTATCGAGCTTTCGAGCTTCTTTCCTATCAAAGAAGTCGAGAGCGTCAAAGTTTTTAAGTTCACAAGCAAACTTCGTTTTAAACTTTTCTGCATCAAAATAGGTGATGGGCGCGCACCCGCTTTTCCCTGTAGAAAGTCCTTCCCAGTATTCCTGAATATTATTTCCTATCGGGGTAAGTGCACCAAGTCCGGTAACTACTACTCGCTTTAACTCCATAAATAAAGACTTATTTTGCCTCTTCTATATAAGATACTGCTTGACCTACTGTCGCAATATTTTCTGCTTGATCGTCTGGAATTTGGATATCAAATTCTTTTTCAAACTCCATAATGAGTTCCACTGTGTCTAGTGAATCAGCGCCTAGGTCGTTTGTGAAGCTCGCTTCCGTTACAACTTCGTTTTCGTCTACTCCTAATTTGTCTACGATAATCGCTTTTACTCTTGATGCAATGTCTGACATAATTTTCTAATTTAAATTTTTATTTAAGTCGCAAAAATAACAAACTTTACCGTTAAACAAGTTTGCAACTCAAAAATGTGAAGGTAATTTACGGAAATATAAAATAAGTTCCTTTCCATAACCTTCAAATAGTTACTAATATTTCTTTATTTCGCACCCACAACAGCAACAAGAAAAATGAAACGAATTGTGATTTTTGCCTCGGGTAACGGTACAAATGCCCAGCGTATTATAGAGTTTTTCCAGGATCGTACGGATGCACAAGTCGTGCAAGTTCTTAGTAACAATCCGCGTGCCAAAGTACTTCAAAGAGCCTCAGCCCTTGATGTTGCTGCGTTTAGTTTTAACAGAAAAGCGTTCTATAAAGGTGATGATGTACTCCATCTTCTTAAGGCTACACAACCAGATGTCATCATTTTGGCAGGTTTTTTATGGCTATTTCCAGAAAAAATAATTTCGGCGTTTCCAGATAAGGTCATAAATATACACCCAGCATTGCTCCCAGATTTTGGAGGAAAAGGCATGTACGGCATGAATGTGCATAAGGCTGTTTACGCTTTCGCGAAAGCGCAACACGATAAAAATCCTTCTCAAAAGATATATACAGGCATCACCATTCATAAAGTAACGCCAGAATATGACAAAGGAGATTTCTTATTTCAAGCCAAAGTTGAAGTAAGCCAAGAAGACACCCCAGAAGCAATTGCCGAAAAAATACACCAACTAGAATACACTCATTTTCCAGAGGTGATTGCTGAGTTTTTATCATAATAGGATGAGAAAGCTGTTTTTCTTAGGACAAATTATAGTAATACATCTGTGGTTTATATTTTCTACGTATACTCTATTTACTGAAGAAAAACAAACATATCTAGGGGTTGAAGAAAACAAAGGTTTCAGTACTAATGAATATGTTTTCTATGTGTCACTATTAATATTAGTATTTTACTACTTATTCATTTTCCTAAGGAAATATCGAAGCACTAAGAATTAAAACAAATGGCAAAAACAAAAAAATTCTATGTAGTCTGGGAAGGTAAAAAACCTGGTATCTATGATTCTTGGAAGGAATGCAAGAAGATGATAGATGGTTATGCCGGTGCAAAGTACAAGAGTTTTGAAACCTTTGCCAAAGCAAAAAACGCATATAACGGAGACTATAACGACTTTAAAGGCTCCTCAAAAAAGAAAAAAGTACTCTCCGCCGAAGAAAAAGCCAAATATGGCTTCCCCAACCTCTACTCTATTGCTGTAGATGCCGCAAGTTCTGGTAATCCAGGCATCATGGAATATCGCGGGGTAGATACTCAAACGGTAAAACAACTCTTCCACCAAGGGCCTTTTAAGCAAGGAACTAACAATATAGGAGAGTTTCTCGCACTCGTGCACGGTCTAGCTTATTTAAAAAAAATAGGTAGTGACCGTCTTATTTATAGTGACTCTCGAATAGCAATAGGCTGGGTAAAAAAGAAACATTGCAAGACCAACCTCAAGCAAAGCCCAAAAAATAAAGATGTATTTGAACTGATAGCGCGCGCAGAGCAGTGGCTTAAAAAAAATACCTACATCACTACGATTGTGAAGTGGGAAACCAAAGCCTGGGGCGAAATCCCAGCAGATTTTGGGAGGAAATAAGTGTCAGTCTAAAAACGGAAAAAAAGAGAATTTACACAATAGCAATTTCGGCTTTCCTTACAATGCTAGTCATCAAAAACTGGGATGCTATAAAAAGTTTTATTGCTAATTTATTTACGTAGTTGAAATTACATTTTTTCGCGAAAGCGGTCTCCTTAAAGTTGAGTTGTCAAACATTCAAAACCGTATATTTGCACAAAAATTATAGATGAGTAAATTGGTTATTGTTGGTTCTTGTGCATTTGATGCAATAGAGACACCTTTTGGAAAAACAGATAAAATTATTGGAGGAGCTTCTCCTTATATAGGACTTGCTGCGGCACAGTTTGATAATGTTGATCCAGCCATTGTTGCCGTTGTAGGTGACGACTTCCCTCAAGAGTATCTTGATTTTCTTGCAGAAAGAGGAATTAATACAGACGGAATAGAAATAGTAAAAGGTGGTAAAACATTTTTCTGGAGTGGTAAGTATCACAATGATATGAACTCTAGAGATACACTTGCTACAGAACTTAATGTACTAGCAGATTTTTCTCCTAAGGTTCCTGCTTCACATAAGGAAGCACCTATTGTAATGCTAGGTAACTTACAACCGCAAGTACAACTTAGTGTCATAGAGCAAATGGATGTAAAACCTAGGCTTGTAATACTAGACACAATGAATTTCTGGATGGACATCGCGCTAGATGAGCTTAAGACTACGCTCAAAAAAGTAGATGTTATCACTATAAATGATGAGGAAGCACGCCAGTTAAGTGGTGAGTATTCACTTGTAACTGCTGCTAAGAAAATCCACGAGATGGGACCTAAGTATGTAGTGATAAAGAAAGGAGAACACGGAGCTCTTATTTTTGAAGGAGATAATATGTTTTTTGCCCCTGCATTACCACTTGCAGATGTTTTTGACCCTACGGGAGCTGGAGACACCTTCGCTGGAGGATTTGCTGGCTATATAGCTCAAGCAGGAGACACTTCATTTGAAACGATGAAAACGGCTCTTATTTATGGCTCTTGCCTTGCCTCCTTTACGGTAGAAAAATTTGGAACAGAGCGTTTACAATCTGTGACGCCAGAAGAAATAAAAGAGAGACTGCATCAGTTTAAAAACCTTGTGCAATTTGACATAAACATAAACAACTAAACCCTGCGCTCCATTTTTGGAGCGCTTTTGTTTTTACAAGCTATGAGTGACGCTATCAAGCATGAATGTGGTATTGCAGTTATAAGACTAAAAAAACCACTTGAATTTTACAAAGAGAAATATGGTACTGCTTTTTACGGGGTAAATAAGATGTACTTAATGATGGAAAAGCAGCACAATCGTGGTCAGGATGGTGCAGGTTTTGCTAGTATAAAACTAGATGTCGCTCCAGGGCAACGATACATATCTAGACAGCGATCTACAGCACAACAACCTATACAAGATATTTTTGCAGAAATTAATGGTCGTATAAACGAGCTTATGACTGCAAATCCTAATAAGAAGGATGATGTAGCCTGGCAGAAGAGTAATGTTCCTTACATAGGAGAGTTGTTACTAGGTCACGTACGTTATGGAACCTTCGGGAAAAATAGTGTAGAGAGTGTACACCCATTTTTACGCCAGAATAACTGGATGCACCGTAACCTCATCGTTGCAGGTAACTTTAATATGACTAATGTAAATCAGCTTTTTGATAAGTTGGTTTCTTTAGGGCAGCATCCAAAAGAGCAGGCAGACACCATTACAGTAATGGAAAAGATAGGCCATTTTCTGGATGATGAAGTTGGAAAACTTTACAAGAAGTTAAAAAAGGAAGGATTTAATAAACAACAAGCTTCTCCTCAAATAGCAGAAAGACTTAAAGTAGGTAAAATACTTAGAAGAGCCTCAAAAGATTGGGATGGTGGTTATGCAATGGCTGGACTTTTAGGTCATGGTGATGCTTTTGTTTTAAGAGATCCTGCGGGAATAAGACCTGCATATTATTTTGAAAACGATGAAGTAGCTGTAGTAGCTAGTGAGCGTCCTGTGATACAGACAGCGTTTAACGTGCCTTTTGATGAAGTAAAGGAATTAGATCCAGGGGCTGCCGTAATCATTAAAAAGAATGGCACACTTACCATACAGCAAATTATAGAGCCATTAGAACGTAAGGCATGTTCTTTTGAGCGTATTTACTTCTCTAGAGGTTCTGATGCAGAAATCTATAAGGAGCGCAAGATGCTTGGACGTTTATTAATGCCTCGAGTACTTGAAAGCATTAATCACGACACCAAGAACTCTGTGTTCTCCTTTATTCCTAATACCGCCGAGACCTCTTTTTACGGTCTTGTAGAGGCTGCACAAGACGAACTTAATAAGCAAAAAGGACAAAAGATTCTTGCTGCCAAGGGAAATCTAAATGAAAGCGAACTAACAGAGATTCTCTCACAGCGCTTACGCACAGAGAAAATCGCTATAAAAGACGCTAAGCTTCGTACGTTTATTACAGAAGATAGTAGTCGTGACGACCTAGTAGCGCACGTTTATGATGTGACCTACGGTGTTATTAAGCCAGAAGACAAGCTTGTAATTATAGACGATAGTATTGTACGCGGTACGACTCTTAAAAAGAGTATCATCAAGATGATGGCTCGTTTAAATCCTGCTAAAATTATTGTTGTTTCCAGCGCTCCTCAAATACGATATCCAGATTGCTACGGTATCGATATGGCGCGACTAGAAGATTTCATTGCTTTTAGAGCCGTAATTGCTTTACTTAAAGAGAATAATAAGGAGCATCTTATCAAGGATGTCTATGATAAGTGTAAGGCACAAGTAGATCTAGATGACAAGGAAGTAAAGAACCACGTTAAAGAAATCTATGCTCCTTTTGAGCAAAGAGAAGTGTCTAAAAAAATTGCAGAATTACTTACGGATAGCTCGGTAAAAACAGAAGTAGATATCATCTATCAAACGGTAGAAAACTTGCATAAAGCGTGTCCTGATAATCTTGGAGATTGGTACTTTACTGGAGACTATCCTACGGCTGGAGGTAACCGCGTTGTAAACAAAGCATTCATTAATTATGTAGAAGGAAATAAAGAGAGAGCCTACTAAAAAATGTGCTTTTCGTCTTAAAGATATCACAATTTGAATATTAATTGTGTATTTGGTCTAAAAATAATGCCTTTGGTCTAAAACATACTGCCATTTAGTAAAACCCTCTTATATTAGCATTGCCATAGCATAAGTAGGTTAAGTTCATGGTAGATTTGGGGCAAAAAAAGGTGGATCTTTCCACCTTTTTTTATGCCTAATATTTACGGGTTTTATGATCTCATTAATTAGACTTTAATTAGGATCAATATTATAATTTAAATCTGATTGAAAAAATTTAGTCCTTCTCGACAAATTGTATCTTCTTGTTAATGAGCTTTAGAAACCAATTGAGTAGCGCTCAGGGTATTTTTTATTTAATACAAGATATATTCATTTTGATATTAGGATTTCACATCTTTAGAAATGAATAAGAAAGTTTGTACAAGAATTTATAGAAAGAAATTACTTACAATTTTATTGCATGAAAAAGCCCACTCGAAAAGTGGGCTTTGATAACTATAACAAGTATTATTACTTATTTATTCTGAGCGTATAATGCAGACACTTTTTCCCAGTTAATCACATTAAAAAATGCGTTTACATAATCTGGACGTCTGTTTTGATAGTTTAGGTAGTATGCATGTTCCCATACATCAAGACCCAAGATTGGAAAACCTCCGCACCCTACTTTAGGCATAAGTGGGTTATCTTGATTAGGAGTTGAGCATACCTCAACTTTACCACCTTCGTGTACACAAAGCCAAGCCCATCCTGAACCAAATTGTCCTCCTGCTGCAGATGAGAATTTATCTTTAAAAGATTCAAAGTTTCCGTAGGCAGCATTTATTGCCTCAGCTAGTTCTCCCGTAGGTTCTCCTCCACCGTCTGGAGACATTACTTCCCAAAAAAGTCTGTGGTTGTAAAAACCTCCACCGTTGTTACGCACAGCAGTGTTAGACATATCTAAGTTTATAAGTATATTTTCTATCGTTTTTCCGCTAAGGTCAGTTCCTTCGATAGCAGTATTAAGTTTTGAAGTATAACCAGCGTGATGTTTCCCGTGGTGTATCTCCATTGTTTTTGTGTCTATATTAGGCTCTAGTGCGTCCTTGGCATATGGTAATTCTGGTAACGTAAATGACATTTCTTTTTCGTTTTTGGTTAAACTTCTTTTTAGATTTTAACAAAGTTACGCAAAGTAAGCTACTCTTTATGTTATAGATTTCTTATAAAAACTAGGTTTTGCTTTCGCGAAAGCAAAAAATGTATCTATTTATTCTTCGTGATAGTCGGTAGAAATAGTTGTTCTAAACTTAATTCAGTCATTTGTAAAATCTATTAGATGATGAAAAGATTATTAAGAAAATAACAATACCCTCTTTGTAAGTGGCTTTTCCTATCTTAGTACTATGACCGAAACAAATACGTTTATCGTACTTAATGCTTCTGCGGGATCTGGAAAAACATACAGTCTCGTAAAGCAATATATTACTACACTTCTCAAGAGCAATGATGCTAATAAGTTTAGACATCTTCTTGCTATAACCTTTACAAATAAGGCGGTAGCCGAAATGAAAAATCGTGTGCTAGACACGCTCAAGAATATAGGTCATTATGAGCCTGGCAATAAAAAACCAGATATGATAGACGATTTAGTTTCATCTAGTGGATTATCTGAGGATGTAGTCATAAAGAAGGCTAAAGAAATACTCAATCGCATACTACATAATTATGCTGCCTTTGACATTGTAACAATAGATACGCTTACACATAGAATCATCCGCACTTTTGCAAAAGATCTAAATATCTCTAGTAGTTTTGAGGTTTCTCTGGATCAAAAGACACTCAATGCTCAAGCAGTAGATGCCCTCATTGCAAAGGTGGGTATAGATGATGAGATTACTAAAGTTCTAATAAATTTTGCTTTGGAAAAAGCAGATGATGATAAGAGCTGGGACGTTGCTCGAGATTTACTCGAAATAGCAAATTTATTACACAATGAAAACGATCTTAAGGCGCTAGAGCTTATAAAAGACAAGTCTCTTACAGATTTTGACACATTAACGAGCTATTTGCAAGCTCAGATTAAGTCACTTTCCTCTGCACAAAAACAGCTAGGAGAGGATCTTATAGCATTGATTCATGAACTCGGATTAGATCAAAAAAGCTTTGCAAGTGGATATTTTTATAAATTCATGCTCCAAGTTGCAAACGGGGTACAGGGACTTCCATATACAGGATCAGCTTATAAAGATAATATTACGTCTTACACCTTTTATACAAAGACTCAAAAAGACCATATCAAAGCTACCATAGATGGTCATCGGGATCATTTTATAGCAACGTTTTTGAAGCTTAAGGAGCTTGCTTCTAAGCAGAATATGTTAGAATCTTTTAGATCTAAGATTATCCCACTTTCTGTATTACACTTGATTAAAAAAGAGCTAGAGCTTATCAAAGAAGATGAAAATGTGTTACTCATCTCAGATTTTAATGCGCTTATAGCGCAGTCGCTCAAAGATCAGCCTGCAGCTTTTTTATATGAAAGACTTGGTGAGCGGTACACAAATTATTTTATAGATGAGTTTCAAGATACATCGGTAATGCAATGGGACAATTTAATCCCGCTTATAGATAACACCATAAGTAGCCAGGCAGAAGATACTGTGGCAAATTCTTTGTTACTTGTAGGAGATCCCAAACAAGCAATCTATAGGTGGAGGGGTGGAGAAGCAGAGCAATTTATAGCGTTGAGTAATCAAATAAACCCCTTTTCAACCCCAGCAACTATAGACCGCCTAGAGACTAACTATAGAAGTAGCGCCGAAATTATAGACTTTAATAATCAGTTTTTTACACATCTCTCGAATCATTTTAACAACGAGTTATATCGCGAAATTTATTATAAAGACAACTCACAACAAACTAATAGCAACACAGGCGGCTTTGTCTCTCTTGAGTTTTTAGAATATGATAATAAAGAAGAAGCAAATGAAATATATCCTGCGCGCATTATTGAAATTATAAATGAAGCTACTAGCCAAGGCTACTTACATAGTGACATTTGTATACTTACGAGAAATAATATAGATGGCTCATTAATAGCAACTGCCTTACAAGAGGCAAATGTAGAAGTTGTGTCTTCTGAGAGCTTGCTAATCTCAAACTCTAGCACAGTACAATTTATTCATGCATTTGCAACAATGCTCTCCTACCCTAGTCAAATAGAAAATAGATTGCCTGTACTTTACTTTTTGACGACTTACTTTAATGTGGAAGACACGCACTCATTTTATAGTATTAATACCTCATGTACATTTTTAGAATTCATTGAGCATTTACAGCGATTTGATGTTTTTGTGCACATTGACTACATGCAAACGCTACCTCTCTATGAATATCTGGAATCGATAATAAGATCTTTTAACCTCACAGCAATTTCTGATGCTTACGTAGTGGCTTATCTTGATCTTGCTTATAGTTACTCACAAAGTAAAAGCGGTGGCATCCTTGGTTTTATCGACTATTGGGAAGAAAAAAAGGAGAAATCTAGTATTGTTGCTCCAGAACAGGACAGTGCGGTACAGACTATGACCATCCATAAGTCTAAAGGATTAGAATTTCCTATTGTTATCTACCCATATGCAAGTTCAGATTTATATAGAGTACGAGGAGAACACCAATGGTATCCCATAGATGATCTAGCTTTTGGAGGATTTAAAACGTTGATGGTTCCCCATAATAGTGCTCTTAAAGATTTCGGTGAAGCTGGTAAAATGCTATATGAGACTAGAAATAATGAGCAGCAATTTGACACCATTAATGTCTTGTACGTTGCACTCACAAGAGCCGCAGAACGATTATATGTGTTGTCACGCTTTCGCGAAAGCAAAGAAAAAGTAAATACCTACAGTGATTTGTTTATAGATTATCTTAAAACAAATAATTTATGGAATGAAGATCAACATACCTATACTTTTGGTAAAGAAACACCTGCAAAGAAAGAAGACAACAAGACAGATTACAACTCATTTGTTCCTTCCTTCATCTCTACCTCAAAAGAAGAATTGGGCATTCAGATCATCACTCAGGCTACTTTTTTATGGGATGAACAAAAACAAAATGCTATTACCTATGGTAATCTCATCCATGAGCTAATGGCTCAGATTAATAGTTACACAGACGTCCAGCATGTACTAGAAAATGCCGTAAAGCAAGGTATTGTCCCAGAAGAAGGATATGAAACCATCAATAATGTTCTTCGCAGTATTACGAGCAATCAACGACTAGCAGATTATTATCAAGATCAAAATACGGTTTACAACGAGCGAATGATTTTATCTAGTGATGGTTCATTTTATATACCAGATAGAGTGGTTGTATTGCCTAATGGTGATACCACAATTATAGATTACAAAACAGGAATGCACAATCCATCACACAGTAAACAGATTTCTATGTATGCAAAGCTATATGAAGAAATGGGTTTTAAAGTAGCTAATAAATTTCTAGTATATATAGATGCCACTGTAGATGTAATATCTGTTTAATACCTTTGTAAAAAATCAAACACATGTACGGTAATATTCAACAATATTTACAAAAAGAACTTGCTGAAATCAAAGAAGCAGGGCTATATAAAAAAGAACGTATCATCACATCTGCACAAGATGCTGTGATTACTATTTCTACAGGAGAAAAGGTTATTAACTTTTGTGCAAATAATTACTTAGGACTTTCTTCACATCCAGAGGTAATACAAGCGGCTAAAGACACTATGGATACGCATGGCTTTGGTATGAGTTCTGTGCGCTTTATTTGTGGTACTCAAGATATACATAAAGAACTAGAACAGCGCATTGCTAAATTCTATGGTACAGAAGATACCATTTTATACGCCGCCGCTTTTGATGCAAATGGTGGGGTTTTTGAACCACTACTAGGCGCAGAAGATGCTATAATCTCTGACTCTCTTAACCACGCGTCTATTATTGACGGTGTGAGGCTCTGTAAAGCTGCAAGATATCGTTATGCAAATAATGATATGGCAGACCTAGAAGAGCAACTTAAAAAAGCAAATGAAAACGGTGCTCGTCATAAAATTATTGTGACAGATGGTGTATTCTCAATGGACGGACTGGTTGCTCCATTAGATCAAATTTGTGATCTGGCAGATAAATATGATGCACTAGTAATGATAGATGAGTGTCACGCAACTGGGTTTATAGGTGATCGTGGTATAGGAACTCTTGAAGAAAAAGGTGTTTTAGGGAGAGTAGATATCATCACCGGAACATTAGGAAAAGCACTCGGAGGTGCAATGGGTGGATATACTACGGCAAAGAAAGAGGTAATCGAGATACTGCGCCAGCGTAGCCGTCCTTATTTATTCTCAAACTCTCTAGCCCCTGCTATCGTAGGCGCTTCTATCAAAGTGTTTGACATGCTAGAAAAAGACACCTCTCTGAGAGATAAGCTTGCTCATAATACTGCATATTTCAAAAAAGGAATGCAAGACGCTGGATTTGATATAATAGATGGTGAGTCGGCTATTGTGCCTGTTATGCTTTATGATGCGCAGCTATCTCAAAATATGGCAGATGCATTATTAGAAGAAGGAATTTATGTAATAGGTTTTTTCTTCCCTGTTGTTCCTAAAGGTAAAGCTAGAATAAGAGTACAACTAAGTGCTGCACATACTATTGAACATTTAGATACTGCTATCAACGCATTTACTAAGGTTGGGAAAGCTTTAAAAGTGGTTTAATCTAGCCTTAGCCCTTGTAAATAAGGGGCATTAGGAAAATTTTAGTACATTTACCTTTGTTGATTAATTTTAACAACTTACTTTTGACATCAATTAACACTTAATTTAATACTAAACAATGAAACATCTTAGCAGATTTTTAGTTGCAGCGCTTATGATTCTAGCTGTAGGATCATCAGTAAATGCACAAGACGCAAACAACCCTTGGGGCTTCTCTATTGGAGTTAACGCCATCGATACGTATCCAGTAGGAGATGCACTTGATGGAGTTCCTGGTGCAGGAGAAACAAGAGGAAACCTTTTTGAAGAATTTTATAATGTAGAAGATCACTGGAGCATTCTTCCATCGGTTTCATACATTAATGTATCTCGTTACTTAGGAGATGGATTCGTATTTGGCGTTTCTGGTTCTATTAACAGAATTGAAAAACTAGGTGATTCAAGACCTAGAAATGAATTACAGTATTACGGTGCAGATGGAGATTTTTCTTATAGTTTAAGAGATCTTATCAACGGTGAAGGTGGATGGTTTGATCCTAGTATTTCAGTTGGTGCTGGTTATACTTGGGTTGAAAGTACGCTTGATGGAGATCTTGATGGTTTCGGTACAGCAAATGCTGCAGCGGGTGTAAAAATCTGGTTAGGAGAAAACATCAACGTTGGTGTTCAATCTAAATATAAGCATGCTTTTGAAGACGAAGGAATTAAGCACTTCCAACATGTTGCAGCTATAGGTATTGTTTTCGGAGGAAAAGATACTGACGGTGATGGTATATATGATAAAGAAGACGCTTGTCCTGAAGTTGCAGGTTTGCCTGAATTTAACGGTTGTCCTGATTCTGACGGAGATGGTATCGAAGATTCTAAAGATGCTTGTCCTACTGTTGCTGGTCTAGCTGAGTTTGATGGTTGTCCTGATACTGACGGAGACGGAATCCCTGATCCTAAGGATGCATGTCCAACTGTTGCTGGAGTAGCTGCTTTAGGTGGTTGTCCTGATGCTGATGGTGACGGAATCAAAGATGCTGATGATGCTTGTCCTAATGAAGCTGGACCACGTTCAAACAACGGGTGTCCTTTTGAAGATAAAGATGGTGACGGTGTTCTTGACAAAGATGACGAATGTCCAGATGTTGCAGGAACTGTAGCAAATAATGGATGTCCTGAAGTATCTGTTGAAGTTCTTAACGAACTAAACTTAGAAACTAAAAAGGTACTTTTTGATTACAATAAAGCATCTATAAGAACTGAATCTTATGCAACTCTTGATAAAGTAGCATCAGTAATGATGGAATACCCAACAACTCGTTTCCTTATTGAAGGTCACACTGATGATAGAGGTCGTGATGCTTATAACTTAGATCTTTCTGATCAAAGAGCAGCTTCAGTAAGAAGTTACTTAACAGGAAAAGGAATCCCAGCTGCTCGTTTAGAGTCTAAAGGATTTGGTGAGGCTAGACCAGTTGCTTCAAATAAAACTGCTGCAGGACGTCAAGAAAACAGACGTGTTGAGCTTTCTATTCTTGAGCAATAGAAAATAAGATTTTTATAATCTTAAAAATGCCTCGCAATTGCGAGGCATTTTTTATTTTAGACTATGCAAACTTTTATTGACGTAGTACTTGATAAAGAACAAGGTTCTGAAAACGAGAATATCATTTATATCCTTCCTAGCCGACGTGCTGGTAATACATTAACAAAAAAAATAGCTTCTCGAGCTATCACTACTTCATTTGCTCCCAAAGTTTTTTCAATAGAAGAATTTATTAGTCATGTTACCGGTTTAAAATCTGCAAGTAATATTGACCTAATATTTATCCTATTTGAAAGCTATAAAGAAGTCGTATCTAAGGAAAAGCTTGCCGATTTCCAGACGTTCTGTGGATGGGCCCAATCCATTTTAAGTGACTTTAACGAGATTGACAGATTTCTCTTAAATCAGTCAGATGTGTTTAATCATCTAAAGGATATTAAAGAACTCTCAGATCACTGGTCTTCCTCAAAGAATGAATTAGTACTCAACTATATAGATTTTTGGAATAGCTTATTTGACATCTATACGGTCTTTTGTTCAAAATCATTAGATAAAGGTGCGGTACATCAAGGTTATGTCTACAGACAAGCTGTAGAGACTATAGAGCACTATATACATTCGTCACCTAATGTTAGACATGTGTTTATAGGATTCAACGCTCTAAATACTGCTGAACAACAACTCATCCAAGCTTTACTCTCAGAGGGCAACGCAGAAATATACTGGGATACCGAAAAATCATTTTTAAATAACCCCTTTCATGAGACTAACTCGTTTGTAAAAAACTATAAATCAAAATGGTCATACTATAGCTCAAATCCATTTAACTGGACCTTTGACAATTACAGCTCTCATAAAAATATCGCTACATACGCATGTTCTCAAGATATTTTACAAGCTAAAACATTAGGAACCATTCTTTCTAAAATCTCAAGTCAAGAACTATCTAACACTGCGATTGTATTAGGAGAGGAATCTCTTTTATTACCCGTTCTTAATGCCTTGCCTCGCACTATACAAAAGGTGAATATTACTATGGGGTTACCTTTGAGCAAGACACCCACAGCTTCCTTTTTTGACCAGCTTATTACCTTAAAAAAGAATCCTCATAAAAATGGTTATTATTTTAAGGATGTTTTAAATATTCTTCGCAATCCATTATCTGTTTCGCTGTTAGGGTCACAGACAGAGTATTTAGAGCATGAAATTATAACTAATAATCTTATATTCATTAGTGTTCCTCGGCTTGCTGAGCTTAGCGGTGATAGCGCAAATACTGTTTTCAATTTGCTATTTAAAACTTGGAATGAAAACCCTAAAGATGCTGTGATAAATTGTATACGTATCATAGAAGCACTGAGGGAGTTATTTGATACTGGTAACAACACACTACAGCTTGAATACATTTATGGTTTTTACGTAGCATTTAATAAGCTCAAGCAGCTTATGGATGCGCAGGATCATATTAAAGATATACCAACGTTCATTCACTTTTATAGAGAAATATTATCGTCAGAAACTATTGATTTGAGAGGTGATCCTGAGCAAGGTCTTCAGATTATGGGAGTATTAGAGTCAAGGGTTCTTGATTATAAACATGTCATTATAACCTCTGTAAATGAGGGAATATTACCTTCTGGTAAAAGTCAGAACTCATACATCCCTTATGACTTAAAAAAGCTCTATAATTTACCTACCTACTCAGAGAAGGATGCGGTTTATGCATATCACTTCTATCATTTATTACACAGAGCATGCACTGTAGATTTATTATATACAACACATAGTACTGGTTTAGGTAGCAGTGAAAAAAGTCGATTTATAAGACAAATAGAAGAGGAAGGTATACACAATATAAAGAAACACGTCGTTACTCCATCTACAATTAAGATTGAAGAGCGATTGCCTCACATTCCTAAGGACACAGCTATTATTGATTCTCTTAAGAACCTATTTAAAAAAGGTATTTCACCCTCTGCGCTCACGACGTACTTGAGAGATCCTATCGTGTTTTATGAACGATATGTTCTCGGCATCAATTCGAGCAATGAAGTAGAAGAAACTGTGGCAGCAAATACCATGGGTACCATAGTTCATAATACACTTGAAGAATTATATAAACCCCACGTAGAACAACAATTAACTGTTACCATCATTGAAGAATTACTTACAATGATAGAAGTTGAAGTTCGCAACCAATTTAAACTAGTATATGGTCTCAATCATATCACTGAGGGTAAAAATAAGATTGTCTATGCGATAGTAACTCGTTATGTTGAGAATTACCTCAAAAGAGAAAAAGGACTCCTTAAAAAGGGTGATATAGTAATTATTAAGTCTGTAGAAGATGATTTAAGAAACATACAACTTACAGAGGATATATTTTTAAGAGGAAAAGTAGACTTAGTAGAACAACGCAATGGCAATGTTAATATCGTAGATTATAAAACTGGAAAAGTAGCACAGAAGGATTTAAACCTCTCTGCCTTTAATGATTTACTATTGCCAGAAGGGAAGTTTGAAAAAGCTTTTCAAGTATTGATGTATGCTTACATGCTTAGCAAGAAAAAACCACTCGATTTCCCAGTAAGCGTTGGTATCATATCTTTCAAAAATTTACAATCAGGATATCTTCCATTTCGATATAATAAAAATGAGCAGGTCACAGAGGATACACTTTTGGAGTTTGAAGTAGTTTTAAAATCCCTTATAGCAGAGATACTCAATCCAGAAATTCCATTTGCACAAAGAGAGTTGTAGGGCATTTATGCTTTCGCAAAAGCGTAAAAACCAACAATATTGCAAATAAAAAAGGCATTTACAGAAACCCTGTAAATGCCTTTATATCTTGGTGGAGAATACCAGATTCGAACTGGTCACCTCTTGCCTGCCAGGCACACGATAACCATCTCAATTAGTTTCAAAACATAACATAATTTACTGAATATCAGTATTTTAATTAATTTTGTGCACAATTGATATCTTTTAATATCAGATATATGCGTGCAAATTGCGTGCAAATTTTTATTACCTTTAGTTTGTAATGAATACAAACATAAAAATATCATTGGATACGAGGAGGCAGAAAAAAGATTCCTCCTACCCAATTATTTTAAGATTGACTCACTTTCGAAAAACAACCTCAATAAGCTTGGGTCATTCCGTCCAGAAAGAGTTTTGGGATGATAAAAATGAGAAAATCAAGCGTGCATTCAAGGGGACAAATTCAGTTAGTAAATTAAATAATCAGTTTTTAAAAGAAAAGGCTCGGGCAGTAGACATCATCGACGCTTTGAATGAAAAAGAAGAACTTGATCATTTATCAATTGTTCAACTCAAAAGCAAGATTGTAAAAATTACGTCTTATGAGTCTTTTTTCGTATACGGAAAAATGCTCGTGGACGAAATGAAAGCAGCAGACCGTTTTGGAAATGCCAACACCTATTATGCTGTTATAAAGGTGCTTGAAAAATTTACTAATGGCAACGATCTCAAATTCAACGAGATCAATTATGACTTTTTAAACAAATTTGAAAGATGGCATTATTCAAGAGGAAATTCAGTGAATAGTCTTTCAACATATATGAGAACAATAAAAGCCATTATAAATGTAGCAATCAGATCTGATGTCCTATCTAAAGATGCTTATCCTTTCACAAACTATAAAATTAGAACAGCTCCAACCGAAAAAAGAGCTCTTGATATCAATAGTTTAAAATCCATAATGCTCCTGGATCTTGAGGAATCTGACAATCTCTTTCATTACCGCAATTATTTTTTAGCCTCATATATGCTCTATGGTATTTCGTATATGGATCTGGCATTCTTAACAACTGAAAATATTATTGATAATCGCATTAAATTTCAAAGAAAAAAAACAGCTAAGCCTTATGATATAGGTATAACTGAACAATTAGGGAAAATACTTTCATTCTATTTAAAAGATAAGAGTAGCACGGATTTTATTTTTCCAATCATAAAAAGAGATACATTCGAACTTCAGTATAAAGATGTGTTGTGGGCTCGAAAGAGATATAATAAAGGTTTGAAGCAAATTGCAATAAAATGCAAAATTAATCAACGCCTATCCTCATACGTATCTCGTCATAGTTTTGCAACTCAAGCAATGCTACAGGACGTACCATTACAAGCTATATCAGCGATGCTAGGACACAATCGGTTATCAACTACTCAAATTTATCTAAAAACCTTACCCAATGAAATATTAGACAATTACAACAGAAATCTAGTTGATATACAACTTTAAGAAAAAAGGAAGTTTTACTATTGAATTTTATGATTCTCCTTTAATCAAATTGATAGCCCCCAAATCTACCAAAACTTACCTGCGCGTGGTTCCTGTGCTGTTTTTATAGTGTTCGGGTTGATAAGCGTGAAGTAAAAACAGCATAGGGCGCACTTATGGGTGTTCAATGAAACAGCAATAGGTAGCCTATTAAAAATGCCATTGAAAGAAAAAGAAGTAGCGTCAAAACAATCAACCAGTTAGGATATAGTTTTGCCGACTTTATTCTATTATGCATATTCTCTAATTGAGTTTGTTGCTCATTTGATCTTTCGATTACAATTTTCAAATGTTCACTTAATAATTTCTCGATGGCAGAGCTATCTGCCTTGACACGAACATCCTTCAGGTTTTCAGAAACTTTCTCAAGCCTGTCTATTTGTTCCTTAAAGGTTTCTAGTTCCTCAACAAGTAATTGTGATATGGTTTCCAGTCGTGTCATATTCCCATTCCTATTTGAATTGATTTTTTGATTGCTTTTGTGATCAGCTTCTTCCCTATTGCCGTAATAAGATTTGTTGACAGTGGAAGTGAAACTCCTTTAAGTAGAATACTATTAGTACTTTTATTGATTACATTTTTATAAGTATTACTGTCTATAGCCGAAAGCAATTTACCTCCTGACATCGAGCGATGAACTTCACTCGCTTTAAAGCTTTGACCTTTATATTCAAAACGAAATCCTTGTAACTGTTTTGATTTGTTGATGCTAGGAATCACTTTGACCTTTAGTTTGTTCATTGCTTTGATATACTGATCCAAGTTTTTAGGCTTTACCTTTTCTAAAGTATCGTTATGGATATTTCGAATCTGCTGTCGAATCTTTTTTGATTCCAAAGCTTTGGTCATTTGCACCTCTTTTACTGTGGTCAGCCCGAGTTTCTTTGCAGTCCGTTCTGCAGCGAGCTGGCTTCTTTTGCCTATAAAGCTATCGTTGTACGCCTTTCCATTAAGGTCAATCCTATTAACATAGAGGTGGATATGTTTGTGTGCCTTGTCCAAATGAACAAATGCAATGGCCTGCCGATCTCCAAGTTTCATCTGCTTCATAAAATTAGCTGTGATTTCCTTGAGAGAATGCCTGTCCAATTTTTGGCCATCTTCTATTGTGGGGCTGATTATAAAACTGAGCGTGTTGCGCTTACAATTGCAATTGAGGGCTTGAACACTTTTGAACTCCGCAGTGACTTCTGTAGGATCTTCTGAGGTGAGCAGATGTGAGTATATCGTCTCCGCACCTTTTTCTTTATCCTTGCCGTAAGCAATGGAAGCCCTAGTGCTCGATATGGAGGTTGCCTTTGCAATCATCCCGTAATCTTTTTAAGGTGAAGTCTAATTTCATTGGCCAGGTTCACTACTTCGTCAGAGAGCTTTGGATTATTCTTTTTGTACATATTCCCAATTCGCTTAAAGTTGTTATGATATTGCACCATCATCTTATAGATGGATATATGCTCTTCGCTCATACGCTCGGTGAGTTGCTTTTCCATCAGGGTATCTCTACAAAAAGCGCTCAAAGTGGTTCCCGCCTGCTTCGCTTTTACTGCAAGCAATCGCTTCTCGTAGACGGTACATCTAAATTTTATAACGGCTCTTTTCATTCCTTAAAAACTTTGCGACCTTCGGGAGCAAAGCAAGATTTGTGGCCACAGGCACACATCTTGCTTTGCTTCGCGCTGTGTCATTTTACCCTGTTCACGATCCAATCATTGAGGTCATGATAATCAGTGTATAAATCAGATCTGTCTATTGTATTTGTATGCCTGTTCAATAATTTTGAGGTTGCCTTTCTGCCAGCTTCATCCCTGTCTAGATAGAGTGCTACATTTTCAAATTCCCTTATGATCGGAAATGCTTTCTCCAAAAAGGAAATGGAATTAAGAACCAATATTGACGCCTCCTTTAAATAGTTCAGTTCCTCTTTGACCAGTGAAAGCAGGTCGAACATTCCCTCAACCACGGCCAGATTTTTACTTCCTTTTTTCAAGATTAGGGTTATATCCTTTGGGGACGAACCGTTCTTACAGTATGCATTTCTCAGCTCCCATCCCTCTGACCGGTTTTTCAGACCGATGGAATAATAGGATCGGCCAGACCATACATAATGAACCTCTCTGCAATATCTTTTTGCGATATTTATTGGGATTTTCCGCTCACTCAAATACGTTATCAAATTTGAATTTTCAATCTCTTTGACCTCTGTAATTTTTAGCTTTCGCGAAAGCGTACTACTCAACTTTAGAATGGGCGCTGTTGTTTGAAAATCTAAGTGTTTCAAAAAATAAAGTGCAGTTCCTACTGAACACTCTTTAATCTTACAAACCAAATCGATACAATTCCCGCCAATGCCTTCTCCGTGATCGTACCACCTGTTGAGCGAAAGAGAAACTTTGAAGGATGCTTCTGTTTCTGACCGAAATGGACTCAGGTACCAGGCTTCCCTTTCCGACTGGCGTTTTGGAAAGTGTCCTAGAACAGCCAACATCTCTACAATAGAGATATCGCGGGCTTCCTTACAGGATAGTTTTATAGTTTTCATCTGTGAATAGTTTAAAATTGCTAAAACATCTTACCATCTTACCCAGCCTTTTGTTTACAGGGGTTGATGGTTCTTAGGACTGTTTTTTCATCTTACCCATCTTACCACAGTTGTGTGGTAGGTTAGGTAGGTTTGTGGTAAGATGGTTATTGAACATCCTACCACAAATGGTGTTACTGGTTATAGGACTTTAGAAAATTTGTGGTAGCATGGTAAGAGGATTTGCTCTTTTTTCTTTCATCAGCCTATTTCATAGGGCGAGTCCTTAAAGTTCCGTTTGGCCAGATAGCCATAGATTCTTCGCTTGGGATGTTTGACCCTCTGGTATCCAAACCCCGAAAGCGCACGGCCCAAGTTGACCTGGCTGATCCTAATGTTGAGACAGTTCAAACTCACCATAATATCCGTGGCGGTTACAAAATCCTTCTCTTGATCTGACTTCAAATAGTATTTGGCGATGAGTTCCTGTTCGGTGGTCATTTTAGTATACCGCTGGTTGCGCTCTTCGTTCTCATTTACATCTTGGACGGTAAGTTCTGGGTTGAAACTTTTGTCGCTATACGCTAGATGGTACGCTTGTGTCCAAACGTTTTTGATATCTAGGTCCTTTTTATAGTCAAAGTTGATGGGTTGCATCAGCTCAAAACAGAGCCATCTCACGGAACCCGTTTCGTCATTGAGAAAAGAGGACATATTGGTCGATCCCATAAACGAGCAGATTCTGGGCAGGATGGTGTTCTTTCTGTCATATGGTAATCTTTCGTTGATAAACGTTTTTGAGAAAAAGGCCTTTAGCGCATTCACATCGTTCTTTGAGAGTACCGCAAGCTCATCAAGGTTATAGAGAAAATTCCGGCACAACTGGATACGTGCATCCTTATCGCTATTGATATCCTCGGCCATATACTCTGACAGCTCTGGCGGGCACAGGAAACGGCACCAAGTAGATTTACCGGAACTCTGCCCGCTATGGCTTATGATAAGTGCCTGCTTATTAAAGTAACCGGGTTCCAGGGCACACTTTATGGCACGCACCAACCATTTCTTAAAATGATAAACAAACGCTTTATTGTCATACACCGGCACGTAGGATGCTAGTTTACCGATGTGGTCAAACCCATCCCAGGCACTTAGGGATTCAAAGTACTCTCTAATCGGATTATATTTAGGGATGAGTTCAGACTTGATGAGGATTTCCAGCTTTGAGGTGCTGATGTCGATCCCAGCTTTGGTGAGCTCGATAATAAGTGAATTGAGATTGATATACTGCCATTGTTTCTTTCCTCGCATCGAAATCTGGAAATCGTGGGAAATCTCATTATAGTAGATGTCATATTTTTCCAGAAGGTACTCTATGGTATAATCATAGATGGTCTTTTTCTTAGGGTCTGTAACTGTGTAGAGCTGTGAATGGATCGCTTTCATAACCTTTGCAATTAGCCGTCCGTATGATGAAGTTTCTGCTCATTGCGCAGTAACCATCTGTCTATCTTTCTACGTTCGAAGTAGATCATTTTCCCGTTGGGTTTGGAGTGTGGGATCTTGCCCGAGGCGGTCAGTTTGTAGAGGTAGCTTCTGGATATTCCGGTATAATCACAGGTTTCCTCAAGGGTAAGTACTTCCTTGCTTCCTATCAATAATTTTTCGAGACGGTCCAGCCGTTCGAGTATCAAAAAATTGTCCATTTGATTTGTTTTTTAGATTACAAAATGGACAAAAGCGCTTTTGTCTTTCCCTTAGTGGGAAGTGTGCAGTAAAGGTAAAAGAACGGACCTATGGAGCAGTAAAAAAAGGCAATAGTTATTCACAGATAACTTCAAATCAGTTAGTTGTATCAAAGAGTAATAAAATCATTCAAAATTAATGAGTGAAAATTTCAATTAATTTTATTTGGGATGATTTGATAGAATTTGAAAATGTGGTAGAAATATTACTAACAGGAGAAAATTGGGTTATCAACACTTCAAAAAGCTTAAAAGGGGAAAAATCAGGGATAATAAACGCAGGTTTTAGTATGATTTTTTTTAGCGAACGCTATCTCAAAGTTCCTTCTAGGTTAAATATGCTATAGTCTCTAGTCAGCCATTTCTATTTTCACCATCCTTTTAACTTTGAGATTGTGTTCAAGATTTTGTGAGTGAAGCTCTTTTCTTGGAATGGAGCTTTTTCTGCGGAATGAAAGGGGAAGGGCTGGAGCGGAATCAATCACATAATAGAAAGCCCCCTAAAATTAAGAGGCTTGAAATACTATTTTAAAAGAAAGACATTAATCCCACTTCATTTTCTGTAATCGCACAGCATTGAGAATAGCGAGCAGTGCTACACCTACATCTGCAAAGACTGCTTCCCACATTGTGGCGAGACCACCAGCGCCTAATATTAATACAATAACTTTCACGCCAAAGGCAAGTATGATATTTTGCCAAACAACCCGACGTGTAGAACGGCCTATTTTTATCGCTCTTGAGATTTTACTGGGTTGATCTGTTTGTATAATAACATCTGCGGTTTCAATAGCCACATCGCTACCAAGACCGCCCATCGCGATTCCTACATCACTAGCCGCAAGTACAGGCGCATCATTAATACCATCACCTATAAAAGCCACCTTAGTATCTGGTTGCTGTTTTAATTTTTCCACCTCATTGAGTTTGTCTTCTGGAAGCATTCCACCTTTTGCCCAGTCGATGCCTAATTCTTTTGCTACTTCTTGAGTGATAGAATCCTTATCTCCAGAAAGCATAATAATCTTATCGATTCCTGCTGCCCTTATTTCTTTGATCGCTTGATGCGCATCGTCTTTCAATTCATCGGCGATTGTTACATAACCTGCAAATGCGCCATCTATACCTACCATCACTATAGACTCAACAATGTTGTCTGTTTCTGCTGGAACTTCTATCTGATGTGCTGTCATCAATGCTTTGTTCCCAACTAAGACTGTTTTTCCATTTACGCTACCTTTCAAACCTTTACCTGCAATTTCAGAAACGTCTGTAGCATTATAATCTGCTCCTTCAGCCTTATATTCCATAATGGCTATTGCTATTGGATGCGTGGATTGCTCTTCCATTGCCATTAGGTATTTCATAAATTCTGCTTTCGCGAAAGCGGAACCAGTAACAATTTCTTTAATCTTAAATACTGCTTTAGTGACCGTTCCCGTCTTATCCATCACTACGGTATTAACTTGAGTCATTGCATCGAGAAAGGACGCACCCTTAAAAAGAATACCATTACGTGAAGCAGCTCCCAAACCACCGAAATAACCTAGCGGTATCGAGATAACCAAAGCACAAGGACACGAAATCACGAGGAATATCAATGCACGATATAACCAATCTCTAAACACATAATCATCTACAAAAAAGTAAGGAAGAAACGTCAGGCCGATGGCAAGGAATACAACGATAGGCGTATAAATCCGAGCAAATTTTCTAATGAACAATTCCGTTTTTGATTTTCTAGCAGTTGCGTTTTGCACCATATCGAGAATACGTGCAATGGAACTGTCCTTAAATTCTTTTGTTGTTTCAACTTCAATAACTCCATCGAGATTAATACTTCCAGCAAAAACACTATCGCCTTTAGCAATAGTATCAGGTTTGCTTTCGCCTGTCAAGGCAGCAGTATTAAAAGAACCCTTTTCAGAAAGCAGAATACCATCTAGTGGGACTTTTTCGCCTACACGTACCTGTATCTTTTCGCCAATTTCAACTGTCTCGGGATTTACTGAAACATAATCGCCATCACGATAAACTAATGCCTCATTTGGTCTTACATCGAGTAGGGCTTTTATATTTCCTTTTGCACGGTTAACAGCCGCATTCTGGAAGAGTTCGCCCACAGCATAAAACAGCATTACGGCTACCCCTTCTGGATATTCTCCAATCGCAAATGCACCCAAGGTGGCAATGGACATTAAGAAAAATTCTGTAAAGACGTCTCCACGCATAATACTTTTCCAACCTTCTTTAATAACTGGAAAACCTACAGGTAAATAAGCAATGGTGTACCAAACAATCCGTACCCAACCTTTAAAGGCTGGAATGGCATCAAAATAATCAACAGCTATGCCTAGAATAAGCATTACAAAGCTTACTATCGCAGGGATGTACGTTTTAAATGCACTTCCATCTCCGTGATCGTGATTGTGACCATCATCGTGAGAATGTTCGCCTTGATGTTCTTTTGGGTCTATGTCACGTAAGTTTACTTTTTTCTTTTTCATCTTATTTTGTGTTAGCAACAACTTTTGTTTTGTTGAATTGGTGGACAAGGAACGGTTCCGTATGAGCAATACACGCAGCAATCTCCTTCCTTTGGTTTGAGAACTATTTTACAATCCTTACATTCATAAAAGAACTGACAGGCATTTGTTGGCATATTTTCTTCTTTTTTATAACCACAGGCTGGGCAAGTGATTTCCGATTTAAATATGGTTTGCATCAATTTTATTTTTATCAGTTACTTTATAACCTGTAGCATTAATTGCTTTCTCAATTTCCGTTTCGTTCGTTTTAGTTTTATCATACTTAATAATTGCGTTAGCATTTTCGTATGATGTTTTTGAATTTACAATTCCGTTGAGTTTATTTACTTCGTGGTTTACGTGTGCTTCACAACTGGCACAGGTCATACCGCTTATTTTATACTCTGTTGTTTTGATATTTGAGTTATTAACTATTATGATTTGTTTTTCGGTTTTTGGATATAACATACTTGAGTAGTATGGGAAAGCCAACATCACAATTGCAAATGCCGTTACAATACCTAAAAAGGTTTTTGAATACATAAATTTTGGTTTTTCATCCGTTTCACATTCGCAGTCTATTTCTTTTTCTGGTCTCAATTTTTGATACCAAGCAAACAGAAGAACTAATATTGTTAGCCCTATTAAGTAAGGTCTAAATGGTTCTATCCAAGAAAAAGTTGAAGCTACACCACTTGTTCCTGCAATTAATGCCAGAACAGGTGTGATACAACACAATGAAGCTGTGATTGCTGTTAGGATACTTGTAACCGCTAGTTTATTTTTCATTTTAGTTAATTCGTTAAGTACAAAAATGCAAAAAATAGTTGCGCAACTGTTGTGCAATGTCAACTACTGCACTTTTCACAAACACCTGTCACAACAAGATTTACATCTTCGGCTACGTAGCCATCTGGAAGGTTGATGTGTGGTATTTTATGTTCTGTCAAGCAAACAGTTTCATCACAATTACTGCAATGAAAATGCAAGTGTAAATCTTGATCTATCTCGCAATTGCAACCTGGCTCACAAAGTGCGTACTTAGTGATACCGGTACCATCTTCTATTTGGTGTACAATACCGTTCTCTTCAAAAGTTTTTAATGTTCTAAAGATGGTAGATCGTTCCGCTTTCGCGAAAGCGGTCTCTATATCAAGCAAAGCCAGTGCAATCTTTCGTTGAGCCAGATATTTGTAGATCAAAATGCGCATTGCGGTAGGACGCACCTTATGATCGCTCAATGTTTTTTCTATTTCAGTCATTTTTCGCGATGTTATAATTGATGTTTCTGGCTTTGTTGTAGGCTTCCCAGCCTTCTTTTGCCGCATAGGGCACGATAAGCAATGCTGCCACAGGGTCTGCCCACCACCAGCCTAACCAATTGACCAATAGTAAACCTATAAGTACGACCACGGTCTGGTACAAGCAAATAAAGGTATCCTTGGCATCGGCCAGTAAGGCAGGACTGTCCAGTTTCTTTCCATATTTTCTTTTGAAATAGATCAGGATAGGATTTACAACCAGGGAAACCAATAATATGATCAGTCCCATCGTACTCCAGTTTGCAGTTTCTTGATTTATAAGTTTTGTAATGGAGTCATACGAAATGAAAACACAGATGAGCGTAAATGAAATTGCAATTACATTAAGAGTAACTTTTTGTCTTCGTTTTACTTTTTCTTCATCAATACCTTTAATCTCGCCGTGTAGTCGCCAGCCTAATGTTCCCGCACTTACGACTTCAATTGTGCTGTCTAATCCCCAACCAATCAATGCCGAACTATTGGCCGTAAATCCTGCTATAAGCGAGACCACTACTTCAATAGCATCATAAATAACGTTCCAAATCTGTAGTGTTCTGGCTTGTTTAAGATTATTTTTTCTTGTCTTATCCATAGTAATTAATGTTCGTGTTCAGTTTCTCCCTTTTTCATTTCTCCCATCAGGTAATAGGCATTGTTGAATGCAAAACGTGTGTTAGGATCTGGGGTTTCAAAAAAGCGTATGGCTATCCAGTCGCCATCTTTCTCGCCTGTTGTAACCTCTACTGGTTTAAAACTCCAAGCATCGCCTTCTTTTTGCGCTGTAAATACATAATTCTTTCCAGCTTCTGTAACTATGGCACTTTCAGGTAGTGCAGTAGTCTGTTGGTAATCAACTTCAATTTTACCTTTTATATACATACCAGGGATAAGACCACCTCCTTTATTCTCAATTTCAGCGTGAACGTGAACCGCTTTTGGATCTTGCTCAAAAGTTTGACTAACCGAATAAATTTCGGCTTCCAGCTCTTTTCCTGGCCTCGATTGAATACTGAAACGTACTTTTTGGCCTTTCTTCACTTTGTCCACATCTTTTTCAAAAACCATTAAATCTGCGTGCACGTGGTCTGTATCTACTATTTGCATTAAGTTGGTCTGTGGCTCCACATATTGCCCAGTCTTTATAAATACTTTTTCTACGACACCTGCTATGGGACTGCGCAATGCCACACTCTGATAGATTGTACCATTGCGCACACCACTCGTATTGATGTTGTACTGTCGCAACTGCGCTTCAAGCCCTTTTACCATTGCGGTAGATGACTGATAGTCTGCCGTTGCTTTTTGGAAATTCATTCCTGATGCTACACCAGCTTCATAAAGTCTTTTTTGACGTTCATATTCCTGTTTCAGAAATTTACTATTGCTGTAAGCGTTCAAATAATCTGATTGAATCTGGATGATGCTGGGATGTGATAAATAAGCCACCGCTTGATTCTTTTTGACTTCGTCTCCTTCTATAACCTCTATGGATGCCACATTTGCTCCTGCAAGCGCGGTAATATTTGCTTCGTTTTGCGGTGGTACTTCCAGCGTACCGTTTGCTTCTACATAACCACTCATATTGCGTTGCGCGAGCGTGTCAATTTCCATTTGTAAGGCATCAAACTGCTGTGCCGTGAGCATTACTTCTTGAGCTTCGCCTTCGTTAAGGTTTTCTTGACCGGTCTCACCCTCAGAATTGTTTTCTTCTGTATCAGAATGGGTGGCTTCATCGTGGCCATCTTCAGATTTTGTGTCGCCACAGCTGAGTAATGTCAATGCAAAAAACATTACGGTAATCGGTATATATTTTATCGTTTTCATCTTTTTTAGTTTTGGAAATATTGTAAATCAAACAGGGCTTCTAAATATTTATCAAGTGCATCGAGCGCGTCCATTTCGGTCTGTATGGCATCACGTATTATTTGCGTGAATGCTGCATAATCCAGCGCTCCTTCTTTGTATGCCAGCAATGCACCTTTGCGCTGGTCTATGGCAAGTGGCAAAGCTTCGGTTTTATAGAAAAACCAGGTATCCCGCCATCGTGCATAATTTTGTTGTGCCTGTATGAATTGCGATTGTAGCTCACGCTGTTTAAAGGCTGCATTGGTTTCTGCAATCTGTGCATCGAGTTTAGCAGCCTTTGCACGACTACGGACAGGTCCAGAAAACAGTGGTATGGAAATCCCAGCTTGATAGGTATAAAAACCACTATCGCCATTGACACGTTGCAGGCCACCTTGCAGATTAAACTGGGGCAGTAAATTTGCCCTTGCTGCGTCATAGCTTGCTTGTGCTTCGTCTATACGCTTTCGCGAAAGCGATAACTCAGGATGATCATTCAATGTATTATCAGACTCTAAAATTGAAATTTCACTAGCTCCCAATTCATCAGAAACGCCGTACATCGCATCTGGTGTCAACCAAAGGTTGAGCTTTTGCAAGGCGATGAAATAGTCTGTTTCTGCCTGCTGAAACTTATTGTTAATTTGTAGTGCTTGATTGCGCGCAGCAGCATATTCCAGTCTTGAAATGGCTTCCACTTCATAATTGAGTTCTACAGATTGTGCAAACTGATCATAAATGCTGTCCAGTTCTCGGTACAAAACAAACTTCTTCTTTGCCTGAAAAGCTTCTGACCAGGCCTTTTTGACTTCCCGTTCTATCTGGATTTCCGAAAGGTCAAGAGCTGTTTCGGCTAACTGGATGCGTTGTTGTTGCAAACGTTTTTTAGCACCTATTCCCAGTAGATCAATATTTTGTTGACCGATACCTATCAAGGTATAAATACCCTGACCATCTGCCACTTCTTCGCCACCCGTAAAGATCTGTATACTACCGAAGTCGTAGGCATTGCCTGAGAGTGCATTCTGTCTTTCGATTTCGAGTTGGCTTGCTTTGAGTACAGGATAATTTTCTTTGGCAATTTCTACAGCTCGTGATAATGTGATGGGCGTGATGCTGTCCTTAGCAATGAGATCTTGCACAGGTGCTTGTGATTGTTGCGCTCTCCCTTCGACTGCGCTCTGGGCAGGCGCGAAAGCGGTGCCACCTAACATAAAACCAACTATCAAAATCGTAGTCAAGCCTTGCGGATTAAACGAACCAATCTTATTCTGCTCTTTGCGCTCGCGTCTCTTTTCTATAAAGGTATATAGTACGGGAAGCACGACCAACGTGAGCAGCGTAGCTGTAAGCATTCCACCGATAACTACCGTAGCGAGCGGCTGTTGGACTTCTGCACCGGCCGATGTGGAAAATGCCATTGGTAAAAAGCCGAAAATATCAGTGGTGGCCGTGAGCATAATGGGACGAATACGTTCTTTAGTCCCTTGAAATATTCTATCCTTTATACTTATCACACCTTCTTCTTTTAAGGAATTAAATCGGTTTATAAGTACCAGTCCGTTAAGAACTGCAACACCAAATAGCACAATAAAGCCGACACCTGCCGAAATACTAAATGGCATATCCCGCAACCATAGGGCAAACACACCACCGATGGCCGCCAAGGGAATCGCTATGTAAATCATTAGCGATTGTGAAAAGGATTTTAAGGCAAAGTACAGCAGTATAAATATTAAAAACAGGGCGATGGGCACAACGATTATCAAACGATCCTTTGCGCTTTGTAGATTTTCAAACTCGCCACCATAGGTAATATAATAGCCTGATGGCAAGTCCAGTTCTTCATCTAATTTTTGCTGAATATCTTTTACTACAGACTCCACATCCCTGCCTCGGGCATTTACACCTACATACGTTCTTCTATACGTATTGTCACGTGAGATTTGCATAGGTCCAGGGACATATTCAATCTCGGCTATTTCGATAATGGGCACCTGACTACCATCCTTAAGATCAATATACATATTGCGCAGGTCATCAATACTTTTTCTATGACTTTCATCAAATCGTACAACAAGATCAAATCGCTTTTCGCCTTCAAAGATGACTCCAGCGGTTCCTCCAGCAAAAGCGGTACTTACGTAATCATTTACTTTTTGAATATTCAGTCCGTATTGCGCCATTTTATCACGCCTATATTTTACGGTCATCTGTGGTAATCCAGCAGTACGTTCTGCACTTACATCGCCAGCGCCAGGAACGGTTTGTATAATAGCCGCCATTTCCTGAACTTTTTCTGATAAAACCTCTAAATCCTCGCCATACAGCTTTACAGCAATATCCTCTCTTACGCCTTCTAACAGCTCGTTAAATCTCAATTCAACCGGTTGGGTAAAAACTAAATTCACACCCACCAGTTCATCATCCAGTTTATCTCTTATAGCATCTATTAAACCTTCTTTAGTAGAAACTGTTGTCCACTCGTCCATATCCTTATTAAGGATAATGTACATATCTGCAATATCCATAGGCATAGGATCTGTAGGAATATCTGCAACACCTATACGAGCAGTTACCGTCTTGATTTCAGGGAAACTTTCTAATAGGATGGTTTCTATTTTCTTGGAAACTTCAATAGATTCTGTTAGCGAACTTCCTGGTCTTATAAGTGCCTGCATTGCTAAATCTCCTTCATCAAGCTGTGGTACAAATTCTCCTCCCATATTAGAAAATATGAATCCAGCGATAACAAGTAGTACGGTAGCAGCTGATAAAACGATAAACTTCAGTTTAAGAGCACCTTTTAATAAAGGCATATATGCACTATGAATAGCACCTATGATTTTATCACTTATCTTTTCGAGCCTGCGCTCAAATTTGCCAAACCAATTTTTGGTGTTTTGTACTGGTTTCATAAAAAGTGCTGCCATCATAGGAACGTACGTAAGACATAGAATGATGGCACCTATCATTGCAAACCCAAAGGTGTATGCCATAGGTTTAAACATTTTACCTTCTACACCAGTAAGAAAAAGTATAGGTGTAAAAACAATGAGAATAATAATCTGTCCAAAGAACGCAGAACCCATCATCGTGCTTCCGGCATCATAGGCAACTTTATCCATCACTCCTTGATTGAATTTTAGCTTACCAGACCTAATCCGTTTTTGGATCTCATACACCGTTCCTTCAATAATAATTACAGCACCATCTATGATGATTCCAAAATCTATTGCTCCCAGACTCATCAAGTTTGCCCATACATTAAACTGCTTCATAAGAATAAAGGCAAAAAGTAAGGACAATGGTATCGTAGTAGCAGTTATGATTCCACCTCTTAAACTACCCAACAATAGGACAAGTGCAAAAATCACAATCAATGCACCTTCCAGAAGATTGGTTTTAACTGTATCGGTGGTTCTTGCAATAAGCTCACTACGATCAATTATTGGGGCGATAGTCAGACCATCTGGTAGAGATTTTTCAATTTCTGCCATACGATCCTTTACATTTTGAATGACTGCATTAGGATTAGAGCCCTTGAGCATCATTATCATACCGCCCACAGCTTCTTTACCGTCTTGTGTAAAAGCACCATAGCGTACTTGACTCCCAAAATGGACGCGCGTTGCCACGTCCCCAATAGTAATAGGAATGTTGCCCTCATTAATAATGGAAATATCCTTAATGTCTTCCAAAGAGCGAATTAGACCTTCACCTCTTATAAAATTTGACATTTTATTTTTCTCTATATAAGCGCCACCAGTATTTACGTTGTTCTGTGAGAGAGCCTCATACACTTGTGAAATGCTGATACCCATACTGTTTAACTTCTCTGGATCGACAGCAACTTCGTACTGCTTAATGCTACCACCATATGAGTTAACTTCTACCACACCTTCCAGTAAAGTAAGTTGTCGTTTGATAACCCAGTCCTGGATGGTACGCAGTTCCATAGGCGAATATCTGTTTTCAAATCCTTTCCCTGGTTGAATTGTGTATTCATAAATTTGGCCTAATCCTGTGGAAATGGGACCCATAGATGGACTTCCAAATTTTTCAGGTATAGATTCTCCAAGTTCGTTGAGTTTTTCCCCTACCAGTTGTCTAGGAAGATAGGTTCCCATATCGTCTTCAAAAACGATGGTTACTACAGAGAGCCCAAATCTTGAAATGGATCTAATTTCAGTAACACCAGGTAAATTACCCATAGATAGCTCTACGGGATAGGTTACGAACTGTTCGATATCTTCCGTTCCCAGATTAGGCGATTGCGTGATGACCTGCACCTGATTATTTGTAATATCTGGTACAGACCCAAGGTTTACTGTTGCCATTGACCAAATACCAACTCCTATAAGAGTCAACGTGAAAAGACCAATGATAAATTTGTTATTGATTGAAAAATCAATGATTCTATTAATCATAGATTAATGTATTAATTCAGTTAAAAAAATGAGTTTACGCTTTCGCGAAAGCAAAAACATAGTTGAGTATTCCTATTAGGAAAACTTCAAAAAAGGATATAGTTGTCCTATTAAAACTGAATTATGCCCGTGGTGGCTGGAAAAGAGATTCCAGATATCTGGAATTAAATTGATAAGAATAATGTGAATATGTCGCTCTTTCTTTAAAAAGAAGAGGCTTTAAGGCTAACGCGTTAGAAGGCGTTAAAAAAACTGTAGGATGACAGCATTGATGGTGTGAATGTACTGGTACACTATCATCGTGCGAGCCGTCGTGATGGTCTTTATTATCTGCTTGATCACTGAAAATTACCTCTACTACATATTCATAAAAGGTATCTCCACCATACTCTTTATGCATTTGATAATGTGATATAAAATGTGAGAATTTCTCTATTTGTTCACATATTTCCATATTGGCCGTTATTCCTTGAAAAAGGAATAACATTGACATTGATATAGAATAAAATGCTTTCATTAATTATACAAAGATAAAAGAATAATGATGCAATTGAGTTGCAAAGGGATTTTACAACGAATCAATCACACTACCACAGGTCAACATCGCATCGCCGTAGTATGGGTTTTTTATTTTTTCTTCGGTGCTTAACCATACCGCGCCTTTATTGTTATTTGCCATTGGGCATTTTTGGACATAGTAATTTGTTGTGTTTTCTATGTTCATAGCAATAGGCACAACGTTCTCATTAAGTATCACAAAATGTGCTCGCTGGTTTTCCAGATTTTCATTGGTGGCAATAGCATCCAGCATCTCGATACTTTTCGTAAGATGTTGCTTTTCCATTTTGCCTAATTCCGTTATAGATATTTCCTTTAATTTTTTTGATGTCGCTTTCGCGAAAGCGGAAACCTGACCAGCATCGCTTGCCACAAAGGCATCTTTCATTTTAAGATATGATGGTATCGCTTTGTTGAAATCAGAGCTAAACGCATTACTGAAACTCATTTCCATATCGTCCATCATAGCTGATTCGTCCTGCATCATTTGCTGATTCATCATCGATTTCTTACCCTGCAATTGCGCAGCTGCATCTACTGTAAACGTTCCATTAGTTACTATTTCATCGCCATTATTCAGTCCAGCCGATACTTGGTAATTTTCGCCAAAGCGATTGCTCAAGGTTACTTCACGCATTTCAAAAACAGGTTCGTTAGGATTGGTTTTTAAATATACCAATGAACGCTCACCCGTCCATAGTACGGCACTTGCTGGTACAGAAAGGGTTTTTTCCATAGTTTGGGTTGCACCTTTTACCTTACCTGTCACAAACATTCCTGGCTTAAATAGGTCGTTTCGATTTTTTAAGGTTGCACGCACCGTTACTGTACGTGTGGCATTGTTAAGCATAGGGTCGATGAAAGAGATAGTTCCTTCAAATTCCTTATTGAGATAGGCATTGGTCGTAATGTTGATTTTTTGTCCAATCTTAAATTGTGCAATCTGATTTTCATAACTATCAAATTCTGCCCAAACAGAATTAAGATTGCTCAATTTCACAATAGGCTGTCCTTGGTTTACATAATCGCCCTGCGCTGACATTACTTCTGAAACAGTTCCCGAAACGGTTGCATAAATCGGGAAGTTCTCACGTACGCTGCCACTTTCTTCAATTGCATTGATTTGTTTTTCTGAAAGTTTCCAGTTTTTGAGTTTATTGCGCACAGCTTTGTATAACGCTGGTTGCGATTCTTTTAGCGATGCTGCGGTAATTAATTCCTGCTGTGCCGCGACAAGGTCTGGCGCGTAAATGGTTGCCAGTAACTGACCACGCTTTACTTGCTGACCTTCATAGTTGACATTAAGTCGTTCTATCCTACCTTTAAAATAACTGGCTTGCACGGTATTATTTTCTTCGTTTGCAGCTATTTTTCCCGAAAGGGATATCATCCCATCATCATCGCTTGTTTGTGAATTCCCCACGATAGTAGTCTGAATATTTGCCAGCGCCATTGCGTTTTCGGTCATTTTAATCTCGTTTGCCGCAAGACCTTCAGCACCAGCTTCCGCAGGGATTAAGTCCATTCCACATATAGGGCAATCGCCAGCTTCGGGTTGCATTATCTGTGGATGCATTGAGCACGTCCACATCTGGTCTGCACTCTCGCCAGAGTGGTCGTGTTGATCAGACATTTCAGACATATCCTTATTTGAATCACTTGACCCATTTCCAAAAATGAGCCAGCCTGCGCCCAAACCTATGATTACAGCTATTGCTATATATAAAATGTTCTTATTCATAATCTTATTTTTCGTTTTCTAGACGTTCAATCATTGCTTTCATCTCTGCAATTTCCTTACGTTGTGCCTTAATAATATCTTCTGCCAGTTTTTTTACTTCTGGGTCTTCAATATCTGCTCGTTCACTTGTTAAAATAGCAATGGAATGGTGTGGTATCATTGCTTTCATCCAAAGTACATCGCCCACAGTGGATTTTTGGTCGCGTACTAGTCCTAATGCTCCCAAAAACAATATAACACTACCTGCGAGAATTGCAATATTCTTTTTCTTGTCTTTATACATATTCAGCATAAATAACAACATAATAACAGCCATAGTAGCTATTCCTAGACACACCATATAAAATCGTGTAAGACTGAACCACACGTGGTCAAACTCGTAGGTATTTAAATACATTGTGATGTACATTGCTATAAATGATGACCCTAGCATAAGGAAGAATTTAGTGTATTGGCTCATTCCTTTGTTCTTGTTTTCGTGTTCGTTTGAATTCATAATTTTTGGTTTTTTTGTTATTAATTATTTAATCTTCTTTTTTAGTTTTCTGATTGATGGGGAACTGATATAACACAAAACGAAACCACTCAATACGGTTATCAATCCCAAAAGTGAAAATGCCCTTAACAACAACGTGTTGAAATTATCCCTTCCCTGATAATCCATTGTATGGGTCATCCAAAGAAAATCAAACCAGCGCCAATCCCTGTGTCTCACCGTTTGAAAAGCGCCATTTTCAACCGCCACATAGGCTTTTAAATTTTGTGGTGTCTCATATGAGATTTCATAAGCTGGAAGTGGGCGACCGCGATATTCGTGATGTGGCCCAACAGAATCGACTAATTGAATTTGTGCCATATCCAAATTGCCCAACATATACCTATTTGCAACTTGTTGTGCCTCTTCTTTAGAAATTCCATTTTTCCTTTGTCCCGTTCTTGCATTATAAAGCTGTGCTTCATTAATCCAATAATAAGGCTCATTTGCTATTTCCAGTAGTTCCAAGGATTGTACGGGTTCTTTTGCAGCAAGTTGGGATGTGCCGAGCAAATCATTAAAAGAGGTCTGCACAGGTGCCGATTTCTTAAAATGGTCACCGTGTATCTCGTCAATGTCCGTCCAGCTGAAATACATCCCGCTAATCGTCCACATCAGAAACTGAATACCTAAAAAGATACCCAAATAGCGGTGCGTTTTTCTAATCCATTTCGCTGTTTTTCTGTTCACCATTTTACTTTATTTCAAAAGGAAATTCAATCGTGACTTTTTCCCAACTCATTGAGATTGTCCCTGAAGTCTCTGTTGTTTTGTTTACTTTATACTCTAAATGTTCCTTGATGTCTTCGGAAATTTTAGGTGTCACTTTAAATCGTAATACATCTTCATTTTCAGTATAATCGTCCTTACCGTGTTGGTTCCAATTCCTGTTGAAAATTACAGTCCATTCTTCTTGATTCGGAATTACAAAAAATCCATATTTCCCAGCTTTCAATTCTTTACCGTCAATTTCTAAATCCTTATTTGTTTCCAACCAAGTAGCCATATGGGCACCAGCCTGCCAGACTTGGTCATAAGCCAACAGTCCACCGAAAATAATTCTATCCCTTACACCTGGCGACGAATAATCTATATGAATATGTGCATCGCCTATCATCGCCATTGCCGATGTATGTGGACTTAGTGTTTTTTTGTTCTCAGACTTAGGTTCACTTTGGGTATGATTGTGTTCTGTCTCTATTCCGGAATTGTTCTTTCCTTCGTTTTTACATCCGCTGACAGCAACTACCAATAGGATTATCAAAATTTTATATTTCATAAGTATTCATTTAGTTAGATTATATGTTTTTACTTTTTAAACGTAATGAGTTGGCAATTACCGATACAGAACTAAAGCTCATTGCCAAAGCCGCAATCATTGGGGATAACAGTATTCCGAAAAATGGATACAGCAGTCCTGCCGCAATCGGTATTCCTAATGTGTTATAAATAAGTGCAAAGAAGAGGTTTTGCTTAATATTGCGCATTACTACGTGACTAAGATTACGTGCCTTTACAATGCCGTGTAAATCGCCTTTAACCAAGGTAATGGCAGCACTCTCGATAGCAACATCCGTTCCCGTGCCCATTGCGATACCTACATCACTTTTAGCCAATGCAGGTGCGTCATTAATACCATCACCTGCCATTGCAACTACTTTACCTTGCTCTTGTAATTTCTCGACTTCCTGCAACTTATTTTCTGGTAGCATACTTGCTTGAAAATCTGCAAGGTTCAATTCATCTGCAACAGCTTTTGCCGTATCGTGATTATCGCCCGTAAGCATTATGACTGCAATTCCCTTATTCTGCAAATCCTTTATAGCTTTTGCGCTCGTTTCCTTGATTTTATCGCCTATGACCACGTAACCAGAAACTTTACCATCAATGGCGAGATAGGAAACCGTCTTACCTTGCTTTTGATAAGATTTCGCTTCGTTTTCCATCACTTCGGTAAGCGTGGCATTCGCCTGTTCCATCATTTTGGCATTTCCTAAAGCCACTTCTTTTCCGTTTACTTTCCCTTCAACACCTTTTCCAGTAACCGAATTGAAATTATCAGCTTTTAAAAATTCTGCGTTTTGTTCTTTTCCATATTTTACTGTTGCTTCCGCCAAAGGATGTTCACTTTGGCTGTTAAGGGATACAATGTATTGTAGCACTTCGCTTTCGCGAAAGCTTTCATCAAAAGAACCCACTTTTTCAACCGTAGGTTTTCCTTCGGTAATAGTTCCAGTTTTATCAACGATTAACGTGTCAACCTTGTCCATTTTTTCGAGTGCTTCGGCATTTTTGATGAGCACCCCATTTTGTGCGCCTTTGCCGACACCTACCATTACTGACATTGGTGTAGCAAGTCCCAAAGCACACGGACAGGCGATAATCAATACGGCGATTGCATTGACCAAGGCATAAACATAGGCTGGTTCTGGTCCCCAAATTGCCCAAACACCGAATGTTACGGCAGCGATTATGACAACGACAGGCACGAAATATCCCGAAACGGTATCTGCTAATTTCTGAATTGGCGCACGGCTACGACTGGCATCATTGACCATCTGTATAATTTGGGATAACAATGTGTCAGAACCAACTTTTTCAGCTTTCATCAAAAAGGATTGGTTACCATTGATTGTTCCGCTACTTACTTTATCATCTATTGATTTGTTTACGGGAATAGGTTCGCCCGTAATCATCGATTCATCGATGGAAGTTTCACCTTCGGTTATTACACCATCCACAGGAATCTTATCGCCCGGCTTTACACGCAGAATATCATTTAATTCAATTTTATCGATGGCTACTTCCTGTTCTTCACCATTTACGACCTTTACAGCCTTATTAGGTGCTAATTTTAAAAGTTCCTTGACCGCTGAATTTGTCTTACTATGCGCACGAGCTTCAAGCATTTGACCAAGTAGCACCAAAGTTAGAATCACCGTAGCCGCCTCAAAATAGACGTGAACCGTACCCGCTTCGGTCTTGAATTGGTTAGGGAAAAAATCGGGAACGAGCATCCCGAACACACTAAATAACCAAGCTACACCTGCACCAATGCCGATGAGCGTAAACATATTAAGGTTCCACGTTATGATACTGCGATAGGCACGTTCAAAGAACATCCAAGTGGCATAGAAAACCACAGGTATTGAAAGAGCAAATTGAATCCAATTCCAATATTTCAGTTCCAAAATATCGTAGAGTGGATTTTTGGGCAGCATTTCGGACATTGCGATGATAAAAATGGGCAATGTGAATGCGACCGCTATCCAGAACTTTTTTAGCAGTTTTTTATAGGTTTTTTCTTCTGCGGACAAGTCGGGTTCCATAGGGACCAAATCCATTCCGCAAATGGGACAGCTTCCCGGTTCGTCTTTTACGATTTCGGGATGCATCGGGCAGGTATATTGCGTGTCGGAAGTAACCGTTAGGTTAACTTCTTCAACCAAATCCATTCCGCAAACAGGACAGTCGCCTGGTTGGTCATAGGTTTTATCGCCCTCGCAATGCATCGGACAATAGAACGTTCCCGTTCCTTTGCCTTTGGGTTGTGGTTTTTGTTTTTCGACTTCGGTAGTGTGACGTTGTCCAGCTTTATAAATAGTGTAGGTATCTCCATCGTTTTTTAAAACCTCCTGAAAAGTTTCATACGGAATGATACTTTTCATATCTATGAAGGCTTCAGCTTTTTCTAAATCGACGGTAACATCTAAGACACCGTCAACTTGTGATAAAGTCTTTTCTACGTGTGCTCTGCAACCATTACACGTCATACCATTTATGGGATAAGTGCGCGTTTTGATTCCATCAGGTTTGATTGGATGTATATGATATTTAGCCTTTCTCTCTTGGACCGCATTTTCAAATTCTTCAATTTCAATGTGTTGCTCCATCTCAATGGTAGCCGTTTGATTTTCAAAATCAATAGCTACGTCTGTAACTCCTACAACATCTGATAACGCACTTTTTACCGTTCTCAGACAACCTTTACAAGACATTCCTTGTATTTGATATGTGTGTTTCATTCTTGATTTATTTTAATCTGATTAACATTTGCGATTCCAAAGACAAGCACAAAGAATCGCAATCCCACTTCCAAAATCACTGTCGATTTAGCCACTATAGAAACTGGAACTATATCTCCGTATCCAACAGATGAAAATGTTATAATACTCAAGTAGAAATACTCAAAGAACACCGTCCAGATAGAACTATTTATATCATAGTTGCTCTTAAAATTATTGTCATCTATGAGGTGTAATGCTGCGAAGTCGCTTGCAAAAGAAAAGATGATTAAACCTATTAATAAGGTAAATAGAACAAGTACGTGACTAAGTAAATGGCTTTGACTTATAATTTTTACAAGTTGGCTGAAAGAAAGATGCACAATGAAGAATATTTTTACAACAGTAAGCATAAATACCATCCATACATTCCAATTATACTCAATGTTAGAAATAAGACCTATATCTACAAATGCAACTACCAGAATTACAGCTATTGTAAGTCCAGCTTTGCGAAAAAGCTGCTTGTAAAATGAGTCTATTTTTTCTAGTTCCATTTTTATAATTACTGTATTTGTGCCTGATACGAGAAAGGTTCTAACCAACCATCAATGAAAATTACTTTTCCCGTATCAGGACTTAATCTTCTCTTAAGCTATCCATATAGCCTATAATTTCTTTTACTGCGGTACTGTCCATTCGCGCATCACCGTGAATGAGCTCGTAACTATCCATCGGCATTTCGCCGCTTTCTATTTGTTTTATAATAGAACGCAACTTGCTGTTTTTCCTTCGGCTGGAATAGGTGTCCCATTCATTAAAATTAAGTTCATCCTTTCCTTCCTGTATGTGGTCCTCCAGATACCAAGCGGCAGGCTGTATCTTGCTGTACCACGGATAATCTGTATTGTTGCTATGGCAATCATAGCAGGAAACCTGCAACCGATTTTTAATCGTTGCAGGTACTTGATTTACTATAATAAAATCACTTTGTGGTATGGTATCGCTCTCGTTCAGGGTTACTGGAAAGAACTGAATCACTACCAACGCCACAAGGGCAATCCACGCTATGATTTTTAGGATTCTCAATTAATTGATTTCTCGTTGAACCTTTCCACATCTCAACATTTGGCTTCCGTAATAAGGATTCAACACGTTTTCTTCTTTGCTCAACCACGCAGTTCCACCATCATACATAGGGCAAAATTGCTCGTAAAGTTTCGATTGTGTACCTGTGATTGCCACCATATCGGTTAGATCCTTACTTAATATCTTAAAATGCTCACGCTGGTGCTTGATGTCACTTTCTGAAATATGCTCTGCGTGTTCTGTAGCATCTTCGATAATGTCATTTAATTCTGATTTTTCATCATCAGAATAGTTAGATGCGTCAAAGGACTTGAGAGATTGAGCCAAAGTGCTTCCTAATTCTTTTGCCTTTTCATTGTCATCGCCTACAAGCGCATCTTTTAAGTTGAAATAATTATTCAGGATTGCTTCTGCTTTTGCATCCTTATTGTCACTCATCGCCATATCGTCCTTGTCATCCATAGATTCTTGGTGCATCTCATTGCTCATAGGCGCAGCAGCCTCTTCTTTGTTTGCGTCTTTACAGGAAACTGTTAAAATCATTGTGGCAGCCAGTGCCATTGTACTCATTGTTCTTTTTACTGTTTTCATTTTCTTTGTTTTAGATTATTACTTTTTAAAATCGGGCTAAAAGGCCGCCACCCCAGCCATATCGGTTATTGTAATTTGCCTGTAACGAAAAGTTTCGGGATAGGATATATGAGGCTCCCACAAGCCATTGCGTTTCCCCCTGATAGGATGTGTCTCCAATATCGTTCACCCAACCAAAGTCAGCTCGGTATTCGTATTCGCCTTCCAGAAAAATTCTCGGAAAAATCAAGAATTCCCTGTCCAGACGAATTCTTGGCCTTAGTTGGTGGTCCATACTGACATCCACATTAAAACGGTACGGGGTAAAGTATTTTACACCCACCAAACCTACTGTATTGAAGGTATCATAAGAATCTGGTGTAGAAGTTTCTGTATTTACCCCAACATAAAGGCGCACCCAATCATTCAAGTATCTGTTATAATTTACTTCGGCTTCAAGATTTTTGTCATAATCAAACTCTGCCCTTAAACCAAAGCCATTTCGGATATTGCTTGACATCAAAAAGAGTTCATTAAAATTTGAGCCCAAGCGTGCCATTCCCCACGAATAATAATGGTCTGTTTCATTGATAAGTTTCTGCATTGGATAATCTCTCAATCTTTCGTCCCTTGGCGTATCGTAACTAAACACACGGGCCATACCACCCATCATATGATATAATACGTGGCAATGAAAGAACCAATCGCCATATTCTTCGTTATAGAATTCTATGACCACCTTCTGCATTGGTGGTACATTGACGGTATGTTTTAATGGGGAACGTTCGCCATTTTCATTGATGACCCTAAAGTAATGTCCGTGCAAGTGCATTGGATGGTGCATCATCGTGAGGTTATTAAGTGTAATTCTGGTTACTTCACCTCCTTTTATATTAATTTTGTCGGTTTCTGATAATGGCACGCCGTTCATACTCCAAACATAGCGTTGCATATTGCCGGTTAGGTTCAACAGGATGTCGTTTACTGGCAAATCATCTTTATAAGTAGTATTCTCTTTTGCTTTTAAAAAATCATAATTAAAATAGGTTTTACGAGTTTCGTAATCAAATGAGGAAGAATCCTTCTGCATCTTTGACATATCGTGCTGCATATGGTCTTTCATTTTATCTGAATCTCCTTTGTGATTCATTGCCATTGTATCCATTTTCATTCCCATTGCATCATCCATCTTCATATCCATCTGGTCATTCATTTTACCATCTTTCATCGACATCTTATCGTTCATCCCCATTTTCATCTCGCCGTCCTTCATATTCATCTTCATTCCATACTTCTGCATTAAAACTTCAGGTGTATTCTTTTTTTTGTTTCCTACCATTGCAGGTGCACCCATTTTCATATCCATTTTGGCCATTTGCTTCATCATCGCTACCTTATCAGGTCTATCAATTCTTTTGGCTGGATAGAGAGTGCCATTTCCTAATTGTATAGAAGTATGACCAGAGCCATCTTGAGCCGTAGCGGTAACCTCTAAAGTACCTTCGGGAATAGTAATGATAACATCATACGTCTCAGCTATACCAAAGAGAAATCTGCTTTTAGAAACGGGCTGCACATCAACACCGTCACTTGCAACTAACAATGGATTACCACCACCGAAATCTACCCAGTAGTAAGTAGAAGCCGAGGCATTGATAAAGCGAAGACGTACTTTTTCTCCTGGTTTAAATTCTGGATATTCGGCAAGTGATTTACCATTGCTCAAGAATGCGGGATAATAAATGTCTGCTATATCAGCACCTTCCATTCTATCGCGCCAGAACTTAAATTGTGCTCCCAAGGCACCTTCTTTGATGACTCTACTTAATGGAACTGCTGTTCCTTTTTTAACTTGATACCACTCATTCCCCCTTTTAAGGTTTCGCAATACATTCATTGGGTCCTCGTTGGTCCAATCAGATAGAACAACTACCAAATCTTTGTCATAATCCAATGTTTTTTCTTTAGGTTGAATGACTATTGAACCATAAACACCACTTTGCTCCTGTAGCATCGTATGGGAATGGTACCAATAGGTTCCTGATTGATTAATAGGAATTCTATATTGAAATGTTGTACCGGGCTTTATTGGCGGTGTTGTTAAATACGGTACGCCATCATAAAAGTTGGGAAGTATCAACCCGTGCCAGTGTACTGAGGTTTCTTCATCCATTTTATTGGTTACATTAATGATGGCAAGGGCGCCTTCGTTAAATTCCAAAACCGGTCCAGGAATACTACCATTGATAGTCATTCCTTTAGCGGTTACACCAGCGAGAGTCATTTCGTTTTCTTCAATAGTAAGGTTATACTCCTTAACAGGTCTTCCTTCTTCTTCTCTATCTTGTCCATTAGTTCCCACTTGAGCAAATACAGTAGAAGAAAACAGCAGTAATGTGATAATTCTTAGCTTTTTCATAGTTTTCTCATAGTTTTTGTTTAACAAAGATATTATTGGCATTCAGTTTGTTGTGTTATAATTCTGGTTCATATCTATATAATCTTGTCTAAAGGATTTCTAAAATTTTTATGCCCATCCTTATAATCGCTAAGGCTCATTCCTGTCTCACTTTTAAACTGTTTGCTTAGATGATTGACATTGCTGTAATCGAGCAATTGGCTTATTTCTGTGAAATTATAATCGGGTGTTTGGATAAGTTCCTTGACCTTTTCTATCTTCAGTTTGATAAAATATTTTTCAATAGTGATGCCCTCGGTAATGGAAAACACCTTGCTGATTTTTGAATAGTCCTTTTGCAATTTATCCGCAAGAAAATCTGATAGCTTCCCATCAATATCAAGCGGCATTACATTCAACAACTTTATCAATTCAATTTTTACTTGCTCGGTCAATTTATCCTCGGTAGAAGCGATGAGTGCAAATCCATTTCTTTTTAAAATTTCGGTAAGTATGCTCAATTGTTCTTTTTCATTCATATCTAATCGAAGCCTACCCAACTCAATATCCAACAGACTAATGTTAGCCTTAAACAGTTCATCTTTTAAGACCTTGATGCAACGGTCGCACACCATATTTTTTATATAAAAATCTTTTACCATTGCTATTGAATTAAATAATTGATTATGGATTGTTGCACGTAATACATCTGAACCGATTCTATCTGATTCATCTGAAATTTCAATTGCAGTTCCTGTATATCGAGCACATCGTTAAAATCTATGGTTCCCGTTTCATAATTCTTGATAAGAATTTGCTCAGCATCTTTGGCTTGCTTCAAATTCTTAGCTTGGGTATTAAATTTAATTCGGGCTTGGTTGCGTTGAGATTGCGCTTTCGCGAAAGCGGATTCCAATACATTCAATCGCTGTTCCCGTTGGGTTACTATTTCTTGCTGTCGTAGTTCATTTTGTTTTGAAATGGATTTGTAGCGGTTGTTGAAAATGGGTATGGAAACGGACAGCATAGGCATCAACACATCTTTCCCATTATCACTAAAGTTGACATCGCTACGCTCGGTAACAGGCAAGTAATCGACACCAAAACCAATCATAGGCAAACTCTCACGCTGGTTGAGCAGTTCAGATTGTGCCACAGACTCATAGAGCTTGTCGTATTTGAGCAGTTCCGGATTTAGCGTCAGCGCTTCATTGTCATAAAAAGGGTCTTCCTGCGGAATTTCCATTTCTGGAACTACGTCAACAGTCATCATTGATTCGCGGTTGAGCAAATTGTTGAAAGCCGTTTGTTCTGCCGTAAATTCTTCTTCCAGCACTTCTTTTTGTTGCTGTAACTCGTTCTGCCGTATCTGAAGTCGTAATACATCTACTGCACTCGCTTTGCCCACTTCTACGGATGTGAGTGCAAGTCGCTCATAGGTTTCCAGTAGTTTTATGTTTTCATCCAGTACGGCTTGCTTGGCACGTATGGAATACAAACGGTAATAGGATTGTGCGACCGAAAGTGCAAGTTTGCGTTTTGCAATCGTGATTTCCACATATTCGGCATCTGCCATTGCGGTTGCATAATTTTCACGAGCTGTAATAGTACCGAACCACGGCAACATCTGTTTTACGCCTATTCGTGCTCGTTGCGCACCCACTCTGGTTTCAGGCTCGCTCACAAAGTAGCCGGCACTTACTTCGGTATTGGGAATCCAGTTGGCTTCGTTTACCTTTTCTTCGGCGATGTTGTAGCGCAATTCAAAGGCTTGAATTTCTGGATTGTTGGCTTCGGCTTCCTGAATGTAGGATTGTAATTGTTGCGCTTTCGCGAAAGCGGAAACAAACAAAAACACCAGTATATATTTTAATTTCTTCATCTGTTTGCTCTTTTAAGTTGGTATTCCTTTTTCCAGCTGTATAAGACTGGCAGTAAGAAATAGGACGTAACATCGATTATCATTCCGCCAAAAATGGGAATCGCCATCGGTATCATTATATCGCTTCCCTTTCCTGTGGATGTGAGTACTGGTAGTAGTGCCAAAACTGTGGTTACGGTTGTCATCAAACACGGACGTATGCGTTTTCCAGCCGCTTCCAAAGTGGCGAGCCTTATGCCTTTTTGAGAATCTGGCTCATTGCTTTTGAAGGATTGGTCTAAATAGGTGGCCATTACCACACCATCATCTGTGGCGATACCAAAAAGGGCAATAAAACCTACCCAAACAGCCACACTTAAATTGATGGTTTTCATATTGAACAAGTCCCGTAGATTCTCGCCAAAAAAGCTGAAATTGAAAAACCAATCTTGCCCATACAACCAAATCATTATGAAACCACCTGCAAAGGCTACGGCAATGGCGGTAAATACCATAAGCGATGTGGAAACTGACCTGAATTGGAAATACAAAATCAAGAAAATAACCAGCAAACAAAGTGGTACGACAACCGATAAGGTTTTTTCTGCCCGTAACTGATTTTCATACGTTCCCGTAAAACGATAGCTCACACCTTGTGGCACGACCAGCAAACCGTTGTCTATGTTTTCTTGGATTAAGGCTTGGGCATTTTCTACCACATCTACTTCTGCAAAGCCATCGAGTTTATCAAACAGCACATAGCCGATTAGAAAAGTGTCTTCACTTTTAATGACTTGTGGTCCTTGTTCGTATCGAATTTCAACCAATTCACCCAACGGTACAGGACTTCCTTTCTCAACGGGAACATAAATCTTACGCAAGTCGTCTGGATTTGCTCGTAATTCTCTTGGATAACGAACCCGAACGGCATAACGCTCACGACCTTCCACAGTTTGTGTGAGTGGCATACCACCAACTGCCACTTGAAGAATTTCCTGCACATCCATTATAGAAATACCATAGCGTGCCAGTTGGTCTCGCTTAATATCTATGAGCAAGTACGGTTTACCCACGATTCGGTCTGCAAAGACGGCTTGTTCTTTAACGCCTTCGGCTTGTTTTAGGATGTCTTCCAGTTGTAGTCCAAAGTTTTCAATGGACTTTAAATCGGGACCTTTTACCTTGATGCCCATTGGTGCTCGCATTCCCGTTTGTAACATTACTAATCGGGTTTCGATGGGTTGTAACTTGGGTGCCGATGTCACGCCTGGTAATTTGGTCACTCGTACAATTTCGTTCCAAATATCATCTGGACTTTCGATGTCTGGTCGCCAGTTGCGATAGTATTCGCCATCTTCATCTTCAATCAAATCATTGCGTGTGGCAGTAGTCTTGAGCGAAGCTTTTTCATAGTTCACATCTTCATCTATCTCATTATTAGGGTTGATGATGAATTTATTGTTCTTCAGTACAAACAATCCATCGTCATTGACCTTATAGCGTTGTCGCTTGCCAGAGCTATTTCGCATATATTCAGATTTATACTGAATGACGTTTTCGTACATCGAGAGTGGTGCTGGGTCAAGCGCGCTTTCTGTTCTTCCAGCTTTTCCTACTACAGTTTCAATTTCAGGGATGCTTGCCACCGCCATATCGAGCTGTTGCAACACACGTTTGTTTTCTTCAACACCTGCGTGTGGCAAGGATGTAGGCATTAGCAGAAATGAACCTTCGTTAAGTGCTGGCATAAACTCTTTGCCCGTATTTCGCATTATGAGAATACCGAGCGTGAGCACCGTAGCCGGAACGATTAAGAATAGATATCGGTTCTGAAGTGCCCATCGCAGAATACGCCCGTAGTATATCCTGAAAATTGAGAATACACCGAGCAGTCCAAAACAGATAATGGAAACAAATATCAGGTTCATCACTATGCTTCGGTCAAAGCCCAATGGTCGCCAGTAGGTCGCGAGCAAAAACACGATGGCAACCGATGAAATGATAATGTCGATTAGGTTTTTACGCTTTCGCGAAAGCGTACCACGCACCTTTAAAAATGATGTGATGGCAAAGGCGATAAGAATTAGTCCTAACCAAAAGCCGTAAACGATGGCGAGAATCCCCAATAAAACAAGTGTGCCGTTGATGGCATATTGGGTGCGTTCCCGTACACTCGTTTTGCGAAATAGGAATGCCGCGATGGGTGGAATAATAAACAGCGCAATGATGAGCGATGCTGTGAGTGCCATTGTTTTAGTAAAGGCAAGCGGACGGAACAGTTTTCCTTCGGCACCAATCATAGTGAATACGGGCAGGAAACTGATAATGGTAGTTAGTACAGCTGTTAGTATAGCACCAGAAATTTCGGCAGTTGCGTTGTAGATAATTTCGTTTGTGCTGTATTCCTTACCGTTTTCATTAAGGCGTAACTTTTCATCTTCCAAATGCCGAATCATATTTTCGGCAAGTATCACGCCCACGTCCACCATTGTACCGATGGCAATGGCGATACCTGAAAGCGCAACGATATTTGCATCTACATTAAAGAGCTTCATCGTGATAAAAACCATCAAAACGGCCACGGGCAACAATCCTGAAATAAGGATGGATGCACGTAGATTGAACACCATTATGATAATGACCAGAATGGTTATGAGAATTTCCAGCGTGAGTGCTTCGTTGAGCGTGTCCAGCGTTTCTTGAATGAGTTCTGTACGGTCGTAAAATGGTACGATGGTAACTTGCGAAGTGCGACCATCTGCCAAGGTTTTTGTAGGAAGTCCAGAACTTATTTCGGCAATTTGTGCCTTCACATTATTGATAACTTCCAGCGGATTTGCCCCATAGCGAGCGACTACAACACCACCTACGACTTCGGCACCTTCCTTATCGAGAATGCCACGTCTTGTTGCTGGTCCTAAATGAACATTAGCCACATCTTTGATACGGATGGAAGTGAAATTTTCAGAATCTACAACCGCACTTTCAATGTCTGCGATAGACTTTACGTAACCTAATCCGCGCACGAGATATTCTGCTTGATTGATTTCGAGCGTTTGTGCGCCTATATCTTGATTGCTCTGCTTTACGGCTTTGACCACATCGCCCATACTCACATTATATTGGCGCATTTTTTCTGGGTCGATATCCACTTGATATTCCTGAACATATCCACCAATGGAAGCCACTTCAGAAACACCACTTGCAGACGATAATCCGTACTTCACATAATAATCTTGTATGCTACGCAATTCCTGTAAATCCCAACCACCAGTTACGTTGTCATCTTTATCACGACCTTCCAACGTGTACCAAAATATCTGTCCCAAACCTGTGGCATCTGGACCTAATGATGGGTTGACACCATCGGGTAAAAGGTTTGCTGGTAGTGAGTTCAGCTTTTCAAGTATGCGACTGCGTGACCAATAGAACTCAATGTCTTCTTCAAAAATGATATAGATGCTCGAAAATCCGAACATAGACGAACTACGGATGGTTTTCACGCCTGGAATACCCAGAAGGGAAGTGGTAAGTGGATATGTAATTTGGTCTTCGATATCCTGTGGCGAGCGACCTTGCCACTTGGTAAAAACAATCTGTTGGTTTTCGCCAATATCAGGTATGGCATCCACGGCAACTGGGTCTGTTGGCAAAAAGCCAGTTTCCCAATTAAAAGGCGCATTGACCACGCCCCAACCCACAAATAGGGCGAGCAGTAGAACGGCAACAAGTTTGTTTTCTATGAGAAATTTAATGCTCTTATTCAGCATAGCATTTGATTATTAGATAATTGGAATTGCGTGTTGCATAAAATGGCAAACACGAGTTTTAGCCCACGACAGCGTAGCTGTTGGGCTTCATTCTAAAAATCTAACAAATCAAATTAAGAAAGTCTGGTGCAGCACTTGCACATCCCGTTTGACAAAGGGTCGCGGGTAATCTTCAAAAGGAACTTCCTCAGATTCGGTTCCTTCAAAAAGGTTTATATAAGAATAGGTAAAAACAGCGATGAACGTTTGCTGCTCAAATGAAAGGGTATCAAAAAATATTTTAAGGTCGTCCTTGCCTTCCTTGACTATTTGTTCATCAGAACAACAGGATTTTTCAGTCATTTTAGGATTCTCACAACTTTTTACGGGTTGCGCTTTTTCCATTCCACAACCTTCAGCCTTTGAGAATAAACTGAAATCGACCAAGTTTTCCCCACAATAGTGCATATCCACGGTGAATGACGTCGTGGTTACGAGCACCACGCAAGCCATAAAGATTGCCATTGATTTGTGAAGAAATAGTTTCATTTATTGTAAAGCTAGGTATAATTTTTAATTATTTCAATTGTTTAACGGAAGGTTATGTTTTACTATAGAGATTATAGGGATCTAAACATTGCTTATATTCTTCGAAGTAATCTAGAAAAGATATAAAAAGCAGTGAAGATCTTGTTTTACACCAAAATGGATCAAATATTAATTAATATTCTTAAAAGCCCATTTTGCGTGCAAATTGCGTGCAAATGAAAAAAGCTTCAAGAGTTGAAAACCCTTGAAGCCCTTTGAGTACTGGTGGAGAATACCGGATTCGAACCGGTCGCCTCTTGCCTGCCAGGCAAGCGCTCTAGCCAAATGAGCTAATCCCCCATCATAATCTATATTATTGTACTCTTAAAATAAGAAGAGGTTTTGTGGTAAAAAACTCTTTCTTTAGTACAACATTTTTCTCCCATAGTTTCTTAAAGAAACCACGCTTTCTACGCACAACACATAACATATCTGGCTCTACAGACTGGAAGTGTTCTAGCACTCCTTGATAAGTAGTTGCATTTGTTGTGGTTTTATAAGACGCGCTCATTTTTTTAAGATCCTGAGATACTTCTTTCATAGCTTCGTCAGACTCTGGAGTTTCCACGTGCAGTAAGTGAAGTTCTGTCCCAAAATGTTTCTGAAGCTTTCTCAATGGGTCTAAATGACGCTTTTTATCAAAATTTCCATTTTTAAAAGCCATTAAGATATTTGCAGGTTCTTTAAATTTCTCTTGTTCCGGAACAACTAAAACAGCAATATCAGTTCCTTTTACAAGCTTCCCTGTCATGTTACCCAGATACACCTCATCACGCACAGAGTTACTACGTGGTGACAACACCATAAGATCTACAGGAACGTGCCTATTGAAGCGCTCTACGCCTTCTATCACACCTCCTTTTATAGGGTGAGCAACTACAGATACTCCTTTATGATCTACTCCATTTACAACCTTCTCAAGCCTACTTTCTGACTCTTCTTTAATAACGGTATTTAGCTTTGAAGCACTACCTGCTTTAGAAAACTCTTGAAAGACTGATATCGCATACACATTTGCATCAATCTCTTGTGCAAGATCTATTGCATATTGAAGCGTATTAAAAGCGCTATCTGAAGAACCTATGGGAACGAGAATATTTTTCATACTGTAACTTGTATTTTTACCTATTAACACAAAAATACTTTTTAATCTGTGATTGTACCTGCAAAAAAATCAGAAATCCCTGAAATCCTTTCACTTACTCGTGCCTGTGCACAAGAAATGATCTCAAGGAATATTTTTCAGTGGAATGAGCATTACCCCACCGCCACTGCTTTTGAGCAAGATATTGCTCGTGATGAGCTCTTTCTTCTCAAAGAGAATAATCGCATTATAGGTACCATAGTCTTATCAACATTAATGGATGATGAGTATCTTGATATTAACTGGCTCACGCCTTCAAAAAATAATTTGTACATCCATAGGCTTGCCGTACATCCAGACCATCAAGGAGAAGGAAATGCTCGTAAACTAATGGATTTTGCATACGCTTTCGCGAAAGCGCACTCGGCGCCTTCCATACGTCTCGATACTTTTTCTCAAAATAAACGTAATCAAAAGTTCTATGAAGCTCGAGGTTATAAGAAACTAGGGAGTATCTATTTTCCGAAACAAAGTGAGCACCCATTTTACTGCTACGAAAGAGTTCTCTAGAGGTGGATTATCATTTTATTAGTCTGTAGTTTTACATTTTATTGATCTTTCTATTTAAAAAACTATCCTATCAATACCTTCACAAGCAATATAGATATTTCATTCAAGCGCATACAACAGCTTGCCATTCCTGCACTTATTGCTGGTATTGCAGAGCCTATACTGTCTAGTACAGATGCCGCCGTAGTGGGTAATATGGCAGAAAATAGCGTTGAGTCTCTTGCTGCAGTAGGCATTGTCGGTTCTTTTTTATCTATGCTTATATGGATTTTAGGTCAAACCCGTAGTGCGATATCTACCATTATATCTCAAAATCTAGGTGCAGGTAAACTAGAGGATATTAAGGTTCTCCCCGCACAAGCCATTTACTTTAATATCATCTTGAGCATCGTTGTACTTGCCAGCACCTATTTCTTTGTAGCCGAAATTTTTACACTACTCAATGCAAAAGGTTTAGTACTCTCTCTAAGTATAGATTACTATAATATTAGAGTCTGGGGCTTCCCGCTCACTTTATTTACGTTTGCTGTTTTTGGGATTTTTAGAGGATTACAAAATACTTTTTGGCCTATGATTGTTGCCATCATTGGTGCTTCTTTAAATATAGCTCTAGACATTGTACTAGTGTATGGTGTAGAAGGAATAATCGAACCTCTAGGCGTAAAAGGAGCTGCGTGGGCTAGTTTAATTGCGCAGGCTGTTATGGCTATTATGGCGCTCATACTTTTACTAGTAAAAACAGAGGTTTCTCTCAAGCTTAAACTACCCTTACATCCAGAAATAAAAAGATTAATCTCCATGAGCCTTAATTTATTTGTAAGATCTTTTTCTCTCAATGTAGCCTTAGTTTTGGCCGTGAGAGAAGCAACCGCGATAAGTGATGAAACTGTAGCGGCACATACTATCGCTGCAAATATCTGGCTATTTACAGCATTTTTTATCGATGGTTATGGTGCTGCGGGTAACCTACTAAGTGGCCGTTTACTTGGCGCAAAGGACTATTCAAATTTGTGGCAATTAACTAAAAAAGTCGTTCGCTATAATCTCGTTGTTTCGGCTGTGTTAATTCTTGTTTGTACCATTTTATACAAACCGCTAGGTCTTCTTTTTAGCAATGAGGAAACGGTACTCTCTGTATTTTACGGAGTGTTTTTTATGGTGATTATTATGCAGCCTATTAATGCTGTAGCATTCACACTAGATGCAATTTTCAAAGGTCTTGGTGAAATGGCATGGCTACGCAACACCCTACTGCTAGCGACCTTTGTTGGTTTTGTACCTGTGCTTTATTTGAGCAAATACTTAGGATGGGGTGTGATAGGTATCTGGCTCGCCTTTATTGTATGGATGCTTTTTAGAGCAGGAATGCTAGTCTTCTTTTACAAGAAAAAGTACTATAATCGATTATTAGAATAAACCTGATTATTCCCCTATAGGTACAATCACCTCATCATCTGAGTTTGATACTGGCTCTCCTGCCTCAGCAATTTTCGCAAGGGTTTCTTCTTCTATAGGTTTTCCTAAGTAAATTAAGTGGCTTCCCTCAAAAGATTTGACATCTACATCTTGCATAAATGAGCTTATAATTTCAAGAGTATTGTTTTTCTTTTTTACAAATAGCGGAATCATATTTTTATCTTCTGCTACAAGTTTTCCTATAGCCATGTACTCCTCTTTTGAGGATACGGCGACCTCATTGATTGTAGGATACTGTCTCGTAACATCTGTCATATTAAAAAAGTCATCTGTTGCAGAGAATAATCCTTCTTTAGGTAGTTGTGCGATGTTATCCATCTCTCTCTTAGAGATAAGACGGTAAGCTCCATTTTCTCCAAACTGCTTTCTAAAACGGTTAATCGCATACTTATTAATATCGCTGTTTCCTGTTAATGACATTAAATATCCTATGTCACTAAGCTCAACGTCATCTGTAAGATCATCTGCATAAACATTTGCTTCTAGCGCCATGAGCCCAGCTTCTTTTGCTGTACGTATATGATTAGAATTACTATCAAGAAGAACTACGTGACGACCATTTTTTTGAAGATATTTGGCTATTAATCGTGGCATTTCTGATGCTCCTACAATAAGAATACCCTCAGATTTAGTAAGAAATACGCCCACCATCTTTGCAAATAATCGTGCAGTAGTTGCATTCAATAATACGGTACCCAGTACAATCATAAATACCAATGGTGTGATGTACTCTGCTCCTGGTTCTCCTTTTATTAACAACTTAGACCCAAAAAGTGAAGCAATACCTGCTGCTACAATTCCTCGTGGTCCTACCCATGAAATAAACAGCTTGGCATTCGTCTGTAAGTCTGATCCCCAAGTACTCAAAAAGACGCCTATAGGTCGTATCACAAATACCACTACAAGGAATAACGCTAGTGTCTCCCAGCGATATAATAACTCAAGATCTACAAGATTCATATTTGCCGATAGCAAAATAAACAGTACAGAGATAAGTAAGACACTCAATGACTCTTTAAAGTATAGTAGTTCCTTAATATTAGGAAGGTTTATATTTCCTAGCACCATCCCCATCACTACTACTGCAAGTAGTCCAGACTCGTGAGCAAACTGGTCTGACATTACAAACACACCTAGTACTGCGGCTAGTGTAAATACATTCATTAAATAATGTGGTACAAGCTTCTTTTTGATAATAAAAGCCAGCGCATGAGCAAACGTAAACCCAAACGTACTTCCAAAAAGTACAATTTTACCAAACTCCACTAAGGCCGTCTTAGTAAAAGCTGCCCCTTCTCCTACAGAGATAAACTCATACATTAATACTGCCACAAGTGCTCCTATAGGATCTATAAGAATCCCTTCCCATTTAAGTACTGTAGAGATATCTCGCTTTACCGGCACGTTTCTTAAAATAGGCGATATCACGGTAGGACCTGTTACAATGATAAGTCCTGAGAATAATAAAGAGATCTGAAGACTAAGTCCAAATATCCAGTAGGCAGCAAATCCTGCTCCTAAAAATGTTACAAGGCTTCCTATGGAAATAAGCTTTGTAATTACTGGGCCTACATTCTTAATTTCATCACGTTTGAGAGTTAGTCCGCCTTCAAAAAGGATAATAGATATAGCAAGCGATACAAACCAATACAAACTCTCTCCTGGAAAAAGTCCTTCTTCCCCATTCCATATAGGTTCTATCCATTTTGTACCATCTTCAGAGATTAAAGTAGATACAGGTCCTACAAAGAGACCTATGAGTAATAATGGTAAAATTGCTGGTAATTTTAAACGCCATGCGGCCCATTGTGCAATGATTCCTAAAATAATGATTCCAGCGAGTTCTAACATGGTAATTCTGTTTTGATGCGATATTAGTGTTTTTCCGTTTTTGGCGGTCGTTGTGAAGTTACAATTCTTTGTTAAAAACTAGGGGTGCCAACCGTTTAAAAAGCGCCTTTTTGGTATTTTGCAGAGATTTTGTTTTTGGGAATAGTACTCTTTTTTTACATTTTTCACGCTTTCGCGAAAGCGTAACTGTAGTAATCCCACTTAGATGCAACCTTATTTATGAAAATATATCCCATTGAAGCCGGAAATTTTAAGTTAGATGGTGGTGCCATGTTTGGCGTTGTTCCAAAGACTATCTGGAGCCGAACAAACCCTGCAGATGCTAATAATCTTATAGATATCGCCGCTAGATGTATGCTTATAGAGGATGGCAACAGACTTATCCTCATTGATAATGGAATGGGTGATAAGCAATCTGAAAAGTTTTTTGGCTATTACCATCAGTGGGGAGACCACTCTATAGATGCATCACTTGCTCAATATGGTTTTCACCGTGATGACATTACAGACGTATTTATGACGCACCTACATTTTGATCACGTAGGTGGAGCCATCCAGTGGAATAAAGACCGAACAGGTTATGAACCTGCATTTAAAAATGCGAAATTCTGGACCAATGAAAATCACTGGCAATGGGCTGTTGAGCCAAACAATCGAGAGAAAGCTAGTTTCTTAAAGGAAAACCTCATCCCTATGCAAGAAAGTGGACAGCTTCACTTTATAGAACGAGGAGAACAGGCTTTTCAAAAAAATAGCGAACTCAACTTTGGTATTCTCTTTGCAGATGGTCATACAGAAAAACAAATGCTACCACATATTGAGTATCAAGGTAAGACCATTGTTTTCATGGCAGATCTGCTCCCTACTTTAGGGCATTTACCTATTCCTTATGTGACAGGTTATGATACAAGACCGCTACTTTCTATAAGCGAGAAAGAACAATTCTTAAATATCGCTGCAGATAATAATTACTATCTATGGCTAGAGCACGATGCTCACAATGAAATTATTACCGTACAGCACACCGAGAAAGGCGTGCGTGCAAATGAAATTTATACCTTTAAAGACTTATTTAACTAATATGATGAATTTACAACACACAAAATCTCTTGTGATTGCAGCAATGGCTGCCACTTTTTTAGCCTCTTGTGAGACTCCATCTGCACTGGTAACTGTACCCGTAGAAAATGTAGATAGCAACCCTCTCAAAGTTTCTGCACTTACAGAAAGTGAGAAACAAGCATGGAGCTCAAGAGATCTTAGAACTGATACCATCCCAGGCATGAGCGTAGATCGCACGTATGCCGAAATTCTTCCTGGTAAGTCTGGACAGCAAGTAATTGTTGCTGTGATAGATTCTGGTATTGACATTAACCATGAAGATCTTAAAGGTCGCATCTGGACGAATCCAAAAGAGATTGCTGGTAACGGTAAGGATGATGATAACAATGGATATATAGATGACATACATGGCTGGAATTTTCTAGGTGATGTAGGTGCAGAGCAACTTGAATTTGTACGTATCATCAAACGTTTTGAAAGTGAGTTTGCTGGTAAAACACTAGCAACTATTCCTGCGTCTCAAAAAGATATCTTCTTACAATACCAAAAAGCAAAAGCTGAGTATGACGAGAAAGTTGCAGGTGCACAGCGTCAAAAAACACAATACGAGCAAATTGCTAGCCAGCTTAAATCTTCACATCCTGCGATAGTAAAAGCATTAGGAAAAGAAGATTACACGCAAGCAGATCTTGCAACTATTAAAAACCCTTCTGCCGAGATGCAGAACCACATTGGGTTTATTACTCAAATGTTTCAGTACACAGAGAGTATTCCTGACTTTATGAAAAACATAGATGAAGGTGTTGAATACTTTACTGGTCAGCTAGAAGCAAACTATAATAAAACAGCCGATTTTAGAAAAGTGCTAGGCGACAATCCTTACGATATTACAGACACAAAATACGGTAATAATAATGTATATGGACCTGAGCCAGACGGTGCAAAGCACGGTACGCACGTAGCAGGAATCATTGCTGCAACACGTAACAACGGTAAAGGAATGAATGGTGTTGCAAATAGCAACATTAAGATTATGGCAGTACGCGCTGTGCCAGATGGAGATGAGTATGATAAAGATATCGCACTTGCGATACGCTACGCTGTAGATAATGGTGCAAAGGTGATTAATACCTCTTTTGGAAAATACTACGCACAGAATCCTGAGTGGGTATATGATGCAATAAAGTATGCTGCCAAAAATGATGTGCTTATCGTAAATGCTGCAGGTAATGAAGGGTTATCTCTTGATGATCCAGCAAACCGTGTGTATCCTAATGATCAATTAGATAACGTAACAGAAATGGCAGATACTTTCTTAACGATAGGCGCTCTAGCACCTAAGTATGGAAGCCAGTTACTTGCAAACTTCTCAAACTATGGGAAATCTAATGTAGATGTATTTGCTCCTGGAGTAGATATTTACTCTACTACACCAGAAGACACATATGAGTATCTAGGCGGTACGTCTATGGCTGCGCCTAACACAGCTGGAGTTGCTGCAATGTTACGTAGCTACTACCCTAAGCTTTCTGCAAACGAGGTTAAAAACATTATCATGAAGAGTGGTCTTACTACTAATACTTCGGTAATTCTAGGTGGAGATACAGAAAAGCAAGCACGCTTTAATGAAGTATCAAAATCTGGCGAAATGGTAAATATGTACAACGCCTTTAAACTAGCAGAACTACAAAAATAATTTTAGTAATTTCTCAAAATCCCAACCTCCTCAATAACGGAGTTTGGGATTTTAACTTTAAATCAATCTATAATGAAAAACGCTTACAAATTACTGGTGATAGTATCGTTGTTCGCTTTCGCGAAAGCGTATGCACAAAACAACACCTCTTACTGGCAACAGCACGTCGATTACGAAATGGAAATCGACATGAATGTAAAAAACTATCAATATGATGGTACACAAAAGCTAGAGTACACAAACAACTCTCCTGAGACACTAGACCGTGTTTTTTATCACTTATATTTTAACGCGTTCCAACCAGGAAGCGAGATGGACGTGCGCTCACGCAATATTGCAGATCCAGATGGTCGTGTAAAAGATCGTATCAGTAAGCTAGCTCCAGATGAGATTGGGTTTATCAAAGTAAATAGCCTTACCCAAGATGGTAAGAAGTTAACTTACGAAGTAGCGGGAACGGTACTTGAAGTACAACTTGCAACTCCTATTGCACCAGGAGCAACTACTACTTTTGAGATGGAATTTAAAGGTCAAGTACCTGTACAGATACGCCGTAGTGGTCGTAACAACAAGGAAGGCGTTGCACTATCTATGACACAGTGGTACCCAAAAATGGCCGAATATGATTTTGAAGGATGGCACGCAGATCCTTATATCGCCCGTGAGTTTCACGGAGTATGGGGAGATTTTGATGTAAAAATCAATATTGATGAGAACTATACAGTAGGTGGTACAGGATATTTGCAAGATCCAGAAGATATGGGTCATGGGTATGCAGGAACTTCTATGAAGCCAGGTAAAAATGCAAAGCGTGGTAAATTACAATGGCACTTTAAAGCACCTAACGTACATGACTTTACTTGGGCTGCAGATCCTGATTATGTGCACGACATGATCATGGGAGAAAATGATACAGAACTTCACTTTTTCTATAAAAATAAAGAGTCTATCAAAGAAAATTGGAAAAAACTCCAGCCTATGACGGCAGACTTACTTGCCTTTTATAATAAGCACGTAGGTACCTATCCATACAAGCAGTACTCTGTGATACAAGGTGGTGATGGTGGTATGGAGTATGCGATGAGCACACTTATTACTGGTGAGCGCAAGTTTGGAAGCCTATTTGGCGTGACTGCACATGAGATGGCGCACACTTGGTTCCAGTTCTTACTAGCAAGTAACGAAGCAAAGCACGAGTGGATGGATGAAGGATTTACATCATATATCTCTTCTCTTGCCGAAAATGAACTTACAGGAGGTGATAATCCTAATCCGCTTTCTGGGTCGTACAGAGGCTACTATTACCTCGTTAAAAGCGGTAAAGAACAACCACAAACAACGCACGCAGATCGTTATAACGAGAACATGCCTTACAGCATCGCTGCATACAGCAAAGGAGCAGTATTTCTTGCACAGTTAGGATACGTTATTGGTGAAGACAATCTTAAGAAAACGCTTAGAAAATACTTTGATGATTTTTCTTTCAAGCACCCTACACCTAACGACATTAAACGTACTGCAGAAAAAGTTTCTGGAATGGAGCTAGACTGGTACTTAATGGACTGGGCACAGACTACAAACACTATTGATTATGGTATCACAAGTGTAGAAGCAGATGGTAATAAAACTAAGGTTACGCTTACGCGAAAAGGACTCATGCCGATGCCTATAGATTTTTATGTAGATATGGCAGATGGTTCTCAAAAATCATACTACATGCCACTACGTATGATGCGCGCCGAAAAGCCAAACCCAACACCAAACATCACTCGTGAACAACTAGCAGACTGGCCTTGGACAAACCCTACATATACATTCACCATTGATGCACCACTAAGTGAGGTAAAAATGATGAAGATAGATCCTACATCAATGATGGCAGATATTGATCAAACAGATAACGTTTGGGAGAAAGAGTAAGGAACTCTTTTAAGAATATAATATTATAAACCAACCCATTGCGGGTTGGTTTTTTTATTCCCCTATCTCCAGCAAACTATCCCATTGCGTGGTATATCTTGGGCTACGCTCTTCTTTGATGAGTTCCCATTCCTTGTTACTTTTTGTGGTTCCGGATAATCCCGCAGAAACGGTAGACTTCCCGTAGCGGTTATTAATAGCATCAAAGGCTTTTATGAGACGTTTATCTCCTGTTGCTTCGGGCATAAACAGGTTTCCTTGAACTTGCTCCTCTGGGATGAGATTTAAAAGGTCTACTCCTACTTTTTTATACTTAAATCCTGGCTTGTAGATTCGCTTCAATGCTTTTTTTGCTTCTACAATAAGCAAGAAAGTATCATTTGTAGGTACAGATAAAGTGACAATGGTCTTATCTGCATGTTGCACGTCATTTGTGCTGTGGTAGTTTGTAGTAAGATATATGCGCAGCTGTGTACAACAACATTTCTGGAACCGTAGCACCTCGCTTACTTCACTTATGTAGTAAGCACAAGCCTCCTCAATTTGAGGAAGATTATCCAATTTTTTTCCAAAGGACTTTGCGGTACCTATTGCTTTTTTCTTTCGCGGAAGCGTATCAAAAGGAATACATGATTCTCCATTGAGTTCGCGCCAGAGCCGCTCCCCTATTACCGTCATTTCTTTGCGTACCCACGCTAGCGGCAATTGTGTAAAATCATAAGCTGTGAAAACACCTACATTTGCCAGGCGTTCTACATGCTTTTTACCAAGTCCCCAGACATCTTTTGTTTCGGCCCATTTGAGGCATTCTATACGGCGTTCTTCGGTGTCCATGACAAAGACGTAATTAAAGCGTGCTATCTTCTTTGAGATTCTATTGGCAAGTTTTGCAAGGACTTTAGTAGGTGCAATTCCCACGCCTACTGGCACTCCTGTGCTTCGCACAACGGTATCTTTTATTTGGTGCCCATACGTTTCAAGGTTAACATGGGTAATACCAGATAGGTCTACAAATGACTCGTCTATACTATACACCTCAACGGCTGGTGAGAAGTCCCTGAGCACATTCATCACGCGATCAGACATATCGCCGTACAGCGTATAATTAGATGAAAATAGAGTCACATCATTTTGCGCAAGCAGTCCCTTGATTTTAAATAGCGGATCGCGATAAGGAATGTGTGTGAGCGCTTTTGCTTCTTTATTTTTTGCGATAATACAACCATCATTATTGCTCAGTACAGCCACTGGTCTTCCTCGCAAATCTGGACGAAATACTTGCTCGCACGAGGCGTAGAAGCTATTACAATCTACCATCGCAATCATAGCGCCTTGTGAATTATGTAGCTTATCATTCCCCAGAGTTCTACCGTTTTATTGGTGTTGATTCTCTGTACATCAAAACCGTCTGGAGTTACTACCAAAGCAAGTTTGCCCTGACTAGGATTCAAAGCTCTGTCTATAATTAAAACGTCTTGGTCTAGAATATTGTACTCCTTCCATGTATCCCCTTTGACGCGTACAAAGAATGTCGCATCTCGAGAAGAACTGAGCTCTTTATTGAGATCAATCATAGGCTCGCGATAGTGCGTTGCAGGACTGGGAAAACCAGTTTGCACAGACCGATTACCTGCATAATCTTCTTTGGCTCTTTTTACTTTATGAGGTTGTAGTTCGTTCACGCTACAAATTTATGGATATATTCCTATTAAACGTATTTTATCCATAATTTTATGTGCTTTTTTGCTTTCGCGAAAGCGTAATACTACCACACAACCTATTTCAATTCTACTATCTTTGCCAGCAATGCCACATACCTACCCAAAAGCCGAAAAATTAAAGTCTAAAAAACTGATAGACACCCTTTTTATTGAGGGAAGGTCTGTCAAGTCTTTTCCGCTTAGGATGGTTTATATAGAGACCCCACTATCTACTGATGCTTACATGGTACAAGCTGGAGTCTCTGTATCCAAACGTAATTTTAAGTTGGCTGTTTCTCGTAATCGCATAAAACGTTTAATGCGAGAGTCATATCGTTTACATAAAGACCTTATAGATACAAAAGGCACGACATTTGCGATGCTTATTTTATATACAGGCCAAGAGGAAGTCCCGCAAGCAGTTCTTCATAAGGCAATGGTCAAACTTATAAAACGTTTTAACGATGCGACAGCTCCTACTACTTCTTAGTTTTTTACTTATTCTTTCATGTGAGAATGCTAATAAAGGTACTTCTAGCACCAGCGAACCAGGACTAGCTTACGAGGCTTATGACGATATGGAGCTTGATGAAATAGTACTTGAAGAAACTGCTCCAGATACTCAAGCCACTGCACAAAAAATTATCAAAACAGGAAATCTACGTTTTGAAACTCCGAATATGGCGGCCACCCATGCACATATTCTCAATATTATTAAAAAGACTGAAGGATATATACAGAATGATAATTCTGGTAAAGAAAGTTACGGCGGTGTTTTTCAAAATCTTACCGTACGTGTTCCTACTCGTAACTTCCAGATGGCACTTGACGAGATTTCAAAAGGTGTCGTATATTTTGATGAGAAGACCATCTCTCAAAAAGACGTTACCGAAGAATTTGTAGACCTCAACGCCCGCCTTAAGGCAAAGCGAGCGCTAGAAGATCGTTACATTAACTTACTATCTAAGGCAAAAAATGTCAAAGAAATGCTAGAGATAGAAGGCGAACTTGCAGAAATAAGAGAAGAAATAGAAGCAAAACAAGGAAGACTTAAATACCTACAAAGCCAAGTCTCACTAAGCACTCTACACATCCATTTTTATAAGAACGAGGTGGCGACTAAGGTCACAAACTCCTATGGCTCAAAAATGATGAATGCCCTTAAAAGTGGCTGGAACGGTGTTTCGGTATTCTTTTTAGGTTTGTTGCATCTTTGGCCATTTCTTATCTTGTTAAGTGTAAGCACGTTTTTTGTGCGTCGCTGGATAAAAAAGAAAAGTAAATAATATACGTACACTTTCGCGAAAGCGTTATACTCACAACTACGGTCTACTACAGATATAAAAGATTATGAAAAAGAAAATATTCATCCCCATCATTGCGGTTGCGATTGGTATAGGAACGGTAAGTTTTAAAAGTGACTTTTTTGAAATTGCAAAGCAAATCGAAATTTTTACAGAGCTTTTTAAGGAGCTTAACATGAATTATGTAGATGAGACTAACCCTGCAGAATTGATGGATAGTGCGATAGAAGGGATGCTTGCAGATCTTGATCCTTATACTAAATACTGGACTGAGCAAGAGGTTGAGGACGCCAAAATTAATCGCTCTGGAGATTACTCTGGAATAGGAGCAACGGTAAGAAATGTAGCTAATAAAATGACCATTGTTGAGCCTCGCAAAGGATATCCAGCAGATAAAGCAGGATTAAAAGCGGGTGACAATATCCTTAAAATAGGAGATATCACCGTTGCAGATATGGACGGAGATGCTGGAGATTTATTAAAAGGAGCTCCTAACAGTGAAGTAATAATCACTTATGAACGTCAAGGAAAAACGAATACCACTACGATAAAACGCTCTTCTGTAGAGATTGATGCGGTTCCGTTTTCAAAATTAATTGATGGAGATACTGGGTATATCGTACTTACTACTTTTAGTAAAAAAGCATCAAGCCAAGTGAAGGATGCACTCGTAAGTTTAAAGACGGATGGGGCAAAAAAAATCATTCTAGATCTACGTGGTAATGGTGGTGGGTTACTAAGTGAAGCTATCAATATCTGTAATCTCTTTTTACCTAAGGGCTCACTTATTACTACGACAAAGTCTGTTGTAAAAAAGTATAATAAAACCTATGTAACCCAGCAAGAACCAGTGGATATTGAAATACCACTAGTGGTGCTCGTAAACGGTAGATCTGCCTCTGCATCTGAGATTGTATCAGGCGGTTTACAAGATTATGATAGGGCAGTGGTAGTGGGTGCTAGAACCTTTGGGAAAGGCCTTGTACAGCGTCCTAAGCCACTTACGTATGGAACTTCTGTAAAGATTACAATATCTCGCTATTACACGCCTTCTGGACGTTGTATACAAGCATTAGACTACTGGAATCGTGATAATGATGGTAATGCCGTGCGTACGAATTCTGAAGATTATAACGAGTTTAAAACTAAGAACGGCCGTAAGGTTTTTGATGGTGGTGGTGTACTACCAGACATTCAAGTATCATCTGCAAAGCTTAGTCCCGTAACTACGGCGCTACTCAAGGATAACGCCATTTTTGAATATGCTACAGATTATTATTACAAGCATCAGTACAGCGATATGAGCGAATTCTCATGGTCTCAAGCAGATTTTAATGATTTTAAAAACTTCTTGACACGTACAGGTTTCAACTATGAGACCGAGACTGAAAAAGCATTTGCAAAAGCGCTTCTTCAAGCAGAGAAGGATGATCTTAAAAAAGAAGTACAAGCTGCATACTCACAACTAGACAATGCTATTGCACAAGCTAAAGAGAAAGCAATAGATGAGCGTCAAGAGGAGATTCAAAATTTACTGATTGATGAGATTGTAAAACGATATTTCTATCGTGATGGACTGTATGAATACCAGCTTATTAACAATACAGAAATTAAAGAAGCGACTACTGTACTTAATGATAGTAAGCGCTATAGTAAGATTTTAAATTATTAAGTTCCTTGCGTTACATATTGCATGTTACCTCTGTGTACTTTCTGCAAGTGCGCAAGTAGATCGCACTCATGAAACCTTTTTTGATACCGATAAATCGGCGCTTATTAAAACGGAGTTAGCGTCTTTGAATCGCTTTATCGCATCGCTGCCTAAGGATAAAATAGAAGATATATCTATTTATGGCTATTGTGATGATCGTGGCACAGATGCCTATAATAAACGTCTCTCGCAAGATCGCGCAAATACCATTAAGGACATTTTTATGTTGCAAGGTGTTGCAGACACAATTATCAAAAATTCTGATGGAAAGGGAGAGCTTTTACTCACCAGATTAGATGATGCGGGAAGCGAGATACAACGTAAACTTAATCGAAAAGTAGAGATTATCGTTTCTCTAAAACAAGCCCGCAAGACTACTCCAGAAGAAGTAGAAGTGGCTGAAGAAATCACGACCAAAATAGATCGCTATAAAAACTACGAGGAAGATACGATAGCTAAAGGAGATCGTATTTTACTTAAGAATATTCTTTTTAAAACCAACTATAGCTACATACACGGGAAGTCATACAATGATCTAAAAAAGCTAGCCAAATACTTAAAAGAACATCCAGAAATCATATTTAAGATTCAAGGTCATGTGTGTTGTGTAGATCATGGTCGCGATGGTATCAATCTTAAAACAGGCAAGCGCAATCTCTCTGAAGCAAGAGCAAAGTTCATTTATGATTATCTAGCAGATCAAGGAGTTGCAAAAAAACGCATGCGTTATCAAGGTTTTGGAAGCAGATTTCCACTAGGTGGTGATCCCTCTGAGGATAAGCGCGTGGAAATTTATGTGACTTATATCAAAAAAGTGAAGGCTAAGAAGTAGTTGTTACAATCTTGTATTTTCAAGCTCATAATACATCAGTTCTTCGCTTTCTAGCTGTATGTTTTTTGTAAAGCTAAGTCCTACTTTTTCTAGTAATTTTCGGGAGGCGATGTTACTTTCCATGGTGATGGCTCCTAAATTTGGTATCTTAAATGTATTGAAGGCGGCGTTTTTTAAGCAAGTTGCAGCCTCATATGCATAGCCGTTTCCTTCAAATTTTCCTAAAAAAGAAAAACCTATATCTACACCATCTAGACCTTCTCTATCATAGAGACCACAGCAGCCTAATTTTTCGTTATCAGCCTTTCTAATCACCGTATAATTGCCATAACTAAGACGTTCGTACTGTGGAAGCACTTTTGTTTTGATATACGTTTGAGCCTCTATAAGATTGTGTACATTTCTATCGCCTATAAACTCAAGCCATTTAGGCATATTGAGTAATTCAAGAAATAATGGAGCATCATCTACTGTAGTAGGTATGAGTAATAATCGCTCTGTTTCAAAAAATTTGAGAGTCATCATTATAGCTTTTTATTAAACGTCTTAGCTTTCGCGAAAGCGTAACTCAACCATATAATTATCTCAATAATTATAAGTTATTTTTATGTTCTGATCATCACAATGTGAGGAATCCCATCTTCTAGATATTCTGCTCCTTGTTCTTTAAAACCTAAGTTGTTGTAAAAGCTTTTTAAGTACTTCTGTGCAGATATTTTTATAATGCGCTCATCGTAGTATTTATGCACGGCTTCTATAGATGCGTTCATAAGATCATAGCCGTACTTGAACTTACGCTGGTTTTCTTTTACAATAACACGACCTATACTAGCTTGTTCAAAGTAAGCACCCGGTTTGAAAATACGCGTGTAAGCAATGAGCTCATCATTTTTATAACCTAAAACATGAACGGCCTTATCATCCTTACCATCTATATCTTGATATACACAGTCTTGTTCTACAACAAAAACTTCAGATCTGAGCTGTAGTATGTCATATAACTCGTCTCTACTTATAAACTCGTACTTCTTTATAATAAAACTAATGCCAGCTTCTTCCATATGTATATCGCGCAGCGAATTTTTTTAAGTTATTTACAAGCTATCTTATCTACGCGTCGTTGGTGGCGTCCGCCTTCAAAATCTGTTACGAGAAAAGCTTTAACCATGTCTAGTGCTTGATTTTCTGAGGTATATCTGGCAGGAATTGCTATTACATTTGCGTTGTTATGCTCACGTGCAAGCACTGCAATTTCCTTAATCCAGCATAGTGCTGCTCTTACACCTTGATGTTTATTAACAGTCATGGCAATACCGTTACCACTACCGCAAATAACAATCCCAAAATCTGCCTCACCCTTTTCTACATCGCTAGCGACAGGGTGTCCAAAGTCTGGATAATCAACACTTCCATCATCGTTTGTACCGTAGTTATTAACGGTATGTCCAACTTCTTTTAAAAAATTTACAATAAGATTCTTATAACTGGTTCCTGCGTGGTCGTTACCTATAGAGATTTTCATAGTACGTTTGTTTTACACATCAAAGTTAAGGAATAGCATTCTCGTTTTATGAATAAGTGGTAACGTGATATCCTTCTTATATGAACAATAAGGTGGGTGATGGGTTTTAACTACATTATTGTATAAAGCACAACAATTGTTAATAACGTTAAGTGACTAATATGTAGTTATTTAAATCAATATTTACATAGTGAATTATCATAATTAGGGATTAAATGTTCTAATAATAGACTATTGTTAATAACCCTTGAATACCTGTTGATAGCGTTTGTCAATAACTTTTGACGGTAAATGATAACTCTACTTGCAGATTAAGATTAAAAAAACAATACTAGACTTAGGGTACACGAACCAAATTTTTCTTTGTTTAATAGTGATCAATTTTATGAGCACAAAAAGAGCCGATTTTTAATAAGTTGATAACTCGACTTATGAGCAATTTGTAATAATCTATGGTTATCAACATTTGTTAACAGTGATTCATAAACCTCATGTTTTCAGTAGAAAAACAATATCATAACTGTATGATAAGGTGTGAACAACTATCAAAAAGTGATATTTACAATAATCCTTCTTAAAAGTTATACCGCTATTCACAGTATATAATAAGCATCATTATTTTTTAAAATTTTAAAAGAAAACAAATGATATATATATATATGTGAATAACATCTAAAATTTAAAAAATTGAATTCTGTAAAATGAAACGTCTCTCTAGTAAATTCATTGAAAAAAGGGAGTGACTATTTTGTATTATCCTGGAGTGAATTACTTTTTAAAAAGGGTACTTATCTTTCTGTATCCTTGAAAAGAAGTTTGCTAGAAAGCTCAAGACATGAGTATATGCTTCTATCTTTTATAAAAAGAAGAAGGATTCGTTTCAAAAGAAAGCTTAAATGATATTTACGAGTGGTAAGAAACTGTTTTGGTTGTAGCAGGTGCTGCTGTATGACGGCTATTTGTTTCCTCTTCAAAAGCTGCATTGATATATACCACAGCGACAATTACCCCAACTAAGAATATAGCAAGGAGCAGAATCGTGTTTTTATGTATTAATTTGGAGGTATTCATAGTTGTCATCTACTTAAAGACGTAATAAAAATCAAAACGTTACAGCAAAATTAAGATTTTATTAAGATAATACTAATATTTTGTTAAAATTAGAGTGTTAAACTTTAGTATAGATCTTGTTAGGGTTGTGAGACTGCATAAAACGGTATAAGAGTTGCATTAGATATTATATCTTTAAAGTACGCTTTCGCGAAAGCGTATAAAAACAAATTAAAGTATACAAAACGTTACTAAACCTTAAATTTTTAACATAAAAGCTATAGTTGAGCTTTTTAGGACTAATTTTGTGACAGAAATAAAATAGATGAATAGCAAGAAGAGAAGGAGAGGACCAGGAAAAATATCAAACCTCTCAGAAAGAATCGTTAGAATATTAAAAGACGATCACCAAAAAACCTACAATTACAAACAAATAGCGGCCAAACTTGATGTAGACGATCCATCCAGCCGCAACCAAATTATCAAACACTTACAGCAACTTAAGGCCAAAGAGCAGATTATAGAAGAAGAACGCGGCCAGTTTAAGATTGCTTCAAATAAAAATTACCACACCGGAATTCTAGATGTATCTGGAAAAGGTGGAGGTTATGTGATGGTAGATGATCTCGAACAAGACATTTATGTACCGCCGCATCACTTAAATAAAGCTTTAAATGGTGACGAAGTAGAGGTATATATTTACCGTCAGCGCCGTAGCAAGAAGCATGAAGGAGAGATTACAAAAATAATTAAGCGCAAAACTGAAGAGTTTGTAGGCGTAGTAAAACTTCAGAAGAAGTTTGCTTTTGTACTTACTTCTGAGTCAAACAAGATGTACACCGATGTTTTTGTACCGCTTAAAAAGCTGGGCAAGGCAGAAGATGGTGATAAAGTGGTGGTAACTATAGAAGACTGGCCAGATAAGGCAGATTCTCCCTTTGGAAGAATTACAAAGGTCTTAGGAAAACCAGGAGAGCACAATACAGAAATACATTCTATCCTTGCTCAATATGGACTTCCATATGAGTTTCCAGAAGAGGTAGAAGAGTTTGCAAATAAGATAGATACGTCTATAAAAGCAGAAGAAATTGCAAAACGTCGCGACATGCGTGATGTGCTCACTTATACCATAGATCCTAAGGATGCAAAAGATTTTGATGATGCATTAAGTTTTCAAAAACTTGAGAATGGTAATTATGAGATAGGAATTCACATTGCAGATGTAAGTCATTATCTCGTACCGGGAACGATACTAGATGATGAAGCTTATGAGCGTGCAACATCAGTATATCTTGTAGATAGGGTAGTACCTATGTTACCAGAAATATTGAGTAATGGCGCTTGCTCATTAAGACCTCATGAAGAGAAGTATACATTCTCTGCAGTGTTTGAAATGAAAGCAGACTCTGGAAAAATAGTAGATTCTTGGTACGGACGTACGGTAACTTATAGTGATGCCCGCTTTGCATACGAAGAAGCACAGGCAATTATAGAAAGCAGATCAAACCTCATTCCAGCCGAAGTTTCTCTTACCGGAGAAGCCTATAAAGTATCTGATGAGCTTGTAGAAGCAACATTAGAAATGGATAGAATTGCTAAGATTATGCGCCGCCAACGCATGAAGGATGGAGCTATTTCTTTTGATAAAGTAGAAGTAAAATTCAAGCTTGATGATGACATGAATCCAGAGGGCGTTTATTTTAAAACCTCTAAGGATGCAAATAAACTCATTGAAGAGTTTATGCTATTGGCAAACAGAAAAGTATCTGAATTTATAGGAAAGCAAGCTCCTAAAAAGACATTTGTATACAGAATACACGATGAGCCTAATGATGAAAAACTAGCATCTCTTGAAAAAGTAATAGGCAAGTTTGGTTATAAATTAGACTTAAAAGATCGTAAGACTACGACCTCTTCTTTAAACCAACTTCTTACAGATGTACAAGGGAAGAAGGAGCAAAACATGGTAGATACACTTGCTATACGCACCATGAGTAAGGCAGTATACTCTACAGATAACATAGGTCACTACGGTTTGGCATTTGATTATTACAGTCACTTTACATCGCCTATACGTCGTTATCCAGATGTAATGGTGCATAGATTATTACAGCATTATCTTGATGGTGGTAAATCTGCTAGTGAAGAAGAGTATGAACAGAAATGTAAGCACTCTTCACAAATGGAGCAGCTAGCTACAAGTTCAGAACGAGATAGCATCAAGTATATGCAAGTTAAGTTCATGCAAGATCATAAGGATGAAGAGTTTGTAGGTGTTATTTCTGGAGTTACAGAATGGGGAATCTATGTAGAGATTATCTCAAACAAATGTGAAGGAATGGTGCGCTTAAGAGATATTAAAGGTGATCACTATGAATTTGACCAAGATAGCTACTCTGTAATAGGACAAAAATCTGGTAATCAAATTACACTAGGAGATGAAGTAATTGTAAAAGTAAAAGAAGCAGATCTAGTGAAGAAGCATCTTGATTTTACACTTGTGGGTGTAAAGGAAGGATTGCATCAGTAGGTAACTTATCACTTATATTAAAGTTTAAACCATCACACTATCATAAAGTGTGATGGTTTTTTTATGCTATTAATTATTCTTAAAAGTTTAGCAATTTATTAAGAAAAAGCGCACTAATTTTGTGATCTTATAGAAGAATTAAAAATCGCTCTTCTTAACCATACTACATGTCAACATCCATAGAAAATATCGAGCTTAAATATCTTACGCTCAACGATTACGAAGAACTTAAAAATGCAATGATACAGGCATATTCTAATATGCCAGACATGTACTGGAATGAGAAACAAATCACTGCACTTATCAATAAGTTTCCAGAAGGTCAAGTAGTAATTAAAATTGATGGAAAACTTGCAGGTTGTGCGCTTTCTATAAAACTCAATGAGTCTACTTTTGACAGTGTACATACCTATGAAGAAATCACAGGTAACTACACATTTAATACACATAAGCCAGATGGAGATATTCTATACGGTATCGATGTTTTTATTAAAACAGAATACAGAGGTTTACGTCTAGGAAGAAGATTATACGATTATCGTAAAGAACTTTGTGAGGAGCAAAACTTGAAGGGAATTCTTTTTGGAGGTCGTATTCCTAACTACCACAAACACGCAGATTCTGTAACTCCTAAGGAATATATTGAGAAGGTAAAGCGTAAAGAAATCCACGATCCGGTATTAAACTTCCAGATTAATAATGATTTTCACCCAGCTAAGATTTTAAAAGGATACCTACCTGGTGATGAAGACTCAGGTGAGTTTGCCGTACTTCTAGAGTGGAATAACATCTACTATGAGAAAAAATCTGTTGTTGCAGCTACACAAAAGAAGGTAGTAAGACTTGGCTTAATACAGTGGCAAATGCGTTTGTATAAAGATCTTGAAGAACTCATGCAGCAAGCAGAGTACTTTGTAGATGCAGTATCTGGTTATCGATCAGATTTTGCACTTTTTCCAGAGTTCTTTAACGCGCCGCTTATGGCAGAAAATAACCATCTACCAGTTTCAGAAGCTATACGTGAACTTGCAAAACATACAGAGGAGATTAAAAATCGTTTTTCACAGTTAGCAATATCTTATAACATCAATATCATTACAGGCAGTATGCCAGAAGTGGTAGATGATTTACTATACAACGTAGGTTATTTATGTCGTAGAGATGGAAGTACAGAGCGTTATGAAAAACTTCATGTAACTCCAGATGAGGCAAAAGTATGGGGAATGCAAGGAGGTAATAAATTACACTCGTTTGATACAGACTGTGGTAAAATAGGAATCCTTATTTGCTATGATTCTGAGTTTCCAGAACTAAGTAGAATTCTTGCCGACGATGGTATGGATATTCTTTTTGTTCCTTTTCTAACAGATACTCAAAACGGATACTCTCGTGTGCGTAACTGTGCACAAGCAAGAGCTATTGAGAATGAATGTTATGTGGCAATAGCAGGCAGTGTGGGTAACTTGCCTAAGGTGCATAACATGGACATCCAGTATGCACAGTCTATGGTGTTTACTCCTTGTGACTTTTCATTTCCAGCAAACGGGATTAAGGCAGAGGCTACACCTAACACAGAGATGATTCTTATTGCAGATTGCGATATAGACTTATTACGTAACCTCAATCAGTTTGGAGCTGTAAAGAACCTAAGAGATCGTCGTAAAGATTTATTTGAATTGAGAAGAAGATAGATTTTTAAATACGCTTTCGCGAAAGCGTAACACATTCCACAAAGAGCTGTTTTAAAACAATTTGATATTAAAACAAAGATCTGTCATACTTGTAAGAAAGAAATAACTGTAGCTTTTAGAGCGCGGTTAAACCACGCCAAAGAGTGGGTGTTTATATGTGAAACATGTTGCGATAAACATCGTAATAAAGAAGGTTACACCTATGGTGGAACATGGAAAGGGAAGAGGCATTAAGCTGTAAACTGTAACAATCTAGTAATTGTATGGTCTCTATATCAAACAAAAACAATGAATATGAAATTTATATATACCATAGTAGCGCTAGTAATTACAGCAACAGCATTTGCTCAAAATCCAGTTACAAAAGACGTAGGAGATTTTACAGAAGTAAAAGTGTATGATCGCATTGTAGTAAACCTTGTAAAGTCTACCGAAAATAAAGTGATTATTACGGGAGAAGATGTAAGCCAGGTACAAGTAGTAAACAAGGATGGAACCTTAAAAATCAAAATGGATCTTGATCTCATTTTTGACGGAAACAAAACCTTTGTACATGTGCATTACAACAACCTGCAAGTAATAGATGGAAATGAAGGAGCTGTAATAACCTCAAATGAGCTCATAGAACAAGACAAGATTGAGATTAAAATGCAAGAAGGTGCTCGTGTAAAAGTAGGATTACTTGTAAAAGAAGCGCATTTAAGAGCCGTTACAGGAGGTATAATTGAAGCAAGTGGTCAAGCAACCCTACAAAAGGTAAAAGTGAACACAGGAGGCATCTATGAAGGTAGAGATCTAGAAACAGAAACAGCCGAGATATTTGTACAAGCAGGAGGAGAAGTAGAAGCTTATGCAAGTAAACTAGCAGATCTAACGATAAGAGCAGGTGGAGATATTGTAATCTATGGTAATCCAGCAGAGGTGAAGCGTCGTCGTACTTTTGGAGGACGTATTAAAATAATGTAAGCCATTATATTTTTAGGGCAATCTTCTATAACAGGTTTGAAAGCACTTTAAATTATTAATCAATAGATATATACAAAGGATGTTTACATACGTAGGCATCCTTTTCTTTTTACTGTATGCTTTTGTCTAACTTTGTGTAAAGCACTTTCTATATGTTTCAAGATTTACACACGGCTATACCTCTAGGATTTTTCTTAGCGTTCTTGATAGGCCCTGTATTTTTTGTGTTACTAGAAACGGCGGCTACCAAAGGTTTTAGAGCTGCACTTACCTTTGATATAGGTGTTATTATTGCAGATATTGTTTTTATTGTAGTTGCTTACTTAAGTAGTTATCAACTACTCGAAAATCTAAGTAACCAGCCAGGTCTTTATGTTTTTGGAGGAGCGATATTAATCGTGTACGGACTCACCATTTATCTTAAAAAACCTACGCGCGATGCACTTGATCCTAACAGAGCAAAAATTAAGAAAGGTGGTTACGTACAACTCTTTGTAAAAGGATTTTTACTCAATTTTATAAATATAGGGGTACTTGTTTTCTGGTTAGGAATCTTAATAATTGTAGGTCCTACGGTAGAGAATGATGGTGACCGTTTACTAGGCTTCTTTATAGGAATGATAGGTGCTTATCTTATTACAGACATTGGTAAAATAGTACTTGCAAAACAGCTTAAGCGTTACTTGACACCACGTAGAATATTTAAAGTAAAAAAGTCATTAGGGCTTGTACTTATTTTTTGTGGTCTTGTACTCGTAACAAAAGGTTTTGTTCCTTCAGATGAGTTTAATATCCAGCAAGAGATGGAACGTTTTCAAGAGCTTCCAGAAATCAAGCCAGATACGATTCACTAATTAAGTATTTACAATAAAGCACAAAAAAAAAGGAACTCCGTTAGAAGTTCCTTTTTGAGGTGTCGAGCGGATTCGAACCGCTGTAGATGGTGTTGCAGACCATTGCCTAGCCACTCGGCCACGACACCTTATGTGGGTGCAAATATAGGAATAGTACTGACAAATATCGAAATGAGATATTCTTTTTTTTCTTTATAAATAATACAAATTCTTTTTACGAATTTTTGACTCGTTTTACTTCTGATAATAAAGGTATTATTGCACTCGAGTACGCTCTACAGTAACCATCTCTACATCTCCACCTATAGGAGGATTTACTTTTGATACTGCAACCGTAGCTAGCTGTATAAGAGCCTCTTCCTTAAAAAATCGTACTAAAATACGCTCGCACACTACTTCTAGTAATGCAGAAGGAATTGCCATTTCTTCTTTTACAATACGGTTAAGCAATACATAGTCTACCGTGTCTGCAAGTTTATCTGTTTGCGCACTTTTTGATAAATCTGCTTCAATCTCTACATCTACTCTGTAGTCTGATCCTATGGCAGTTTCCTCAGAAAGACAGCCGTGGTAGGCGTAGGCACGTATGTTTGTTACTCTTATTTTTCCCATGATATGGTATTGTTTATAAGTGTTCAAAGTTACAACTCAAAACATGATTTTGCATTTTTAAAGCACGAGGTTTAACCTTGTCTTATCCTCCAAACAAATCAAAAATATTACTAAGTGCTCCAGTTTTGGCCTTGTAAAACTCCGTGTATGAGCAATTTTTACATGTTACTGTGCTGTACTTTTCTGTTTGCATATTGAGCAATTTTGTTAGAAAACTACCAGTAGCACGCATTTCGCCTATTTTGTAAGTGTGGTTTTGGCATTTTACGCAAGTATAATTAAGTGGTTTCATAGTGTATTGTTGTTATAATAGATGAGTGTCTATTTTTTTAAAATGTTACACAACGACAGTTTAAACCTCATAAGCCAGTTATAAACAACAGCTTTTGATACAAAGCTTGATAAAAGAGCTATCTAGTACAATGGTTTGTATGAATGCTTCTGTATAATGATTTCAAGTTTTCGCGTAAGCAATAAAAACATCAGTGAAAACACTTATTAAATCCAACTACAAATTGATTAATTTTACCCTTACAATCATACATCATGACAGAGGATAATAAATCATTGAATTTTCTAGAACAAATTGTTGAAGAAGACCTTAAAGGGAGCTATACTAAGGAGGATTTGCGTTTTCGCTTTCCACCAGAACCTAATGGGTATTTACATATAGGTCACTGTAAGGCAATCTGTATAAGTTTTGGGCTAGGGGAGAAGTACGGGGCACCGGTAAACTTACGTTTTGACGATACTAACCCAGCAAAAGAAGAGCAAGAATATGTAGATGCTATCAAGGAAGATGTTTCTTGGTTAGGGTATCAATGGGATAAGGAGTGCTTTTCAAGTGATTATTTCCAGCAGTTATATGATTGGACTGTCCAGCTTATTAAGGATGGAAAAGCTTATGTAGATTCTCAATCTAGTGAGGCAATGGCAGAGCAGAAGGGAACACCTACACAACCTGGTGTGCCAGGACCTTACCGTGATCGTACGGTAGAAGAAAACTTAGACCTTTTTGCTAGAATGAAAGCGGGTGAGTTTAAGGAAGGAGAACATATTTTACGTGCAAAAATTGATATGGCGCATGTAAACATGTTAATGCGTGATCCTATTATTTATCGTGTGTTGCACAAAGATCACCACCGCACAGGTAGTGACTGGTGTATCTACCCTATGTATGACTGGACGCATGGAGAGAGCGATTATATAGAACAGGTAAGTCATAGTTTATGTTCGCTTGAGTTTAAGCCTCACAGAGAACTTTATGATTGGTTCTTAGACCAAGTATACTCTGGTGAGGATTTACGTCCTAAGCAGCGGGAGTTTGCACGTCTCAACCTTAACTACACGATTATGAGTAAACGTAAGTTGCTCACATTAGTTGAAAAAGGTGTAGTTTCTGGATGGGATGACCCACGTATGCCTACTATTTCTGGACTGAGACGTCGTGGTTATACAGCTGCAGCAATACGTAATTTTATAGATGCAGTAGGAGTTGCAAAGCGTGAGAATGTGATTGATGTTGCATTATTAGAATTCCACATTCGTCAAGATTTAAATAACATTGCTCCTAGAGTAATGGCAGTATTAGATCCAGTAAAACTGGTGATTACTAACTATCCAGAAGGTAAAGAGGAGTGGCTAGATGCAGAGAATAATCCAGAAGATGAGGCTGCGGGAGAGCGTAAAGTTCCTTTTAGTAGAGAGTTGTACATAGAACGTGAGGATTTTAAAGAAAATGCTGGAAATAAGTATTTCCGCCTTACTACAGATAAAGAAGTACGTTTAAAGAATTCATACATCATTAAAGGTGGTGAGGTTATCAGAGATGAGAACGGAGTTATCACAGAGATACACTGTACCTATGATCCAGAGAGTAGATCTGGAAGCGGGACAGAAGCTTCTAAGCGCAATGTAAAAGGAACACTACACTGGGTTTCTATTGCTCATGCTATTAAAGCAGAGGTACGTTTATTTGATAGACTATTTAGTGATGAAAATCCTGATGGTCATGAGGATAAAGACTTCATGGAATTTATAAATCCTAACAGTCTTACTACAATCACTGGATATCTTGAGCCAAGTCTTAAAGACGTTGAGGTAGGTGATATATTCCAGTTCCAGCGCAAGGGATATTTTAATGTAGATAAGGAGTCTACAGCAGATCACCTTATTTTTAATAGAACGGTAGGTTTACGTGATTCATGGGCAAAAGTGAAGCCTAAACAAGCACAAGGTAACACGCAAGGTCAAGCAAAACCACAGCAACAGCAAAAAGCTTCAGCTCTTAGTACGATTAATAAACTAGGTAAGAAACTTGCAAATCTACCAGAAGATAAACGTATTGCGGCTGTTGCAGATATACAAAAGTTAGCAGCGAGTTTAACAGAGGATGAGGTTAAAGGATTCTTTAATACTTCGGCAAAAAAGGTGGGTACTCGTATTGCGGGTATTGAGAGTTTGTACGCTTTCGCGAAAGCGCAAAACAAAACCATTAAGGACATTGAAGGAGCAGTAGCATTTGTTGAAAAGGCAAAAGAAGATAGCAACGATATATTACAAGAAGCAGCGTCTAAATTTTAATATCTAGGATCTATATTTTAACAGTTATTGGCATAAATGTCTCATTTAAGGATGATAAGAGACTACTTTTAACAAAGATTGTGAGTTGGTTAAAGAGATATTAACCGGTTATTAACGGAGAAAAGAAACATATCAAAATATCTTTACACTCAACCAATTTTTAATATAAAATAGAATCATATGAGTAAGTCAAGTAATACATTGTTAGCGTTAGTTTTAGGTGGTGCAATAGGTGCAGCAGCAGGAATTTTATATGCTCCAGAAAAAGGAACTAAAACGAGAAAGGATCTTTCTAAGAAAGCTAAGAAAGAGCAAGAAAAATTAGTAAAGCAACTTAAGGAAACTAGAGAGTCGCTTACAGATAATGCTCAGAAAGCTAAGTTAACTTTTGAAGAAAAGTTAAACGACTCTATTTCAACAGCGAGTCATAAAGCAGATGATGTAATCTCAACGTTAGAAACAAAACTAGCTGAGTTACGTGTACAAAATGCAAAACTTCAAAAAGATGCTGTAGTAGATAAAAATGTTGCCAAAGTGGAGAAAGCATTATCATAAGCCAAAAGAAACCAATCAGATATGGCTTTTGAAAAGTTAACAAATAACCTAAAAGGACTGACAGATAACGGGCAGGAATATGCCAAAGTCACTGCAGAATACTACAAACTAAGCTTGTTCAAGAATGGAATGAGAGGATTAGTAAGTAGTGCAAACTTAGCTTTGAGAGCAACTTTTGGTCTTATAGCAATGATGTTCTTTTCTATAGGCCTTTCAATTGTGATAGGGGAGTCTCTAGATAGCTTGAGTGCAGGATTCTTTATTGTAGGAGGAATTTACTTAGTGATTTTCTTTTTGGTATTTCTTTTTGCCGGAAAGCCTCTAGAAACTATGTTACTTAAGAAATATAGTAAACTTGCCTTTAGTGATGATTCACTTCCAGATGTTTCACTAGTAGCTCCCGTAGCAACTCAAAATATAAACACTGATGAGAGAATATAGTAGTTTTGAACAAATAGAGCATGACCTTAAAATCCTTAAACTTAAAAGACAAATAAGTGAGGAGGAAGTAAGGCTTAATGTAAATGGAGCTAAAAACGGTATGAGTTCTGGATTTTCTCCGGTATCCTCATTAGGAACTTTAGTAGGATCATTACTCCAAAAGGCGGTGGTAGCTAAATTACTAAGTACAATTTTTGGATATAAACGTGTTAAGGAAGTAAATAGAGAAGGAGAATACAAAGCTTAACTGACTTATTTTATAAATAATAAAACCCCAAGAACAGCTTGTTCTTGGGGTTTTTTATGAGCCTAATTGTAATTATTAATCTTCTTGAGCGTCTCTCTTCTTCTTATTGATAATACCTTTTGCTTCATTATCTTTTTTCATTTGCTCTCCTATTTGATTAGAAGCTACAAATGAAGTAATCATATCATTAAGCATATTACTACCAGCTTGTGGGGAGTTAGGCATTAAGATAAGGTTAGAATTAGTTTGCTCACCCATAGACTGTAATGTATCATAGTGTTGAGTAACTACAATAAGTGCAGATGCTTCTTGAGAATTAATACCCACATTATTTAGAACATCTACAGACTCTTCAAGACCACGAGCAATCTCTCTACGCTGGTCTGCAATACCTTGTCCTTGTAAACGCTTAGACTCTGCTTCTGCACGAGCTTTTGCTACAATCTTGATACGATCTGCTTCTGCTTCAAACTCTGCAGCTACTTTCTCGCGTTCTGCTGCATTAATTCTGTTCATAGCTGCCTTTACCTGCATATCTGGATCAATGTCTGTTACAAGGGTTTTAATGATGTCAAAACCATAACTAGACATAGCTTCGTTAAGCTCACGCTTTACTGCAATGGCAATATCATCCTTACGCTCAAAAACGTCATCTAATTTCATTTTTGGAACCTCCGCTCTTACTACGTCAAATACGTAAGAAGTAATCTGATCATGCGGATTTTCAAGTTTATAAAATGCGTCATACACTTTATCTTTTACTACTTGAAACTGTACAGATATCTTAAGACGTACAAAAACGTCATCTTTAGTTTTAGTTTCAACAACAACATCAAGCTGCTGTATTTTTAAATTGATACGACCTGCAATTTTATCAAATACAGGGATTTTAAATTGAAGTCCCGAGTTACGCACTCCAATGAATTTTCCAAAACGCTCCACAACGGCGGCGGTTTGCTGTTTAACCATAAATATCCCTGAGAGGATAATAAGTATGGCTAGTACTACTAATACTGGTAAAAGAATCTGTCCCATATTGGATATTTTTAAAAATTATTGATGGTGATTATTGTAATCTTAAAGATAAGTAGCCATAATCGATAAAATGTAACACATAAAATAAAAGTTTCCTGATTCCTTTTAAGTTATTATATCTTAGAGCCATTGTTTTAAGTGTAACCCTATTTTAAAAATCCCCTATGAAATATTTATTACTACTTGCTTTACTGCTTATAACGTTCACAACAATGTATGCTCAATCTTATAGGAACAACGGTAATTATAACCGTATAGGCCTTCAAGGTAAAGTTGCATTCATGGATATAGATACAAAGAACTTTGATGTACAAGGAGAAGCTGGTTTTCTAGCGGGTTTTACTACTAGAGGAAATGTGTATAATAACTGGGGAATGGTTTACGGGATTGATTTGTTAAGTACTGCGATTACAGTTCAAACAACTTCTTTAGATCAACTTACTAGTGAGGATACTCAATACAATATCATAGGTGCGCAGCTTAATCTATTACTCAGTTATAACTTAATTGCAAACCATCTAGCAGTAGACATTGGACCTGCACTACTAATTAACAGCAAAATGAAGCTTGATAATTCTAGGCAAAACACAAATATAGTAACCGGATATAACACACTTACCGCAAGTGATATACAAGAAATATCTCGAGTAAATGGTTTTGGTATCTTAGGACTTACAGGTGGTTTTGAACACGTGAGGCTCACGCTACAGTACCAATATGGATTTACAAACATCCTCAATAATCTTAATGAGCAAAACCTTGTAATTGATAACAATGCAAGAGATTTTAAAGGCAATGCATCACTAATCACTGCAGGAGTTGTATTTTATTTATGAACTATCGGTAAAAAATTAAGGCTACAAATCAATGATTTGTAGCCTTAATTAATAATGTGATGTATAACAGTTATCCTAGTGTGGTAATTGCATAACCTATACGTCGTAATGTTTCTTCTTTGCCAATGGTGGTAGCAATATCAAAAACATCAGGTCCTTGCATAGCGCCCACAAGTGATAATCTAAAAGGTTGCATTACTTTTCCAAAACCTAATTCCTTTGCTACAATCCACTCCTTAAGAGTTGTTTGAGCTTCTATTGTTGTGAAGTTAGATACACTAGATAATATAATTTTCACCTCTTCCATGATGGCCGCCGTATCTTCTTTCCAAGCTTTCTTGGCTGCCTTTTCATCAAACTCTGTTGGAGCAGTAAAGAAGTAACTTCCTAATGTCCATAAATCTTCTACAAAGATGGCGCGTTCTTTAATTAAATCAACTACGTGTGTTGTGTACTCCTCTGTAGTAGTTACATTCTTATCCTTTAAGAATGTCATAAATTGATCTGCTATAAGTGCTACAGGAGATTCTTGCATATACTGCTGCTGGAACCACTTTGTCTTTTCTGGATCAAATTTTGCTCCAGCTTTATTAACACGTTTTAAGTCAAAAGCTGCTACAAGCTCTTCTAGACTAAAAATTTCTTGTTCCGTTCCAGGATTCCATCCTAAAAAGGCAAGCATGTTTACCATGGCTTCTGCAAAGTAACCGTCTTCTCTGTATCCAGAAGAAATTTCGTTTGATTTTGGATCTTCCCATTGTAGCGGAAAGACTGGAAATCCTAGCTTATCACCATCACGCTTACTTAATTTTCCTTTCCCTACAGGCTTAAGAATAAGCGGTAAGTGAGCAAATACTGGTGCATCCCATCCAAAGGCTCTATACAATAACACGTGTAACGCTAGAGATGGTAACCACTCTTCACCACGTATCACATGAGTAATTTCCATTAAATGATCATCTACTATGTTTGCTAGGTGATAGGTAGGCATCCCGTCAGATTTAAATAACACCTTATCATCTAGAATATTAGTATCAATCTCCATAGCACCACGTATTTCATCACGTAGTTGTAATACTTCATCTTGAGGAGATTTAAAACGTATCACATAATTTTCGCCAGCGGCTATACGCTTCTCTGTTTCCTCTTGCGATAGAACGAGAGAGTTATCTAGTTTAAGGCGATTGTGCCAGTTATAGATAAAGGTTTTGCCGTTTGCTTCGTGATCTTTTCTGTGTGCATCAAGACTTTCGGCAGTATCAAATGCATAGTAAGCATTATTTGAGTCGACTAACGCTTTCGCGAAAGCGTGATACTTATCCTTACGTTCACTTTGTCTATAAGGTCCAAATCCGCCATCTTTTGTAGGTCCCTCGTCATATGAAATACCGCACCAGTCTAGACTCTCACGTATATAATCTTCTGCACCAGGTACATAGCGATTTTGATCTGTATCTTCTATACGGAGGATAAAAGTACCTCCATGTTTTTTTGCAAATAAATAATTAAAAAGCGCCGTACGCACACCACCGATGTGCAATGGCCCAGTAGGTGAAGGTGCAAATCGCACCCGAACGTTTTGAGACATAGTCTTAGATTTTGTGCAAAGATACTTTTAAGCCTTTAAAAAGGCTTAACGAATACCGTTTAAAGTTTTTTATGAAGATCACAGTGATATCTTTGTAAATGTTGACATCCTCTTAAAACATAATAAAATAGTACTTTAGAGGTTGCTATAAAGAGAATTAGGATAGATGACGAATAGATTTGAAAAAATAGAGAAGAAGCTAGAGGGATTTATTAGAAAATATTACACTAATGAATTGCTGCGCGGTGCAATATTTTTTTTTGCACTAGGTCTATTTTATTTCTTAATCACACTGCTCATTGAGTATTTTTTCTGGCTTAGTCCAGCTGGAAGAACCGTTCTTTTCTGGGCGTTTATAGTAGTAGAGGTTGCTTTACTCATCAAGTTTATAGCAGTACCACTAGCCAGATTATTTAAATTGTCAAAAGGTATCAACTACAAGGATGCTGCTAGTTTGATAGGAAATTATTTTCCAGAAGTAAGCGACAAGCTTATAAACACCTTGCAATTACATAGTGAAGTAACAGACTCAGAATTAATGCTCGCAAGTATAGAGCAGAAGAGTGAAGAGCTTGAGCCTATCCCTTTTAGACTAGCTATAGATTTTACAAAAAATAAGAAGTACCTCAAATACGCTGCTATACCTGTAGTTATATTTCTCATTGCAAACTATGCAGGGAAGGAAAAGGTTTTCTCAACAAGTTATGAGCGTGTTGTAAATTACAACGAGGCATATGAGCCACCAGCACCGTTTAGTTTTTATATAGTCAATGAGAATTTACAGGCTATTGAAAATAAAGATTTTGAGTTGCGCGTGCGCACACTGGGAGATATAATTCCTGAGGAGGCGTCTGTGAGATTTAATGATGAGGTGTATTTTCTACAGCAAATTGCTCTGGGAGAGTATAGCTATATATTTGAACAGCCTACAGAAAATATCACCTTTAATCTTAAAGGTAATAAAGTCGTATCCCAGCCTTATACTATCGAGGTACTCAAGGTTCCTGTACTTATGGATTTTGATATGGAACTCAACTATCCTGCACATACTCGCAAAGGAAAAGAGACTGTAAAAAATACGGGCAATGCAATTATTCCAGAAGGAACTACCGTTTCTTGGAATATAAGTACGAGGCAGACGGATGGAGTAGATCTTGTGCTTAAGGATACTATTATCCCTTTCGCTTTAAGCGAAAATGTGACAACCTCAAAAGTTTTCAAAGCAGTAAAGCGTATCTATAATAACACGAGTTATGAAGTAAGTACGAGTAATAGCCAACTGAAAAATTATGAAAATCTAGCATATAATTTACAAGTCTTAAAAGATCAGTATCCTCAAATATCCTTGGAAGCAAAAAAAGATACTGTAAACGAGCAGCAGAATTATTTCTACGGAAAAGTGAGCGACGATTACGGGCTTAAAAAATTACAAATTGTTTATTATCCTTCAGAGAGTGATAATAAACAGTATGACGAAATCAGTATTTCAAAGGGTAATGTAGATCAGTTTATTTATGCATTCCCTAATAATCTTGATTTACAAGAAGGAGTAAATTATGAGTATTATTTTGAGGTTTTTGATAATGATGCCATCCATCGTTTTAAAAGTACAAAGAGCACGATATATAGTTTTGTAAAACTTACAGATGATGAGCTTAAAAATAAACAGCTTGAGCAACAACAAAAATCTATAGGTAATCTTGATAAGTCCCTACAGAAGATGAAGGATAGTGAGAAGGAATTACAAGAAATCTCACGAACTCAGAAGGAGAAAAAGCAGCTGAGTTTTAACGATCAAAAGAAACTTGATAGCTTTCTTAAACGCCAGAAGCAGCAAGAGGAGATGATGAAAGATTTTTCTAAACAGTTAAAGGAGAATCTAGACGAGTTTCAAAAAGAAGAGGAGCTTACAGATGAGGATAAAGAAAAACTGAAGGAACGTCTAGAGCGTCAAGAAAAGAAAGCAAAGGAAAATGAAAAGCTCTTAAAAGAATTACAAGAGCTTCGAGAGAAAATGCCAAAAGAAGAACTCTCTGAAAAGCTTGAGGAACTTGAAAAGCAAAATAAAAATAATAAGCGCAACCTAGAGCAAATGGTTGAGCTTACAAAGCGTTATTATGTTCAGAAAAAGACCGAGCAAATTGCTCGTGACTTAGAGGAACTCGCAAAAAAACAAGAAGATTTAAGTAAGAAGGAAGGAAAAGAAAATACTAAGGAAAAGCAAGATGAACTCAACGAAGAGTTCAAAAAACTTGAGGAAGCGCTAAAGGATCTTGAAAAAGAAAACCAAGAACTTAAAAAACCTATGGACCTTCCTGGTGACGAAAAGAAACAAGAAGAAATCAAAGAAGAGCAGGAGGGAGCTAGTGAAGAACTAGAAAAACAAGAGGATCAAGAACAACAAGACGGAACACCCCAGGATAAATCTAGTGCTCAAGCGAAACAGAAAAAGGCTGCAGAAAAGATGAAGCAAATGAGTAAGTCTATGCAGTCTCAAATGCAAATGGGTGGTGAGGAAAGTCTGGAAGAAGATGCAGAGATGTTACGCCAGATACTAGATAATCTTCTTGTTTTTAGTTTTGAAGAAGAGACTATAATGATGGAATTTCGTAAGATGGATGGGAAGAATCCTAATTACGCACGTAAATTAAGAAGGCAAAATGTACTCAAACAAAATTTCAAACATATAGATGATAGTTTATATGCATTGTCACTGCGTCAGCCTAAACTCGATGAGATTATCAATGAGACCTTAGTCGATATTGATTACAGCATGGATCAAGCACTATCAAGACTTGCCGAAAATCAAATAATGCAAGGTGTAAGTAGCCAGCAATATGTTATAACTGGAACTAATAAACTAGCAGACTTCCTTAGTCAGACGTTAGATAATATGCAAAATGCAATGATGTCTGGTAGCGGCTCCGGTAAAGGAAAGGGTATGGGCATGGGTTCTGGCAGTGGAAGTGGGGAACAACTGCCTGATATCATACAGAGTCAAGAAGAACTCAATAAGAAAATGGGTGAGGGTAAAAAACCCGGAGATGGAAATGAAGGTGAAGGTAAGGAAGGAGAATCTGGTGAAGGTTCTGAAGGTAAAGAAGGACAAGGAAAAGGAGGCGGTGATCAACCTGGATCTGAAGGCGAGGGAGGAAAAGAAGGCGAAGGTGAAGGTGGTCAAGGTGGAGGAAAAGGCTCGAGTAATAGTGATTTAAAAGGTGATGGAAATGGCGAGAATGGAGGTGGAGAAAATGGAGATGGACAAAGCGATGAGTATGAGCAGGGACTTCTTTATGAAATTTATAAAGAGCAGTCTAAGTTAAGACAACAACTAGAAGATGCTATTCAAAGGGAAGGTCTTGGGGATAATGCAGAGAAGCTGGTAAAAGATATGAAGGATGTTGAGCAGCAATTATTAGATAAAGGTTTTAATAATGAAACGTTACAACGTATGACTAATCTTAAGCACGAACTACTTAAACTTAAAGAGGCAACGTTGCAACAAGGTGAAGAGAATAAGCGTGAAGCAAATACCAACGTAAAGGAGTTTGCAAATCCTGTGAATAGTGCGCTCGAAAAAGCCAAAAAGTATTTTAACACGACAGAAATATTAAACAGAAATGCACTTCCGCTTAAGGAAGAATACAAGCGTAAAGTGCAAGATTACTTCCAGAAAAACAATGATTGAATTTAATAGTACAAATGATTTTGAATTATCAAATCCTGAAGAGTTACTTCAGTGGTTAACATCTGTGATAGAATCCGAGCAAAAACAAATGGGGGAGATCAATTACATTTTTTGTGATGATGCCTACTTGCATAAACTCAATGTTGAATATTTGAATCATGACACGCTTACAGATGTAATCAGTTTTGACTACACGAGTGGAGATGTAATTAGTGGGGATGTATATATTTCTGTAGAGCGTGTTGAGGATAATGCTGCAGATTTTAAAACCTCTTTTAAAGACGAATTAAGCCGTGTTATGGTTCATGGACTACTGCACTATTGCGGTTATAAAGATAAGAGTGATGATGAGGCTAAGGAGATGAGAGCAAAGGAAAATTTATATTTATCAGTTAGATAAGTAGTAATTTTCTTACAGCGCTCTATTTCAAGGTTTAACATCTGTCCCAGCGGGAAGTTGTGTTAGAGAGAATTAAAGGCTGTATCTTTGCACGCCTTTAAAAGAATGTATATAACGCTTTCGCGAAAGCGTAACTTCTCTTAGAGATATTAATATTTTAATGTTCCACGTGAAACAATGAGTCTATTTCAAGATACATACGATGTTATAGTAGTAGGTGCTGGCCATGCAGGTTGTGAGGCTGCCGCTGCTGCTGCAAATATGGGAAGTTCTACACTTCTTATAACTATGAACCTACAAACCATTGCCCAAATGAGTTGTAATCCTGCTATGGGAGGAATTGCAAAAGGGCAAATAGTAAGAGAGATTGATGCACTAGGAGGATATAGCGGTATCGTATCTGATAAGACAGCGATTCAATTCAAGATGCTTAACAAATCTAAAGGTCCTGCAATGTGGTCTCCACGTGTGCAATCTGATAGAATGAGATTTGCAGAGGAGTGGAGAATGAAGCTTGAGGGAACTAAGAATCTTGATTTTTATCAAGAGATGGTGAGCGGTCTGATTGTAGAAAATGATAAAGTTGTTGGTGTAAAAACCTCTCTTGGTATTGAAGTAAGAGGAAGATCTGTGGTGCTAACTAATGGTACTTTTTTAAATGGATTAATCCACATAGGAGATAAACAATTTGGTGGAGGTAGAGCAGGTGAAAGAGCAGCTACTGGAATTACAGAACAACTAGCGGGGTTTGGATTTGAATCTGGAAGAATGAAAACAGGTACACCTCCACGAGTGGATGGTAGATCGTTAGATTTTTCTAAGATGATTATTCAGCCAGGTGATGAAGTCCCAGAGAAGTTTAGTTATAGTAAAGAAACAAGCCCGCTTACACATCAGCGTCCTTGTCATATGAGTTATACTTCTCTAGAAGTGCATGATATTTTGAGAGAAGGATTTGATCGCTCACCTATGTTTAATGGTCGAATTAAATCTCTCGGGCCAAGATATTGTCCGTCTATTGAGGACAAGATTAATCGTTTTGCAGATAAGGATAGACATCAATTATTTATAGAGCCAGAAGGGTGGAATACATGTGAGATTTATGTGAATGGATTTTCAACATCACTTCCAGAAGATGTCCAGTTTAAGGCTTTAAAGTCTGTCGCTGGTTTTGAGAATGTAAAATTCTTCCGTCCTGGTTATGCAATCGAGTATGATTATTTTCCGCCTACACAGTTAAAGCATACCTTAGAAACTAAGCTTGTGAGCGGACTGTATTTTGCTGGACAAATTAATGGAACCACTGGATATGAAGAAGCAGCTTCTCAAGGATTAATGGCTGGTATGAATGCACACCTTAAAGTGCATGAGAAAGATCCTTTCATGCTCAAAAGAGATGAGGCGTATATAGGAGTTCTTATAGATGATTTAATTACAAAAGGTACAGAAGAGCCGTATAGGATGTTTACTTCTCGTGCTGAGTATAGAACACTATTGCGTCAAGACAATGCAGATGAGCGTCTCACGCCTATGTCAAATGCTGTAGGTTTAGCCTCTGAGGAACGTCTCATTACCATGGAAAAGAAGCAAGCGGAATCTAATGATCTTGTTAATTTTTTTGAAGAGACAAGTATTCTTCCTGAAGAGGTAAATGATATACTAGAAGAAAGAGGATCTTCTCCTATGAGACAATCTGATAAAATGTTCAAAGTATTTTCTAGACCTCAAATCACGCTTGATGATATGAAAGGCTTTGAGAAAGTAGCTGCTTATATTGAGGAGAAAGATCTTGATCGTGATGTATTAGAACAAGCAGAAATTAAAGTTAAGTATGCAGGTTACATTGCAAAGGAAAAGGCAAATGCAGACAAGCTACAGCGATTAGAAAATATTAAAATTCCAGAAGGTTTTGATTATACAAAACTGAAGTCGCTGTCTTTTGAGGCTAGGGAAAAATTATCTAAAATTAGACCAACTACAATTTCTCAAGCATCACGAGTGAGTGGAGTTTCTCCTTCAGACATAAGTGTAATGTTAGTTTATATGGGACGATAATTTTTAAATAGTATACGTTCCACGTGAAACAAAGTTGATGAAAGAAGATTTTAAAGTAAAGGATCATTCAGTTAGTGGAGAAGAATTTACGCTAGAGTATGATGAGAAATACCATATGTATTTCACAAATCCTAAGCCGGATATTTCTAAGCTTCCTTCATATTATGAAAGTGAAGATTATATATCTCATACAGATGGAAAACGATCTTTATTTGAAATCGCATATCAAACTATAAGAGGAATCACGCTTTCGCGAAAGCAAAAACTTTTAAAAAAGTTTCATCCTGACCAAGGTTCTGTTTTAGACATAGGAGCTGGAACTGGAGATTTTTTGGAATTTCTATCTAAAAGAAAATGGAATGTAAAAGGAGTAGAGCCAAATGCTAAAGCTAAAAAGCTTGCTCAACATAAAGGACTCGATATGTATAACACTATCGATGAAGTAGGAGGGGAGTTATACGATGTGATAACTATGTGGCATGTGCTAGAACATGTTTACGATTTACAAGAGCAAATAGCATGGTTGAAAAAGCAACTAGCAAAAAATGGAATTATATTTATTGCCGTTCCTAATTTTGAATCTTATGATGCTAGTTATTATAAATCATATTGGGCAGCTTTTGATGTGCCAAGACATTTATACCATTTTTCAGAAACTGCTATAAAAAGACTTTTTGCAGAACAAGATTTACAATTAGTAAAAACACTACCTATGAAATTTGATTCCTTTTACGTGAGTCTTCTTTCAGAAAAGTATAAAAGTGGTAAAATGAATTTCTTCACTGCATTTGTAACTGGATTCAAGTCAAATCGTAAAGCAAAGCAGTCTGGAGGTTATTCATCTCATATTTATGTTCTAAAACACGCTTAAATTGCAAATAAGCGCTTTTAAGGGCTTTTGAGTACACATGCCTTAAATGGATATGGCTAAATGTTGAAACCGTTTAAAAATGGTCTTTTAAGGCTTCGTTTTTAATAAAATTTTATTATTAATTCCTTTTTTGACCATAGCTTTTTCTTATGAGAGCTTATTTCAACCAATTTTCATCTTTTTATATTTAATCTGGAATTGAGAATTTAGTTTTCAATGTTTCTGTTTAAAATGCATTTAGTTATAAAATGTTCCACGTGAAATATTTTCAATTAACAATATCAATTTTCAAATCACACAATTACTATCCCTTGTAATGTGTTTATCAAACTTCCTGGTTATTTTATTTCTGATTTCAATTTTAATGCTTTCAGTATATCGTATTTATTAATCACGAATTACTTCATTATTTTAAATTGTAGCGTTCTTTATATATCCTCTAAATGTAGATTTCAAAAGATTCAATTTTTATTGAATAACCGATGACTTTAAGTCTATCTACATTTATTTGAGAATCAAAATGGAAATAGGCATGATTTTAATTAAGTTTTGATGGATTCTACCTATTTTCGCACCAAATAATCAAAATAACACAATGAAAAAAATAGGAATGCTACTTGTTACTGCTATGATGGCTGTAGCCTGTCAAACAGAGAAAACTGGTTTTGTAGATACTGAAGAGTTACTTACAGAATATGCAGAGCTTAAAAGCGCAAAGGATCTTTTTACAAAACAAAATGACGAAATCATGGGCGAATTAGAGCTTAAGATTAAGTCTTACCAAATCAAAGAAGACTTGTTTAGAAAAAACGGACCTTCTATGTCACGTAAGAAACAAGAAGAAACTTACAACGAACTAGGAGCAGAGGCACAACAATTACAACAAGAACGCCAGGTAAGAATAGGACAACTACAAGTAGAAAGCCAGAAAGTAATAGATTCACTTATTACAAAAGTGAAGGATAAAGTAAAGGCTTACGGAAAGACAAATGGTTACTCTTATATCTATGGATCTAACGATGCTGGAAGTGTTCTTTATGGTAAAGATGAATTGAATCTTACAGAAGCAATTCTTACAGAAATGAATGGAGAATATGCTCCGAAAGAAGACTAAACACTAGTGTTTAAAATAGCTTTTAAAGCGATGAGAAATCATCGCTTTTTTTATGCCTAATTTTGATGATTTTTCTCATCAATAAATGACTAGATTCCGCCGTAAAATCTACGTGCGTTTAATCAAGTTAATCAAGCTTATTTAAATAAGATTTCACTAACCAAATGGTACTGCTTAGCGGGGTAGAAATCGCACCGGCAGATTATAGAGCCTTTAAATGTTCTCGTTTAGTAAAAGATCTGAGATTGTCTGAGTATATAGACAAAGGACACTGTTGATTGTTTGTCTAAAAATATATTTAGATAGAACTAAATATAGAGATACCTATTTGATATAATCAACTCTTACGATGTAGAAATCGAGTTAATTTTATAGAAAGGTCTGTCATGATAATCTTAGCATTTCCATTGCGTTCTATATGATACGAAGCCTCTTGAATGGCTTCTACGATAGGAAATATATTATTATTATGTACAAAAGGAGCAAATTTTGAGAGATCAAAACCGGTCTCTGTTTCCATAAAAACAAGATCATTTGCCTTGTAATTTTTAAGCAAAGCTTGACGGAAAAATTGTACACAGTAAGCAAGAAAATTTTTCTGTGTTTCACGGCCAGATTTTGCTATGATTTCGCTCCACTCCATGAGTCCTAAAACGGCCTCTTTTTTACCCTTTGCTTGGAAGGCTGTACGTACCCAAGTAACAAACCATTTTTCAAACTGAATATCGTCTCCATCGTGGTGCAATAAATGCATCGCTTGCTGGTAATCTCCTTGTGCTTGATGGGCTATTTTATGAGCTTCGGCATCTGGAGTTTTATGATGAGTAATTAAAGCATCTGCAATTTGTGGTTCGCTTAATCTTGGGAAATGTAATACTTGGCATCTTGACTTTATTGTGTCAATAATGCTGTCTTCATTTTCAGAAATAAGAATAAACAACGTTTTTGCTGGTGGCTCCTCTAATAGTTTGAGAAGTTTATTTGACCCGGCAGTATTCATTTTATCAACTGCCCAAATGATCATTACTTTATAACCACCTTCATATGACTTTAAAGCGAGAGCTTTATTAATTTCAGAAGCTTCATCTACACCTATCTGTCCTTGTTTTTTTTCAATACCAAGATGCTGGTGCCATTCAAAGAGATCACCATATGGGTTTTCTGTAATAAACGAGCGCCACTCTCTCATAAAATTATTAGAGACAGGATGGCTTTTTACTTCGGGAGTAGTTGCCACAGGAAAAGCAAAGTGCAAATCTGGATGCGATAAGTGCTCAAACTTTAAATTACAAGCTTGCGATCCTCCCTCATTTTCGCCTTGAGCGTTATTACATAAAATATATTGTGCATAAGCAATCGCCATGGGTAAAACCCCTGTGCCAGATAAACCTATGAAAAGTTGAGCATGAGCAATACGCCCCGCATCAACACTTGTTGTGAGATGATTTTTAATAAAATCTTGTCCGATAACGTTTGAAAACAGCATAGCGTCAAATATAAAGGAATCACTGCATTTTTTATCCTCTGTATCTATTATATTTGCTAGTAAAACCAATGAAAATGATCACAGTAGACGACTTTAATTTTGAGAATAAAAAGGCATTAATACGTGTAGATTTTAATGTTCCCCTTGATGAAGATGGTAATGTTACTGATACTACAAGAATTGAGGCTGCAAAACCTACAATCTTAAAAGTATTAGAAGATGGAGGATCTGCTATTCTTATGTCTCATTTAGGTCGACCTAAAAACAAAGAAGAGGAGTTTTCTTTATCTCAGATTTGTAGAATTGTTTCTGAAGTCATTGGTGTAGAAGTAAACTTTGTGGAGGATTGTGTAGGTGCAAAAGCCACAGAGGCAGCATCTAACCTCGAAATGGGTAAAATATTACTATTAGAAAACCTCCGTTACTACAGCGAAGAAACAGCTGGTGATGTTGACTTTGCAAAGCAGTTAAGTGAGTTAGGAGATATTTATGTAAATGATGCCTTTGGTACTGCACACCGTGCGCATGCTTCTACTACTATCATTGCTCAATTCTTTCCAGATGCAAAATGCTATGGTTATTTACTAGCAAAAGAAATAGAGAGTCTTGATCGCGTTCTTAATAATAGTGAGAAGCCAGTACTAGCTATTCTTGGTGGTTCTAAGGTGTCTTCAAAAATTACGGTTATTGAGAATATCCTTGATAAAGTAGATGAGATGATTATAGGTGGAGGTATGGCTTTTACTTTCATTAAAGCACAAGGAGGTACCATAGGAGACTCTATTTGTGAAGATGATAAAATGGAGCTCGCTCTTGACATTCTTAAACAAGCCAAAGAAAAAGGAGTACAGATTCACATACCAGTAGATGTTATTGCTGCAGATGATTTCTCAAATGATGCAAACACAAAGGTGTGTGATATCATGAGTATCGAAGATGGATGGCAAGGCCTTGACGCTGGACCAAAATCTCGCGAACTTTTTGACGAGGTAGCAAAGCGTGCAAAAACTATTTTATGGAATGGACCATTAGGAGTTTTTGAGATGGAAACATTTGCAGGAGGAACTATTGCACTAGGGCATAGTATTGCTGCAGCTACAAAGGATGGCGCGTTCTCACTAGTAGGTGGAGGAGATAGTGTTGCCGCTGTAAAACAATTTGGTTTTGATACAAAAGTAAGCTACGTCTCTACTGGAGGCGGTGCAATGCTTGAGATGCTAGAAGGTAAAACACTACCAGGTATAGCTGCTATACAAGAATAATTAACAACACATCAATTGATAAGGCCACCTCTTGAGGTGGTCTTATTATTTATATCCCTAACAGAAGTTGTGCTGGCTAGAAGTTATATTTCCTCTCTTTAAAACCATACGATTTTCCCGTATCTTTCGTTTCTTGACTATGACTTTAATGCAACATAATTTTAAAATATCCCTAGTAGCTTCTATACTCTTGTTTTCCGCTTTCGCGAAAGCGCAAGACACTCTCTCATATGAGGCTTATAAACAGAAAGCTCCGGTTGTAAAAGAAGATAAAAAACCGGCACTCCAAAGAGATACTATCAAAGTAGTAGATACTGTCATTACCAATACAATCTCTCAAGATTTACCTCAAGTATTACTGGATACACAAGTGAGAGATTCTATAACGTTCAACTTACCAGATAATCCTCAGGCAGCACTTATAGATATGCGTTGGCGTAAGGAACTGGCAAGAATGGATCTATTTGATTCTATAAATAATATACGTGAAAGTCACACGTACCAGCCAGAAGTAAACTTAGAACTTCCTACAGACACACTAAAAAAACGCCTTGCCGAAATAAATGCGCGTACTCCATTTAACGTGGAGTATAACCCGTCGCTAGAAAGTGTTATAAATCGATATTTAAAGCGCCATAAACCTACGATGGAGAAGTTAATGGCAGTGAGCCAGTTTTACTTCCCTATGTTTGAGGAGCGTCTCGATAAGTATGACATCCCTCTAGAGATGAAATATCTCGCCATTGTAGAAAGTGCACTGCGACCTAGAGCAAAATCTAGAGTAGGAGCAACGGGATTATGGCAATTTATGTTTGCAACGGGTAAAATGTTTAACCTTGAAGTAAACAGCTATGTAGATGATCGCATGGATCCTATTGCAGCAACAGAGGCTGCTTGTGCTTACCTATCACAACTCTATGATATTCATGGCGACTGGGATCTTGCACTGGCTTCTTATAACTCTGGTCCAGGAAATGTGTCTAAAGCCATAAGACGTTCTGGAGGTGCTACAAATTACTGGAATATTAGAAATAATCTACCTAGAGAAACCGCTGGTTATGTACCTGCGTTTCTAGCCACCATGTATCTTTTTGAATATGCAGATGAGCATGGATACACACCAGAAAGAGCTCCTGTAAATTACTTTGCAACAGATACCATTCACATAAAACAAAGTATTGCGCTAGATCAGGTTTCTAGTATTGTGGGAATTCCTTTGGAGATTGTTCAATTTCTAAATCCGCAGTATAAATTGGATATTATTCCAGTGGTAAAGGACAAGAAATATTACGTGCGACTTCCTATTGAGAGTGTGGGTAAATTTGTACAAAATGAACAGGCTATTTACGCTTTTGCGAAAGCAGAACTAGACAAAAGAGAAAAACCATTACCAGAAGTGCTTACGGCAAGCTCTCAGGTGAGATACCGAGTGCGTAGCGGTGATTATCTAGGAAAGATAGCAAGCAAATACGGTGTAGGTGTAAGCCAAATCAAGAAGTGGAATAACCTACGATCAAATGCTCTTAAAATAGGGCAGCGATTAACTATTTACCCAAGAAAACCTGTTACCAGTAGCTCCTCAAGTAGCAGTAAAAAAACAGTCTCATTTAAAGGAAAGAAAACATATATCGTTCAAGACGGTGACTCGCTTTGGAAAATTGCAAATAAGTTTCCTGGGGTAAGCATTGATAATATTAAAGTTTGGAATGATATTAGTAGTAGTAAACTGAAGCCCGGAACGAAACTACGTGTTTCTAAATAAAACAATTATGAAAAAGTTACTTCTCTCCTTAAGCCTATGCTTTACAGCAGTACTTGCTGCGCAAGAAGTAACTCTTAAACCTTATGATGCTGAGGCTTATACAGTAGTAAATAGTGAGGGGAATGTAAATAGTATTATAAAAAACCCTGTTTATACGTACTTGATAGATAATTATAAAGCCATTTCAGAAAAGGAAATCATTCTGCCAAATGGAGGAGGGGATTGCGGATTCACACAAACTTTTGAAAATGGAATCATTTACACAAAACGCAATTGTGGAGACGCAGCACTTGCCACTGGAGAAGTGCTCAGCATAGCAAACCCTAATAGAGAATCTGTGCTGTTGTGGGTAGAGTCAGTTAATAAGATTTTTGGTGATTATGGTCAGAATCATTGGAACTTTGACCTTACAGAATACAGACCAACCGACAATTTATTAGGCGGATTTTTTACAATTAAGAGAGATATAGATTACACTACGGTCCTTGTGATGTCTGGATGTTAATCGTTAATAATAGCAATATGATAAAAAGATTATTTTTAAGTGTAGTAGTGGCATCCTTACTTTTTTCTTGTGGGGATAATGACGGTAAACCCATTTTAAGCCAGTCTGTAGGTAATATTAACAATGTTAAGGTGATTGTGACTAAGGATCAATGGCAGGGAGCTATAGGAGACGCGCTACGCGATGTCTTAGCAGATCCGGTGTACGGATTACCACGTGAGGAGCCTAAGTTTTCTATAGATCAGATTCCGCCAGAAGCTTTTAGTGGTTTTCTACTCAAAAACAGAATTTATCTAAAAATAAAGCCAGCAGATAGTGCCTCTTTAACCATAGTAAAAGACCCATATGCACGCCCACAAACAGGGATAATTGTTACTGGAAGAAGCCAGACACAAATTGCAAACCTGATTATTGATAATGAGGAACGTATTGTAACTGCTTTTAAAGAACAAGAGCTTGTTGCAAACCAAAGTCGAATTAAAAAGGCGCTGAAGAAAACAGATTCTTTACAAAAGGTATTTGGAGTAAAACTTAACTTTCCTAACGCATATAGATATGCAGAACAGAAACCGGATTTCTTCTGGATGCGCAAGGAACTTAAGCGCAGCGGTAACATGAACATCACAGTATATGAAGTGCCGCTAGAGGCAATAGATAAGGATACCTTAACAATAAAGAATATCATACGCATGCGTGATTCTATAGGAGGAAAGAAAATACCAGTAGATGACGGTCGCTTTATTACAGAACGAGCTTTCTCACCATACTTACAAGAAACAGAGATAGATGGAAAGCTAGCTTATGAAACTAAAGGAACATGGGAAGTAGACGGTCGTTATATGGCTGGACCTTTTGTAAACTATGCCGTAAGAGATGAAAAAAATGGGAGATATTTGATATTAGAAGGTTTTATATTCTCCCCATCACAAGACCAGCGTGATAATATGTTTGAGCTTGAGAGTATCTTAAAAAGTGCTAGGTTGAGGTAGGGTAATTAATTTAATAGAATAGATGTGATTAAACTTTTAAAGTTTAAAAATTTCACTCTTTAGAATAGGGAGTCACTTTTTGACTGATACTCTAGCCTTAATTTTTAAAAACAAAAAAACCGCATAACTCAAAGAGCTATGCGGTTTTTCTATATAAGAAAGAGCGAGTATTACTTCTTCTCTTCTATCATATCGTCTTCTTCGTCCTTAGACGCTTTCTTAAATTCTTTGATACCGCCACCTAAGCCGCGCATCATTTCAGGGATTTTCTTACCTCCAAAAAGTAATAAAACAACTAATACAATAAGTCCTATTTGCCAAGGGCCTACCATTCCTAAAAATATTGCTAAAAAATTCATCTTCATCTGTTTTAGAAAAACAAAGATAGTAAGAAAACAGACATACGAGCGTTAAAGTGATAAAAAGGACTTAATTGACGTTGAGTGGTTATCGCAATCCAATTTTCGCGAAAGCGTAAAGACATCAATTATTTCATATCTAAAAAGTATATTTGTATCTCAAATGGCAGAAAAAAAAGAGAAGAAAAAAAAGATTGCAAAAAAGCTACTGCACAAGTATCGCTTAGTTATTCTCAATGAAGATACTTTTGAGGAGCGTATTTCTTTTAAACTCACACGACTCAATGTGTTTATTCTAGTAGGTATATCTGCTATTATTCTTATTGCACTTACCACTTTACTTATCGCATTTACACCATTAAGGGAATATATTCCTGGTTACTCAAGCACAAAACTCAAGCGCAATGCGACGCTACTCGTTGCAAAAACAGATTCTATAGAAAATGCAATTAGAGTAAATGAGCAATACTACTCTTCTATACGTAGAGTATTGAGTGGTGATGTAGAAGAGCTAGAATTTGATAGAGATTCTATACGCGATGCCGTATTTAATGATGAAGAAATATATGTGCTTCCAAGTAGAGAGGACAGTTTATTGAGACAAACTGTAGAACAGGAAGACAAGTACAATGTGTTTGATAAAGCTATTGAGGATACAGATTTCTCACTGTTTCCTCCAGTTAAAGGAACCATATCATCTGAATATAATGCTAGTCAAAAACACTTTGCAGTAGACATTGTAACTGTAAAAGATGCTCCTGTAAAAGCCGCAGCAGATGGAACTGTGATTTTTGCCGAGTGGACTGCAGAGACAGGTCATGTACTTATCATCAATCATGGTAAGAACCTTATTACCGTATATAAACACAATGCTTCTCTTAATAAGTCACAAGGAGCCTTGGTTCAAGCAGGAGAAGTTATTGCCACGGTGGGTAATACAGGTGAGTATAGTACTGGACCACACTTACATTTTGAGTTGTGGAGTAATGGGTACCCTATAAATCCGACTAATTTTATAGATTTTAACTAATGTCGATAAAGTCTTTTGGAGCAAAAATTTTTGCGTCGTACATACAGCGAAGTATAAAAAAATGGGCAGACAACCCTATTGAGACTCAGCACAAGGTTTTTGAGAGTCTTATAGATGCTGCTCAGTATACGACCTTTGGTAATGATCACCGTTTTGATACGATAAAGTCACATGCAGATTTTGTAAAGCAAGTTCCCATAAGAGATTATGAAGACTTGCGCTACTATGTAGATAAAATGGTCGCTGGAGAACCAGATATACTCTGGCCAGGCAAACCTCTTTACTTTGCAAAAACTTCTGGAACTACTTCTGGAGTAAAGTACATTCCGCTTACTAAGGATAGTATGAAAACGCACCCTAACAGTGCGCGTAATGCAATTCTTTCTTACATCGCAGAGACAGGAAATACAGACTTTGTAGATGGTAAGATGATTTTTTTACAAGGAAGCCCAGAGATGACCGAAAAGAATGGCATCAAACTAGGCCGCCTTTCTGGTATTGTCGCACACTATGTGCCTAATTACCTACAGAAGAATAGGCTCCCTAGTCTGGAAACTAATTGTATAGAAGACTGGGAGCAGAAGGTAGATGCGATTGTAGCTGAAACTATAGATCAAGATATGACACTCATAGGAGGGATTCCTCCGTGGGTACAGATGTATTATGAACGTCTTATCCAGAAGAGCGGTAAAACCGTGGGAGAGCTCTTTAAAAACTATCAGTTATTTGTGTACGGAGGTGTAAACTACGAGCCTTACCGTCGCAAGCTAGAGGATCTTATAGGAAGAAGCGTAGACAGTATTGAGTTATATCCAGCCAGTGAAGGGTTTTTTGCCTTTCAAGATACGCAAACAGAGAAAGGAATGCTGTTGCAATTAGACAACGGTATCTTTTATGAGTTTGTAAAAGCAGATGAGTTTTTTAATGAAAACCCAACAAGAATAACGCTTAAGGATGTAGCGCTTGACGTAAATTACGTGATGATCATCTCTACCACAGCAGGACTGTGGGCATATAATATAGGTGATACTGTGATGTTTACAAGTCTCAAGCCGTATCGTATTATGGTTTCCGGGAGAATCAAGCACTTTATTTCGGCTTTTGGAGAGCATGTGATTGGTAAGGAAGTAGAGCAGGCCATGCTTGAAGCATCTGCAGGAACAGATATTAAAGTGACAGAGTTTACGGTAGCACCTCAAGTAGCACCTCAAGAAGGATTACCTTATCATGAGTGGTTTATAGAATTTGAAAATGAAGGGAGTGGTGATTTACACGCTTTCGCGAAAGCGTTAGACTCCTCACTACAAGCTCAAAACTCATACTACCTTGACTTAATCACTGGAAAGGTACTGCAGCCGTTAAAAATTACTAAAGTGGTAAAAGATGGCTTTAATGATTACATGAAATCTCAAGGAAAGCTGGGAGGACAAAATAAAATACCAAGACTTTCAAACGATCGAAAGATTGCTGATGTATTGCAATCAAAATAGTATTTAATAGGTAAGCTGGCTATGAAATTACCATGGTCAAGTTCTATTAAGTACCTTTATCCCCAATTATGAGCACACAAAAAAAACAAGGCCGTACTAGAGCCCAAGAGAGCAGCAGCGCTATAGAACGCATGTATATTACAATGCGTCACCTTTTTAACAGAGGATTTTATAAACCTATGGGAGTCTCTGGTGAGACACTTAGAGAGTCACTTCTTATATTAAGACCAGAAATTTACGGTACCATTGCCGAAGAAAAAGTAGAGCTTGACGGTCTTCTTTACGTTATTGATAGACTTCCAGAAGGAATAGAGCAATGCAGATTCATAAACTTAACAAGTGATGAAGGCTATAAAAACAGCCACTTTGAACCTATTATTCCAGCAAAGCGTCGTCGCAATTGCTACCGCATAGATGAAGAACAAATGAACATCGAGATCACGCGTGGTCGTTCTGAAATTTATGATATTCTTACACACGTGACGTTCTTATTTATTGAGTCTCATAAGATCATGAAGCGTGTCCTCATAAATGATGAAGGCGCAGTGATACGTGACTGGGAAAAGCTAGAAAAAGCAGTATTAAACAATGAAGAGCTAGATCAAAATAGCTGGGAGATCGCAACTACGCATACTGCAAATATCTTAGGACGCACCTTTGCCGAAGTTCGCGCAATTGCACCTCTTTTCAACACGCGTACTAACAATAGGCGCTTCTTTGAGCTTATATACTGGTTAGGTAAACTCGCCATAGCAGAGGTACTTAAAGAAGAGAAACGCACAGTTACCTTTAGTCCTGTCTTAAGAGAGCGATTAGGTCATCACATACACGGTGAGATCTGGGCAAATGATATTAAAGCGACTTTAAAGAAAAATAATCTTTTAGGTAGACCTCTTCATATTATTAGTGCAAACATGCACTCTGTTATGAACACTTTATATGCACCACTTGCACTTAAGTCTGAACTTAAGAAAAAGTCTAAACTGGAGGTATATGAAATGCTTAGTAATAGTGGCAACGGAGCTCTACGCGCCAAAGTAGAGAGAGCTGCATTGCAGAACGGTATGATATATCTACCAGATGATAGTGGTACAAATATCAATGTTCAGATTTTTGATATGTGTAAGCTACCAGTAGCTGAAAATGATTTCTGTAGCAATGATGTAAAAAAGGAGCAGCAGCCCGTTATTATCGTAATGGACTACGCTTTTGGAGAGCAAGCTTATGAAACTATGGAAGAGCTTCTCAAACCGTATGAAGAGGGAGAGGACAAAACCTACTTAGATGTAGATTCTGTTTCTATTATGGGAAAAGCTGGTATCTTAGAAGGTGGAAAGGGGGATCTTATGATACCAAGTGCACACCTTTTTGAAGGAACAGCGGATAATTATCCCTTTGAGAACGAACTTACTAAAGAGGATTTTGAAGGACACGGATTAGAAGTGTTTGAAGGTGCTATGGTTTCTGTATTAGGAACATCACTACAAAATAGAGATATCCTTAAATTCTTCCATGACAGTACGTGGAGTGTGATAGGTCTAGAAATGGAAGGAGCACACTATCAAAAAGCGATACAAGCAGCCGCAAAACTACGTAAGAGTATACAAGAAGATGTAAAAGTAAGATATGCGTATTATGCTAGTGATAACCCATTAGAAACGGGTAGCACACTCGCATCTGGCGGATTAGGAACTACAGGAGTGAAACCTACCTACCTAATCACCGAAAAGATATTGCACCAACTATTTACTTCTAGTAAGTAAGATAATATAACTAATATTCAATTTTAAGTAAGCTCATGAGTGATCACTACAATCAGTCTGGAAATCAGCAAGAAATGGACCTCTCAGATATATTTACTTTGATAGGTAGACTATTCAAGAATGTGATTTATTCTTTTTTTAGAATATTTGATTTTGTTATCAAAATGTGGTGGGTTTTTTTATTACTCATCGTTGCTGGAATAGCAATAGGGTTCGTTTTGAAGGAAGAGCCATCTTATGAGGCAAACCTATTACTTAAAACTAATTTTACTAGTCAAGCATATGTTTATACAGCAATAGAGCAGTTTAACAATAACCTTGAAGAAAATGATGAAAATTTTATAGTATCGCTAGGTAAATTACCAGAAAGCTTTAGTATTAAAGAAGTTAGTGTAGAGCCTGTAGTTGAGGTGATAGACCTAGTAAATTATATAGGTGAAAATGATGGTGCATTAGGAGAAATGACTAGAGAGTTTAAACTCAAGGATGATCGTGAATTATTTGCAACAGATAGGTTTTTATCTAAGTTTAAATTTCACAAACTGCAAATAGTATTTGACAGTGATAAAAATTTAGAAGACATTGAATCTTTCCTATCATTTATTAACGATAATCCATATGCTAAAGAACTTAAAAAAGAAGGCCTTAAAAACCATATGGCCTATCTTGAGAGTCAAGAACAATCCATTGTTCAGATAAATGAGCTTATTAACTCTTTAAATAAGGACAACAGTATAAGTAAGCAAGAGGGTAGAGAGGGTTTCTATTTTAATAATCAAAGCGAGAACGTAGCATCACTATTTGATACTAAATCAAATCTAGTAGAAGATCTAGAAATTGAAAAAAATGACTTTATAAGCTACACTGATGTTGCTGTTATCGTAAGTGATATACAGGCATCAAAGAAATCATCTATAGCAGATAACTTGATTATTATTTATCCATTAGGATTTGTGATTATATTTTTAATAGTCTCGGGGATATTAAGTATTTACAGATCATACAAGCGTGAAACGTATGCATTAAAAGGATAGTTTCTCCCACACATTAATAAGAATTTATGAGTAATAAAGTAGCATTAATTACCGGTGTAACTGGTCAAGATGGAGCGTACTTAAGTGAGTTTTTACTAAAGAAAGGCTATGAGGTGCACGGTATTAAACGCAGATCATCTTTATTTAATACAGATAGGATAGATCATCTTTATGAAGACCCACATATCGATAATCAGCGATTTTTTCTTCATTATGGAGACCTTACGGATAGCACAAATCTGTTTAGAATCATACAAGAAGTACAGCCAGATGAGATTTATAATCTGGGCGCAATGAGCCATGTACAGGTATCCTTTGAGATGCCAGAGTATACAGCAAATGTAGATGGATTGGGAGCACTAAGACTCCTTGAGGCAGTGAGAGCTCTAGATCTTGAAAAAAAGACGCGTATTTATCAAGCAAGTACATCAGAATTATATGGAAAGGTACAAGAAGTACCACAGTCTGAGACAACACCTTTTTACCCAAGAAGTCCTTATGCAGTAGCAAAGTTATATGCATACTGGTCTACCGTAAACCATCGTGAAGCTTACAATATGTTTGCGTGTAACGGTATTTTATTTAATCACGAGTCTCCAGTAAGAGGAGAAACTTTTGTGACTAGAAAGATTACTAGAGCCACATCAAAAATAGCTTTAGGGTTACAAGATAAAATGTATCTAGGAAATCTAGACGCAAAGCGTGACTGGGGTCATGCTAAGGATTATGTGAGAATGATGTGGATGATCTTGCAGGCAGATGAGCCAGAAGATTGGGTAATCGCCACGGGAGAGACTACGACGGTACGTGACTTTATAAAAATGTCATTTGCTCATATAGGTGTTACGTTATCTTTTGAAGGAGAAGGAATTGATGAAAAAGGAATCGTTACCGCATCAGAAAGTGCAGATTATCCTGTAAAAATAGGGCAAGTAGTTGTTGAGGTAGATCCCAAATACTTTAGACCTACAGAGGTAGAGCTTTTAATAGGTGATGCTTCAAAAGCCTATAATAAGCTTGGATGGAAACCAGAATATAAACTACAAGGACTGGTAGATGATATGATGCAAAGCGACCTAAGGTTAATGAAAAAAGATAGCTACCTGAAAGAAGGCGGATATAAAACGATGAATTATTTTGAGTAATATATCAATACCTAAAAACGCTAAAATATTCGTTGCAGGACATCGCGGCCTAGTGGGAAGCGCTATTGTAAATACACTTGAAGCAAAAGGTTATAAGTGTATAATAACACGAACTCATAAGGAGCTTGATTTAACAGATACTGTTGCAACGCAACTCTTTTTTGAAAAAGTAAAGCCGGAATATGTTTTCCTAGCAGCTGCCAAAGTGGGAGGGATAATTGCAAATAATACCTACCGAGCAGATTTTCTGTACGTGAATCTCATGATTCAAAATAATGTGATTCATCAGAGTTATGTACACGGAGTTAAGAAGTTATTGTTTTTAGGAAGTACTTGTATTTACCCTAAAAATGCACTACAACCTATGCCTGAAGAGGCGCTACTTACGGGCGCTTTAGAATATACAAATGAGCCGTATGCTATTGCAAAAATAGCAGGAATTAAACTCTGCGAGAGTTATAATCTGCAATATGGAACGGATTTCATTTCGGTGATGCCTACTAATCTATATGGATTTAATGACAACTTCGACTTAGAGAAATCTCACGTGCTACCAGCATTAATAAGAAAAATTCATCTTGCGAAATTACTCTCTGAAGGAAAGAATGATGAGGTTTGTAAGGACTTAGATGTTTCCGCTTTCGCGAAAGCGCAACCTATACTAGAAAAGTTTGGTGTTACAGCCGAAAGTGTGGAGATATGGGGAACAGGAACGCCTAGAAGAGAATTTTTATGGAGTCAAGATATGGCAGATGCTTGTGTACATATCTTAGAAAACACAAGTTTTGACGATTTAAAGGGAAGCACAACCGAAGTAAGAAATACACACATAAACATAGGTACAGGAGAAGATATATCTATAAAAGAACTAGCAACGCTTATCAAAGAAACGATAGGTTTTCAAGGAGCGTTAATTTTTGATAGTTCAAAACCAGATGGCACTCCGCGCAAGCTTACAGACGTAAGAAAACTTAATAGTTTAGGCTGGAAACATACGGTAGCGCTTGAGGATGGAGTTAATAGATTATATAGCTGGTATTTAGATATTAAGAACCGATAAAAATGTCATTTTACAATACACTTAAATTTATAGTTACACATCCTCTTAATAAGAAAAACCCTGTAGCTGGCCTTGTACGTTTTGGTAAATGGCAGTTAAAGAGTAGGCTTCTTAACAGGCCTATTATTTGCAACTTTGCTACTAAAAGTAAGCTATTAGTCTCTAAAGGGATGACTGGAGCAACCCAAAATATATACTGTGGCCTTCAGGAATTTAATGATATGGCTTTCCTTCTTCATTTTCTGCGAGATACGGATCAATTTATCGACATAGGGGCAAACGTAGGTAGTTACAGTATACTTGCTTCATCAGAGATAGGTGCTACCACGTTTGCTGTGGAACCAGTTCCTAAGACCTTTAAAAGCTTACAAAAAAATATAAGGCTGAATAATAGCCAAGATATAACCAACTCTTTTAATATGGGTGTGGGCAGTAGTAAAGGGAAGATTTTATTTACTGCCGGATTAGACACAATGAATCATGTAGCTATAGAAGGAGAAAAAAATACTATAGAGGTCCTTGTAGACACATTTGATAGTCTGTTTGAATTAAATAAAACTACTCTCGTTAAGATAGATACAGAAGGATTTGAATCTGCCGTTTTAGAAGGAATGGAGAAATCAATCTCAAATAGCAACTTGCAAGCTATAATCATTGAGTTAAATGGACTATCTAAAAGATATGGGTATGATGATAATAAAATTCATAATAAGCTCATAGAAAGCGGTTTTAAGCCATATGATTATAATCCTTTTGCACGCACTTTAAATTTACGCACATCGTACGGACAATATAATACTTTGTATTTACGTGATTATAAATTTATTTTAAACAGAGTTCAAGCGGCTCCATCATTTAAGATTCATAATACTGAATTTTAAATGTAACAATCACATAAGAGTTTGAAAAACTTTCATAAAATTAAGGCGTTAATTCATTCCTCATTTGGGAAGAGAATTTCTGTAAATTACATCTCGCTTCTACTTATTCAAGTTACAAACCTAGTATTACCTATAGTTACTTTTCCTTATCTCATCTCAATATTAGGCTTGCAGAAGTTTGGGTTGATAATGTTTGCACAAGCCATTTGTTCTGTACTCTACATTTTTGTTGACTATGGGTTTAGTCTCAGTGCAACAAGACAAATAACGCTACAGAGATCTGATAAGGAAGAAATGGCAACTGTTTTTTCCACTGTCCTTCTTATAAAAATTGTAATCGCTACAGGTGTATTTATATTATACGCTATTACTGTTTTTGTTGTGCCCAAATTTCAAATTGAAAAAGAAGTGTTTTTATTAAGCTACCTTATGGTCTTTGGACAAGCGTGCTTTGTAGATTGGTTTTTTCAAGGAATAGAAAAGATGAAAGTGATGGCACTCTTGAGTATTCTAGCAAAAGGAGTTTTTACACTTCTTATATTTGTGTTTATACGTGATGTGTCAGATTATATTCAAGTTTCATTCTTTATGGGTATAGGATATATTCTAGCAGGAATTCTAAGTATTATTTTAGCTTTAAAATATGTTTCTATTGTTAAACCTAGTTTAACCTTAGTAAGAAAATTATTGAAGGAAAGCTTTAGTTTATTTGTGTCTAACCTCGCTGCTAGATTGATTAATACTATTCCCATCTTAGTGCTAGGTTTCTTTGTTAATGAGTCTACAGTAGCTATTTACACAAGTATGGAAAAGCTTATCACAACTTCAAAAGGGGTTTTTGTTTCTCTATATCAAGCGTTATTTCCATGGTTAGTTAGTCAAACACGTTTAAAGCAGAGAGAATACGTAATAAAAATGTTACCTATAGTGGGTTTAATTGCAATTATGGTTACACTACCCTTCCTAATTTGTGGAGGATGGCTGTTAAACATATTGTATGATAATGTAGCTATAAATGAAAATAGTTATCTTTTCTACATACTTGCACTTAATATCATTTTCACTAGTTATTTTATGTTATTTATTGCCCATTATTTTCCTGCTGTTGGTGATTTTATGTCTCGATTGAAGACATTGGCTTTCTCAGCTGTTTGCGGGATCATAATAGGCTTAATCTTTATCAGTCAGCTTGAAATTCTTGGAGCCGTTATTACAGCCGTCTCTATAGAGGCCATCCTCTTAATATTCTCGATATATTATTTCATTAAAACGAAACCCGTTGGAATTATCTAAAGATAAAAAGTTGATTATTATTCAAACGGCTGTCCCAGATTATAGGAAAGGTTTCTTTAAAGCCTTGAGAGATAATCTAGGGCATAATTTTGTGTTGTATAGTGGTAAATACTATTTTGAAAAATCTATACAGTCTGACGCGACAATCCCTCATAAGAAGACTAAGAACACCTATCTCTTTAATGCGAGATTTTTAATTCAGTTTGAAGTCATAAAAATAATAGCGAGTGATAATCTGTTAGTGCTCGAACTCAACCCAAGAATAATTTCGAATTGGATACTATTGATAGGTAGAAAAATTTTAGGTAAACAAACGATACTGTGGGGACACGCATGGCCACGACAAGGTAAAAATGCTAGTACTGATAGTTTAAGACATCTCATGCGTAAGCTAGCAAGGGCTATTGTGGTATATACTCATAAACAGCAATTAGAACTTCAAGAGAAAATGCCCCGTAAAATCATTCTCGCAGCACCTAATGCGCTTCTTAATAAATCTCAAATGGGTGCAACTGCTGGAAGTCCTAAACATCTTATTTATGTGGGGCGTTTAACAGTAAGTAAAAAAGTACTTTTTCTTGCAAAGGCATTTAGCAAAGCATTTAATGATATTCCAAACGATGTACAGCTTTTTATTGTAGGAGATGGAGAAGAAAAGGAGGCTCTAGAATCATTTATAATAGAAAACAACTTGTCACACAGAATACATTTGCTGGGCCATATAAATGATATAGCTCGATTGAGAGAATTATATAGCAACAGTTATTTTAGTGTTTCTCCTGGTTACGTTGGGTTGTCTGTAACTCAAAGCTTTGGTTTTGGTGTACCTATGATCGTTTCACGAGATGAAAACCATTCCCCAGAAATTGAAGCAGTTCTAGACGGTGTAAATGCTGTTTTTTTTGATACTAATAGCGAATTTAGCTTTCGCGAAAGCTTAATAAACGTGTATAGCAATATTGATTTGTGGACATCGAAAAGAAATGAAATTTCCGCATTTTGCGCCAAAAATTATTCTGTAGAAACAATGGCTCAAGTATTTTGTAAATTGTTGAATACATATAGATAAAGAGTTTCTGTAATTATTAGCCAGTCAAGCGAGGCTTTTTTACTAGTACTCAACAAAAAAAGATAATCTCAAATAATTTTCAATTAAATGGATATAACAAGGAGTCAAAATAGCATCAAATTAGTAGATGGTGCTCTCTTGTTATTATTTGCTTCTATTTTATTACCCTCTAATATAAAATCGATTGCAATCGGCCTTTTTGCTGTTGTGAGTTGTACACATTTTTTTAGAAGTGGAAACACCTTTAATACTAAGTTTTTCTTTTTAAATAGTGCCGTTTTTACAGTTATGGTATTTACGTTATTCTATAGTGATAATCTTGAGTATGGAGTACAGAGACTTATCATGTTTCTATCTCTTGTAGTTTTCCCACTTTGTTTTTCTATGTACTCTCAAAGAGATATTAACTTCTTATATAGAAATAAGTATAAGTACTTGTTTTCATATATAATTACAGTGGTTCTATTTAATGTAATACCTTTTTTGTGGTTTTATATTACTCATTATAGTTTTATAGAAATGCTAGAACACTTTCCTATGACCATGAAATTAAATGTAGGAAAATATGGAATGCATGCTATATATCTATCCATGCATTGTAGTGTTGCTCTTATCTTTTCAGTGTATTTATTACAGGCCATATCAACAAAATGGAAAATAATTGGCTTAATTGTCTTAGATCTAATATTAATTTGTTTCTTACTAATTTACGCAAAGAAAGGGTCAATGATTGGTTTAACTATAGTTGCTTTTCTCTTTATACTCTTTCGACGAAAAAAGATAACTATAAGGCCTTATCTTTTTGCTTTAATAGGACTAATGGTACTCATAGTCGCAATTCCGCGCACTCGAGATAAATTTTTAGAATTTAAAAAAATTGAGGCAGTCTATGAAGGAGCTCCTACCTCCACAAATATTAGATATACTATTTATAACGTTGCTAAAGATGTTATACTAGATAGCCCTATTTTAGGTTATGGAGTAGGGGATTTTAGATCAGTTTTAACTGATAAATATCAGGAATTAGAAATACCAGTATTGCAAGAAGGAAGATATAATGCACATAATCAGTTTCTAAGTTTTTTGATTATTGGTGGTGTAGTAGCACTTCTAGCTTTCTTATCTACGCTTATAATAAACTTTATCTTTGCAGTTAGGTTTAACAACGAATTACTAATTCTATTTATCATTTTTTATGGCATTTTAATGCTTACCGACAATATTTTAGAGAAGGAGGCAGGTGTTGTATACTTTTCATTATTCTTTAATTTTCTTACTGCCAAATCGCTATTTGCAATTCCTAATCACAATGGCTTGAAAAGATAATTAGTATGGGTATAGTTGGGAATATTCAAGTTTAAAGATGTATGCTAGGTAAACTCATATTGATGTTATCTTATCTAATGATAAGTATATTTCTATTTGCAACATTCAGTGCAGATACTTCTGTATGGATATCATTTTTTTTAAGTAATCTTTTATTATTTGGAATGTTCTGGTGGCATTTGTATCAAGAGAAAGAGTTTTCTCCTTTTATTTCTGTGTTTCTTGTCTTCAGCTTTCTTTTTTTTATACTTTCTCCGCTTCTCCAAATAGGAGAGTTAAACCTTACAAATGGAGTTTTTGTAACGAAATTAAAATACTCCAAAGCGGCAATTGTACACACAAATGTGCTTGTAATCATATTTAACCTGACCTTTGCTATTGCATATCTTTATTTTAAAAAGTCTCGAAAACTGAGAGTTATTCCAGTTTATGATCAGACTAAATATAAAACCCTACCGGTACTAATTAGTATAGTCACTATCGCTACGGTGCTCGTTTTTATTGCTAGCTTCGGTTTTGTACAAGAAGAAATAAGAAGACATAGTGGGACCCCGTCATCTGCGTCGATAGGGATGCTTTTGTTGTGGAAAAAGGTGCTATTTATGATGCCATTTGCAGGAATCGTACTATGCTTTCAATATTTTGAGAAACGAAAAAAACTACCAATAAACATTATCATTGTAGTCTTACTTTTCTTAATTCTTGGAGCGTTTTTATTATGGTTTAAAAATCCTTTAACGGAAAAGCGCAACGCTTTAGGCCCCATCTACATTTGTATTATCTTCTTGATAGCACCTAGATTACTTAATAGCAATGTTAAAATGACGCTATTTATGTTCTTTTCTATGATTATAGTTTTTCCACTCTCTGCCATGCTCACGCATGTAACGGCTACGTTTAAGGAGATTTTAGACAAACCTAGAGTGTTATTGGACAGTTTTGAAGGATATGGTATAGGTCAGGTTTTTAATACCTTACACTATGATGCTTTTATAAATATTACAGCCACCCTAGATTACGTGAAATATGAGGGCTTTTCATACGGAAATCAATTGTTAAGTGGCTTATTATTTTTTGTTCCTCGTAGTTTATGGGAGGCAAAACCCATAACCACTGGAAAGTTAGTAGGTGAGCACCTTATTGAATATCATGGATTCCATTACAGTAATTTATCTAATCCATTAGTATCTGAGGGTTACATTAATTTTGGCATTTTTGGAGTCATTATGATGGCTATTGTTCTTGCAATCACATGTATAAAGCTTCTTTCATGGTTTAAAAGCGACGACTATCTCAAGAAGATTTTAGCACTCTACTTTTCTATTCATTTATTATTCTTATTGAGAGGTGATTTTGCAAATGGATTTTCATATTACGTAGGCATATTTGTCGGAGTTTATATACTTACACGCTTTATACAATATATAATGGATCAGATGTTTTTAAACCAGTTATTATGGAAGGCAAAACATAAGCAACAAATATAAAGAAGCTTTATACTTTGCAAATTTATAAATTAATGTAGGCATCATTTTGAACTGTGAAAGTGATTAAATTATCTGCATTTTTGATTGTTTTCACTTCTAATATCTCTCAGTAAGAAATGCATATAGTTCAAATACATAATAGATATAAAGAAATAGGCGGTGAAGACATCGTTGTAAGTCGAGAAAAATTAATACTAGAAGCAGCAGGTCATAAAGTCTCTCAATATATTGTAAACAACAATAATATTAATACGCTTTCGCGAAAGCTAAAAACCGCAGTATCACTACCATATTCATTCTCTCAAAAGAAAGTAATTAAAGCATTCTTACAAGAGAATTTACCAGATGTGGTGCACGTCCATAATTTTTTACCTATAATATCACCTTCGGTTTTTTACGCTTGCAAAGAGCTTCACATACCTGTAGTAGTTACTTTACATAATTACAGAATACTATGCAGTAACGGGCTTCTTTTTAGAGATGGAAAACCTTGCGAAGATTGTATAAAGAGTAAGTGGGGCATTCCTGCTATTAAAAATGGTTGTTATCAAGAATCTAAGATTGCAACGGTATTCCCAGTACTTAGTAACGCCATGCATGGACACCTACATACATGGTCCTCTTATATTGATAAAGTGATTCTGCTAAGTGAGTTTTCTAAAAATATTTTTAAAAAATCTCACATAACTTTTAGAGAGCAACAAGTTATAATCAAGCCAAATTTTACAGAAGATAGAGGCTACCTCTACGATAAAGAGAATTATATGCTATTTGTAGGGCGTCTCTCAGATGAAAAAGGAATTGTAAACGTAATAGAAGCTTGTATTAAAGCAAATAAAAGACTCAAAATTGCGGGTTCAGGTCCCCTTCATGAAGTAGTTGAGAATTATTCTTACCTACATAATAATATAGAATTTGTAGGAAATCAAGATGGAGAAGAGTTATCGAGCTTATATAAAAATGCTCAAGCATTAATCACAGCATCTAAGATGTACGAGACTTTTGGGTTAGTTATCATAGAATCATTCTCCTTTGGCACCCCAGTGATTGCGCCATCATTTGGAAATGCTGGGCAATTAGTTAAAGATCAATACAATGGATTACATTACAAGTTAGACGATATTGATAGTCTTACAGAAGTGATTGAAAAAGTAGATCATCTAGATCAAGAAATTATGAGAAATAACGCCCGTGAAACATTTCTGAAAAACTATACACCTCAACAGAACGTATCAAAATTGCTAGATGCTTATAAATCCGTTTTGTGATTATGAGATTCAATTAAACTATTTTTACAAGCCCTATGAATGACCTACAAGGAAAACACATCACGCTTATCTCCTTAAACTTCTATCCAGAAGACACGGCAATAGGACTTTACAGCACACAACTAGCAGAATATCTGGAATCACAAGGGGCTTTGCTTTCGGTGATTACAGCATTTCCTTATTACCCAAAATGGGAAATAGCAGAAGCATATCAAAACCAAGGAACTTATCTGCATGAGAAAAAAGGAACCATTAATATTTACCGTTATAAGCAGTTTACTCCCAAGGAGCCTACATTCTTAAAGCGCGTTATTCACATAGCCGACTTTACCATAGGGTCAAGATTTAATTTTAAACAAATCACAGAATGTGATATTGTGATTTCTGTAATCCCTTTTACGAGTAGCGCATGGTTAGGTAATACGCTTTCGCAAAAGCGTAATGCAAAACACTGGATTCATATTCAAGATTTTGAATTTGATGCGGCTTTTCAGTCGGGTCTTGCCTCTGGCAATGAGAATACAAGTTTTGCTTATAAAACTTTGATGAAATTAGAGCGTAGTATTCTTAATAAAGCAGATTGTGTAAGCACCATAAGTTATACAATGCTGGCCAAACTCAAAGAGAAAACCACTTCCGAAAACTACTATCTCCCCAACTGGATAGATGAAGACGAGAGTGACCCTTTAAAGGCTGAAGAACATTCTTATTTCTCAAAAGAGAAATTTAGTATCTTATATTCAGGTAATGTGGGAGACAAGCAAGACTGGCAATTATTCACTAACGTAATCAAAGCATTAGATTTTAATAAGTTTGAAGTAATTGTAGTAGGAGCAGGGGCAAAAATGGAGGTTCTCAAGGAAAATCTAAAAGACACTAAAGTAAAATTCTACGCACCAGTTCCATTTATAGAATTGTCAAGTTTACTCGCTAGTGCAGATGTGCATATTTTATTTCAAAAAAGTGAAGTTGTAGATACTGTTATGCCTTCAAAAATTCTAGGTATGATGGCTAGTGCTAAACCATCTATCATAACTGGTCACCCGGATGCAGAACCGGCTAAGATCATAACTGATTCAAATGGTGGGATTTATAATTCGGTTATTGACTATAAGTTAATATTGAGTCAGCTAGACACTCTTAACTTGTCTCCAGATACAGCTATGACTATGGGTGCAGCTGCAAGAAAGTATGTACTTGAAAAATTTGCAAGGAAACCTATTTTAGAAAAATTTACTCAAACCCTGAGTAGGTTATAGGGCTTAGGCTTTACAAGCAGGCAATACTTCCTTACTTTTACGAACACAGATTTTCAAGTCTGTATAGATTAATCAATCAATTATGAAGAGAGTTTTAGTTACAGGTGCTGCAGGATTTTTAGGATCTCATTTATGTGATAGGTTTATTAAAGAAGGTTTTCATGTAATTGGTATGGATAACCTTATAACGGGGAGCTTATCAAATATTGAGCATCTCTTTAAGTTAAAACAATTTGAGTTTCATCATCACGACGTTACGACATTTGTACATGTGCCAGGTGAATTAGATTATATTCTACATTTTGCATCACCTGCGAGCCCTATAGACTATCTTAAAATACCTATACAGACACTTAAAGTGGGTTCTTTAGGGACACACAATCTATTAGGATTAGCCAAGGTGAAAAATGCCCGTATTTTGATTGCATCAACATCAGAAGTTTATGGTGACCCACTTGTACATCCTCAAGATGAAAATTATTATGGGAATGTAAATACTATAGGACCTAGGGGAGTATATGACGAGGCAAAACGTTTTCAAGAATCTATCACGATGGCTTATCATCGTTTTCACGGTTTAGAAACTCGTATCGTACGTATATTTAATACATATGGACCTCGCATGAGGCTTAATGATGGTAGAGTAATACCTGCCTTTATGGGGCAAGCACTTAGGGGAGAAGATTTAACGATATTTGGTGACGGTTTACAAACACGTTCTTTCTGCTATGTAGATGATCAAGTGGAAGGGATTTACCGCCTACTATTGAGTGATTATGCATTACCAGTAAACATAGGCAATCCAGATGAAATTACAATAAAAGACTTTGCTGAGGAGATTATAAAACTCACGGGAACAGATCAAAAAGTAATTTATCAAGATCTACCAGTAGACGACCCTATGCAACGTAAACCAGATATTTCTAAAGCAATCGAAATATTAGATTGGGAGGCGAAAGTAGGTCGTACAGAAGGGATGAAAAAGACATTTGACTATTTTAAAAGTTTACCCCAAGAGCAATTATATAAAAGTGAGCATAAAGACTTTTCAAAACACATACGTAAGTAAGTATGGCGCAACGCGTAGGTAGGTATTCCTTTTACATAAGGCCCGCAATTTATGTTATAGATTTAGTGATAATTTTATTACTCGCTAAGGTCTGCCTCATCATGAATGAAAATTTTGTGGTGTTCTCATTATACATTACAACTACTTGGATTTTTTCAACAATCAAGTCAGATTTTTATGAAGTTTATAGGTATACTAAGCCCACACGTATTGTATCCCTATTACTACTACAGTTATTCATTTTTGCATTACTTGTTTTTGCGTTCTTTGGTCTATTTCAAAAAATAGACGCCTCTTTAGTAGCTGTATTTCTATATGTTTTATATGTTTTTGTAGGCGTAGGAATCAATAAGTTTGGAGTGTTCTATTTGTTAAAGACATATAGAGCGGTTTTAGGAGGTAACCACCGTCGCGTTGTTATTTTAGGGTGGAATGTACAGGTCAAGGAGCTTAAAAAGTTTTTTGATGAAAATAAAAGATATGGTTACGTAGTGAGTAGCACCTTTGACATTAAAGATCCAAGTGTATCTCTTGATAGCATATTTAATTACATATTAGAAAATAATGTAGATGAGGTTTACTGCTCTGTAGAGCAGTTTACAAATGAAGAGTTAAGAGAAATATCTGAATTTACAGATAATAATCTTAAGATATTAAAATTCATTCCAGACAGTCGCGAGATCTTTACAAAGAAATTAGAATATCAGTACCTTGGGATTACTCCTATCTTATCACTACGTACTATCCCCATAGATAAACCGCTTAATCAGTTTATTAAGCGCGCGTTTGACATTATTCTTTCTGTTGCTGTACTTGTAGGAATATTAACATGGCTTACGCCTTTACTTGCTATTTTAATTAAGCTCGACTCTAAAGGGACTGTATTTTTCAAACAGAAACGTAACGGATTAGACTATCATGAGTTTTACTGCTATAAATTTCGGTCTATGCGAGATAATGAAGAGGCAGATATTGAACAAGTGAGCAAAAACGACAGTCGTATAACTCGTGTTGGTAGGTTCTTGCGTAAAACCAGTATGGATGAGTTACCACAATTTATTAATGTTCTCAAAGGAGATATGTCTGTAGTGGGCCCTAGACCTCATATGGTGAGACACACACATATGTATGCGGAGCGTATAGATAAGTTTATGGTACGTCACTTCATAAAACCGGGAATTACAGGACTTGCACAAGTAAGTGGTTATAGAGGAGAAATAGAGACCGAAGAGGATATAGTAAACCGCGTAAAATTTGACATATTCTATGTAGAAAATTGGTCACTCTTTTTAGATATTAAAATTGTTTTTAATACAATTTATAAAGCTATTGTAGGAGATGACAAAGCTTATTAAAAAAGACGCTCAACCACTGGTTTCCATTATCACACCGCTGTATAATGCAGCACCTTTTATTGCGCAGACCATCGCGAGTGTACAAGACCAGACATATCAAAACTGGGAGCAAATTATTGTTGATGATTGCTCGACAGATAGTTCTGTTGATGTTGTAAAAGCCTTGGCAGGTTTTGATAATAGAATTAAGCTTATTACGCTTTCGCGAAACAGTGGTGCCGCACAAACTCGCAACATTGCAACAGAAGCTGCCCAAGGAAATTTCATCGCATTCTTAGACTCAGATGATTTATGGCACCCAAAAAAGCTAGATAAGCAAATTGCTTTCATGCAAGAAACAGGTTGTGACGTTTCTTATACCAGCTATGTGCATATAGATGAAAGTGGAAAGCCACTTGGTAAACGCATCGTGGCATTACCAAAACTCACTTACAAAAAGCAACACAGCAATAACTATGTGGGAAATCTCACAGGTATTTATAATGTAACCTCAATAGGTAAAATAAGCGCTCCAGACGTTAGAAAAAGACAAGACTGGGCGCTGTGGTTAGATGCTATAAAGAAGAGCGAAAAACCCGCCTTAGGTTTGCAAGAGGACTTGGCTTTTTATAGAGTACGTGAAGGCTCGATGAGCTCAAATAAATTAAATCTTGTTGAGTACAACTACCAGTTTTACAAAACTTGCCTAGGATATTCTCATGTAGCAGCCACACTATACTTAGTACGCTTTTTTTGGGAGTATTTTGTAATGAGACCTAAATGGATACAGCGATATGATGTCTAGGAGACTAAAGATATAAACTGTTTGAGCTTTCCTCTATTACTACGGTCCATGACATCTACTTTTTCATACCTAAGTTTTAGCCCACTTTCAAGATATTTGGCGGTAGTCTTTTCAATATTTATTTTCTCGTGAGCATTAAGTGGTCTTTCAGAGATATAAATAAATGTAAAGGAATCTTGAGCAGTTTGCTCAATAATGAACTCACTTACATTGCCATCTTCCTCTATAATGCTTTTGGTTACATAATAAAATGTTAGTCCAGGAACTACTTTACCGCTAGGAAGACGTGCAATATCACTTGTTCTACCTTGTAGGTTTTCTAAAATAGGTTTTTTAAGTGTGCTCTGCGGTGATAAAGATCCCATATCACCTATATCATAACGTATAAAAGGATGTGCTTTATTATAAAAAGATGTGATTACAATACGCCCTACCACACCATGAGGTACAGGCTTATCGTTATCATCAAGAATTTCGATAAATAACAGTTCACTGTCTATCTCAAGCTGATTCTTCTTGTTTTGAAAGGCTATAAGTCCTACTTCTGAGGCTCCATATTCATTAATGATTGGGACATTAAATTGCTCCTCCATTAATTTTAAATCATCAGGAAATAGCATTTCACTGGTGACAATACATGCTTTAAGAGTCGGACAAATATCGGTGAGTATAATTTGGTGCTTTCTCAGATACTTAGCAAGTAATACAATGCTACTTGTGTAGCCATTTATATAGTCAAAAGGTGTCTTGCTGAATTTTTTAACCATACCGGCAAGCTTATGCTCGCAAAGATCAAAAATGGGGAAACGATACCTGTTACCTAGTTTGTCCTTGAGTCTTTCCTTTTGATAGGCAATTGTTGTGAGTGGAATCCCATAAAAACGAGCCTGTTTTGAAGTGTCTAGATCAATACTATACCAGTTATATCTTTTTTGGAAACTCACCCAGCTCAATGCATGAGCGTCTTTATCTTTTGCAAAAACAAAAGGATGTCCAGAAGATCCAGAGGTCTTACCTACGTACACCGTCTTGCGGTCGTAGTTTTGAGAAAGCCTATTTTCAAGAGGCTGTTGTAGATTTGCTTTTGTTAACACTGGCAGTGTTTCCCAGTCTTTCTCACCTCTTTCGGTAAGAAGACTCCTGTAAAAAGAATTATAAATCTCGTGATGGGTAACTATCTTTTTTTTCTGCTCAGATATATATGCTGCATATTCACTTTCTGGGATATCTATGATACGTTGCAATTCCGCTTTCGCGAAAGCGGTATCAAATCCTTTCATTTTTAAAGCCCAGTTGAATAAATTCACATCGTCTTAATTAGGGAGCCAAAATACAAACATTTATTTTTGTCTAAACGCAAAATATACCATAATGAATATCTTAATCTTAGGTTCTGGAGGACGCGAGCATACATTTGCTTATAAACTAGCACAGAGCGAGCAATGTGATTCTCTTTTTGTTGCACCAGGAAATGCAGGTACTGCTCAAATTGCAACTAATGTTGCCATAGGCATGACCGATTTTGAAGCTATCAAAACTTTAGTGATTAAGGAACAAATAACAATGGTTGTTGTAGGACCTGAGGATCCGCTTGTGCAAGGAGTATATGACTTCTTTAAAGCAGATGATGCTCTAAAAAACGTTGCTGTCATTGGACCAAGCAGGGAAGGAGCAGAACTTGAAGGGAGTAAGGAGCGAGCGAAGGAATTTATGATTGCTCATGATATTCCTACGGCTGCCTACGAAGCCTTTACGGTAGAAACACTAGAGAAAGGACAAGCGTTTTTAGAAACTTTAAATCCTCCATATGTATTAAAAGCAGATGGTCTTGCGGCGGGTAAAGGAGTTTTAATCATAGAGGATCTTAATGAGGCAAAGGAGGAACTAGCAAGCATGCTTGGTGGTAAATTTGGCGATGCAAGTACGACCGTAGTGATTGAAGAGTTTCTAGACGGAATCGAACTTAGTGTGTTTGTACTTACAGATGGTAAAAATTATAAAGTGCTTCCTACAGCCAAAGATTATAAACGTATAGGTGAAGGTGATAAAGGACTTAACACTGGAGGAATGGGTGCAATAAGCCCAGTTCCATTTGCAGATGATGCTTTTATGAAAAAAATAGAAGACCGTATTGTGAAGCCTACGGTTAATGGTCTTACTAAAGAAAATATAGATTACAAGGGATTCATATTTATTGGTATTATAAAAGTAGGGGATGAACCTAAGGTAATTGAGTACAATGTACGCATGGGTGATCCTGAGACAGAGGTAGTATTACCACGTATTCAGTCTGATCTTGTATCACTTTTCAAAGCGGTGGATAATCAAACATTAGATAAGCAAGAATTTAAGGTAGATGCTAGAAGTGCGGCTACAGTAATGCTTGTTTCTGGAGGATATCCAGAAGCTTATGAAAAAGGAAAAGTAATCACAGGGCTTGAAAAAATTGAAGGATCTATTGCTTTTCATGCAGGAACAACAGAAAAAGATGGCGCAGTGGTTACTAATGGCGGTAGAGTGATTGCTATCACTTCCTTCCATGAAGATTACAGAGAGGCCATAAAAAAATCCTACCAGAATATAGAAAAACTACATTTTGATAGGATGAATTATCGTACAGATATAGGTTTTGACCTATAGTAAATTAAAGGTTGCTTTCTAGCTCGCTGTTTTTACCTAAGAAACCGTGAGCTTTTGCTTCGCGGTATTCTGTATCGTTATCGTCATACTTTTTAATTTCCATAATCCAGTATACGATTGCAGCTGCACAAATGAGCATAAATAACCAGTTTACTCCGTTAGCAAGCCACCAGTTGCTCAATTCTAATTCGGCAAGGGCGTTAAAAGGTGCAAATAAAGTTGCTTCTGCAAATTCTTCAATGCCTTCGAAAAATCCTGTCAAACTCATAATGTTGTATGTTTACAATATTGAAATCTTAATTATGCATCTAGTAAAGATGTTATTGCAAAAATAGGAAAAAAACTAGCTATGCTCACAAGATTTTTTGGGACTTCAAAACCACTCGCTATTGCCGTTGTTTTGATATATATGACCTTAGGGTTTTTCTATAGCCACAGAGGTATAATTACAGAACCATTTTCATGGACAAGTACATCTAAAACATTGGGCATGTGGGTACTTTATGTGCTCACTATGTTTATATTAAGTTTTGTTTCTCAAAAAAATGACCTTACTAAGCGATCTTCATATGGAGTACTCTTGTTTGCAGCATTTAGCCTGGCATTACCAGTCGCTCTAAAGGATCACGCCATATTAATAGCTGGTTTCTTTATCTTAATTGCGCTACGTAGGATCATCAGTTTCAAGTCAGAATTACACATGGAGCGCAAAATTTTTGACGCGGCACTGTGGATATTATTAGCCTCTCTAGCTTTTTATTTTAGCTGGTTGTACGTTATAGCAATTTATCTAGCGTTATTATTTTATAGAATCACGGTAGTAAGGTATCTGTTTATTCCGCTACTAGCATTACTGAGCTTTAGTGTAATTTATTATTCTATTCTATTGTTTCAAGTGGGTGATCCTTCTGAGGTGTCATTATCATTTCAATCTATATCACTAGATTTTACAGCTTATAATAATTTACAGGTGCTCGCGGCAATTGCTTTCTTCATAGGGACATTATTGTGGACTATATGGAAATATCTAGGCGAACAACGAAGGGCTTCTACGGGATCAAAAAGTAGATACTCGGTTATTTTAGGAATACTAGCTGTGGGACTAGTGGTAATCTTATTTACCACCACAAAAACAGGGGCAGAGTGGTACTTTATTATACCCGTAATGACCATCATTGTAAGTAATTATCTCGAAAATACAGAGAGCTTGCTATTTAAGGAAAGCTTATTATGGTTTATCATATTATTACCTATCATAATACATCTACTACCTTAATTTGACAGCTCTTGTTTCTAAATCCAATGCTACTTATAACAAGTAAAGGCAGGTCGCTATGCCAACTCAAAAAATAATATCTTTGTAGACCATGCCTATCACCCGTATGCCTCAGAGGATTTATACCTTGTATGGAGCACTCCGCATTATAGAATAATTACATTATAGAAAACAATTATATGTTTACAGAAAAGGCAAACGCCATTTTTAAAGAAGCAATCGACACTTATCATTTAGTAAATACGGTAGATCAACCTTTTATCAATAAGTATGATAAGGGAGAAGATTTATTGGGTCACCTATTATACAGAAAATGCTGGATAGATACGGTGCAGTGGCATTATGAAGACATTATTCGTGATCCGCAGATTGATCCAGTAGCAGCCTTGACTCTAAAACGTAAGATTGATGCGTCTAACCAAGATCGCACAGACATGGTTGAATATATAGACAGCTATTTTCTTGAAAAATATAACAGTGTTGAGGTTAAAGAGAATGCTACAATTAATACAGAAAGTCCGGCTTGGGGAGTAGATCGTTTATCCATTCTAGCGCTCAAAGTATACCATATGGACGAGGAAGCAACTCGCACAGATGCTAGTGATGCACACCGAGCAGCTTGTAAAACTAAACTTGACATATTACTTGAGCAACGCGTAGACCTTTCGACAGCGATAGATACCTTGCTTGAGGATATCTCAAAGGGAGATAAGTACATGAAAGTCTATAAGCAGATGAAGATGTACAATGACGATGAGCTCAACCCAGTCCTTCGCAACATTAAAAAATAATTATCTGTTGAAGGATTTAGTTTAAAATCGATAAACCCTTCACAAGTCTAGCGAGATAATGGTTCAACAAAAACACATGCTCATCATTCGTCTCTCTGCAATGGGAGACGTTGCGATGACGGTGCCTGTGGTGTACGCTTTCGCGAAAGCGAACCCAGAAATAAAAATATCCTTCCTTTCAAAACCTTTTTTTAGGCCTATTGTAGAAGCAATACCTAATGTCACATTTATCTCAGCAGAAGTAAATACCATACACAAAGGTGTAAGCGGTATGTGGAAATTATCGCGCCAACTTAAAAAGTTAGGAATTACACATGTCGCAGATTTGCACAATGTAATTCGGTCAAAAATGCTGCGTAAGTTTCTTAATCTTCCCAGCGTTTGTCTAGATAAAGGTAGACCAGATAAAAAGGCGCTTACTAGAAGCACAGATAAAGTCTTTAAAGCCCTTAAGACCACAATAGCAAGATATCAAGATGTTATTGAAGGGTTAGACGGACATCATTTTATACCAGAACCACTCCCTAAACCTAACAAACAAGATCAGGTTGTAGAGTTTACTGCTGGTTGTCATAAAAAGTGGATTGGTATCGCGCCTTTTGCAGCACACCAAGGAAAGCAATATCCACTAGACTTGATGGAACAAGTAATTAGACAGCTAGATGATAAAAAAGAATACAATTTATTCCTTTTTGGAGCACCAGATGAGGAGGAGATACTTAAAGACCTTTCGCAAGGTTGCATAATGACAAAGGTGGTTGCCGGAAAACTCAAATTTAAAGAAGAAATTAATCTTATTAGTCAGCTAGATGGTATGCTCGCTATGGATAGCGGTAATGCACACCTAGCAGCAATGTATGGGATTCCTACCGTAACGTTGTGGGGAGTAACGCACCCACATGCAGGATTTGCACCATTTAATCAAGAAGTAAACTGCCTACTTTCAGATAGAATAAAGTATCCAGAAATACCGACTTCTATTTATGGAAACGTAGTGCCAGAAGGGTATGAGAATGTGATGACGACTATCTTACCTGTTGATATTGTTGATAAAATCACGGATACGATCTAACATAAAAGTATTATGCACGCATAATAAGATTGATTATATTTGTTTAAATTGAATGTTATGAGCACAACAAAACCTACCCTAAAAGATTTACTTGGAATTACACATCCTATCATTATGGCACCTATGTTTTTAGTGTCTAATGTAGCGATGCTCAAAGCCGGAATGGAAAACGGAATTGCTGCTTGTGTGCCAGCACTCAATTATAGAACGATAGATGAGCTTAAGGCTGCAATTACTGAGCTTAAGGCTGCCAAAGTTCCAGGAGGAGCATTTGGTATTAATCTCATTGTAAATAAGTCAAACATGAAATATCCTGCACAGCTGGAAGCGGCTTGTGAGCTAGGAGTAGACTTTATAATTACATCCTTAGGATCCCCACAGATGGTGATTGAGCAAGCAAAACCTAAGGGAATCAAAGTGTTTTGTGATGTAACAGACCTTGGCTATTCAAAAAAGGTGGAGGCTATGGGATGTGATGCGCTCGTTGCTGTAAACAATCAAGCAGGAGGTCACAGAGGTAACATCGCTCCCGAAGCACTGATAAAAGAACTTGATGAAAATTGTGCAATTCCAGTAATCACCGCTGGAGGCGTTGCAAATAAAGCAGATCTCGAACGCGCTATGTCTTACGGTGCTATAGGAGCAAGTATAGGAAGCCCTTTTATAGCATCAGAAGAGGCTCCAGTATCACAAGAATACAAACAAGCTTGCGTAGATTTCGGTGCTAAAGATATCGTGATGACTCAAAAGATTTCTGGTACACCTTGTACTGTCATAAACACGCCTTACGTTCAAAAGATAGGGACTAAGCAAACGTGGTTAGAAGGCTTACTTAACAAAAATAAGAAGCTTAAGAAGTGGGTAAAGGCTATACGCTTTGCAAAAGGAATGCGTGACACCACAAAAGCCGCTCAGAGTGCTACATATAAAACAGTTTGGGTAGCTGGGCCATCTATAGAAGAAACGACTGCTATAGAGCCTGTGGCAACTATTATCAAGAAGTTTATATAGAAGTGCGCTTTCGCGAAAAAAGGAACTGTCATCTCGACGTTAAGAGAGATCACACAAGCGGCTTAGGAATATAGCTCCATAGGAAACGTTATGCGATTTCTCGTCGCTCGTACCTCGCTCTGTCCAAATGACTACAGATTGTCATCTCGACGTTAGGAGAGATCACACAAAGAGCTTGAGTAGCAGATTTTCAAAAAGTTTAATCACTTCAAATAGCCAAAATCTTTCAAATCTTGTGAAGTATGTATTTCATGAGCAACGCAATCTTTTAAGATCAAATTCTTAGTAGAAACATTAAGAACGTCTGTATAATAATGATCTGTGAGTATGATTCCTTTTTTCGCTTTAAGCGAAATTAAAAACTCTTTTATTTTCTCCTTGTAAAGTGGTTCTATCATAGAGAAAGGTTCATCAAGCATCAAAAACGGATGGTTGAGGTTTGCGACAAGTAGTAATTCTAGATAGCGTATTTCTCCCATGGAGAGTAGACCTGCCTTTCTTGAAGCAATTTTCTCAACAAATGAAGCTCTAAAGATGGCGTCTTGATCATCACCGTTTTCATGAAATAGCGGAATAATATCTCTTACTTTTAAATGCTTGGGTAAGAAACTTTCTTGTGGTAAGTAACCAATAAGTTGCTCAGGTATGACGGTTTTAGGTGCTATGGATGTACCATTTATGCTAAGCTCTAAGCGCGTAGGTTTAAGTGTTCCAAAAAGAATTTTGAGAAGGGTAGATTTTCCAGAACCATTTTTTCCAAAAAGTCCTAAAACATCTCCTGTACTAAGAATAAAAGATACATCTGTGAGTATGGTTTTCCTTCCAAAGTTTTTGTAAAGACCGTGTACGTTAAGTTCATTTTTCATAGAAAGGGAAGAACAAATACAGTGAGTATACAGGCAAGAACAAAATTTACTGCCCATGCACGTAGTATCAAATAGCGCTTTGTAAAGCCAATATTATAATACATATAATATTGCTGCTTCTGAAAATATGCAAATGCCAAAACGCCTAAACCAGTGCCGAAAACTCCAAAAATAATGATGGTGGTAAATATACCTACAGCGATACGTTCACTAGCGGGAACGTGAACAAGCCCAAACACTAAGCAAATGCCTGCGGCGTATAAAGTTACATCACGGTAATAGGTCCACATGGATTAAATGTATTCTTACAAGTCTAATCATATATTCAAACAAGATATATCTATATAAACCAAGATAACTGAACTTTAGTATAACATCAACACCCAAAGGTGAGTACAGCGAGAGCTGCATGTGTTTTAAGTACGCTATATTTTATAAACGCCTTTACCATCATGTTGAGCTATAACAAGAGTATTAAATTCCTTTAAAAATGATTTTTTGTCTAAGAGATGCTGTTCTGCAGTTGCTCTTAGTCCTTTTTTGAGCGTAGCATTTTTCTTAAGAATGGAAACTAAAAACCAAATAAGTATAGCTATTATTAAGACTCCTAGTGTGAGCATTGTCATTTCTATAATATGCTTCTCTGAATAAGTAACACGTTTTCCAGCTATAAAAATGTTGTAAATAGCAAATAATCCAACTACTGCAAAACCTACATATCTTACATTATAGGTAGTCTTCATAAACAATATATAGCGATCAACGTGGGATTGAAGTTCTTGAGCGGGTAGGGTAGATAATATTCGAAACTCTTGTTGATTTACGTCCATAATTTTGTCCAATAAGTAAAGTGATAGCTTTTGTGAAAATTTTCATTCTCCTAAAAAGAAGCGTGCAATATATCTACAAATGATAAGTACATGCAAGTGTTTAAAAAGAAAAAACTCATTAAGTAGCTATACCTAATGAGTTTTAAAAATATGTTATCGTAAAAGACTAGACACCATCATAATCTACCACAATCGAAGCTGAAGTAGGATGCGCTTGGCAGGTAAGTATTAATATCATAAGTTTTTGTACTTTAAAGAAACCTCATAAGAAATGTAATATTTTTTATGTTCTGGATCTTCTGTTAAAATATAAATTTTTGAGGCCTCTCTTAGTACGTCCTCAAAGGATTTCCATACAGAAAATACAATATCAGTACTGAAGATAATATTCTCCTTTATTTTGCTTTTTTGAACTCTTTTGACTTTATGTCTATACTTCTTGATATAATAAGCTTAATTGAGGTGGTGAAGGGTAATTTGTAGTTCCTATAATACCCTTTTGAAGCTTTCCGTCTTTAAAAAAATAATTATAATAACTGTCATTTTTACAATCACACTTCTCCTTTTTGAATAAGAACATTTCAATCCTATTTGAGTCATCTGTTTTAGGTATTATATTCCTAATAACATTATTGCCTTCTTCAAATATGATATTGACAATAGTACCTTGAGCAATAGTGTACGTATTCGATAATAAAGCCAAGGCTAATAAAGCAATTAAGTTGCTGATTTTCATATTTTTTAATTTGGACAGTTACTTGTGGTTGCTGGATAATATTGATTCAAAGCGTATTTTAAAACCTCTGGCATATTTTGAGTAGACAATAAGTACCCTCTTAAAATGTCAGTTTGATCTTTATTTAGGTCTAGCTCTTCCTAAAGCCATTTTTTATACTTAGTCTATAATCGTATCACTAACAATCCATACTCTTTCAACTTGAACGAGACATCCAGTAGCATCTTTATTACCAACATAGATATAGATGGAATACTCATTAAAATAATCTGGATATGTTTTACCTTCATTAATTTTTCTAAAAACGGAATAAGATTTTATATTGTCCTCATCAATTTGTTTGTATTCTATGTCATATTTAGTGTGCTTATTTTTATTATGTTGAAAAGTATACTTTCCTTCTAGAGTATATATCTCTAATTCTTTTTTTAAACTAATTGTATCTTGTCCATCATCGAATATCAAAATCACTTGTTCTGGTTTCTGTGAAAATAATATCTGTGGAAGAAATAATATTAAAAAAAAGGTATATTTCATTTTATTCACAATTAAAATTATTTCGAACAGAAATAACGGAGAGTCTTTCTGTTTCGTTTAAGCTTGTCCAAGCTACTGTAGAATTCTCATACAAACCAGTTGCATAATTTAACTCTCCAGAACCCATTAGTCCGTCCCACAATAGAGCATCGTAAACTTCCTCTGGTTGATTTGGGTCGAACTCTCTTAAGGCACTTTTAATTATATCTCTGTAATGTTGAGCCATTGCCTCATGTTGAGGAGATGAAGGGTTCTGTCCTTGTGGAATATTCCATCTGCATCTAGTGTAGTAGTCATAAAGGCCAGGGTAGTCATTTCTCAACTGAATAACTTGGTTAGGGTTTAAATTTATACTCGGGTGTTGTGATATAGATAAAAGCTTTCTAAAAATTTCAGCATGTATCAATTCATGAATGAACGTTCTAGCTATTGACAAACTTGGTCTGTCAAGGTTATTTGGGTTAAATTCTAAAGTTATCAAATAATTCTCAGGAGCACTTGTTTGAGCATTCACATTATCTTGAAGATTTGGATTCGCAGCAAGTTTCAAATTTGCAACGCTCATATCACCATCGAAATTATTTAGATAATTTGCAAAAGTTTCTGCACCTCCAGCTTGAATATACATGTTCCTAAGGCAATCATTGTTTAAAAATGTCGCATCCTCAATTATCTGCTCATCAAAATCCACTTCAAAATCCATACCACAACTATCGCTTAGTTGGTCTATAAGGGTGTTTGCAAAAGCTAGCTCAGGATCATTAAGCGTTACCTCATTTTGATTTACAAATTGGTTAATTTGATTTTTCAAATCACAGTTTTCATTTAGACAATCAGCTTCACTATCAGTAAGTCCAATAATCATTTCCAACTCATTAAATGCTACAGGAACAAACTTCTTAAAAGAGAATTAGTTTTAATGATGCATTTTTAAAGTTTGTAAATTTTTTGTCGTGCCTAAATATATAGCATTAAAATATACAAACTCCTGACTACCAGCATCTCTTACAAAATAAATTTGCTTAGAATCACTAAGATATTCGTGTAGTTCACAGGATGTAAAGGTACTCAAGTCAGATCGAGACAAAACTATCGTGTCGTCTGGAAGCGATTTTTCCATTTGATTTAGGGGAACTTTATCAAAAGCAACTTCATTTAAAGGTAAGAAATTGTAAGTATCGAAAGAAAAGCGCTTGTCTGAACTAGGAATATATATTTCTAAGCTGTAATTATGATTTTTACCAACCATAAGATTTGTCGACTCATCCATATAAATAAAGACAGAATCTTTTTGAGCATTCAGATAGATTGTATTTAATATAAAAATTATAAAACACCATTTTGCTTTCATCTAGTTACAATTTTGATTATAATTAACCCTTCGGCAACTTCTGCGTCCGTTAAGATTTGGTTTTGTGACATTACTGCTGTTCCTTCTGTTACACGAGCAATACAGCTGCTGCATATGCCGCCATGACAAGAGTGTGGAGCTTCTATGTCTTGATCTAAGGCTTCATCTAGAATAACGGCATCCTTCTTCATGATAGGGAATTGATCCAATCTTATATCAACATTAAGGATGTTAAGGACATTGCAAGTAGTGTTTTCACCAAGGAGGGTATCCTTTTCATGAGATTTGCAACCTATTAAGATTAATGACGTAAAAAACAAATTAATTACAAGGTGGCGTATTTGTATCATTTTGAAACTAATGAGTTTGTTTTATTCTAAGATTTTTCTAAAACCCTAGAATCTTTAATCGCCCAAAAGTTCTTTTCTTTTTTTAGTTTGACCCATCTTAATGACGAACTTAAATAACCGTAGTCAATTCCTATTAAGACAAAAGCTTCATCGAGAAGTGGATCGTAATTTATTTGAGAGAATTTGATAATGGCTCTATTCTCCTTAAAAAAGAGGTTTCTATCAGTACTTTCCTTAATGACGGAAATATTAAAATTTCTTTTGACGTGTTTTAAGTTTTGAAGACTAAAAGTTTCAACTTTTTGGGAGACATTTTGTATTTTTTGGTTTTCAATATTTGCTTTAGGTTTTTCGAAAAGAATTTTATCAAAACCCACATTAATTGGAATTTGGAATAAAGAGTCTAAGGCTTTTTGAGATATATTATTATTTTCCTTTTTGTAGGGAGGAGGGAATGGTTTTACGAATTTATCACAAAGTGCCGAATATATTTTAGTATCATTATTAACACAAGATACTGAAGAAAGAATAATAAAGAAAAAAATTAGTCGCATACCGTACTATTTGAGATTGCTATATCTGTGAGTGCTTCAAATTCGTTAGCTAAAGGTTCCATAGCTAAAAGATTACTGGCGTCCCATTTGGAAAGACCAGTCCAAGCGATAGATTTATAATGATCTAGGCTGTAATTATTGTTGTCAAATTGTCTCAATGCTTGGGAAATTTTATCTACATAATTTAATGTCATATATATGTGATCAATGTCACCAGCATCATTGTCGTAAAGAGGTGAGTAGTATGTGTAAAGCTGAAATAGTTGAGGCCGATCGTTTATATCGGCATTTACTTCGTGAACTTTAACAAATCTAGCTATTTCAGCGTGTATGGATTCGTGCATTATTGCACCAGCCATCTCTAAGGGAGAAAGAGCTACGTCTTCAAAATAGATAACGATGTTATTTGGATCACTGTCGTCAGTACATTGATCATCAGTACTTGAGCATTCTCCAACAGCAAAAGTTAAATTAAACTTAGGATCGTTAACAAATTTACCTACAGTTTCTTTCCATAGAGAAGAACTATTCTCTTTTAAAGTATTGTATGTACAAAGAAGACTTGGATTGTTAATAAAACTTGAATCAAGTATCACTCTCTCATCAAAATCCACTTCAAAATCCATACCACAACTATCGCTTAGTTGGTCTATAACGGTGTTTGCAAAAGCTAGCTCAGGATCATTAAGCGTCACCTCATTTTGGTTTACAAATTGGTTAATTTGATTTTTCAAATCACAGTTTTCATTTAGACAATCAGCTTCACTATCAGTAAGATTAAGGACTCTTTCAAGAGATTTATAAGGAACTGGTATTATAGCCATATTTCCAGAAGGGCCACAACCAGAAGAACGCATATTTTTTATTGTGATTTCTGTAATATTTACTGTGCCATCACTACAAGAGGTCGTAAGTATAGTGGAACCTTTAAAACCTGCTGTACATTCTGTAGATGTACCATAGTGACAATTACAAATACTACAACCTTGGGTCGAAATACTTGTGTTACAAGTGACACTTCTAGAACTATTTCCGCTTGGTCCAGTACCAACACCTGAATCATCACCACTTGTTCCGCCTCCTCCAGAAGTATCACCATCATCTACGGGGTCACCATGCCCGTCATTTGTATCACTACTCCCATCTTCCATTTCTTCTTCTCCACAATAACCAGAAGAAGATATTGGTACTACGATGGGAAGTTCAGAGCAGTCATTCATATTTCTTACACTGTCGTCAAAGTCTGCAAGCAAATAGGTACGTATAAAACCTGTAAAAGATTCCATATTTACTTCTTCGATATTATAACGCTCTTTAAATTCTGGCGTCATTGCATACTCAACAATATATGGAGTGGGACTCTGGTCTTCAGAAGACTGGCTAATCACAAGATTAAAAAATCGGTTCTCGTGTTGCTTGTTTGTTCGTAAAGCAAATGTGTAGTTTACGTTGCCTATTGTGTCTATAACTTGCTGTATGTTGTCAAGGGGTACTTCTCCGAAATCTGTTATAATAGCACTACCACCTTTATTATTTCTTTGCTTTCTCCCGACATCCTTCTCTAGAAACTCTAAAAGCTTTGGATTATCTTTTATATCTATAGCTCTAGTACTATATGAGTTGTCGTGGTGATCAGGTAAAAGAGTGATTTCTTCAATGTTTTCGCTGTTATCAAAACTTTCATCACTTTCACAACTTGTAAACAAATTAAAACAAATTATAGTCTAAGATAGTGTTTTGATTTCATAAGTGATTGATTAGTTAGGTGTTAAATGTAGTCAACATTGTTTTTTCCTACAAATTATTTTCAGTTATTTTATTAAACAAAAAAGACCTGACAGCTTTTAAAAGCTGTCAGGTCTTTACGAATTCATTCTGATTACTATGAGAGTTTTCTTTCTTTTCTTTTAAAAACCTAGCGACTACACATCATCATAATCTACCACAATCGATGCTGAGGTAGGATGCGCCTGGCAGGTAAGTATTAACCCTTCGGCTACTTCTGAGTCTGTTAAGATTTGGTTTTGTGACATAACTGCCGTTCCTTCTGTTACACGCGCAATACAGCTGCTGCATATTCCTCCTTGACAAGAATGTGGAGCATCTATGTCTTGATCTAAGGCTGCATCAAGAATGACAGCATCTTTCTCCATAGTAAACTCAAATTCCTCATCGTCGCAAACTACTTTGATAGCAGTTTTACCATCTAGGTTGGCATCTATAGTTACCTCTTCTGTACTTGCTGTAAAAAGTTCGAAGTGTATATTTTCTTCCTTAGTGTCATTTTCCTTAAGCACTTTAGAAACTTCTTTGATCATGGCTTCTGGACCACATAAGAAGTACTCGTTAAAGTCATTTGCCGCATATTTGTTTTTCACTACAAAATTAACTGTAGCCTTCATAATACGTCCAAAATGTGCTCCATCTACTCGTGTTTGAGAGTAAATAAACTCTATAGAGAAACGATCTTTGTACTGGTCACGTAAAGCAATTAACTCATCGCGGAACATGGCTTCTTCTTCGGTGCGGTTTCCGTACACTAGAACAAACTTACTATCTGCAGACTGTGATAAAGTAGTCTTAATCATTGATAAGATAGGCGTGATTCCTGATCCTGCGGCAAAGGCTGCGTAGGTTTGCGCTTTCGCGAAAGCGGAATTTTCAATTTTAAATCGTCCTTCTGGTGTATGAACATCCATGGTATCACCTTCCTTTAACTCACGGTTTGCATAGGTGGAAAAAGTACCATTCTCAACTTCTTTTATCGCAACAGTAAGTCCTTCTTGAGGAGTACTGCAAAGAGAATATGCGCGACGAACTTCCTCACCATTAATTTGAGTTTTTAAAGTTATATATTGTCCTGCAGAGAAGTTGAAATCTTCTTTTAGTGAATCTGGAACAGCAAAAGTTACTGCCACAGATTTTTCTGTAACGCGCGTAATGCTTTGTATATGAAGTGTATGGAATTGTGACATTATGTTTTTTTTGTAAAAATACAAACGATTGCGTTTTGTATGTAACATTATCGAGAGTTTAAATACCTATACCTCGCTAAATAACCTGTAATTATGGTAAAACAATTTATAAGTCTAGAGTGGAAGGCTTTTTTTAGAAGTGCTTCTTTTCAAACCAACCTCGCTCTCAAGATCTTGATGATTTTTGGGGTTTTGATGATGATATTGTACTTAGGAGGTGCAGGTGTAGGACTCTATTTCCTTCTTGAGAAAATGGATCTCGAACCATTTACTACGGTAAATATGTTTATGATTTATTATGTAGTAGGTGATCTTATTATACGATACATGGGTCAGAAAATGCCAGTAGTAAATATCAAGCCGCTGTTACTACTGCCTTTTAAGAAAACCAAAATTGTGAAATTTGCACTAGGGAAGACGGTACTTTCTTTCTGGAACTGGATGCATGCATTTTTCTTTATTCCATTCTCTATTGTATTAATTACACAAGGCTTCAATCCGCTGGGAGTATTGGTATGGCACATTGCAATGTTCTGTTTTATATATGCAAATAACTTTATCAATGTCTTTTTGAATGATAAGTTGTGGTTAGTAATAGGTATGGGAGCACTTTTTGCACTTCTAGGTGCTGCTCAGTATTATGAATATTTTGATATTACTGCTTTCACTCAGCCATTCTTTCAAGGGTTGTATGAAACTAAGTGGACGGTTATTTTCCCCATAGCACTACTTGCTGTGGTTGCAACCATCGCTTTTAAATATTTCTTAGCACGATTATACCTTGATGCAGGGCTGGCAAAAAAGGTGAGTGAAGCAAGCGGTGGAGATTTAGAATGGTTAGACCGTTTTGGGAAACAATCTACATTTCTCAAAAATGACATTAGACTCATAATGAGAAATAAACGCTCTAAGACTACGGTCTTTATGAGTATGATGTTTTTGTTTTATGGATTGTTGTTTTTTGGAGATGCTATAGAGGTTTATAGTGGTCCGTTCTGGATGATGTTTGCGGCAGTGTTTGTGTCAGGAGGGTTTTTGTTCAGTTTTGGTCAGTTTGTTCCATCATGGGATAGTGCTTACTATCCGCTCATGATGACGCAAAATATCGCTTATAAAGAGTATTTAAAATCAAAGTGGTTACTAGTGGTAATTGCCACCCTTATCTCTGCGATACTTTGTATTCCTTATGTTTATTTTGGAGTAGATGTACTACTCGCCATCATTGTAGGCGCCATTTTTAATATGGGAATTAACGCTCACTTGGTATTACTGGGTGGCGCGTTTATAAAAACGCCTATAGACTTACAGAGTGGTAAAAAAGCCTTCGGTGATAAGAGTTCTTTTAACCTTAAAACATTATTCGTGAGCTTGCCAAAAATGCTCGGCCCAATGGCGTTGTATGCTATAGGTCACTTTACAGTAGGTCCTATGCTAGGATATGCACTTGTTGCTATAGTAGGATTGATAGGTTTTGCCTTTAGGGATAAAGTGTTTAACCAGATTATTAAAATATATAAGAGCGAGAAGTATAAAACGCTTGAGGCTTACAAACAAACTAAATAACACAGATTATGATTACTATAAACAACTTATCAAAATCATATAACGGAGTAACAGTTCTCAATCTTGAAGGGTTTGAGATTCCTAGAGGTCAATCTTTTGGACTTGTGGGTAATAACGGAGCTGGTAAAACAACTCTCTTCAGCTGTTTACTAGATCTTATACAACCTAGTTCTGGGTATATAGAAAATGGAGGTGTAAAAGTACACGAAAGTGAAGACTGGAAAACACACACTGCATCTTTTATAGACGAGACTTTTCTCATAGGTTACTTAACACCAGAGGAATACTTTTACTTTATAGGAGACTTGAGAGGTGAGAATAAGGCAGATGTAGATGCGTTACTCGCAACTTTTGAAGACTTCTTTAATGATGAGATTATAGGAAAACGCAAGTATTTACGAGATCTCTCTAAGGGAAATCAGAAAAAAGTGGGTATTGTGGCTACGCTTATTGGCAAGCCTGATGTTATTATTCTTGATGAACCTTTTGCAAATCTTGATCCAACTACGCAAATAAGGCTTAAAGGAATCATCAAGCAAATGGCAATTGATAAAGAAGTAACGGTACTAGTTTCTAGTCATGACTTACAGCACGTTACAGAAGTTTGTGAGCGTATAGTTGTACTTGAAAAAGGAGAACTTGTAAAAGACATTATTACCTCACCAGCGACTCTTAAAGAGCTAGAAGCTTATTTTGCTGGTAATGAAGTAATCACAGAGGCGTAAGTTTTGGGTAAAAAAAATGGTCACAATAAAGTAACCATTTCCTAAGTTCCCCAACTTAATTGTTCAAACCTTTTAAGTGGTCTGAACTGTAAATGTACTAAAGTGCTTGCAATCAATGATGAACATAGGGTAATTTTTCTAAAAAATTTTCAAACGATTGCGTAAATATCTTTCTCAATGGTTATTTTTATTACGGAAGGCGCTTCTTACTAAATGAATGTTATTTAATTACTGATGGAAATCTTCGTTTTTTCGAAAAGAAACGTATTTTTACGAACCTCCATACTAATTACGGTAAATTACAGTTCCCTTTAGTAAAAACAAATAAGGTTTGAAATTACTCTTAAAACGTTTATTCTTTATTGGTGTTACTACACTATCTCTATCGAGTTGTTCTCGTAAGAACGATTCTTTTTTGAGCCGTAACTTCCATGCGGTTACAACAGAGTTCAATACATTGTATAATGGAAATGTAGCGCTTGAAGAAGGTAAAAATGCTCTTGTACAAACCTTCAATGATGACTACTGGGATATCTTACCTATTGAGCGTATTGCCTTTGAGGAAAACACTGCGTTAGGAGAAGAAAATAGAGATCCTAATTTTTTGCGGGCAGAGGAAAAAGCTATAAAAGCAATACAAAACCATGCTATGAAAATAGATGGAGAGGAACGCAACCCACAAATGGATGAAGCTTTCCTTTTATTAGGTAAAGCACGTTACTACGACCAGCAATTTGTCCCTGCTTTAGAGGCTTTTAATTATGTGCTAGCATATTACCCTAAAAGTAACAATATAGCACAAGCTAAGATCTGGAAAGAAAAAACAAATATCCGCCTTGAAAATAATGAGGTGGCTATTAAAAATCTTAAGCAAATCTTTAAAGTAGAAAAAAACTTAAAAGATCAAGACATTGCAGATGCTCATGCCATGCTTACACAAGCATATCTTAATCTTGGTATTCAAGATAGTGCATTTCAATATATACAAAGCGCGGCAAAGCTCACAAGAAAATCTGAAGAGCGCGGACGCTATAATTATATTTTAGGCCAATTGTATAATAGAGTAGGTGAGTATTCGCTTGCAAATGAGGCTTTTCAAGATGTTATAGATCTTAATCGTAAAATTCCACGTAAGTATTATATAAATGCGCATTTAGAGCAAATACGCAATTATGACTATAATCTAGTAGATACACTAGTTATAAGGGAACGACTTGATAAAATGGTAGGTAATCGTGAGAACAGACCCTTTTTAGATAAAATCTACTATGCAAAGGCAGATTTCTTTATGAAAACAGGGCGAGAAGACTCTGCTATTGCAAATTATAATAAGTCGTTAAGACAAAGTAGTACAGATGATTATTTGCTTTCTAGAGATTATCTAGCACTTGCAGACTATAGTTTTGAGCAAGCCGCTTATAAAATTGCAGGAGCTTATTATGATAGTGTGATAGGTAAGATAAATGATCGTAGCCGTGAGTATCGAACTATTACAAAAAAGCGTGAGAACCTTAATGATGTTATAGATTATGAAAACCTTACACAGCGCAATGACAGTATTATTGCCCTAGTTACACTTTCTGGAGATTCGCTTGCAGCTTATTTCGACAACTATATTGCTCAAATTAAAGCAAAGAAAGCGGCAGATTCTATTGCGCGCATTGATAACATACGAAATAATGAGTTTTTTAATGCTTCAAGCAGTGGCGGAAGGGCAATAGGAGGTGAGCCAGGAGAATTTTATTTCTATAATGATGTAGCTGTTTCTTATGGGAAACAGTCTTTTGAAAGAAGATGGGGAAAACGTCGTCTGGTAGACGGGTGGAGGTTATCTTCCGTGCAGGCTGTACCTCTTAACTCAAGTACGTTACCCGTTGCATTAGATAACCCGGACCTTGATGGTGACAAAGAAATGACTGCGGCAGATTATATTGCAAGCTTACCAAGAGAAAAAAAGCAGGTAGATAGTTTGTTAAAAGAGCGTGACTTTGCATACTTTCAGCTAGGGCTTATTTACAAAGAGAAGTTCAAAGAATATCCTTTGGCAGCGCAGCGATTAGAAAAATTGTTGGCTTTTAATCCAGATGAAAAATTAGTGCTTCCTGCATTATACAATCTCTACCAAGTGTATGGGGCTATGGACGCTTCCGCGAAAGCGAACATTTATAAAAATAAAATCACAGCAGAATACCCAAATTCTCGTTATGCCACTCGTATTAATAACCCAGATACGCTATTAGAGGCAGATGCAGAGTCGCCAGAAGAAGTATATAAAGAATTATATAAGAGGTTCCAATATCAAAACTTTGTAAACCTTGAGAGTGACTTAAATAAAAGAATAGATCAGTTTTATGGGAATCCATATTTGCCGAAATTTGAATTACTAAAGGCTACAGTCGCTGGTAGATATGAAGGTTATGATGCTTATAAAAAAGGGTTGAGCTATGTGGCACTTACTTACCCTCGCACAGAAGAAGGAAAAAAAGCACAAAGCTTATTGCAAAATGCGCTGCCTACCTTGAAGTTCGATCAGTTTGATGACGAGGCAATTGCAATTAACTATAAAATAGTCTACCCATTTAATAACAGTAATATTCAAGGAGCAAAGGATTTACAGAAGAAGCTTTTAGAAAGCTTTGATGAGGTGGGTTATACAGAGCTTTCAACCTCTATTGATGTTTATGATGCACAACAATCGTTTGTTGTAGTTCATTTTTTAAGTAGCCGTAGTCAGGCAGAAGGTCTAGTAGAGTTGCTTAGTACTAATAAAGATATTTTGATAACATTACCTAGTATGGTAATCGCTTCAGAGAATTATAAAATAATTCAAATGCATAAAAATCTTGATGCTTATAAAGCGCAAGATTCAAATTAACTGACTAATTTTTTACCGATGTTTTCAGACAATAAGAAAGGAAAAGGACCTGACCTCACTAACCAGCAGAACCGCATAAGCCAGGGCACAACTCTCAAAGGAGATGTTACCTCAGAAGGTGGTTTTCGTATTGATGGTGAGATACATGGTAATATTACATCACCTAATAAAATTGTTATAGGAAAAACAGGTGTGGTCATAGGAACTCTTATTTGTAATGATGCAGATGTAGAAGGTAAGATAGAAGGTAAATTAGAAATTAAAAACCTTCTTTCTATTAAAACAGCTGCTCATATTGAAGGCGAAGTAATTACGGGTAAACTGGCTGTAGAGCCAGGAGCAACCTTTAATGCATCTTGCGTTATGAAAGGAAGCGTAAAATCATTGTCAAATGGCAAAGGAAAAGAAGAACGTTCAGCTTAATAAATGGGTGAAATTTTCCACCATACCTTTCCAGATGGGTGTAACCATCTACTTAGGTAATTTATTAGGAAAGTGGCTTGATGTGCGGTATGATGCAAATTGGCTAGAGACTACAATAACATTATTATCAGTTTTTCTTTCCATTTATATAGTAATCAAAGGAGTAATACAACTTAACAAGTAGTCGTGATAAAAAAATTACTCTTGTATGTAATCATTGCTGTAATCACTTTTTTTATAAGTTACAGCTTGCATAATTACTTGCTAACGTCACTAGATAGCTCCCCTCCTTACAGCTTGAGAGATGTATATATCTTTCATGCTTCATTATCTCTATTTTTTGTTTTAACATTTGAGCTCATAAATTATTTTTTAAAAGAGTTTAAGGATCAAATAGGATTTTTATACCTAGGATCTATAGTTTTAAAAATGATGCTCTTCTTTGTAATTTTTAGAGAATTGCTGTCTACAAGCTTGCAATTAACAAAGTCAGATAAATTATCATTACTCATTCCTATTGCTATTTTCATAATTTATGAGGTGATGGTGGTTGTTAAAATGCTAAACAGAGCGGATTAATTTTGAAATAATTAAGAAATGCATTTTATTTTCAAGAAAATGAGTATTTTTGCACAAAATTTAAGGTTACGTTATTTATTGAAAATTTAAGAATGAAGGTAGCATCAAAATCAATCACACTTTTAGTATTAGTTTTTGTTCTTAGTATTCCCTTTTACGCTTTCGCGAAAGCGGATGCTGGAAAGACTGGAGAAAAAGGAAATCCAGTTAATACTAAAGAGGAGGTAAAGGCTTATATACAGCATCACTTAAAGGATTCTCACGACTTCCATTTATTCTCAACTTTTGATGATAATGGAGTAGAGCATCACTGGGGTTTCCCACTTCCTGTAATGTTATGGGGAGAAAATGGTTTTACTGCGTTTATGTCTTCTGAGTTTCATCATGATGATGAAGGACAGGTAATCGTAACTAAAGGAGAAAGCCGCTTTGTGAAAAATCACGGTCGTATCTATGAACTTGAAGCAGGAGCAACAAGTCTTGCGTATGATGAAGATCACCACGCTACAAATGCTTCAAAACCTTTTGATCTTTCCATCACAAAAAGTGTTTTTGGTATCTTACTAATAGGACTTTTAATGTTGATCTGGTTCTCTGGATTAGCAAGACAATACAAGAAAAAGAATATCCCAACAGGATTTGCACGAGTACTTGAGCCTCTAGTAATTTATGTAAGAGACGAGATCGCAAAACCGAACATTGGGGAGAGCTACAGAAAATTTACTGGATACCTTCTTACGGTATTCTTCTTTATCTGGATACTCAACCTTGTAGGGTTAATGCCATTTGGTTTTAACGTTACAGGTCAGATCGCGGTAACTGCAGCACTTGCTGTTATTACACTAGTGATTTACGTATTTAGCGGTAACAAGCATTTCTGGGGTCACATGTTATGGATGCCAGGTATACCTTACGTGTTCAGACCATTATTAGGTATTATCGAGCTTGCAGGTACATTGGTTATTAAGCCATTTTCACTGTTAGTACGTTTATTTGCAAACATCACGGCAGGTCACACGGTTGTTATGAGTCTTATTGCGGTGGGAATCTTATTGCAAGATTCACTTAGCGTTGCAGGTTCTACTATTGTGTCATTATTCTTGTCACTATTTATTATGCTTATCGAATTGCTAGTAGCATTTCTACAGGCGTATATATTCACTACATTGTCAGCTCTATTTATTGGTATGGCTGTAGCAGATGATCACCATGACGAGGAGTTACATGATGAGCATGGTGAAACGATAGAGGATACAGAAGTTATTAGAAAGAACTTCACTTAATTAAGAATTTTTATTTGTTTAATTTTTTATATACACTATTATGTCTTTAGCATTAGTACAAGAAGTAGCACCAATGATCCCAAATTTAGTGGGAGCTGGTTTAGTAGTAATTGGAGGTGGTATCGGTCTTGGTAAGATTGGTGGAGCTGCAATGGAAGGAATTGCTCGTCAGCCTGAGGCTGCTGGTAAGATCCAGACTGCGATGATTATCGTTGCTGCACTTTTAGAAGGACTTGCATTTGGTGCCCTAATTTTAGGAGCTTAATCCAAATCAACCTTAAAATTCAACTTCCTGTAACGGTTGGTTACAGGAGTTGAATTTAATTAAACAAAGAATAAAAGAACAAAGAATCACTTTTGAGATGGAACAATTATTAGAAAATTTTTCACTTGACCTGTTTGTAAAACAAACTATCCTTTTTTTACTTATCATTCTATTGATGGTGAAATTTGCTTGGAAGCCTATCATGAATGCACTTAATGAGCGTGAAGAAGGTATACAAGGAGCTCTAGATGCTGCCGAAAAGGCAAAACTAGACATGCAAAACCTTCAAGCAGATAACGAGAAGCTTTTAAAAGAAGCACGTGCAGAGCGTGAGTCTATGCTTAAAGAAGCTCGTGAGATGAAGACAAAAATGATTGATGATGCTAAAGCAGAAGCTAAGCTTGAAGCAGACAAAATGGTAGCACAAGCACAAGCAGCAATCGAAGCTGAGCGTAAGAGTGCTATTGCAGACCTTAAAGGTCAGGTTGCAGCATTATCTGTAGAGATTGCAGAAAAAGTTGTAAAGAGTGAACTTTCAAATAAAGGAAAGCAACTAGAGCTCGTAGATGAGATGCTAGGAAACGCAACTTTAAACTAATAGAATTTAAGCCGCCATCACTATGAGCAGAGCAGCAATAAGATATGCAAAAGCAGTACTAGATCTTGCAAAAGATAATGGTACTATTGAGGCAGTTTTAAATGATATGAAATCTGTTACAGCAACGCTAGAAGGAAGTAAAGGTCTTCGCAATGCTCTTAACAGTCCGATTATCAAAACAGACGATAAACGTGCAGTACTACGTCAAGTATTTACAGACGGAACAAAAGAGACTCTTGGTCTTATTGATGTTCTTGTAGATAATAAAAGAGCTAACTTGTTAGGCGGCGTAGCACAAAGTTTTATTACAGAATATAATAAAGCAAACAAAATTGAGGCTGCAACGGTAACAACCGCAGTAGCTTTAACACCAGAGCTAGAAACTAAAGTGCTAGCAAAAGTGACTGAACTTACTGGAAGTACAAACGTAACCTTAACTAATGTAATCGACGAGAGCATTATAGGAGGTTTTGTACTACGTGTAGGTGATACGCAATACAATGCGAGTATCGCTAGCCAGTTAGGCAAATTAAAAAGAGAATTTAGTAATAGTTTATAAATAAACGGCTCATCGTACGGTGAGAAAATTTTCGCGAAAGCGGACTTATAAATTTAGATCAAATGGCAGAAGTTAAACCAGCAGAAGTTTCGGCAATTTTAAAGAAACAACTTTCAGGTTTTGAAGCAACAGCTTCCCTTGACGAAGTAGGAACAGTATTGACCGTGGGTGATGGTATCGCTCGTATTTACGGACTTGCAAACGCCCAGTATGGTGAGCTTGTTGAGTTTGAAAGTGGTCTTGAAGCAATTGTTCTTAACCTTGAAGAAGATAACGTAGGGGTTGTACTCTTAGGTACTTCTTTATCTATTAAAGAAGGTGATACCGTAAAACGTACACAACGTATCGCATCTATCCAGGTAGGTGAAGGTATTACTGGACGTGTGGTAAACACATTAGGTCTTCCTATTGATGGAAAAGGACCTATTGCTGGACAAACTTATGAGATGCCACTTGAGCGTAAAGCGCCTGGTGTTGTTTTTCGTGAGCCAGTAACAGAGCCATTACAAACAGGAATCAAAGCAATTGATGCGATGATACCAGTAGGTAGAGGGCAGCGTGAGCTTGTAATTGGTGACCGTCAGACAGGTAAGTCTACTGTTTGTATTGACACTATCCTTAACCAAAAAGAATTTTACGATGCTGGTGAGCCAGTACATTGTATATATGTAGCCATCGGGCAAAAAGCTTCTACAGTTGCACTTATTGCAAATGTACTTGAGGAGGCTGGAGCAATGGCTTATACAACTATAGTTGCAGCAAACGCATCAGATCCTGCAGCAATGCAAGTGTATGCACCATTTGCAGGAGCAGCGATTGGAGAATATTTTAGAGATACAGGTCGTCCAGCATTAATCATTTATGATGATTTATCTAAGCAAGCAGTTGCATACCGTGAGGTATCATTACTACTTCGTCGTCCACCGGGACGTGAGGCATACCCTGGAGATGTATTCTTCTTACACTCTAGATTACTTGAGCGTGCTGCAAAGGTGATTAATGATGATGCTATTGCAAAAACAATGAATGACCTTCCTGATAGTCTTAAGCCTATCGTAAAAGGAGGAGGATCACTTACTGCACTTCCTATCATTGAGACGCAAGCAGGTGACGTATCTGCTTATATCCCTACAAACGTAATTTCTATTACAGACGGGCAAATCTTCTTAGATGGAGATTTATTTAACTCTGGTGTACGCCCAGCTATTAACGTAGGTATCTCGGTATCACGTGTAGGAGGTAACGCACAGATTAAATCAATGAAAAAAGTATCAGGTACTTTAAAACTGGATCAAGCAGCTTTCCGTGAATTGGAAGCGTTTGCAAAGTTTGGTTCTGATCTTGATGCTGCTACCCTTAACGTAATTGAAAAAGGAAAGCGTAACGTAGAGATACTTAAGCAAGCAGAAAATACACCGTTTACAGTAGAGGATCAAATTGCAATTATTTATGCAGGGTCTAAAAACTTACTACGTAACGTACCAGTAAATAAGGTTAAAGAATTTGAAGCAGATTATATCGAATTCTTAAACGCTAAGCATAGAGGTATCCTTGATACACTTAAATCTGGAAAACTTACAGACGAGGTTACAGATACATTAGTAGCTGTTGCAAAAGACCTATCTGCAAAGTATATCTAAGAGTATTTCGCTTTCGCGAAAAATGTAATTCAACAACTCCCGCGCGAGCGGGAGACTTGTCAAAATTAAAGACAAATCGTGATGTTCAAGATGTAATGCTTGAGACTACGGGAATTTAAAGAAGATGGCAAACTTAAAGGAAATAAGAAACAGAATTTCATCGGTATCTTCTACGATGCAGATCACTAGTGCCATGAAAATGGTATCTGCTGCAAAGTTGAAAAAGGCACAAGATGCAATTACAGCAATGCGCCCATATTCTGATAAGCTTACTGAGCTTTTACAGAACTTAAGCGCTACACTAGATGCAGATTCTGGAAGTAAACTTGCAGAAGATCGTGAGATAAAAAAGGTACTTATAGTAGCTATTTCATCAAACAGAGGTCTTGCAGGAGCTTTTAATACAAATATTATCAAAGGTGTTAATGCACGTGTTGCCGCAAAGTATGCTGGTAAAGAAGTGCACTTAGTTACATTAGGAAAAAAAGCTGATGCTATTTTAGCAAAGACTTTTAAGGTAATCGAAAATAACAATGATATTTACGATGATCTTACTTTTGATAATGTAGCCGCAATTGCAGAAGATCTAATGGCTCGTTTTGAAGCTGGTGAATACGATCGCATTGACATTATCTACAATAAATTTAAGAACGCAGCAACTCAAATTGTAACTCCAGAGCAGTTTCTACCTATTGTAGCAACCGTACAAGAGGAAGCAGCAGCAACTGCAGATTATATCTTTGAGCCTTCTAAAGAGGAAATCGTTGAAGGATTGATCCCTAAAGCTTTAAAAACGCAACTTTTTAAAGGAATTAGAGACTCTGTAGCATCAGAACACGGAGCGCGTATGACTGCCATGCACAAAGCAACAGACAACGCAACAGAGCTTAGAGATGCGCTTAAATTACAATATAACAAAGCACGTCAAGCAGCTATTACAAACGAGATTTTAGAGATCGTAGGTGGAGCAGAAGCTTTGAATAACTAGTACTGATTTAAATATCACTATTATAATTTATATAGTAAGCCCCAATCGGAAACGGTTGGGGTTTTTTTTTGCAAATCATTTTGGGGTAATAGCGCATAGACGCTGCATTTAAATGAAGTCATATCCGCAAGAATAATCTTTACTATCTTTATGGCAAGGGTTTTGAATATAAACTCAAAACAACCAATTATGAAAATGTACAAACTAGTAGCGCTTTTAAGCATAGGATTCTCCTCATTATTACTCACACAATGTAAGTCTACTGCTGTGTCAGATACTCAACAAACTATGATCCTATCTCAACCAGCTTTTGCATCAAGTCCAGCATATTATAATACGTATGTTGCTGGCATGGCTCAGGGAGGCTCGGGAATAGAGTTCTATTTAAACATAGAAGCATTAGAAGCAGATGTGGTATTAGAAAACGTATATTTTCGCGAAAGCGTAGGAAAAATTATGCGCGGTAGTGATAATTATGTCGCTCGCTTTAGAACTGACCAAGGTCCCAATCAAGATCTAGTGATGTCTGATAATGTAGAAGATGAGGCGGTAAATACTCCTCCTGTTCAAAATGACGTATTTCCATTTACATTATCACCATCTGAAGCTGGTATAACTTACCGTGATAATGGAGTGCTTAAATACGCTAAAATCGCGAAGGTTGTAGAGAAAGAAACTAAAGCCTACCCTCGTCAGAAACCACGTGGTGGTCGTAACTAGTTGCTAGTATAATTTCTGTACTTTTGGCTACTTAAATACATAATTATTTGAGTTCTCTTAAAAGCCTTTTCAAACACACCTTTGTGTATGGTCTCGCGACGGTATTACCGCGCGTTCTTACGGCTCTACTCACACGTCTCTATACTGGATATTTACCAGACAAGGAGGCCTTTGGAGAAGTGACTATCGTATTTTCTTATGTGATGATACTCAACGTGCTTCTTACGTATGGTATGGAAACAGCTTTTTTTAGATTTTTTAATGATGATAAGTATAGTGCTAAGACGCTATCTACATCCCTTATAGCCTTACTGGTTTCTACAGTTGCATTCACGATTATAGCATTTTTGGGTATTGATACGCTATCTCAAATATCCGACGTTCCTGCTACGTACTGGAGGTGGGTGATACTAATTATTGCATTTGATACGCTTACCGTAATCCCTTTTGCATACATGAGAGCGCAAAAGAAGTCGGGAACATATGCATTTATAAAATTGCTCAATGTTGTAATCTCAACAGGACTCTCTGTAATATTACTAGTATGGCTACCTGGTTTAGATGGTGTTTCTAGTTGGTTACCTTCAGATAAGATAGAGCTCGTTTTCATAGCATTTTGTTTACCAAGTGTTCTCACTTTTTTAATTGTAATCAAGCCATATTTTGTAAAGTGGTCTTTTGACGTAGGCTTGTGGAAGAAGATGGTTACGTATGGAGCACCTATATTGTTAGCAGGGCTTGCTTTTGCAATAAATGAATCTTTTGATAAGATCTTATTAGAAAAATTACTACCAGAAGATATTGCCAAAGGGGAAGTGGCTATTTATGGAGCCTGCTATAAACTATCCATTGGCATGACTTTGTTTGCTACTGCATTTAGAATAGGGATTGAACCTTTCTTTTTTAGCGAAGCAAAAAATGAAAATGCACAAGTCATGTATGCTCAGATTACAAAGGCATTCGTAGTCTTAGGCTCTATTGCATTATTTGCTTATGTGGTCCTCGTAGACGTTGTAAAAGTGATGTTGCTCGATGGAGAAGAGTACTGGGAAGGCATGTACATCGTGCCACTCATTCTCGTAGCATACCTCTTTTTTGGAATTTATCAAACGCTGTCCGTATGGTATAAAGTGACAGATAAAACTAGGTATGGTGCATACATTTCTGTTGGCGGTGCTATTCTCACTATTGTTATAAATGTAACGTTAATACCTAGAATAGGATATCTCGCGAGCGCAATTGCAACCTGCAGCGCATACGGATTAATGATGATTGTGTCGTATCTCATGGGACGCAAACATTTAGCAGTTCCTTATGATGTAAAAAATATACTTTTGTATCTAGTCATGAGTATTACATTTTCTTGTGTGTTCTTCTATGGTTTTAGAGATTATTTTGGTGTTGGGAGCTTGCCATTGTATCTTGTAGGAGTCGGTATGATTGTAGTACTAATAGGCTTTATTAGCTTTCGCGAAAAAGAGCTTTTATTAAGATTATTGAAAAGAAAATAAAGTCAACTCTTAGTTTAATAAAAACACCGCAGCTGCGGAATTGAAATAGATTATAATGAAGATTAAAGTAATTAATAAAAGTGAACACGCACTTCCTCACTATGAAACCATTGCTAGTGCAGGAATGGATTTACGTGCAAATATCACAGAGTCAATCACGATAGGTTCATTAGAAAGAGCCATTGTTCCTACCGGAATATTTATGGAACTTCCTATAGGTGTTGAGGCACAGGTAAGACCACGTAGCGGACTAGCTGCCAAAAAAGGGATCACCGTACTCAATGCTCCAGGAACCATAGATGCAGATTATAGAGGAGAAGTAGGAGTAATTCTTGTAAACCTTTCTAATGAGCCGTTTATAATTGAAAATGGTGAACGCATTGCACAAATGGTCATAGCAAAGCACGAGCAAGCACAATGGGAAGAAGTTACAGAACTTTCAACCACAGATCGTGGTGAAGGCGGTTTTGGGAGTACTGGGGTAAAATAAATTCCTACGTAGGTAAGAATTGCTCTCTCTAAAAGCAATAAGTATTAAATTCCATGTAAATGGATTAAGTAAAGATTTATAAAAGATGAAGATAATAGTACCAATGGCCGGACTCGGCTCGAGATTAAGACCACATAGTTTAACGATACCAAAACCTTTAATTCCTGTAGCAGGAGCACCTATTGTACATCGTTTAGTGCGTGATATTGCAAAAATACTGAAGCAGCCGGTAGATGAAATTGCTTTTATACTTGGAGATCCTACCTTTTTTGGTGATGCAGTGATCAAGCAGCTTGAGGAACTTGCAGAAAGCCTTGGTGCAAAAGCATCTATCTATCGTCAGGGAGCTCCTCTAGGAACCGGTCACGCAATCATGAGTGCAGAGCCTTCTTTAAGCGGTCCTGCGGTAATCGCATATGCAGATGCATTAATACGTGCAGACTTAGAGCTAGATCCTGAGGCAGATAGTGTTATATGGACAAAGAAAGTCCCTAATCCTGAGGCTTACGGAGTTGTAAAACTTAATGATAAAGAAGAAATTGTAGAGCTTGTAGAGAAGCCAGAAACATTTGTATCTGACCAAGCTGTTATAGGTATATATTATTTTAAGGATGTAGCCGTTCTTAAAGAGAAGCTTCAAGAAGTGTTAGATGAAAATCTAATGAATGGAGGTGAATACCAGATTAACGATGGTATAAAGAAAATGATGGCCGAAGGGCGTATTTTCAAAACTGGAACCGTTACAGAGTGGATGGATTGTGGTAATAAAGAAGTAGCTATAGATACTAATTCTAAGATGTTACAGTTCTTACACGATGAAAAAGAAGAGCAACTAATTGCAGACTCTGTGGTAAATGAGAACTCAACTATTATTGAACCTTGTTTTATAGGTGAAAACGTAGTTCTTAAAAATTGTACTATAGGTCCGGGTGTTGCGATAGGAGCTGGCACAACTATTGAAGATAGTACTATAAGCCATAGCTTAATCCAGCAAGATAGTGTTATAAAAAACGCACAGTGGACAGAAGCCATGATAGGTAACAAAGTACAGTATAACGGAGAGCACACGCGTGTAAGTCTTGGAGACTACACAGTGATGAAATAATCTAAAGTGATGAATAAAGGAATTTACATACTCATATTAACGGTGTTTTTTACGCTTTCGCGAAAGCGTATGAACGCACAGCAACCGCAAGAGGTAACACCTTTTGCAGATGAGAATGTGGATGACTTAGGTGATGTGTCAGATGCTTTTCAAACAGCTTTTTTTGAAGCCCTTAAGCAAAAGGGGATTGAAAATTATGAACGCGCCATCACATCATTAAATAAGTGTATCGCTGTAGAACCTGAGCTTGCCATATTATATTTTGAGAGAGGGAAAAACCAAGTATTTCTCAAAAATTATGATGAGGCTGCCTCAGATTTTAATACTTACTTAGATATCAAACCTAATGATGTAGATGTTTTAGAGGCATTATATGAAGTTCACTTTCAGCAGCAAGATTATGATGCAGCAGCTACTACAGTAAAAAAGCTTATAGGGTTTGATGTGCAGTACAAGGAAGATCTTGCGCGCATCTATACAAGTACGAAGCGATACGAAGAAGCTCTTGACCTCATTGAAGAGCTAGATGATGAGATAGGAAGTGACATATATCGAGATCGATTAAAGAGCAAATTATATGCGCTTTCTGGTAATACAAATAGACAGGTAAAGGAGATAGAACAGAATATTGCTTCTAATCCAAAGAGCGAGGCAGAGTACCTCAAACTTATATTACTGTACAGTGAGCAAGGGGACACGCAAAAGGCATACGAAACTGCACTTGAGCTACAAAAGGTAAATCCTTATGCAGACGAAGTGCACTTAGCTTTATACAAGTTCAACCTTAATGATGGGAAGATAGATGAAGCAATTGCTTCTATGCAAAAGGTACTTGAGAGTACGCGTATGAGTCCGCCAGCAAAGCATCGCGTGCTTAATGATTTTGTACTCTTTGTAAATAGAAATCCTAAGTACGAGCCGGAGCTAGAGCGAGCCATTGCAATTTTTGACACCCAAGTAGCAGATGCAAATATTTATCAAGAACTAGCTACGTATTACATTCAAAAAGGAAATAAAGCGAAGGCATTGCCATACCTTACTAAAGCGTTAGATAGTGAGCCAGAAAATCTCGAACTGATAAAAAACACAAGTTTATTATTGCTAGACGCTGGTAGTTTTGAAAAAGTAGAAGATGTAGTGGCAGATGGTCTTGATTTATATCCATCGCAGCCGTTATTGTATCTTACTTATGGCGTAGCATTAAATAAACAAGGTAAGTTCAAAGCTGCTATTGATCAGCTGGAACTTGGTGTAGATTATATTATTGAAGATTTGATCATGGAGATGGACTTTTACAAACAGCTGGGAGATGCACACACGGGTGATGGTGATGCTGCAAAAGCAGCCCGTTATTACAGCAAGGTAAAAGAACTTAAAGCACAAGGAAATTAATGAAGAAGCTAGGCTACATATTATTAGTAATAGTGCTCGCAAGTTGCGGTGGTGCAAAGAAAGTTACTACCACAGAGACAGTAGAAGATATTTCTTCTAAGCGTCTTGTAAAGGAATATTATAATAATGCGATAGATTTTACAACTTTTGATGCTCGTACAAAAATCAAGTACAGAGATAAAAAAGGTACAAAGCCTACAGTTACTCTTACTATCCGTATTGAAAAGGATAAGCAAATCTGGATGAATGCCTCATTGATAGGCTTTTCTGGTGCTCGTGCTTTAATAACTCCACAGAAGGTGCAGTTTTATGATAAGCTCAACAATCAATACTTTGATGGGGATTTTGCATTTTTAAGTCAGTATCTAGGTGTAGAAATAGACTTTTTCCAACTGCAGCGTTTACTCACTGGGCAAACAGTGTATGACTTGAGAGAAGGTAAGTACACGTTTAAAGAAACTCAAAATGGCTACGAAGTTATCCCGAGAAAGCAACTGGATGAAGTCAATCTATTTTTTGGCATTAATACTCAAAACTTTGTTACACAAGAGCAACGTATAGAGCAAAAGGATAATGGAGGATCGCTTGATATTGCTTATGGCGATTATAAAGAAGTAGGAACCAAGATATTTCCATTCTTATTAGACATCCTTGCAGATGATGGTAAAAACCAGTTTCAAGTACAAATAGAGTATCGTGATATAGATTTAAACGGAGAGGTACGCATGCCATTTTCTATTCCTTCTGGATACCAAGAAATCAAGCTCAATGCAAAAAAATAAGTTCGCATACATCTTTATTGTAAGCTGTTTCTTGACATTATTTATGTCACAGGCAGCTCTTGGGCAGTCTGCAAAGCAAAGACAGTTAGAACAGCGCAGAGAGGCTCTTAAAAAGGAAATGCAGCAGTTGCAACGCTTGCGCGAAACAAATAAAAAGAAAGAGGTTTCTATCCTCACACAAGTAGAAGATCTTGATACAAAAATTAGACTGCGTTCAGATCTTATAAAAGTTACTAATAGTCAGGCTAATTTACTTACTCGAGAGATTAATGAAAACCTCGAGAAAATGGAAAACTTACGTAAGGAACTTGCCATTCTCAAGGAGGATTATAGTGATATGATTCGTAAGTCTTATAAAAGCAAGAGTGGTCAAAGTAAGATTATGTTTCTCTTATCTAGTGAGAGTTTTAAGCAAGCATATAAGCGTACGCAATACATGAAGCAGTATGCAAATTACCGAAAGAAACAAGGCTTGCAGATTAAGGAGCGCACCACACTCATTCAAGAAACAAACAAGAAGCTAGTGAAACAAAAAGGCGATAAGGAAGCACTTATTGCAGAAAATAGAATTGCTAGAAGAGAGCTTGATAAAGAGAAAGAACGTCAAGACGAACTTGTAAAAGAGATTCGTAAAAAATCAAGTAGCTACATTGCCCAGATTAAAACAAAACAACAAGAGGCAGATCGTATAGACAGACAAATAGATAAACTCATTGCAGATGCTATTGCAGCGAGTAATAAAAAAGCCGGAAAGTCGGCTAGCAGTAAGACATTTGCTATGACTCCTGCAGAGGTTGCGCTTGCTAAAGAATTTTCTGGAAATAAAGGTAGATTAATATGGCCAGTAGTGCGAGGTAGAGTGACGCGTCGCTTTGGTAAATCTGCACACCCTACGCTTCCAGGAATTACACTTACTAATAGTGGTGTAGATATCGAGACAGATCCAGATGCAGCTGTGAGAGCTGTGTTTGCAGGAGAGGTTACTCAGATACAAGATATGCAAGGAGGTACTATCACTGTTTTTATACGTCATGGAGATTACCTCACTGTCTATACAAATCTTAAGAGCATTAAGGTGAAACAAGGAGATAAGATTTCTTTTAAACAGGAGATAGGTCAGGTAACGCGCAACGCTTTTAGTGGCAAGAGTATTCTTAAATTTTCGGTGCGTAAAAATACGTCAAAGCTTAATCCAGCAGACTGGGTACTTAATATGTAATGTTCTTTTTGTGCTTTCGCGAAAGCGTACTTGAAATTCTACATCTGAGTAACTTTAGCACAACCATAACACTTTTTAATATTCTCTTATAACAAGAAGGCTCTCATTATAAGTAGCTTAGTGGTGAACTTAAAAAAAGAAGATTATGAACAGCACAGAACTAGAAGGAAAGTGGAATCAAGTAAAAGGAGATTTCAAACAGAAATACGGAAAGCACTTTGACGACGATGAGACATTTGCAGATGGAAAATTTGACGAAGTTGTAGGTCGCATCCAAGAAAAAACTGGAAAAACCAAAGAAGCTATTAAAGAAGAAGTAGAAAAGTGGTAATAGTAAACCACAAGTATAAAAAAAGCCTCCAATTGGAGGCTTTTTTTATGTTATATAAATAAAGCTTTAAGCTCTGTTGCATCTTCTGGTTTCATTTTACCAGCCAGCACAAGAGATAATTGCTTACGTCGCAGTGCAGCGTCATATCGTTTCTTCTCAAGATCAGACTCTGGAATTACTTGTGGTACTAGAACTGGAATTCCTTGCTCATCTACGGCGACAAAGGTGTAAATTGCTTCATTTGCCTGTGATTTTAAGCCGCTCTCACGGTCTTCTATCCACACATCAATCACTATCTCCATAGAGGTCCTAAAGGCGCGAGAAATCTTTGCTTCTACAGTTACTACACTTCCTAAGGGAACCATGCGGTTAAAGGCTACGTGGTTTACAGATGCAGTTACTACAATACGACGTGAGTGTCGTCTTGCAGCAATACTTGCAGCTCTATCCATACGAGCGAGTAACTCACCTCCAAAGAGATTACCCAAAGGGTTAGTCTCACTAGGTAGGACTAAATCTGTTAGTGTTGTTTTTGAATCAGTAGGCGTACGTGCTTCCATTACATTTCAATTTTGGCGCAAAGGTACGTCAAACTCGAAAGGTGAAAAATGAAAATCTAATAAAGGATTATTCCATTTCTTGCACAAGAAGCCATGCTTCTTTGTTATCCGTACTGCGTATAGACTTTAACGCGGCCAGTGCTTCTTGAGAGTCTATATAGCTTCCATATACTACTTGATGAAGACCATATTTATTAGTCCCTATCTTGCGAGCTTTAAAGCCTTGTTCTGTAAGTTGGTCCACACGTGTTTGTGCATTTTCTTCCATACGGAAAGCTCCCGCAACAATGTGATAGCTTCCTACAGGCTTAGTAAGCGATAGCTTAATCGCTGGTAGCGGATTAGGTATTTCAAAAGTAGCTTCTTGAATTTTATCTTCTAGTTGCTCCTTTGCCTCTTGATGAGAAACATAGTTATGCTGCTCTACATCTTTTACATAGTTAAATCCTACAGCGCCTATAAGTCCAAAAGCTATTACAGCCGCAGCTGCATATTTCACCCATGAGCTCGCTGCCTTGCGTTCTGGGGTAAAAGCTATAGGAGTTGTACTTTCTAGAGCAGTAACTTCTTCTTTGTAAACTTCTCTTAAAATCTCTGGAGAGGTAAATGAAGAAAGACCAAAAGAATCTGTAAGATAATTAAGGTGGTATGATGGCTCAAACTGTAACCTGCTTTCTGCATCTAGAGAAAGTGTCCCTATGTTTGATAGTGTCTGTGCTTCTCCCTTGTGAAGACCGTCAAAAAGAAAACGCACGTATGATTTAATACGAGTACTCGCTTCCTCATGAGGTATCATCTCAGTTTTAGAAATATAATTTGCTAGCAATCCATCGCTATCTGTAAGTTGCGCGTTAAAAGAAAGTTTCTTCTTAGGCGGGTAGAAGGCATGGGTTGTTGAGTGAATCTGTGCACTCTGGATTTGAGTCAAAAACGCCCCAAAACCAGGTAATATCACACATTCATATCTATATAATAAATCGCTTATGTACTGATCTAACTGCATAATTCAAAATTAATCAAAATGCATAGCCCTCCAAGATTTAGTGATTTATTTTATTAACAGATATAATAGTTGTTACTTAGTTGTCTTAAAATCAACAGTTAATGTCCGAAAAAGAATTACTTTCCTTGCTTGCATTACAGCATACCCCTAATCTAGGTGATGGGACCATCAAGAAATTAATACAACAATTTGGGAGTGCAGAGGAGGTACTAAAACAGCCTAAAACCACGCTTCTCAAAATTGATGGGATAGGAAATCATAAACTCAGCGCCTTTGGTGAGGAGAAATATTACGCTTTCGCGAAAGAAGAACTTTCCTTCATACAGTCTAATGATATTAAGGCAACTACCTACACAGATCCAGACTATCCACAGCGGTTGAAATATTGTATAGATGGACCTGTTGTGCTCTTTTCTCGAGGAAACATTAACTGGAATAATCCGCGAATCATTAGTATTGTGGGCACTCGTAAGATTACCACTTATGGTGAGCATTTCTTAAAAAAATTCATCAAAGAGATAGCTCCGCTTAATCCGCTTATTATTTCTGGTTTTGCTTATGGAGTAGATATTACAGCTCATAAAGCGTGTATTGACAACGGTTTACAAAATATAGGCGTACTTGCTCACGGCCTTAATCAAGTGTACCCTAAAGTACATAGTAAGTATATGAGCGGAGTAGAAGCAAACGGTGGTTTTGTTACAGATTTCTGGAGTCGTAGTAGTTTTGTGCATACTAACTTCTTGCAGCGCAATCGGATTATAGCTGGTCTCTCTGAGGCTACTATTGTGATTGAATCTGCAGAGAAAGGAGGATCACTCGTAACTGCAGATTTTGCAAATGGCTATAATCGTGATGTTTTTGCGGTACCTGGACGTGCAGACGATAAGCAAAGTTTAGGATGCAACAATCTCATCAAACAGCAACGGGCAAATCTCATGACAAGCGCAGCCGACCTTGTGTATATTCTCAACTGGAAACTAGAAGAAGAGCAGCAGCCAGCCGTTCAAAAACAACTTTTTGTAGAACTTACAGATGAAGAAAAGGTCGTTTGGCGATTCCTTAACGAGAATGGAAAGGAGCTTATGGATATTATTGCTCTTAACTGCAAGCTACCCACTTTTAAAATCGCGAGCATATTATTGCAGATGGAACTTAAAGGAGTGGTAAGACCTTTACCTGGGAAGTTGTTTGAGTTGACGTAATCCTTGAAATATTTTAAGAGGTTTGGTTATGAGTTAGTTGCTCTCATCGTAAGTGAGTACTTTATATATAATGCACTTATAAGAGGTTGAGAACATTTTCGCGAAAGCGAAATTAAAACACAACCATCTAATAATTAGTTGTTTATATTTTTGGCACGCCGTTTGAATACTGTTAAGGGAATCAAAAAACAAACAGTATGAAAACGATCAAAAAATTATTTGCAGTAGCGCTTATCGCAGCTCTATTTACTTCTTGTTATACAGAAGAGATCGTAGTAGTAGATCCTTATGTTGAAGTAAATAGTGGACCTTCACTTAACCAAGTGTTGAGTCAGTATGAAATATTTTATGTAGATATTGATGCATCTTCCGGTAATCTTGCCGTACCATTTTTACAAAAGGCATTCACAGTATCCTTTAGAAACGGAACCATCTTTGCAAACAATAACTTATCTGGTCTAGGTCAGAATGGTGGAGGATTTGGTATTGATGTGGGAGCTTATGACACCTTTGGGTATGAGCTAGATGCTTATCATGATCTAGATGGAGATTATTCTTTTGATGTGCGTGTATTATCTGGTAATGAGATAGAGTTATTTCACCCGTCTACAGGAGCAGTTTATATCCTTGTAGGATATCAAAGAAGCACTTTTGACTATGACTTGGTTTTCTATAATAATATCCACTACTTCTTACAAGAATTTGAAGCTTGGGAAAAAATCTACACCAGTGAAGAAGGAGAAATAAATCCTTTTGATAATGAGAATTTCTTACAGTTTTTACCTGCGGGGGTTTCTGGCAACTTTAGAAGCTCTGAAGATGGTAGTGGTACATCTATAAATAATATCTTTTGGGATTATGATGGTATCTACGATGTAAATGATGTGCCTGGAGATTTCTACTTAAAGACTTTAACATTAGATTATAATTTTCCAGACAATGAGTTCTTTGACCTTACCGTTATTGATGATGAAACGATAGAGCTGTTTCAAGTAAATACAGGAACTACATACCAGTTTAGAGGTAGAGGGTATATCCAGTTTAGAACAGCAACAGATGGAAAGAGTAAAAATGCGCCGAAACTTCGTAAGAAAACGGCAGACATTAAAGCAGAAATAAAAGCGCTTACCGCAAAGAAGGCAGCAGCGCTTAAAAAGTAATAATTACCGCACTAGCTACGGCAGTGTGATTCAAAAATTTTTGGTTGGTTATTTAGTTGGAGAATCCTTACCTAAGTGTTACTTAGTGTGAGGATTCTCTTTTTTTGGGAAGTGGCTCATGTGAATGAGATTTTACAAAAACATAGATAATCTACCTAAATGTTAGGTAAGGGTTAATATATGTTGAGATTTACTAAAGTCATCATAACAATAGATTGATAAGTCTAGCTTTTTTGTAACTTCCGTACTCAATAAAAACACTAACTAAATATTATAATTATGGGATTATTTTCATTCATTAAAAATGCAGGAGCAAAAGTTTTTGGAATAGGAAAAACAGATGCAGAAGAAGCAGCCGAAAAAGCAGCAGTAGCCGAAGAAAAAATTGCAATGGCAAATGCTAAAGCAGCAAGTAACATGGCAGAAACAATTAATGACTTAGGTCTTGATGTTGACAACCTTGATATTTCAATAGATGGAGATGTTGCTGTAGTTACTGGAAGCGCGCATGATCAAGCAACTAAAGAAAAGGTAATCCTTGTAGTAGGAAACTCTACAGGTATTGCAACGGTAGATGATAGACTTACAGTAGAGAATCCAGAGCCAGAAGCTCGTTTTTATACAGTTGAAAAAGGAGATTCTTTAAGCAAGATCTCAAAAGAGATGTACGGAGACCCAATGAAGTACCCACAAATCTTTGAAGCAAACAAGCCTATGCTTAAGGATGTAGATAAGATTTATCCAGGTCAAGTATTACGTATTCCTCACTTAGAGAAATAAAAGAAAGCGCTCAAGCGCGATTATAGACTAATTAAAAGAACAAATATGAAGGACGATAGTCTGGAATGTTTGTTCTTTTTTTATGTGTAGTAATTAAGATAGCTGACTAAAAACATCCAAAACTTCTTTAGAAAGGTTCATTAAGAAAAATAGCCAGAAAATAACGGCTATAATTACAAAAACGCGAGCCTTAGCGAGCTTAGGGCTATGAGGTTCCTTTCTAGCTTTGAGATATTTGATGATAGTAAGTATACTAGATGCAATAAATAAGGCAACCGTAAATCCTAAGAGAAAATCAGGTAAATCATTGTCTGAAGCTTTTATGCGTTTTAAAGCGAGGTGTACAAGAAATGAAATAACCATCAAGATACCGTAGTAGGTCGCTTCTTTACTATTTTGATGTGTCAAATCCCGTTTAGACATACTACTATTACCTATTTATAAAAGTTCATTTGATCGATATAGGTATGTACCTCAGGTGGTAATAAAGGTCTTATGTTTTTACCATCCTTAATAGCCTTACGAATCATTGTAGAAGAGATTTCCATGATAGGAGCATCTACTTTGTGAATCTTTAAATGGTTGTCAAACTGTGTTTCAACCGTGCCTTCAGAGATTCTAGGGTATACGTAAATGTCGTGACGCTCAAGAATCACCTCGTAGTTTTTCCACTTATGAAGACTTTTAAGATTGTCTTCCCCCATGATTAAGCAAAACTCGTGCTTAGGATACTTTTCTTCCAGATGAGCTAGTGTGTTTACCGTATAGTTAGGTTGCGGTAAATTGAATTCAATATTGCTTGGCTCTATTTTGTCATAGGTTTCAAGAGCTTCTAAAACCATCTGATAACGGTGATTGTTATCTAGTAAGCTACTCTTTTTCTTAAACGGATTGTGTGGCGTGATGACCATCCAGATTTTATCTAGGTCGCTATACTCTGCCATGTGATTTGCAATCGCAAGATGCCCTACGTGAATAGGATTAAATGTTCCGAAGTAGAGACCTATTTTCAATGGAGTAGTATTTAAAAATTATTTCTTGCTTAGAGGATTTGCATCAAATGTGATACCGTCCCATCCGTACTGCATGAAGTTTCTAATGTTTTGATGATCTGTGCCGTTTGGATTGCTCAAAACATCTTCTCTGTAATATGCGCCAAAACAGTGTAGTGTGTCACTTTTATTCAATCTTTGATCTTTTGCAAAACCAAATAACTTGCAAGAGCCATTGCTCTCACCGCTTTCATTACGAATGTCTCCATTTGTAAAGGAGCTAGGCGTAAAAGTATATAGTGACTCTATAATCGCCATGGTATCTGTAAACTCAATCTCGCTTGGTCTAGTAGCAAGTTTGGTTTTAAAATCTTGTAATGTCATCTCTATGTTATTTTACAAAATCAGTAACAAGTGTTACTGCCTCGCTAAGTGCTTTGTCTAGATTGTCATTAAGGATGATATAATCAAACTGTGGTGCCGTAGCGAGCTCTACAGAAGCTTTTGCGATGCGCATGTTGATCTTATCCTCACTCTCTGTGCTACGCTTCTTGAGGCGTATTTTAAGCTCGTCTACACTAGGTGGTTTCACAAACACAGCAAGTGTTTTATCTGGAAATTTCTTTTTGATACGTAAACCTCCCACTACATCAATATCAAAAATCACATGTTTGCCCATGGCCCAGATACGTTGTACCTCGCTCCACAATGTTCCATAGAAGTTATCACGGTATACTTCTTCCCACTCTAGAAAGTCGTCGGCCTTGATGTGATTTTTAAATTCTTTCAGATCTATAAAATAATAGTCCTTCCCATTTTTTTCTTCTCCACGAGACTCACGACTCGTTGCAGAGATACTAAACTCAAGGTTTAATTCTTCTTGTGCTAGAAGGTGTCTTACTATCGTTGTTTTTCCGCTTCCTGAAGGTGCCGAAAATACGATGAGCTTTCCTTGATGATCACTATTATTATCTTCTGGTTGCTTTGCCATTAGAGTACATTTAAAACTTGCTCCTTTATTTTTTCTAGTTCGTCTTTCATTTGCACTACCAACTGCTGCATCGGTGCATAGTTAGACTTAGATCCAACGGTATTAATCTCACGACCTATTTCTTGGCCTATAAAGCCAAGTTTCTTACCGTTAGAATCATCAGATTCTAGTGCTTCTGTAAAGTAATCTAGGTGATTCTTTAAGCGAACTTTTTCCTCAGTAATGTCATATTTCTCTAGGTAATAGATAAGCTCTTGCTCAAAGCGATTCTCATCTACATTTACTTTAAGATCAGAAACAGCTTTTTCAAGCCTTACTTTTACATCACTCAGTCTATCTACATCAAGTATAATAACCTCCTCCAGCAAGCGCTGTAGGTTTGCAATACGTAGTTCAAACTCTGCTTTAAGAGAGTTTCCTTCGTCTAGACGGTATTTATTTATTTCTTTAAGTGCTTCCTCTAAATTTGATACAATCGATGTGTACTCATTTTCATCTAGCTCTTCACGTTCCGTTTTTAAAGCATCAGGAAGGCGCATTGCCATTTTAAGAAGTTCTGTCTCACTAGGGTTACCACTCACAGCATCAGAGAGCTGAGCCATATAAGCGTTTACCACCGTTCCATTAATCACAGTGTTGGTGTTTTCTCCAGTACTTTCTACATACAGACCTACATCAATCTTACCACGCTCGAGTGCTTTTGCAACCATATTGCGCAAGGCAAGTTCTTTCTCACGATAGGTAGAAGGTATACGAGCATTGAGATCTAGATTTTTGCTGTTAAGCGATTTGATCTCTATTGTAATTTTTTTTCCAGGAAGTTGTAGTACACTTTTCCCAAAACCTGTCATCGATTTTATCATTTGGCAAAGATAAAGGTTCAGTTATTAATTATGAATGGGGTTTGTACGCTTTCGCGAAAGCATAATTGTATTACCATAATCTTGTAATTAAAAGCATTTAAGTTGTACTTAAAAACAATCCTTCAAGAGTCTGGTGAATGCAATCAAATTTTCGCGAAAGCGAGACAATGCTATTTTATTTTGTCAGTCATATACGATCGCACTTGGTAATTTGCTAAAATCACGTAAGCGATAAGTGCGACATAACCGCCGTATGCTGCATAAGGGCTTTCAAGAAAGAACAGACAGCTGCAAATTGCAAAAAGCGCAATGGTGCCTATGCCATATTTTTGAGCCAAAAACGAGTATGCACTATTCCATGTGGCTTGATCTCTCATCCACCATTCTGGAGATTTTGCTAAGAATGAGTTACCCATTGACGGTGGGAAGTAACGCGTATTTATATATAATGCCAGACTTATGAGTGCTGGTGCCAGTGTGGTAAGTATTGTAGGGAAGTCCATTAATCTAATTTACGTAACCATATATTTCTATACCCTACACCACTCTTATCACCGTGATCTTGCAGTACGATAGGACCGTCACCGTGCGGGTTGTTTTTAGGGTAGCCTATGTACTCTGTGCTTCCTTGTAACTCATAGTGATCTTGAACAAGTACACCATTGAGTAATACTGTGAGCGTACCTGCTTTTGTTCTTTTTCCTGCACTGTCAAATTCTGGCGCATGGAAGACAATGTCATAGGTGTTCCACTCTCCTGTAGGTTTTGCAGCCATCACGTCTGGTGCTTTTTGCTTGTAAATAGAGCCCACCATACCATTTACATAGGTATCATTGTCATTGTTATTTAAGATTTGCACTTCGTACAAGCCTTGAAAAAATACGCCACTATTACTTCTGTTTTGGTTAGTCTGTGTGTTGTTCGGATCACTGCGCCATTCTAGGTGTAATTGTACGCTCCCGAAGTCCTCTTTGGTGACAATATCTCCCGTTTTATCCTTTACGGTCATACTTCCGTCTTGATTAATCGTCCACTTAGGAGCGCCGCCATCGTTTTTACTTTTCCAGGCGTTGAGGTTTGTGCCGTCAAACAATACCACAGCATCACTCGGGATACCGGTCTGCCCGTTTATGGCAACCTTTGCAGGTTTTGGACCCCATACTTCTGTTTGTTCTGGTTTTGTAGGTTCGTTACCCACATTTCCTGAGCCACAAGATGTAATGGTCAGTGCTGTTACTATAATTCCTAAATGGTATAATTTCATAATCTATAATTCTTTTATTGTAATGTTGCGGTACCATACTTTGTCTCCGTGATCTTGTAGACCTATGTGACCTTCTTGGTATTTCCCAAAGCCTTTCCAGTCTGCAAACTTAGTCTTTGCAACCATAGCATCCCACTCTTCACCATTTACTGGGAAGGTATATGCTTCTTTGCCGTTAAGGCTTACTTTACCTAGGTTACTATCGTGATTGATAGAAAGCGTTACGCTGTTCCACTCACCAGCGGGATTGATCATACCATCTGCGGGTTTTATCATATCATAAAGTGACCCTGCTTTATGTGTGCCATTGGCAACCTTTGCATCTGGGTGACGCTCGTCATCTAGCACTTGTATCTCTGGACCAGTTTCATAAGCTTCTTTAAACTCAGGCGATTCTTTTACACCCCAAAAGATGCCACTGTTACCACCTTCTGAAACTTTCCACTCGAGCTTGAGTTCAAAGTTTTTATAGGTGTTTTTTGTAATGATGTTTTTACCACCTTCTTCCCCAGGTGTAAAAGCCATTGCTCCATCTTCTATGGTCCAGTTGTCGTGCATACCGTCTGTACCATATCCTTTCCAAGCGTTGAGGTTAGAGCCGTCGAAGAGTACGGTTGCCGGTGCTTCTGTCACTGTTTCTACTTCTTGAACCTCTTGTGCTGTTGTAACTTCTTTTTCTTTACAGCTTAAAGCGAAAATTGCCACCGCTGCGATATAAATTGTTTTTTTCATAATACTGTTTTAAAGTCCAAGTATCTTCTTCAACTGCTCTTTATCAATATCTTCACCTGCAAAATCATCAAAGCGTTTTTGTGTTGCTTCAATAATATGTGAAGCGATAAAAGGCGCACCTTCTCGAGCTCCTTGCTCAGGACTTTTTACACAACATTCCCACTCCATCACTGCCCAAACATCACAACCGTATTCTGTGAGTTTTGTAAAAATGGTTTTAAAGTCTATCTGTCCATCGCCTGGAGAGCGGTAACGCCCAGCGCGATCTTGCCAGTCACTGTAACCGCCAAAAGTACCACGCCTCCCATCTGGTTTAAACTCAGAATCCTTTACGTGAAAGGCTTTTATAAACTCGTGATAATGGTCTATATATGCGATGTAATCTAGCTGCTGTAATACAAAGTGACTCGGGTCATATAAGATATTACAACGCTTGTGATTACCTGTAGCTTCTAGAAAACGTTCAAAAGTCACTCCGTCGTGTAGATCTTCACCAGGGTGAATCTCATAAGCCACATCTACACCACACTCATCATAAGTATTGAGTATAGGTAACCAGCGTTTTGCAAGCTCCTCAAACCCCATCTCAACAAGTCCTGCAGGACGTTGTGGCCAAGGGTGCATTGTATGCCAAAGCAGCGAACCACTAAACGTAGCACTCACATCAAGACATAGATGTTTACTTGCGTGTGCTGCGCTTATTACTTGCTTGCGAGCCCACTCAGTACGTTTCTTTGGGTTGTTTTTACAATCGTCTGGAGCGAAGTTATCAAACATCAAATCGTATGCAGGATGTACCGCAACTAGTTGTCCCTGCAGGTGAGTCGATAGCTCTGTAATCTCAAGCCCATAGTCATTTACTTTACCCTTAAGCTCATCACAGTAGGTTTTACTCTCTCCAGCCGTGGTGAGGTCAATTAATCGATTTTCCCAAGTTGGGATTTGTATTCCTTTATACCCAAGGTCTGCTGCCCATTTGCACAATCCGTCTAGCGAATTAAATGGTGCTTTGTCATCCATAAACTGGGCGAGAAATACTGCGGGTCCTTTTATTGTTTTCATTGGATATATTTATTTTATTCCCGCGAATGCGAGAATCTTTTCTATTGTTATTTTTTACGCTTTCGCGAAAGCGTACTTATACTACTCTAGGTCTACCCACACATTCCCATCACGATGAGATTGCACGGCTTTCTGAATAAAATTCATTCCTCGTACACCATCTGTCATCCCCGGAAACTCACCTGAATTGTAGTCTTCTCCACGTATTGCCTTAGCAACACCTTTATAGATATTACCCATCGCATCAAAAATTCCTTCTGGGTGTCCCGGAGGTAGTTTTGTGCCATCTAGCGATAGCGCACTGTTATAAGCGTGGCCTGGTTTAAGCACGCGCATAGGTTGTCCATCTTCTAATAAATAAAGATAGTTGGGTTTTTCTTGCTCCCACTTGAGTCCAGCTTTTGTACCATAAATAGCTACGGTAAAATTGTTTTCTTCACCTGTTGCTATTTGGCTTGAGCGTAACACTCCTTTTGTGTATTCATCTAAGCGCAGTAATACGGTACCGTCTATGTCCATCTCATTATCTGCATACAGATGGTTGAGGTCTGCAAGTACAGATTTAATTTTCTTACCAGTGACAAACTCCAGCATCTGGTAAGCGTGAACGCCTATATCACCCAGACAGCAAGAAATGCCAGATTTCTCGGGCATTAAACGCCAGGTGCTATTGCGTTGCTCCTTGTCGTGTATGAGGTTATTAATCCAGCCTTGGTAATACTGAGCGTCTACTTTTTGTATCTCGCCTAGTTCTCCATTTGCTATCATTTCCCTCATTTGGCGTACCATAGGGTAGCCAGTGTAGGTATGTGTAAGCCCAAATACGTTACCATTCTTCTTTTGGATAGCCTCGAGCTCAAGCGCCTCTGCGTGCGTCATTGTCATAGGCTTCTCACAGATCACGTTAAAGCCAGCTTCTAGGAGCTGCTTTGCCATCGGGAAGTGTAAAAAGTTAGGCGTGAGTATAGACACCACCTGTATACGCTGGTCTGCTGGTAAGGCAGTTTCTTTTTCTATAAGCTCCGTTAAATCTTTATAAATACGATCTGTCGGGATGCCTATTTGAGCAGCAAATTCTTTGCTTACTTCAATATCTGGATTAAAAGAACCACCTACTAGTTGGTATGCATCAAACATACTAGCCGCCACTCGGTGTAACACACCTATTAAACTATCTCCGCCGCCACCTAAGACGCCCCATCTTATTTTATTACTCATTGTGCTGTGTTTTTTAATTTTTAATTACATCGAGTATATGAATATTTCTCTTAAAAAAGTCTGCCTTTTAGGGTAGGGGGAAGACTTTTTTTAGACCTTGCTACTACTCCGTATATTCTATTTTCTCACTCTTAAATAATAGTGCAAAAATCACAAATACTGCTGCTGCAAAAATTGCTGGGAATACCCATACAGAGTTCCAATCGTGACCTTCACCTAGAATATTTGCATCAGTTATTATCCCAGTTATATAAAAACCTACGGCCATACCCACTCCGTATGTCGCAAGTGTGATAAGCCCTTGCGCAGCACTCTTGATTTTTGGTCCGGCTTTACTATCTGTGTAAATCTGTCCAGATACAAAGAAGAAGTCATAACAGATTCCGTGAAGTGCAATACCTAATACTACTATTGAAAACAGATCGCCTCCGTTACCATAGGCAAAAAGCATGTAACGTATAGCCCAAGCAAGCATTCCTACGAGGATAGTCTTCTTAAACCCAAACTTCTTAAAGAAAAACGGAAGTAATAACATGAATAATATTTCAGAAGCTTGCCCTATAGTAGTCCAAGCCGTAGAATTTTCCACACCAGATTCCGTTAAGAATGGACTTAGGTTTGTATAATAAAAAGCTAATGGGATACAGATAAGTACAGATGAAAGAAAGAAAACAAAAAAGTTTCTGTCTTTTAAAAGTCCTAATGCTTCGAACCCCAAAATATCTTTAATAGTCACTTTTTCTCCTTTTGCACTTGGTGGTGTTTTAGGTAAGGTAAAACTAAAAACACCTAATACTACAGAAACAATGGCTGTCATTAAAAATGTATTGGCTAATAAACCTTGTTTAATTCCGTCTTCTGAGTCCCAAGAGAAAGCAAAACTTATAAAAAGTCCCGCAATGATCCAGCCTATAGTTCCCCATACGCGTATGAATGGAAAATCTTTTGAAGGATCTTTCATTTGATTAAACGCAACGGAATTTACAAGTGCTAGTGTAGGCATGTACGCAATCATATACCCAAAAACATAAGGGTAAAAAGTAGAGAAGTCAGAGGATTGAGACATTAGGTACATGAGAACAGCACCTATCAAGTGTAAGACACCAAGGATACGTTCTGCATTAAAATATCTATCGGCGATTAAACCTATAAAAAAGGGTGCTATAATTGCTCCCCAAGACTGTGTAGAGAAAGCTTCTCCAATCTCTGCCCCATCGGCGCCAAGGTTACCTAAAAATGTACCTAAGGTCACAAACCAACCTCCCCAAATAAAAAACTCGAGGAACATCATAAAGGATAATTGAAACTTAGTCGTTGATTTCATATTGCTTATTTAAGATTGTCTATTGATTTTTGAACAAGTGCCTTGGTAAGTGCGATACCTTCTTTTGGGTCTTCTAGTGGTCCCTCATATTCTGTACCCACATATCCTTCAAAACCGCTATCTGCAACGATTTGCATTATGCGTGCATAGTCTAGTTTTGTCTCGTTACCATTTTCATCAAAGTTATACGACTTGGCAGATACCCCTTTTGCAAAAGGCATAAGTTCTACGATACCTTTATAAGTATCATACTCTTCTATACAAGGCGCTCCCCATCTTGCTCCACCTTCTCTTTTTACACAAAAATTTCCAAAATCAGGTAATGTACCAGCATAATCAGAATCTACTTCCGTCATCACAGCGGCCAGCTTTGCTCCGTCACTAGACCATCCACCATGATTTTCGATTACAATATTTACACCTACCTTTTCTCCATATGCACTAAGCTCTCTTAATGATGAGACAGAGTATTCGTGCCATTTTTTTGGGTCTTCTTCTCCAAAAAGATTAGCACGGACAGAATGAGCGCCAATTATTCTAGCAGCACCCATCCAGTATTTGTGTACAGCAATAGCTTCTTCACGTTTTGAATTATCTGGATCAGCAAGTTCTCCATCACGATCTACCATGATAATGACATTATCTATTCCCGCTGCATCAGATTGCTCTTTCATCTCACGAGCCCAGTTCATTATTTTTTCTTCATAATCACTCTTGTCCTGTAATTCTGGATATAATTGTGTTACGTATTCAACACCAGTAAAGCCTAAATCTTTTGCAATTTGAGGGAAGTTCTTTGGGTTCATTGTGCCATCAAGAAATGGTTTGTGAAGTGACCATTGAGCCAGCGAGTGTTTAAAAACGGGTGCTACTTTTTGAGTATTTTCAATTTTTGCTTTCGCGGAAGCGTTATCACCCTCTTTTTTTTGATCTGTTTTACAAGAAATGAGTGTAAAGGCGCATAAAAATGTTCCTAGAAGATATTTTTTCATAATATAATTTAATTGGAGGGTAGAACTATAACGTTTTCGCCCGTGAATTACTGTTAAATCTAGTGTTTGACTAAGGTAACCTTTTTCTCATATTAACAAAAAACAACTTAAAATTTATATATTTGGTAAACTACATCACAAATTTTTTTCATTAATACAATATATAGTGAATACAGCTAACGAAAACGAAATGTACGACGCAATCGTCGTAGGCTCAGGGATCTCCGGAGGATGGGCAGCAAAAGAGTTATGTGAGAATGGTATGAAAACGCTTGTTTTAGAGCGTGGTCGTATGGTTAATCACATAGAAGACTATCCTACAATGCATAAAGACCCTTGGGACTTTGAATTAAAGGGTAATAATAGCGTAGAAGTAGATGCTCGTTATGAGAAGCAATCTCGTACTGGGTATGTGCATAAAGCTGAGCATAGACATTTTTTTGTGGATGACGTTGATCATCCTTATAATGAGACCAAACGTTTTGACTGGATACGTGGTTACCACGTAGGAGGACGTTCACTTATGTGGGGACGTCAGAGTTACCGTTTATCTGATATTGACTTTGAAGCAAATAAAAAGGAAGGTATTGCTGTAGACTGGCCAGTACGTTATAGCGATATATCTCCTTGGTATGATAAGGTTGAAGAGTATATCTCTGTTTCTGGAGAAAACCTAGGACTTGAGGTGTTACCTGATGGTAAATTCTCACCTCCAATGGAGCTTAACTGTGTGGAGGAAGTGCTTAAGAAAAACATGGCCGAAAATTATAAAGACGGTCGTTTACTTACTATAGGCCGTGTTGCTCACATTACAGGGTCAAAAACTTATGACGGGCGTTCTGCCTGCCAGTTTAGAAATCGTTGTATGAGAGGGTGTCCTTTCGGGGGATACTTCTCAAGTAATTCATCCACACTACCAGCTGCAGAACGCACAGGGAATATGACGTTACGTCCATTTTCTATCGTTACAGAAGTGATGTACGATGATAAAACAGGTAAGGCAACTGGAGTAAAAGTTACCGATCAAGAAACCATGGAAACCATGGAGTTTAAAGCAAAGACCGTTTTCCTTTGTGCATCTGCCATTGCATCTGCTAGTATTCTTATGAACTCTAAGAGTGAGCGTTTTCCTAATGGAATGGGTAATGACTCTGGAGAGTTAGGTCACAACTTAATGGATCACCACTTTAAAGCAGGAGCAACTGCAAAGTGGGATGGAGATAAAGACAAATATTACAAAGGACGTCGCCCTAATGGGCTATATATTCCACGTTTTAGAAATATAGGAGGAGTGACAGATCAGAAAAACTTTAAGCGTGGTTACGGTTATCAAGGTGGAGCTGGACGTGGTGATTACCAGCCACAAATTGCTGAGGCAGGATACGGTGCAAAGCTCAAAGAAGAGATTCAAAAACCAGGAGGATGGACTATGAGCCTTATGGGCTTTGGAGAGTGTCTTCCTTACCATGAAAACAAAATGACGCTGGATTACAATGATCTAGATAAATGGGGACAACCTAAAGTAAACTTTGACGCAGAGTGGAAAGAGAATGAGTGGGAAATGCGTAAGGATATGATTGCAAGTGCAAAAGATATGCTTAAAAAAGCTGGATTTACAGATATCCAGACTATGGATGATCCTAGTGCTCCGGGTAACGGAATACATGAAATGGGTACGGCTCGTATGGGTCGTGATCCTAAGACATCAGTTTGTAACGGTAATAACCAGTTACACGCTGTTCCTAACGTTTATGTAACAGATGGAGCGTTTATGACCTCTGCAAGTTGTGTAAACCCATCACTCACATATATGGCTTTTAGTGCACGTGCCGCAAATCACGCTGCAGCTCAAATCAAAAAAGAAGCGTAAGATGAAAAGAAGACAGTTAATAAAGAACTTAGGATTAGGTGGAGTCGCACTTGTTGCAACACCTACTATATTGAGCCTTTTACAAAGTTGCAAAGCAGATGGACCTGTATTTGAGCCTGTATTTTTAAGCAATTCTCAAGGTAAAGCGTTAAGGCATATTGTAGATTTAATTATTCCTTCTGACGAGACAATCCCAGGAGCGGTAGATGTAGGTGCGCACAAGTTTATAGATACTTACTGGAATCAAGCAGTAGATGCAGAAGGTAAAACGCAAATTCTAGCAGGATTTGATGCGCTTGCAAATAGATTGCAAGATGCATCTGGTAAAACATTTGACGATGCAGAAGCGGAGGATTATGACGCCCTGTTGGCAAAGTATCTTACATCTTCAAAAGAGCAAGAAGCTGTATTTCAGAAAAGCCTTGGTGAGTTTTATCAAGCCTATCAAAATGATAAAACAGTTAAGGTAGATCCAGATGCTGGAGCATTCAGTCTTTTAGGAAATATAAGAGGAATGGCTATATGGGGATGGAAAGCCTCAGAAGAAATAGGAGAAAATGTTCTCGCTTATGAGCCTATTCCAGGTAAACAAATAGGTTGCTTACCGCTAGAGGAAGCAACAGGAGGAAAGACATATTCTCTATAATTACTAGATGTGTAATTAATGGAATGCTATAAATGACAATGTTGCAAGAATTTTAATAAATTATGGACAGAAGGAAATTTATACAAAAAGGAGCTCTCACGGGTTCCTTTTTAGGTTTAGGTAGTTTCGGGGTAAATGCTATGGTTAAAGGGATAGAAGATGTCTCCGCTTTCGCGAAAGCGAAAAATGGAGCACATTCTTTTAATCTCAATTATGCACCACATGTAGGGATGTTTAAAGAGCTCGCTGGCGAAAATGTGATCGATCAGCTTCACTTTATGGCAGATCAAGGATTTACTGCCTTTGAAGACAATGAGATGCGCAACCGTCCTGTTTCCGAACAAAAAGCGATGGCGCTTGTCATGAAAGAACGCGGAATGACCATGGGTGTTTTTGTTGCTCACAAAATACACTGGACAAAACCAAACCTAGCCAGCGGAAAACAAGAATGGCGTGATGAGTTTCTGGCAGATATCAAAAGTTCTATAGAAGTTGCAAAGCGTGTAAATGCAAAATGGATGACCGTGGTGCCTGGTCACGTAGACTTGCGTCAAAATATTGATTTTCAAACGGCAAATGTGGTAGAGACTTTAAAACAAGCTGCAGCGATTCTAGAACCACATGGAATTGTAATGGTGCTTGAACCATTAAATTTTAGAAATCATCCAGGACTCTTTCTATCTAAGTCGCCACAAGCATACCAGATTTGTAAAGCAGTAGATAGTCCGTCATGTAAGATTCTTTTTGATATTTATCATCAGCAAATTCAAGAAGGAAACTTGATTCCTAACATAGAACAGTGTTGGGACGAGATTGCGTATTTCCAGATAGGGGATAATCCAGGGCGCAATGAGCCTACCTCTGGAGAGATTAACTATAAAAATGTATTTAAATACATTCATAGTCGTGGTTTTAAAGGAGTTTTAGGAATGGAGCATGGCAACAGTATCAAGGGGAAAGAAGGCGAGCAGCGTGTAATAGATGCGTATGTGGAGAGTGATCTCTTCTTATAAATTATTTTTTAAAATAATACAATCAGAATCTCTTCGTTTGATAACGGAGTGTGTAGGATTTACTACTTTTACTCAAAACCCTAGCAGATGAGTTCATCCTTTGAGAAATACCAGAAAAGACGATTGATTACCTCCTATTTTTCGGTGGTGATTAGTATTGCTTTGGTACTATTTTTACTGGGAATACTAGGATTACTAGTGCTTAACACCAAAAAAGTAGCCGACTATTTTAAGGAAACTATTGCAGTGGGTGTTTACTTTAAAGATGGAGCAAAAGATGTGGAAATGAAGCAGCTTGAGAAGTCTTTGTCGCTTGCAGAATACACGAAGTCCATACAATTTGTATCAAAAGAAGAAGCTGCCGAAGCGCATAGCGAAGCGCTAGGAGAAAACTTTGTAGATTACCTTGGAGAAAATCCACTACAAAATAGCATAGATTTATATCTTAATGCAGATTACGTGTCTGCTGAAAAAGTATCAGAAATCGCAGCAGAAATTGCTTCTAAAAACTTTGTAGAGGAAGTGACGTATGACAAGCCGTTAATCTCACTCCTTAACGACAATATTAAGAAAATGAGCCTGTGGATTCTCATTATCTCAGGGATATTCACTTTTATAGCAGTGTTGCTTATTAATAGTTCTATACGATTATCCGTATATGCTAAGCGATTTACCATAAAAACCATGCAGATGGTTGGAGCGACTAAAAAATTTATACGCAGGCCTTTCGTTTGGAAAAGTGTGCGTTTAGGGATTATAGGAGCGCTTATAGCTATAGCAGGGATGGCTGGAGTATTGTATTATGCAAACAAGACTTTTCCTCAACTCACATTACTTGATGATCCACTTCTACTAGGAGCACTTTTTGGAGGGGTATTTATGATGGGTATCGTGATTACTTGGTTTAGCACCTTTCTTGCAACACAACGTTTCTTAAATTTGCGCACAGACGAATTATACTACTAGCAGTATTAAAGTATTACTATGGGAGAACAAAAACGTAAAGAAGTTATTAAACAAGAAACCGAATTTATCTTTGGTAAGAAGAATTTTACCTGGATGCTTATTGGACTTGGCGTGATTGCCTTAGGCTTTATACTAATGTCTGGTGGTGGTAGTGACGACCCTAATGTTTTTAATCCTGAGATCTACTCATGGAGACGTATACGTCTAGCACCTGCTGTGATTCTCATAGGTTTTGGTATAGAAGTATATGCGATACTACTTAACCCTAATAAAGGGAAGTAACACTTGCCCCTTATAACGACAATCTTATCTTTGCGGTTATGGATAACTTAGACGCATTAATCCTTGGTGTAATTCAAGGTCTCACAGAGTTTTTACCAGTTTCTTCTAGTGGTCATTTAGAACTAGGGAAGGCAATCCTAGGAGACACTTCTGTCCCAGAAGAAAGCTTGATGTTTACCGTTGTTGTGCACTTTGCAACGGCACTTTCTACCATCGTAGTCTTTAGAAAAGATATAGTAGACATTTTAAAAGGACTATTTTCATTCAAGTGGAATGAAGAAACAAAATTCTCTGCAAAAATTGTGTTATCTATGATTCCTGCAGTAATTGTAGGATTGTTTTTTGAAGAACAACTTGAAGCACTTTTTGGTGGAAATATTATGCTTGTAGGCTGTATGCTTCTTGTAACTGCGGTATTATTATACTTTGCAGACAGAGCAAAAGATACTCACAAAAATGTAACTTTTTCAAATGCATTTATTATTGGTGTTTCTCAAGCAGTGGCTATGATTCCTGGTATTTCTCGTAGTGGAGCGACTATATCTACCTCTGTTTTATTAGGTAATGATAAGAGCAAAGCAGCGCGTTTTTCATTTTTAATGGTGATCCCACTTATTTTTGGGAAGATTGCAAAAGACCTTATGGATGGAGCGCTTACCTCACAAACGGGTAACGTATCTGTACTAATAATAGGCTTTGTAGCTGCCTTTGTAGCAGGACTTGTAGCTTGTACGTGGATGATTAAATTGGTTAAGAAAAGTAAACTCTCTTGGTTTGCTATTTACTGTCTCATTGTAGGAGTAATTGCAATAGGATTTTCCATCTATAATCAAGCTTAATATTTTTTATCTCTAGTTCTCGTCTTCTGATGTAAAGTGAAACATTGAATACTGTAATTCAATAGCTTCAGTATGGTTTGCAGCTGGATTATAGATTCCAGCCTTTAGATAATATCCATTTGCAATACTATTATCGTCTATCCAGTTTGTGCCTACCTCAGGGCTGTAAGTATCATCTATGAGCGTTTGACCTCCCTGGGCTACAATAAGATGTACAACACCATTACCTTTTTCAATAATGATTTTTAAAGGCTCACTATTATAGTTTACACCATTGACAAAAGAATAAAAATCTTTATCAAATTCTGTATCACTCGAGCTTACTTCTGGATCTCTTCGTACGACAGTTTCTAGTTCATCATTGTGCAATTCAAGTCTAAAGAAAGGCTTATTAGAACTACCACCTCTATTATGAACCTGCGCAATGGTTATTCCTTCTGTAGGAATATCTAAGTATACTGCTTCAAATTCCATGCGAGATGGTGTTGTTAATGGACCTTCTGAGGATTGTTTAAACTCGGTTCTTCTTCCTTTTTCTAGTTGGCACTTCAAATTTAAAATGGCTCCGTTATTAGAAGAATAAAAATACTCGTCATCTGGCTGCCCACTTTCAAAAATGTCATCGAGATCTTCATCGTCAGTATCACAAGGGCCAGGTGTACAACCACCCGTATTGAAACTATTTTCTATAACTAAATTTGGCTCAAATGAGAAGGCCTCGGTGTCTAGAGCATTGTCTTCATCTGTTGTACCATCGTCATCTGTTTCATCTGTGGGTGTAACTATAGGAACAGTAACTTCTACTGCATCATCAGACGATCCATCATTAGATGAGCATTGCGCGCACATTAGGCTTAAACTTACTAAAACAATAATTCTTTGTAACTGGGACATATCTTATTTTAAAGTATATCTCTTATTTATTACGGAGATAAGGAAGTGATTTCCTATAAAAATATATCATTAAACCACAATTAGAGTATTTTGATATCATAAAAAGCATAATAAGTTATGCGTGATATTTCTAGTTAAATAGCATTATCTTGATAACTTTGCCTCCTAGTCCCTAACAAAAACTACAAAACCAAGCTGGCTATGCTTACAGATCAAGATTATAAAGATGGGCAAGTACTCATTTTTGACAAACCGCTAGAGTGGACCTCATTCCAGCTGGTTAACAAAGTGCGCTGGCTTATACGTAAGAATCTTAATATAAAGAAGATAAAAGTAGGCCATGCAGGTACGTTAGATCCTTTGGCAACTGGCCTTATGATTATTTGTACGGGTAAGTTTACAAAGCGCTTACACGAGTTCGTTGGGCAAGAAAAGGAATATACGGGCACCATTGTTTTAGGTGGTACTACGCCTAGTTATGATCTTGAGACAGAAGTAGATCAAACTTTTTCTACAGAACATATTACTGATGAGGATATTTACGCTTTCGCGAAAGCGTACCAAGGAAACATCATGCAACGCCCACCTGTATTTTCTGCACTCAAAAAGGAGGGCAAACGCTTGTATGAATTTGCACGAGCAGGAGAAGAAGTAGATATTTCTAAACGTGAGATTAATATCTCATCTTTTGAAATCACTCGCATTGCAATGCCAGAAGTAGATTTTAAAGTGCGCTGTAGTAAAGGAACATATATTAGATCGCTAGCATTTGATTTTGGCGAAGGACTCAAAAGTGGAGCTCATTTGAGTGCATTGAGAAGAACCAAAATAGGTAATTACAACGTAGATGATGCACAGTCTCTTGATGGATTTATAGCCGAAATTACAGCTGCATCCACAGAAGAATAATTTGTGAAACACTGTTATTAGGCGATTCAGCTATTTTACTTTTATTTTTTTAGTTCTTTATGAAGATCTCTCATTCTGATAAGGCTTTACTAATTACCGTTACGGGGGCAAGTTTACTTGTGCTTATATTTTTCTTTCTGGGAGTAAAACCATATCAAGGAGAGATAGAGGAGTTTATAGAGATTCCTGTAATTACTGAGGAGGTAGTAGAGGAGCTTCAGGAGCAACAAGAAGATCAAGTTCAAGAGCGTCGTATTTCAAGAACAAACCAAGCCTACAATACCGCTCAACTTAGAAAGGAAAATAGAAGCTTTGAAGATGATGACGAAATTAGAAAAGCAATAGAAGCTCAACAGCAGAATAGTGTAGAGCAACTTAATGACGACAATGAGGCTAAGCTTAAGGCGCTTCAAGAAGCTCGAGAAGGTAATCTAGAAGCAAAAAGAGAAGAGGTACAAGCGGCTATAGATGCTCGAGAAGCTGCACGTAATAAGAAAAAGAAAAGTGCTTACAGACAGAGTACGGTTTCTTACGATCTAGTAGGCCGTACTGCAATAGTTTTACCTAATCCTGTGTATACCTGCGATGCTTACGGTAAAATAGTAGTGAATATCACCGTAAATGATAAAGGGACTATCATAGATAAGGATTATAATAAAAGTGCCTCTACAAGTTCAAACGGATGTCTCATAGATCAGGCAATGGAGTATTTAACTAGAGCTTACTTTGATAAAGGAAATAAAGCCACACAATTAGGGAGTGTGACTTTTGATTTTCAAGGGTAAGAGCTTACTTAAGTAGTTTAAGTAAATCTTGGGCAGTTCCTTGTCCTTTGTCTTTGTTATACCACACTTGTAAATCTTCTTTAAATTCTGGAGTTAACTTACCGTGAGCTTCTTTATAATCATTGACCATTTTTGTGGCCTCAGATGGACGTGGTCCCCAGTCTGCTATCACTTCATTTGTGTCGCTATTTACAGCGATAAGTCTCGGAATAGAACGCCCTCCATTATATAAAAATTGATCCATAAGATCAAGATTCTCATCTCTAAGAATAACTTTAAATGTAATGTTAGGGTTGAGGTCTGCAAACTTTTGCATTATAGGCATCGTTTGAGCAGCGTCACCACACCAGCTCTCCGTAAGTACTAGCCAAGTTACATCTCCTTTAAAATCTCTAATTTGTTGCTGCACATCATCAGAGAGCTTGAGCGTCTTGTCTAGACGTTTCATGCGTTTGTGATTAAGCATTGTATAGTTATGTAGCGCCTCTGTCACTTCTGGACCTGTATTAGTTCCTTCTAGGGCGTGAGTCTCTGTAAGTACTCTATAATCATGATATGAAATAGCTTGAGAGAGACCCTCTGCTATTAATTGTGTTGTTGTTTTTTCCATTGTTTCCATAGCTCATATGTCGTGAGCTCTGCTACAAACTTACTATCTTTCACTTTAGAATCCCAAATGAAGCAATGATGACAAAAAATAAATGCAGTTGGTGTGTAGGTGATGATCTCTATGAAGCGTATCATGATAATGAGTGGGGTACTCCCTTGAGAGATGAGGATTTGCTTTTTGAGTTTCTAGTATTAGAAACTTTTCAAGCGGGATTGAGTTGGATTACTATTTTAAAAAAGAGAGAAAACTTTAGGGTTGCCTTTGATAACTTTGACTACAAGCGTATTGCAGCTTATAAAGAAGATAAAATCCAGTCATTATTGCAAGATGCCGGCATTATCAGAAATAAATTAAAAGTGCGTGGTACAGTCACAAATGCTAGGCTATATATGGAGATTCAAGAAGAGTTTGGGAGTTTTTCTAAGTATCTATGGGCTTATGTAGATAATACTCCTATCCAAAATGAGATACAGTCATACAAAGAAGCACCAGCAAATACTCCGCTGAGTGACGCCATATCAAAAGACCTCAAAAAACGCGGATTCAAGTTTGTGGGAAGCACCATTATCTATGCATTTATGCAAGCTATTGGTATGGTAAATGACCATGAAGTAAGTTGCTTTAGATATAACAAGGTGCAGTAGGGACGCAAGGTATTGCGTCCCTACTGTAGATATTCAAGAAATAAATCTCTCGGAATTTCGGCGGCACCTAGGCTCGCTAGATGGTCTGTATACATCTGGCAATCGATGAGGTGGTAATTTTCTTTTTCTAGCCTTCGCGAAAGCGTAATAAATCCCACTTTACTGGCATTGCTCATGGTTGCAAACATGCTTTCTCCACAAAATATTCCTTTCTCCTTTAGATCTATTCCATAAAGACCTCCGACTAATTTTTTATCATGCCAAACCTCAACGGAAATAGCATGACCTAGCTCGTGTAATCTGAGGTATGCATCTATAATATCATTAGTAATCCACGTGCCATCTTGACCGTTGCGCTTAATGCGTTTACAAGCAAGTATGACTTCTAGAAAATTCTGGTTATAGGTAACTGTAAAGTGATTGTCTCGTAACACTTTTCGCATAGATTTTGATACGTGTACGTCACTAGGTTTTACTACCATACGCGGGTCTGGCGTCCACCATAAAATAGGCTGTCCCTCATTATACCAAGGAAAAATGCCAGAATTATAAGCAAGTAATAACCAGTCTGTAGTGAGATCACCACCTACCATAAGTAACCCTTCCTCGTCTGCCAGATGGTGTTCTGGAAACCAAGGGTCATTATTCCAATGTTGATCTTCTGGGAGTAAAAGCACGAGTATAATTAATAGCTATACACAAAGATAACTAGGCTTTGCTTCTATTAAAAGTATCAATTAACTTAAAATTTCTTCTCGTATGCCACACATAGCCTATTGCAAGTGGCGTGTAAAGTGCAATAATTAAGGCGATATAGGTGATGTCTGTGAGAAAGTAGTAGGCAGAAGATAATATTACAACACCTACAATTGCAACCTCCAAAACTGCATGACGTATGCGTTTTGAGAGTTTTGCTTTGAGCTGGTTTATAGTAAAGGTGGTAGTGACCCCGCATCGGTTACATTTTTTTGAAATGCTTGCACCTATTTGTTTTGAAAGTTCAGGACGTGTGCCTGCAAGAACATTTAAGCTCAAGTGGTTATGGCAACTTTTACAAACTCCGTATACAATCATAGGTTGATAAAGGTGTAAAAATAAAGAACCCAAAACAAGTTAATTGTTTTGGGTTCAAATATCAATACGTTGACCTTTATCGTCTTAAAATGGTAGATCGTCGTGATCGTCACTATTTAAGTTTGTTGCAGGCTCAAATGAATCTGCAGGAGGCATAGGAGGAAGTGGTTGACCACCACCTGCATTTTCAGCAGATACATTCTCAATGCGCCATCCTTGGATAGAGTTAAAATACTTAGTCTCACCTTGTGGATTTACCCACTCGCGTCCTCTTAAGTTAATGCTCACTTTTACATTTTGACCAACAGCATAGTTGTTCAAAAGATCTGTTTTATCTTGTACAAACTCCACCATAATGTGCTGTGGGTATTGCTCTTCTGTCGTTACGACAAGTTCTCTTTTTCTAAAGCCGTTGCTCCCAAATGTTTGAGTCTCACCGACCATCTTTACTTTACCTTGTACTTCCATCGCGTTCAATTATTAGGGTGTAAATTTATGAAAATCCTAGCGTTTTGCGAGCAGAACTCTCCACGCATTATCCACATTTTTTTTATCTAAATATTCCTTTGCCAGTTTATGCACCGTTTCCTCACTTGCTGTGGCAAGATTTGTTCTTAAATCTTCATGTTGTGCTATAAAGTCAGAAATCTCATCTTCGGTAGGTAGCTGCTCTACATTACCTAACGTACCTAAGTCGTTACCAGTGAGTATCGTACTATTTCTTATTTCTTGAGGGATCATATCCACCCCTATGCCAGTTCTTAAAACAGGTTTAGGCACTTCAAAAAGTCCATCTTTTGCTCTACTATACCAGTTTGCACCCATACGTGAGACTTGATCTATCTTGAGAGGATCTATTGCTCCATGAGCATCTAGTACCTCCTCATCAATATGCATTTTTAAAATCTCGCAAATTACAAGATTTCCCGCGCCACCTTGATCACCTAGTGGCTTTACCTCAATTACTTTACACTCAAACTGTACAGGAGCCTCTGCAACGCAAGGAGGTTGCACCATCTCAGATGGTTTTTCAGTAAGTCCAGACTTTGTAAACTCGTTTACACCTTTTGCATAAGCCGTACTTGCAAGTGACATTTGTTGCACCATTGCATAGTTTACAATGTTTACAGTACATTCAGGTACTTCAAGTACGTTATCTAGCGTGTGTTTTGTGGTGTTATCACGACCACTTCTAGAAGGTGAATACACAAGAATAGGAGGATTTGCCCCAAAGACATTAAAAAAGCTAAAAGGAGCAAGATTTACTTTACCATTCTTATCTACCGTACTTGCAAATGCAATAGGACGCGGTCCCACAGCACCTGTAAGGTGAGCAAATAATTGTGGAACTGGAATTTCTTTAGGATCTATCGTGAGCATACATATTGATTTTAAAAGTGTATCAAAAATAGGAATTCTTTAAGGGTATTAATAACGCTTTCGCGAAAGCTTAACAACAACCTCTATAGCACTATAAGAAAAGGTGTCTAGCAGCTCTATTAATAAGTCTTTCGTGTATGCTGTTTAAGAATAACTTATTAATATAGGGGTTTACGCCCTTGTAAATTCACGCTATTATATCCCTTAGAGATCCATAAATCTGGTTCATATTTGTAATGTATTAATCACTTAAAAAAATATGTCATGAATACAAATACGGAAGAGTGGGGACTTCTAGAAGAAATTTTTCAAGATGAGGAATTTGATGTTTCTTATTTCTCAATAGAGTTTCCAGATGGTAGCTCATATGAGTATCAAGGATAGATGATAAGCCACCATACATTGTTTTGAGCTGCCTTTATATAGGCAAATAAGACCTGCTATTGTTTGAGGGAACGATAGTAGGTTTTTTTATACTCCTTTTTTCATAACTTTAAAACACAAAATAAAACAACACAACCTATGGATATTTTCAGTAAAATTAAAGAGAAACTCAGTAATGAGTTTATAGATATTGTCGAGTGGTTAGACTATACAGATGACACCATTGCTCACCGTTTTGAGCGCTATCAAAATGAGATAAAAAATGGTGCAAAGCTTGTTGTACGTGAAGGACAGACGGCAGTGTTTGTAAATGAAGGCCAACTGGCAGATGTGTTTACACCTGGAACGTATGATCTAACAACTCAGAATTTACCAATTTTATCTACTATTAAAGGTTGGAAATATGGCTTTAACTCTCCATTTAAAGCAGAAGTTTATTTTGTAAACACACACTTATTCACAGATGAAAAGTGGGGAACTAAAAACCCAATTACGTTAAGTGATGATCGTTTCGGACTTGTAGAAATTCGCGCTTTTGGAACCTATGCCTTTAAAATTGCAGATGCTGGAAAGTTTATTGTAGACATCGTAGGGACAGATAACAACTTTACAAATTTTGAGATTAATGAGCACCTCAAAAGTCTCATTGCAACAAGATTTACAGATACGGTAGGAGAAGCAAATCTTCCTATAGAGCTGTATGCTGCAAATACTTCAGAGCTTTCTGAGACGTGCCAAGAGGTAATGAAGCCAGAGTTCATGTCTGTAGGTATTTCTCTTGAGAAGTTTTACATCGAGAATGTATCGATGCCAGAAGACCTCAAGAAAGAAATATTTGAATACAGTCGTCTGGATAAAATAGATCTAGATAAACTTACTAAGTTTAAAACTGCAAAAGCTATAGAAGCTGCAGCGACAAATGAAGGTGGTACTGCAGGAGCAGGAATGGGTATGGGAATGGGCTTTGTACTTGCACAACAAATGGGCGGAATGATGTCTCCACAAATGGGCGGACAACAACAAGCACAACCACAAATGAATCAAGGTGGAATGATGCCGCCACCTATGCCAGCCGCAGTACAATATTTTTATGCGGTAAACGGTGCGCAACAAGGACCCGTAAGTATAGATCAACTCAAGGCTTTATTTGCAAACCGCACTATCAATAAGGAGAGTCTTGTGTGGAAGCAAGGAATGGCTGCATGGACTGCATTGCAAGAGGTGGAAGAGCTTAAGTCTTTCTTAGGAGGTAACACACCGCCGCCGTTACCACAATAATATTGTATAACTAAAACCTTTTGAGGTGCGTATTCCTAAATATGCACCTTTCATTATTCCTATATGGAAGAAACACCCATTCATAAAACTGAACTTAAAAAAGCCTGTATAAATTGTGGTGCAGAGCTTAAGTATAAGCCAGGTACAACGTCTATTACCTGTGAGTACTGCGGGCATCAAGAAAAAATATCACTTGAGACCAGTAAGTTTGAAGAACTAGAGCTTTATCCTTATTTGGATAAAATGGGAGATCAAAAAAACAGCGAAGAAATCTCAATGCTTCACTGTAAAAACTGTGGGGCAAACCAGCATGTAGAAGAACATTATAAATCCCTGCATTGCGTGTATTGCAGTATGCCGCTCATACTTGAAGATATGCGAAAGGAAAACTGGATTTTGCCAGGAGCTGTATTACCATTTCAAATAGATCAGGGTGCCTCGTTTACTATTTTTAAAAAGTGGGTAAATGGGTTGTGGTGGGCTCCTAATAAATTAAAGAAAGCTTCACTAGATCCACAATTTACAAAGGGACTGTATTTACCTTACTGGACCTTTGATGCGCAGCTTGCTGCAAACTATACGGGCCAGCGAGGGGAGTACTACTATGTGACAGAAACCTATCGAGATAGTAAAGGAAAAACGCAATCTAGACAGGTGCAAAAAACGAGATGGTATCCTGCTTCTGGCAGTGTATCTGGATTTGTAGATGACACCTTGGTAGAAGCCTCAAAACAACGAGCAGGAAGAGTTCCTTCTAAAATTGCTAGATGGGATCTTAAAAAATTGCAACCCTTCAACAGCGGGTTTTTATCTGGTTTTGTGACAGAAAAATATACGATTCCTCTCAAAGATGGTTATGGTAAATCTCGTGATGTTGCAAAGCAAATAGCATCTACTTGGGCAGCTAGAGACATAGGAGGCGATACACAACGAGTGTCATCTATAGACATGAAGCTCGCAGAGGAGACGTTTAAACACATTTTATTACCCGTTTATGTGAGTTCATACCGCTATAACGGTAAGGAATATAACTTTTTTGTTAATGGAGAAACGGGAGCACTCTCTGGAAAACGACCGTATTCATTCTGGAAGATTTTCTTTGCGATACTAGCGGGTCTTATGGTGATAGGAGTTATTGTTTTGCTAGGAAATAATGGCCAGCAGTAATGTAGATTATTAACTAACTCATGAGCTATGTAGTCTCTGTGTCAAAAGTCAACTATGGAAGATAAGCAAGATAAAAATTTAACTTGGAGTGATTTTACTAAGGTAGAAATGCGAGTAGGCACCATCTTATCTGCAGAGGTTTTTGCAGAGGCTAGAAATCCATCCTATAAAATGGTTGTGGACTTTGGTGAGCACGGTAAAAGAAAAACATCTGCACAAATCACGGAGTTGTATACGACTCAAGAACTAGTGGGAAGGCAAGTGGTTGCAGTCCTTAATTTTCCTCCTAAGCAAATTGCAACAATGATGAGTGAGTGTCTCGTTTTGGGAGGGTTGGGAAATGAGAAGGATGTTATTTTAATAGCTCCAGATAGAGAAGTAGCAAATGGCACGCAAATAGGTTAATGACTTTCAACTTCCTCAAAACAAGTGTAGACTATGAGTTGAGGTCATTATAAAGCTTTGTTAAAGATGATGTTATATGTTGTTAATACCGCTTTCGCGAAAGCGTAATCTAATTACTTTTACTTCATATTAATAACAGCGATGAAGACATGTTCTTGTCGTTTTAAATTACCATTTATGAAATTTACAAGGAAAGCAAGCGCTCATTGGGCAGGAAGTGGAAAGGAAGGTAAAGGATCAATATCAACAGAAAGTACTGTATTAGATAAAGCACAATATGCATTTGGGACAAGATTTGAAGATGGAGTAGGGACTAACCCAGAAGAGCTTATAGGTGCTGCACATTCCGGTTGTTATACAATGCAATTGAGTTTCTTGTTAAATGAAGAAGATTTTGTTGCAGATAGTCTTGACACAGATGCTCACGTAACTTTTGAAGATGGCGAAATCACCACCATCAAGTTAGTAACCAAAGGTAAAGTGCCAAATATTTCAAAAGAGAAATTTGAAGAGATTGCTCAAAAAGCAAAGGAAGTATGCCCACTGTCTAAACTTATGAAAGCAGAAATCACATTAGACGCCACATTATTATAGTAAATAGCTTTTTATAAAATGAAAGTCCGCTATGAAATGTATCATAGCGGACTTTTTTTTATGGAATACTGTGTTACTTACGCCTTACCATAATCATGCTCATCTTGCCATTTTTTGAGCTCTGCCCATTTTCCTAGTGCTGCCATTTCTGCTTGCATAGGCCATGTCCCTGGACGATGTATTTCATAGCGTTTTCCACCAGAATTAAGTACTTCCTGGCACTTCTCTACAGAAGTGCTTGCTAGTGCTGCCCAAGTTTTAATATCATGATTATGAAATAGCTCTGAGATTTTTGGTCCTATGCCCTCTACGATGGTGAGGTCATTCTCTCTTACTTTTTTCTTCCCGTAGGCACCTTTTGCAACTGCTGCATCAAACGGTACGCCTATAATACCTGTAGATGGTGATGGTTCACTAGTATTTGTATTTTCAATAACTGTTTTACTTGTAGCTGCCCCTGCCGCAAATGAACTTGCGATGCTCGCGGTACTAGTTGCCGCCAAGGGAGCTTTTTTTGCTAGACTAAGCTTAGACTCACTTGAAGCTAAATCTGCCTCTAAGGATGTAGTTTTACGAGTACACGCATCTAGATCTGCTTGTAGTGACGTTGTTTTGCGTTTGCAAGCATCAAGATCTGCGCTGTAGTCTATTGTTTTATTATTACTACTGCCAAAAAGGCGACCCAATAAATATCCTAAAATACCGCAGATGACACCCGCGATGAGTGGCCATATCCAGCAAGCTATGTTTGAAAAATCCATAATTATTTTGTTTTTGGTCTGTTAGTTTAGTGTGATGACTGCGCGTCTGTTTTTATTGTGTCCTTCCTCAGTATCATTTGTTTCAATAGGGCTACGCTCTCCTTTTGAAACTGTTTTGATTTTTGATTCCGGAATACCGTTGTTTGCAAGGTATGCCTTTGCAAACTCTGCTCTTTCTAATCCTAATCTATCGTTAGTTGTGAGGCTACCTTGACTGTCTGTGTGTCCTTCAACAGTGATGGTTGCACCTTCTTTTTTATCAAGATAACAGCTTATGTCTCCTATTTGTAAGCGTTTTTTCTCGCTTAGTGTTACAGAGGCTTCTCCATAATTGAAGTACAATACTAGTGGGTCTGCTCTTAGGCTATTCTCTATGTCTTGTAGTGCCGTATTAGTAGCATCAAGATCTCCATTTGCCTGGTTAAAAATCCTGTATTCTATAGGGCCTTTGTAAACGTTGCCATCAGAAACTATTGATGCGCGTAGCTCTCCGTATGTGTTAATACGGCTGGAGGGAATTCCTTGATCAACAAAATAGTTTTTTACCGAATTTGATCTAGCAAGTCCAAGATCTGCAAATGCTGAGGTGTTTTTTTCTCCACTATCATAATATCCTGTGATATCTATCATCTTATCTTCATTACCGGCAGTCTCAAAATATGTTTTGAATTGATTTACACCATCTGTAACTTCTCCAGAGATAGGAGGTAGTATTGAAAATGATGAAGTGTTGAAGTTAAAATTGTCGTTGCTAGTAAAAGCAAATTTCCCATCGGGCCCTTTAAGATTAAAGGCCATTGAGGTTGCTACTTCTGGGGTAGCTACTGCAGGAGGATTGTTAATAGTTGTTTCTCTTTGATTGTTTTGTGAATCACTACTTTGAGTAGTGTTACAACAAAAAATCCATGCGAGAATCATACAAATAACAATCGTAAGCAGCATACCTAGAAGGTATCACATTTTCTTACTCATTTGGTTGTTTTTTAGGTGGTTACTGTTTCTTAAAGTTAGTTAAAATATTAACACTTACAACTTTTGAGCTTTGATATTCAGTAGATTATGTATTTGCTCGATGATTTTAAGAGATTAATCGAATAAAAATTATCAATTTCTAACGCAAGACGTAGGTTTTATACTGTTTTACTCATATTGAGAAGAGTGGGTTTGATGTGTTCAAATTTTCGCGAAAGCGCATAAAAAAACCGCTTCCTTATTATGGGAAACGGTTTTTGAGAACGTTATTCTTTATCTTAAAGAGATAGTCTCCTATAAGTCAAATTTAATTCCTTGGGCAAGTGGAAGCTCTGTCGTGTAATTAATAGTGTTAGTCTGTCTTCTCATATATACTTTCCAAGCATCTGATCCAGACTCGCGGCCTCCTCCAGTGTCTTTCTCACCTCCAAAGGCTCCACCTATCTCTGCACCAGAAGTACCTATGTTTACGTTTGCAATACCACAATCTGATCCTGCAACGCTTAAGAAGCGCTCTGCCTCGCGAAGATTGTTTGTCATAATAGCAGACGAAAGTCCTTGTGCAACGCCGTTTTGAAGCTCTAAAGCATCCATTACATCACCTTTGTATTTTAATAAGTATAATACAGGAGCAAAAGTCTCGTGTTGTACAATCTCATAATCATTACTAGCCTCTGCAATCGCTGGCTTTACGTAGCAACCGCTCTCATAACCTTCTCCACTAAGAACTCCACCTTCTACAATAAGGTTACCACCTTCTGCAACCACACGTTCTAGTGCGCTGTTGTAATTGGCAACTGCATCCGTATCGATAAGTGGTCCTACGTGATTATTTTCATCAAGAGGATTACCTATGCGTAACTGTCCATATGCTTTTACTACGGCGTCTTTTACTTTATCATACATACTCTCATGTATAATAAGACGTCTAGTAGATGTACAGCGTTGTCCAGCAGTTCCTACAGCACCAAAAACGGCACCGATTACTGTCATTTTAATATCTGCGTCTGGAGTTACAATGATTGCATTATTTCCCCCTAGTTCGAGTAGTGATGTTCCTAGACGTTCTCCTACCGTAGCAGACACCTTTTTACCCATACGAGTAGAACCGGTAGCAGAAATAAGAGGGACACGCTTATCTGTAGTCATCATCTCACCTACTTTGTAATCTCCGTTTATAAGGCAAGAGATACCTTCTGGCATATCGTTAGCTTTAAGAACCTCTGCAATAATGTTTTGACAAGCAACACCACAAAGCGGTGTTTTTTCTGATGGTTTCCATACACAAACATCTCCACAAACCCAAGCAAGCGCTGTGTTCCAAGCCCAAACAGCTACCGGAAAATTAAATGCCGAAATGATACCTACCACACCTAGCGGGTGGTACTGCTCATACATTCTGTGACCAGGACGTTCTGAGTGCATTGTAAGACCGTGTAACTGTCGAGAAAGACCTACTGCAAAGTCACAGATGTCTATCATCTCTTGTACTTCACCTAGTCCTTCTTGATATGATTTACCCATCTCATAAGAAACGAGTTTACCTAATGGCTCTTTTACCTCACGAAGTTTATTTCCAAACTGACGTACCATCTCTCCTCTTGCTGGAGCTGGCATGGTTCTAAAGTCTTTAAACGCTGCAGTTGCAGAGGTCATTACTTTCTCGTAATCTTCCTTTGTGGTAGTTTTTACTTTACCTATTAATTGTCCATCTACTGGAGAATAAGACTCGATAATGTCTCCATTACCAAAACTTTTTTGACCTGTAGAGGTTCCTTCATTTATATCGGAAATGCCAAGTATTTTAAGCGCTTCGTCCATTCCAAAATCTTTTGCTACTGTGCTCATAGTTTTTTGAATTATTGAGTGAAGAAAACATACATAGCGATCTTACCCAATGATTAATAATTTCTTTAATATACACCTGCTGCAATGGCGGTGTTGTTCTGAGTCAAATCTAAGGATAATTCAAAGGCTTCCATAAAAAAGGGCGTGTTATTAAACACACCCTAAAAATTATTCTATTTTTTTATTAATCCGTAGTAAATCGCTCATCTACTTCCATGACAGTTCCACAGTTATTACAAGTTCTATGTTCTTTGCTTCCATAGAAATCTTTAAAATGACCTAAAAAGTCTTTTTCTATATTATGAAGCTTAAAGAATACTTCATATAATTTATGATTACAATTATCGCAGTACCATAATAAACCATCCTTACCATCAAGGTCTACTCTCTTGCGTTCTATCACGAGACCTATCGAGTTTTCATGCCTCACGGGTGAGTGTGGTACTCCAGCGGGGTGTAAATACATATCACCAGGACCTAGATGCATAGTGCGCTTTACTCCTTCATCTTGCACGTGTACTTCAATAGTACCTTCTATCTGAAAAAATAGTTCTTCGGTCTCATTGTAGTGGTAGTCCTTACGAGCATTTGGGCCACCTACAATCATTACGATATAATCACCAGCTTCTTTGTATAAGTTCTTATTTCCCACGGGTGGTTTGAGGAGATCTCTGTTTTCCTCAATCCACTTGTTTAAATTAAACGGTTGTTGAATTGCCATAATATTATTCTTTGTATAAAAATACAATTTATAGAAGTACGCTTTCGCGAAAGCGTAAAAAAACAACCCCGTCTACTGTTGCAAACGGGGTTGATAATCAAAATTGATTTGGGGGTATCTTCTTATCTTATAAATAGTTGTGTATAGTATGGTATTCCAGTCTCTGTCAATACAATACCTATTCCTGTATGTGTGTAATCTCCCTCTATAGCTTGCTTGTGCGCAGGACTGTTAAGCCATCCTTCTAGAACTGACTCTGCATCTCTAAAACCGTAAGCAACATTTTCACTCACCATGTCTGCCCCATTTTCTTGCAATATAGCTGCGCGCTCGTAAAAGTTATCGTGACTAGCAGCATTTTGCGCTACCATGTAACTAGAGTGTCCTACTGCAAGATTTTCTGAATCTGTATGCCACTGCAGTGCATTAAGACCTAAAGTTGCCCTATAATCGTTAAGTACATCAAGTACCTCTTCGGCAAGCTCAATGTTATTTTCTACTTCAATAGTAGTTTCTAAATTTGCAAGAGTATCTATCTCTGTAGATTCTTCGCTGGTGCACGCGCTTAGGAGGCACAACGCAACTAGTGCGTAAAAAGTTTGGCTAATCAATTTCATAATTTGGGGTTATGAGTTTATTATGGCTGCAAGATATAATTATTTTGCACTTAAACGTATATTTTGTGTATTTAATCGATGAAATACACAAAAAAAGTTGATTTGTAAGAAATTTCAAAGAAATTACTGTGTATTTCATCGATGTTTTTGAAAAATCCAGTTCGTTTTAAAGTTTCTTTCTCCTTATATTTAGACACTTACAAAATCGTAATCTTTATGAAAAAATTAGTTTTTAGTATTATTTCATGTTTTTTAATCATGTCTTGCGACATGCCAGTTAAAAAAGAAAATTCTAAAGAGGTTGAAAATACTATCCCCGCAGATCAAAAATTTGGTCTTGTTATACATGGAGGAGCAGGTACTATTCTTAAAAAGAATATGACAGATTCACTAGAAAAAGCATATCGTCTTAAGCTAGAGGAAGCTACAAAAGCTGGTCATAAAATTCTAGCCAATGGTGGAACTAGTATGGAAGCCGTGACAGCAGCTATAAATATTATGGAGGACAGTCCATTATTTAATGCAGGAAAAGGTGCTGTTTTTACACATGATGGTACAAATGAGCTTGACGCAAGTGTAATGGATGGTAAGACGCTTAATGCGGGAGCCATCTCTGGAGTAACAACAGTAAAAAATCCTATTGATCTTGCAGTAGCTGTTATGGATAAATCTGAGCATGTGATGTTAAGCGCAAAAGGAGCAGAGCAATTTGCACAAGAGCAAGGATTAGAAATTGTAGACCCTTCTTATTTCTATACAGAAAGACGCTTCCAATCTTTACAGAAAATAATAGATAAAGAAAAAACACAGCTCGACCACGATGATGATAAGAAGGTGGCATTTATGGATCCTTATATAAAGGACAGTAAATTTGGAACCGTAGGTTGTGCGGCGTTAGATAAGCATGGTAACCTAGCTGCGGGAACTTCTACAGGAGGAATGACTAATAAACGTTACAACCGTATAGGTGATGCTCCTATTATAGGTTCTGGTACGTATGCAAATAATGCTACGTGCGCAGTAAGTAGTACAGGATGGGGAGAATTTTTTATACGAGCACAGGTGGCTCATGATATCTCAGCAATGATGGAATATAAAGGAGTAACGCTACAAGAAGCTGCTAGCGAAGTTATCCAGAAGAAAGTTCCAGCTTTAGGCGGCGATGGAGGTATTGTAGCGATAGACAAAGACGGTAACGTTGCGATGGAATTCAACACTGCAGGAATGTACCGTGCTCATATGAATGCTACCGGAGATCTAGACATTAAGATTTATAAGAATAATTAAAGAGCATTAACCTCATAATATGAACAACTGGGCTTTGAGCTCAAGTATCTAGCAAGTATATGGAAAGAGCTTGTCCCGAGTGTGGAGATAAAATCATAGGTCGTGCAGATAAAAAATTCTGTAGTGACTCATGCCGTAATTCGCACAACAATAATCAAAATAAGGACTCAAAAAATATCATGCGTAATACTAATAATGTGTTGCGTAAGAATTATCGCATCTTAGAGCGTCTCAATCCAGAAGATAAAACGAGAACAACCAAGTCTAAGCTCAATACAGCTGGATTTGACTTCAATCTATTTACAAGTATCTATACTACAAAAGCTGGCACGGTGTATTACTTTGTGTATGATCAAGGGTACTTACCGCTTGAAGGTGATTTTTATGCGCTTGTGAAGCGTGCATAAAACTGAAGCGGATTTAATTCTAAATTAATTATGACCTACCATATAGAAACAGAACACCTCATTTTACGCGAGGTTCGTATAGAAGATACGGGAAACATGTATCGACTAGATAGCAATCCAATAGTACATGAATATTTAGGCAAAAACCCTATTACATGTATGGGAAAGGCGCGAACATCTATAGATTATATACGTATGCAATATGAAACCTACGGTATAGGACGCTGGGCAGCGATAGAGAAAAGTAGTGGAGACTGGATAGGGTGGACGGGACTCAAATATAACTTTGAAAAAGAAATGAATGGCCACACTAATTTTTATGATATAGGATATCGTTTTATGCCTGAGTATTGGTGTAAAGGCTATGCAACCGAATCTTCAATTGCGGCAAGAGATTACTTTTTTGAACATTTTCCAAACACAAAACTCTGCGGCATGGCAGAGTTAGGTAATAAAGCTTCTTGCAGAGTACTTGAGAAGATAGGCCTCGAGGGCAAGAATAATTTTATATATGAAGCTCAGCAAGTAGAACTTGCTTGGTTTGAAAAAATGCCATAACAGCTTATTTCCAAGTTTGACCGTTGAGAGCTAGCGCAGCTTTAAGAACATCTTTTTGGCTTATTTGTCCTACGAGCTTGCCATTTTCTACAATAGGGAAACGCCTGTGTTTTGACTCTAGAAATTTATTTGCCGCATCAAAAACATTCATATTACCGTCTATTGTATCCACATTAGTCACCATGTGATTAGACACCTTCATATTATCCATAGGCATATTGTAGTAACGACTTTCAGAAATTTGCTTCATACAGTCACCTTCAGAGATAATACCTAGTAGTTCGTTATTTTCATTAACCACGGGACCACCAGAAATCTTGTGTTTAATTAAGTTGTTCATCACTTCAAGCACCGATTGGTCAGGAGAAAAAGTAATGAGCTTTCGGCTCATGTAATCACTTACTTTAATATCTGTAGCGCTGCTTTTGGTGTCCTTTGCGCGCTTACCCATAAAACTTTTAATTGCCATAACTTGCTGATTTTGTTCTCTTAAAGTTAGTGATTTAATTTTAATCTTTGAGGTTACGCTTTCGCGAAAGCGTACTCAAGCTCATAAATTCGTATTTTACAAGCACCAAACCAAAAGATTGCCTTCTCAATGAAACGTTTATCCCATATTATTTCATTTATTCTAGTGTTGTTTTTAGTATTTGTGAGCTTTTACTCACTCATGCCTAAGACTATAGGTGATAAAGAAACTCCGCTTACAGAATTTTCTACGGCAAGAGCATTATCACATTTAAAAGTAATCTCGGCAAAGCCGCATTTTGTGGGTACAGCGGCACATACAGAAGTGCAGCAATATATTGTGCAAGAACTTCGCAAGCTTGGTCTAGAGCCTCAAGTACAAGAAGGTTTTGTAAATGAAGAATGGAATGGGTACAGTAATCTTACAAAGCCTCAAAATATCCTAGCGCGCATAAAAGGAAGTGGTGATGGTAAGGCACTATTACTTATGTCACATTATGATAGTGCGCCACACAGTGCATCTCATGGCGCAAGTGACGCAGGTTCTGGTGTGGTAACTATACTAGAAAGTGTACGAGCTTACCTTGCAAGCGGAGTCACTCCTGTAAATGATATCATAATCTGCATCACAGACGCCGAAGAAATTGGCCTAGATGGCGCTCAGCTTTTTGTAGATGAACATCCATGGGCAAAAGACGTGGGACTTGCCCTCAACTTTGAAGCACGTGGTAGTGGTGGTCCTTCTAATATGATTGTAGAGACTAATCACGGTAATAAAAATCTCATTAATGGATTTATGGAAGCAGGAGTGGAGTATCCCGTAGGGACTTCATTAATGTATAGTATTTACAAAATGTTGCCTAATGATACGGACTCGACTGTCTTAAGAGAAGATGGTGATATTGATGGGTTTTTCTTTGCATTTATAGATGATCATTTTGACTATCATACGGTAAATGACACTTTTGAAAACTTGGATCGCAAGACACTAGAGCACCAAGGAACTTACTTAATGCCATTACTCAAGTACTTTGCAGCTACAGACCTTACCAATATAAAGTCTGATGAAGATTATGTGTACTTTGATGCCGCTGTGGCAAACTTTGTTGCATATCCATTTTCTTGGATCTGGCCTATGGTAGCAATTGCAATTGTTCTGTTTATAGCATTGCTAGTTTATGGATTTAAAAAGGAACAATTGAGGAGAAAATATGTCGCTAGAGGTTTCAGAACTTTCTTCCTTACATTAATCTTAGGAGGAGGGCTTTTTTACCTATTGTGGGAGTTATTAAAGTATGTATATCCTAGTTATGAAGACATGTTGCCTGTTTTTATTTATAATGGTCACTGGTATATTATTGCCTTTGCCTTATTAGGTTTTAGTCTATGTATGGGTATGTATCATAGGCTTACCGTGGCACAAAACACGGCAAGTAATATGGTAGCTCCACTCACTATGTGGCTCATCATTAATATACTCGTTGCAGTTTATTTAAAAGGCGCTGCCTTTTTTATCATTCCTGTATATTTTGGATTAATTGCTTTTTATGTGCTTATAGCGCAGCGTAAGCCTAGTGTGTTGTTACTTGTCTTACTGTGTGCTCCAGCTATATTTTTATTAGCTCCTCTAGTACAGTTCTTTCCTGTAGGTTTAGGACCAGATATGCTCTATGCGAGTGTAATCTTTTTGATACTCCTTTTTGGACTAGTATTGCCAGTATTTGGTTTATATAGAAACAAGAAGTTCTTAGCATATTTGAGTTTGCTAGGAGCGCTCGTTTGTTTTGGGATTGCACACATGAACTCAGATGCTGCCGTAGATCGTCAAGCACCTAATAGTCTTATTTATTATCAAAATACAGATACAAATCGAGCATACTGGGCAACATATAATAAGTCGCTTGATGACTGGACCAAAGGATACCTAGGCGAAAACCCAGAACAAGCTACTATGTACATTGGTAATGCTGCAGGTAGTAAATACAATACTCCATATACCTATGCAAAGGAAACTGCTGTAATCGATTTACCAGAAAGTACGGTGCAGCTAGATAAAGACACGCTGGTAGATGGGTTGAGGTATATCACACTTACAGTCACACCTAATCGTACTGTGCATCAAATGCGTATGTACACAGCTATAGAAACTCCTTTACAGCATATCTCTTGGAACGGCGTTGCTGTAAAAGCAGATAGTACTGAGACGCTTTATAAGAAACGAGGTAGTAAAGGTATTTTAAGTTATTACAGAGGGAAAAATGACAAGCTGGAGTTTAAATTTGCCGTGCCAGAAGGTGTAAATCCTAAATTTACACTCAAGGAGTTCTCGTACGATTTATTAGAAAACCCAAAATTTACAGTTTCGGCGAGACCTAATACTACGATGCCAAAACCATTTGTACCTAACGATGCTATCATAGTAGAGCGTACGATTGATATTGCTGAGTACGCTTTCGCGAAAGCGAAAAAAGATACTATCAACACTGGTGTAGAAGAGTAATGTAATTCTCGATAAGAGTATAGAAGCAACTAATTATTATAGCTGCTGCCGAAGATTTAAACGAAAACCCTAGTTATTGCTAGAAAATAAATGAATAAAAAAATTACAATTGCTGGTTTAGGATGGCTTGGTAAAGCACTTGCCTCGAGGCTCCAGCTTATGGGGTACACGGTAAAAGGAAGTGTGACAGATGCAGAAAAAGCAAAAGACCTTACAAGAAGTAATATCCTTGCATATCCAGTAGTAATAGCAGAAAGTGGTGTCTCAGGCTTAGTAGAAACTTTTCTTGCAGATACAGATGTGCTACTCATTATGATACCGCCAGGCTTGAGAAAGAACACAGGTGCAAACTACGCTCTCAAAATGGCGCATTTTCTACATCTGATTGAACGGTCTGAGGTTAAAAAAGTGATTCTTATAAGTAGTACCTCTGTCTATGATGATGCACAAGGTAAGGTGACAGAGAAAGATGCACCACAACCCGATACAAATGCGGCTAAGCAGTTATATGATGTAGAGCAAATATTCTTTAACACCCCTGCTTTTGAGACAACGGTTGTTCGTTTTGGAGGATTGTTTGGTGGTAGTAGAAACCCTGTGAAATTTCTTGCTGGACGAAAGGGATTAACTAATGGTGATGCTCCAGTTAATATGATACATCGCGATGACTGCATCGGGATTTTGACAGCGATAATCAAGAAAGATGCCTTTGGTCACATTATAAATGCGGTGTCTCCTAATCATCCTACAAAAAAAGAATATTACACAAAGCAGGCTATTGAGTTGGGTCTCGAGCCGCCAGAATATAGTCAAGAAGATTCCTTATCCTTTAAGCAGATAGATAGTATTACGGTTGATAGTGTTTTAAATTACGAGTTTACGGTGCACCTTTAATAACGAAAGTAATACGCATAAAAAAACCGCCTCGATTGAGGCGGTTTTAGTTTTCGCGAAAGCGAATATATTATATTACCAAATACGAACTCTCTTCTCAGGAGCTAGGTAATTTGCATCTCCTTCTTTAATGTCAAAAGCTTCGTAGAAAGCATCAACATTTAATAAAGGCTGTACCGCACGTACCATTCCTGGAGAGTGCGGGTCTGTTTTTACTTGTGTTCTTAATGCTTCATCACGGCTCTTTGTTCTCCATACTGTTGCCCAAGACATGAAGAAACGTTGCTCAGGAGTAAACCCGTCAATGTTTTCTGGACGTCCGTTTTCTGCATAGTACTTCTGTAATCCATCATATGCTCCAAGTACACCACCTAGGTCTCCTATGTTTTCACCTAGCGTGAATTTTCCATTTACGTAAACGCTATCAAGTACCTCTACAGCACTGTACTGCTCTGCGAGTGCATTACCACGAGTTGTAAATGCTTCAAGATCTTCGGCAGTCCACCAGTTTTTTAGGTTTCCATCTGCGTCAAAACGTGATCCGCTATCATCAAAAGCGTGAGAGATTTCGTGACCTATAACAGCTCCAATTCCTCCATAATTTACAGCCTCATCTGCTGTGTAGTTGTAAAATGGTGGTTGTAGTATTGCTGCTGGAAATACAATCTCATTGTTAAGTGGATTGAAGTAAGCATTAACAGTCTGAGGAGACATTCCCCACTTAGACTTATCTACTGGCTCACCTATTTCATCAAAGTTTTTGAGTTGGCCCCATTTTCCAACTGCAGTCATATTTTCAAAGTACGTCTTATCTGCAGCTACATCCATTGTAGAGTAATCTTCCCACTTGTCTGGATATGCAATCTTAACGGTAAATTTATCAAGCTTTTCGATAGCCTTTTCTTTAGTCTCTGCACCCATCCAGTCTAATTTTTGGATACGAGCTTTGTAAGCATCAATAACATTTGCAATCATTGTTTCTGCTTTTGCTTTTGCCTCTGGTGGAAACTTAGCATCTACATATAACTGCCCTAGCGCTTCTCCTACAGAGCCATTTACTGTTGCTAGTGCGCGCTCATCTGCTGGGCGTTGTTTTTTTGCACCGCTTAAGTATTTACTGTAAAACTCCCAATTTGCAGTTTCTATTTCTGTACTCAATCTTCCTGCAGAACTATTAAATGTATCCCAACGTACGAGCGTTTTGATATCTTCTATAGAAGTTTTTTTAAGGAATGTGTCTAAAGCTTCTGTGTACTTTAATTGTGTGACAAGAAGCGTGTCAAAATCCTTCTTAATACCAAGATCTGCAATCATCTTTTTAAGATCTATAGATGTGAGCATCTCGTCTGCCTGAGCGACAGAACGTGGGTTGTTAAAGTTACGAGCATCACGGCTCTCTACTTTATCTAATCTTGGAGTCGCTAGCGCAGTTTCCATTGCGAGGATTTTATCGGCAGCGGCATTTGCTTCTGCTTCAGAGTCTCCTAGCATTTGAAGCATGCGTGAGATATGTTTTACATATTCTTCACGAATTTCTTTAGACTTCCCGTCTTCTAGAATGTAATAGTCACGATCTGGAAGACCAAGGCCATTTGCCCCTAAATACACGGTATTCATAGAGCTATCATTAAGATCTGCTCCAGCTCCTATGCTTAAAAAAGGTGATGATACAGCAGGATTAGTAGCTAGTACTGTCTGTAGTTCATTTAAGTTAGTTACACTAGCAATTGCATCTAATGCAGGTTGTAAAGGTGTAATCCCTGCCTTATTACGCGCTATGGTATCAAGTTTGGTGTTGTAAATCGCAAGCGCTTTTGCTTGGTCTGTTTCAGCAGTGTATGTTCCGCTTTTTTCGGCTTCTGCAAGTATTTCTAAAACATCTGCATCTGTAGCTTTGCGTAGTACAGAAAATCCACCCCAACTAGTGCGGTCATCTGGAATTTCAGTGTTTTTCATCCAAGATCCATTTACATAATTGTAAAAATCTTGATTAGGAGCAACCGTAGTATCCATATTCTCTAGTACAATACCAGGGATTTTTTCAACTTGAGCTGTCTCTTTTGTTTCTTCTGTCTTACAGCTTACAAGCGTAAGAGCACAAGTAGCCACAATTGCAGCCGATTTATAGAGTTTCATAGAGTAACGTTATTAGGTTATTTTGAATAGGACGAAATTAAATTTTAAATGTTACATAAGCAATCAAAAAAGCCCTCTGAGAAGAGGGCTTTTGCAATTATTTCAAAATTAATTTTTGAGTTATTTGTTGTTTGTCAGTGTTTAGTTTAATGAGATATAAACCTGAAGCAAATGTGCTCATGTCAAGTGGGTAATTACTTGACCCTTGAGGCATATTAAACCTTTTAATAACAGACTTACCTAATAAATCAAATACCTCTATGGATAATGAAGATTCTGCAGGCCATTGTATATTGAAAATAGCAGTAGATGGATTCGGGTAGATACTTAGTCCTTCTAAAACAGTATCGTCAAGAGAAAGTTGTCCAGCACCTATTTGAAAGTCATCTATTACAACACCTTCTTCGGTTACGGCTTGATCAGAATGAAATACAAATCTAAAAATCATACTAGTTTCTGACGCAAAAGCACTCAAATCATAACTATAGTCATTAAATGATGCACTAGTTCCTGTCCATTGTGCTCCTGGGCAATTATTACAATTGTTTCCTGGAAGAGTATCACTATTGTACCAGTTAGGGTCGTTAGAGGTACCTAATATGTCCCACGTAGTTCCATCATCAACAGTATATTCAACATACATTATGTCCCAGTCAAGTTCTAATTCAAAAGCCATCTTAAAGCTAAGTTCTTTCACTTCTAATGATGAAATGTCATAGCATTTAGTAGTTAGGTATTCTTTAACATTATTACTGTATTCTCCATTTAGATTAGTTGCATAGGCATTCTCTCCAGATACAGCTTGATTTAATAACGTTCCGTTAGGAATTCCTCTCTGCCATGTTTGCCCCGAAGTATCGCAAGCAATATTGCCATTTTCAGAAAGTACAAGCAGCGCACTATCCCCTGTTTCAAAATCATTTATTGTATCTATTTCACCTATTTCATTGATAGCTATCGAAGTTCTTTTCTCATTATTACCTTCTACTTGATCTCCATCAGTTGTTATTTGAGCTATTAATTCATAGGTTCCTACAGATAGACCTAATACTGGTAACTCTACAGTAGTTTCTTCTTGAGAAGCAAGGTTTCCTGTCCATTGCATAGTGTTTTGAATACCTCCTGCTTCATAAGTTATAGTTGCTTCCGTTATGGAAGAGGTTCCATTATTTCTGAATGTTATTTCTGTAGGATTTTCTCCGCAGGATATCACTTGATTGTTTAGGGGTACTAAAGATGTTGCTGCAAGGTCTGACGATAACGGCTGAGTATCAATATCTGTTTGCCATATACCTCGTCCATAAGTTCCTGCTGTAAGCACTCCATTGAACTCATTTACATCTAAGTCGCGTACTGCTGTATTAGGTAATCCATTGTCAAATCTTTCCCAATCATTAGTGATATCATCATATTTCCAAACGCCAAGCGCGGTTCCTAAAAACAGTGGATTGTCAGAATGGTTGCTTTGATGTTTGATAACTAACTTAGGCACTCCTGGTAGAGAACCTGTAATATCATTTACAGTAATGGCATTATCTGCTATTGTTGCTTCATATACTTTACCAGCTGTCCCTCCCGTAACTATATATAGCGTATTACTATCTCCATACTTCACTTCTAATGACGAAATATCTTCAGGAAATGATCTCAAAACAGTGAAGTCTGCACCTCTATTTGAACTTTTATATAAAGCTCCATTAACAGTTACATACATAATAGAAGCGTCGTTAGGATCCGTTTCTAATAGGTCTATACGTGAGCCAAATGACAATGATTTTTGTACCCAAGAATTAGAGCAAAAATCAAGTTCATAAACTCTAGTGTAACCTGCATATAGCCTCTTGTCCTTAGCAAAAGCTAGGGGTGTTATCCAGTTTCCAGTCTCCGGTGATGCAAACGATCCAGAAAGCGAAGCACCTCCGTCATTTGAAAAATAAGGCCCACCTCCAGATTGTATGAAGCCATATACTTTAGATGGATCATTTGGGTCATAAATATTCTCCATACCATCTGCGCCATAATAGTTTTGCCACATACCATTTTTACGTGCGTAGCCACCATTATCTTGGAGTCCTCCAGAAATAATAGAAGCATCTTCTGGCGCTACATCAATTCTATAAAACTGTCCAATAGCTAATCCATCGGTGTGGCTAGAAAAATTTACACCCCCATCATTAGAACTATAAAAACCTCCATCACTTCCGCAATATAAAGTTCCATTGATGAATCTTAAATTATGAATATCAGCATGGGTGTAAGAAGGTGTATTTGGAGCATTCCAATTATTTAATTTTGTAAAACTTACACCACCATTTGTAGACTTCCATACATTAAGCACTCCTGTGTAAATCTCATTTTCATCGGTATCTGATACTGCAAACGCAAAGTCAAACCATGCTTGAGTACTTTCAAAAATATCCTCACTACCAGCAAATTTTTGAGTAAAAGAATCTCCGCTGTTTGATGATTTGTAAATATTACCAGCACCAAAAGAGTTGTCAGACCTAAACACGTATAGTACCTCAGGATTAGCAGGAGTAACATCCATAACTAACCTAGCTGCACCAGTAATAAAACCAGCAGATATATTTGACCAAGTGTCTCCACCATCAACTGTTCTATAAACTCTAGATGCATCTGCCGCATATAAAACATCTGAGCTTCCAGGTTTAACTTTTAAGTCGTCAAAGTTTCCGCTAAGGACGTTATCCCAATTTGTACCACTATCTACAGTCTTGTAAATACCATTACTTGTAGCAACCCATAATGTTTTACTATCTGCAGGGTCAAAGTAAATCTCATTCATAGAAGTAGGAGAGTTATTCTCATTAAGACCTGTAGTATTCCAAGTGTCTCCTCCATCCGTAGATTTCATAACGCCTATACTTGTCGAGTCTCCAGCATCATCATCTCCAGTAGCAATGTAAATGATATTAGTATCGGTAGGATCGATAGCAATACCAGACACCCCTATTTGAGGAAGTTGATCTGTAAGTGGTGTCCAAGAAGTTCCAGCATCTGTAGATTTCCAAATTCCTCCTGCAGGCGTTCCTACAAAAAGTATATCTGGATTTGTAGGATCTACTGCAAATGCATTAACACGTCCTTGACCAGCAGACCAAGATCCTGTATTAGTGTGTGTAAGTGGTCCTATATTTTTCCAATCACTGTCATCAACTTGCGTTGATTTTGATTGGCTATTAATTTCTTGCCATACATCCCAAAGTTGTTTTTGTGACATGACAGTACCATCGTTGTTTAAATAGTTGGCATAAAGAGATTCCCACCTTTTAAAAGGTTTAAAGCCACTTCCTTTGGTTGTTTCATCCTTGCCTTCCCAGTAAGATTCAAATGAATCCACAATTTCTTGAAAAGTAGGCTCTGTGCTTTTATTAGAATCATTAAACGGCGCCATCCATGGTGCAGTAGAGCCTATTTGAGCATTGGTCAGTAACGTGACCATACATAATGTTAATAGTAGTAGTTTTTTCATAGTTTATTTGATTAAATATCAAATATAATGTGCAATGCTATTATTGCGTAATTATATTAATATAAAATACTAAAAAACTGTGAAAAAATTTATAAATATACTCTTATGTTAAGGTTTTAAAATTTATTAGAGATACTCTTTATGTAATTAGTATCCCATTGCTTTTTAAGAGCAGTAAGTGCTGCTACATTTTCATTTGGAACGGCGATGGATAATACATAATGCTTTACTTTCCATTTACCATCTACTTTTTGAACAATACCAGAACCTCTACATACACCCATTTGAGTACTTAATAGCTCATCAAACCATGCTAATTTCGCGCTATTGTTTGAAACATAGATGTTTCGTTCTATTGTGGTAAAACTCCATGCTCTACCAGCATCAAAATGAGGTTTTGCATATAACTTAAATTGCTGAACATTCCAGTTTTCTGTAGCGTCGGTTCCAACAAAAACGGCGTCGTCTGTCATTAATTCAAAATATGCTTCAAAATCTGCATCTCCTGCTGCTTTATGCCATAAATCAAGTGAGACTTTTACATCATCTTTTACAAGGGAGGTGTTTTGACCGTACGTTGTGCCTGCAATTATTGAAAAAAATATAAATAAGATTTTCATTTTAGTTAAGTGTTTGCTCGTCTGCCTTTTGACTAGCAGCCTGTTCATTTTCTTGTTTTATCTCCTCTAGTAAATCTTTAAAACTAGTATTAAAAAGTTCGTTGAGTTGTAAATTGAGATCTTGGTATGCATTAAAAAGTTCGCCTGTTTTCTTAGAGATTTCTTCTGGGACAAGAGTGTTCAAGTGTGCGCTATTCTGCAAGGTTTTAACTTTTGTTTCTATAGCAACAAGGCGTGCATTTACCGCTTTAGTCTGTACTGCTTCTGGAGTGACTGGTGCTACAGCCTCTTCTGCTTCTTCTAATCGAATATAAAGCGCATCTAAACCAATTAGTTGTTTGCGTAATTCTCCAAGTGTATTTGTATGAAGGCTGTCTATAGACGAAGAAAGGTCATTATAAAAGGACCAGTTTTTCACCCCTTCTCGTGCTTGTGCTGTAAGTCTTATACTAGCTTTTAAATTTTTTGGAGTAGGAAGCTGTATGGTGTCATTTCCCACTAATGTTACAGTCTCTTTTGGTTTTTGAGAAGCTTTTTTTTGACTACACGAGGCGGTAAAAATAATTGATATAATAATTAAAATAGGAAGTAACTGTTTCATAAAATCTTATACTGAGTGCTTAACAAAAGTAGGGTAATTGGTTATACACGCGCAATATTTATGATTAAGTTTGCAAACGCTTTCGCGAAAGCGTAACACTAAAATACACAATATGAAATCTAGAATACTCATCATAGGGGCTTGCGGCCAGATAGGAACGGAGCTTACCATCACTTTACGCAATAGGTTTGGTGCAGATAAGGTTGTAGCCAGTGACATCAGAGAAGGAAATGAAGAGCTTATGAGTGAGGGGCACTTTGAGCTGCTGGATGCTACAGACTTTGCAGCGGTAGAAGACGTGATTTTTAGATATAAAATTGATACAGTTTATTTAATGGCGGCTATGTTATCTGCAATTGCAGAGCGTTTTCCTGCCAAAGCTTGGCATCTTAATATGACTTCGCTATTCCATATCTTGAACTTGGCAAAGGATAAGAAGGTAAAGAAAGTATTTTGGCCATCTAGTATTGCTGTTTTTGGAGATACTACTCCTTCAGAAAATACTCCCCAACTTACGGTTATGGAACCATCAACCGTGTATGGAATATCAAAACAAACTGGGGAACGCTGGTGTGAGTATTATCACAAAAAATATGGCGTAGATGTGAGAAGCATACGCTATCCAGGACTTATAAGTTATACAACAGAACCTGGTGGAGGAACTACAGATTATGCAGTAGATATATACCACAGAGCACTTAAACATGGTAACTACCGTTGTTTCTTGCAGGAGGGAACAGTGTTACCTATGATGTATATGGAGGATGCAATTAGAGCAACTATAGATATCATGGATGCTCCTAAAAAGGATGTAAAAATACGCTCATCATATAATCTTGCAGGAGTAAGCTTTGCGCCAGAAGATGTAGCTCAAAGTATTCAAAAAGTAATTCCTGAGTTTGAAATCGAATATGAACCAGATTTTAGACAAGCCATTGCAGACTCTTGGCCGGGATCCATAGATGATAGTGAAGCGAGAAAGGATTGGGGATGGGGACATAAATTTGACCTTGATGCCATCACTAAAATCATGCTTGATAATCTCAAATTACAATATAGGTAAGCCATATTTTGAAAAAACAGCACCTTCCTACAAAAGTATGTCCCGTTTGTGAAAGACCCTTTGCATGGCGAAAGAAGTGGGAGAAAAACTGGAATGAAGTAATTTATTGCAGTGAACGATGTAGAAGAAATAAAAATTAATGAATAAGGAGCTACTACTTACCGAACTTACATTTAAGGCAACGAGAAGTAGCGGCCCTGGAGGACAGCATGCAAATAAAACAAGTTCAAGAGTAGAGTTATCTTGGGCTATGTATGAATCTGCTGCAGTAACAGAGGTAGAGCTTGAGTTACTCAAAGAAAAACTTGCTCATAGGGTTACAAAAGAAGGGGTGTTGCTGCTCGCTTCTCAAACCTCACGTAGTCAGCACAAAAACAAAGAGGACGTGATAAAACGTCTGTTTGCACTGCTAGAGGTAGCTGTACAAAGACCTAAGATTAGAATAAAGAAACGCCCTTCTAAGATGGCAAAGCTTAAACGCCTTAACGCTAAAAAAGTGCAATCTGAAAAGAAAGCAAACAGACGCAAACCGTCGTATTAATTGACATTCGGTTTACTATAGAAGAATATAGAGTAATGAAAAAAGCCATCAAGAGTTACAACTCGTGATGGCTTTTTTTAATTTACATGTGGTGTGATTTACTCCACAATAAACTTTCCTTTCATTAATCCAGAGTGTCCAGGGAAACTACAGATAAAGTCATAAGTCCCAGCTGCTGGAGCAGTAAATGTTACAGAGGTAGTCTGGCCACCACCTATCATTTTTGTGTGTGCTATAATCTGGTCTTCATTTGCAATCCAGTCTTTTGCTTCACCAGCGGTAGCTGCTGCTGCCGAAAATTCTGGTATTGACGTACCTTGTTTAAGCAATACAAAGTTGTGTCCCATAACTTTAATCCCTATTTTTCCAGTATGGCGAAAGGTAAGAGTTACTTCTTGTCCAGCCTTTGCCTTAAGCTCGCTCTTGTCATATTTCATGAGGTCATTACCTGCAAGTGCTAGATTTACAGTGTTCTCATCTGCTTTTGTAGCAGCTTTTTTTGATCCTATTTTTACAGCCTCTTTAGTTTCTTTTTTTTCTCCTTCACCACAACTTACCATTATAGTAGCAAGTGCAATCACTGCTAGAAATCCTTTAATTCTCATAATTTATAGTTTTGTTTATTAATATAAAGATAACTAACGCTTACTTTTTACTCCATATTTTTTTGAAAAAACTCTAGCGTACGCAGTTCATTATAGTAAAATTCTCCTTTCATATAGAATCCTACATGACCTCCATGGTCTGGCATTTCTAAGTGTATAATATTAGAGTTTTTTGCCTGTGCTATAGGATAGCAATCACCGTGAAGAAAGCTATCATTCTTTGCATTGAGAATAAGGGTAGGTACAGTAATCTTATCAAGGTAGTCAAAGCTGCTTGCTCGAGCATAATAATCAAGAGCATCCTCAAAGCCATGTGCCGGTGCGGTATACAAATCGTCAAAACGTTTTAAGCTATTGATTTTTTTATATTCTTCCTTATTCATCTTATCAGGAAACTGTTGCATCTTCTTGCGATACTTAGCTCTAAGGTGTACTAAAAATGATGTGCGATAAATGATATTTTCCCTTTTTGTAAGTTGTTCAAGAGAAGCTTTAAGATCTGCTGGAACACCTATGCAAGCAGCACATGTCACTTGTGAAGGGATATCATCTTGTTCTCCTAGATACTTGAGCACGGCATTGCCTCCTAGACTTACTCCATATAGGTTAATATGGCTATAACCCTTAGTAACAAGAGCGTTTACTACAAACCTAATATCGCCGGTATCGCCGCTGTGGTATGATCTATACAATCTATTCTGGCTACCACTGCACCCTCTAAAGTTTATAGCAGCCACATCATAACCATGATTGCTCAACAACTTTGCGGTGCCTAGTATGTATGGTCGCTGTGCGTCTCCCTCAAGTCCATGTAGCAATACTGCAACTTTTTTAATGTTGTCTCCCTGTGGTGTTGCGGCTAGTGTCCAGTCTATATCTATATAATCCCTATCTGGAAGTTCCATACGCTCACGAGTTTGCGTGATCCCCTTTACACGTCTAATCTTTGCAGAATAAATGGTGGAGAAATGTGGATCTTTAAAAAGTCCGCTTGCGCGAAAACGTGAGGGTACAATGGGCATTATGTAAGGTGGTGTACTATTAGTAAAAGACTATTAAGAGATTATAAAAATAGGTACAATTAAGCTTTCGCGAAAGCGTAATAATCAAAGCTATAGAAAGTAGTTTTATTTAATGTTTTTTTTTGTGAAACAAACATTCCAATTATATTTATCAAGATTATAACCTCACAAAATGCCTAGAACCGAAGATTTTGATAGAGAAATTGTACTAGCAAAAGCAAGAGATTTGTTTTGGCGAAAAGGATATAACGGTACGAGTATGAGTAATCTTGTAGAAGTTACGGGACTTAATAGGTCGAGTATATACAATTCGTTTGGCAATAAAAAAGCCATTTATAAAACCTTATTAATACAGTACCAAGAAGAAAATGAAAAGATTTGTACAAATGCTTTAGTACGAGCATCTAATCCGCTAGAGGGAATTCGTTTTGTATTTGAAAATTTTATAGACGAGATTGAAAAAGATACGCAAGGAAGAGGTTGCTTTAGTATAAATTGTAAAGTGGAGCTTAGTAGGGAGGACGAGTCAATAAGAGATTATCTCGAGAAGATGCAAGATCACAGAATAGAGTTTTTTAAAGGCTTAGTGCAAGAAGGACAAGACGCACAACTCATAAACACAAAGCAGTCTGCATCACAGTATGCTTATTTTCTATTCTGCACTTTTCAAGGAATACGTACTACAGGAATGTTTTTGAGAAATCGCGATATTTTACAGCAAATTGTACAGAACGCGCTTAGGGTATTGCGTCCGGATTCTTAACCTATTCTTAAGGTGATATAAGATTTTGAAATTGTAATTTTACAAACTAAACAGCACTAACTATAGCGCATAAGCGCATTAAATAATTATAATATGTACACGAAGGAATTTGACATACGATGGAGTGATATAGATGCAAATCGTCATCTAGCAAACTCTGCATATGTAAATTTTATGTCTCATACTCGTATGGGCTATATGATTGAGAATGGACTAAGTCAACGAGAAATGGTAACTCATAATATAGGCCCAGTAATTTTTCACGAGCAGTTGTTCTTCTTTAAAGAAGCTTTTCAAGGCAAGCCTATTACCGTAACGTTTGAACTAGGTGGGGCTAGTGAAGATGGTATGTTCTTCAAGTTTGTACACAATTTTTATGATTACAAAGGTAGAAACCTAGCTCGCGGAAGCATGATGGGAGCTTGGATTGATCTTACTACACGTAAAACCATCGGACTACCAGAAGCATTAACGCCTATGCTCGAAAATGCACCAAAAACACCAGACTTTAAAGTCCTTACTAAGGAAGACATGCGCTCACATGGGCAAATGCCTATAGATAAGTAATAGCAGGCATAATAATGAAATCCCGGGTATACAATGTACAAACGCATTATAAACCCGGGATTTTTTATTTATTGTCCAGGCATATCATAGAAAAACTGCTCCTGTACAATTTTTCCATCTTTTACTTGATATACGGCAAGCTCAGATGTTTGTGAACGCTGCTGACTAGGTTTATGTGTAGTATCCATATCAAAACGCACAGAAAACCAATTATCTGCTACTGTAGGCTCGCTTGCTTTACTGCTGTGTACTTCAAAAGTGTTTTCCCACCATTCTCCTTTCTTTGCAACTTCTTGCATTCCTTCTGCACGCGCGTTTTCTGCCCAAGCTGGTTCTAAACTTACAATATTAGGGCTGTATAATTCCTTATAGCAACGTTCATAATTCCCTTCATTACACCAGCTCACTAAATTATTTGCAATTTCATTAGTTTTCATAAGTATTTGATTTTAAGTTGTTAGCAATAAATGTAGTGAAGTTTTTTTTAGAAATATGTGTACTAATTATGTTAATTTTAAAATAAGTGTTAAAAATTTTAACACTTATTTACTATATTTAGCAATATCTAGTTTACAAAAACATAGTTGTGAGGGGAGTTTGCTGAGATTTTGACGGAGGTCAAACCTATAGAAGCTTAATTTAACTTTTCAATATTAGTGTAGATTGATAACGATCACTTAATAAAATATAATAATATTTACGCTTAGTACATGCTACCGAATTTAATTTTTAAATGGATTATGCTGTTTATATTCCGTCATTTTAATCTGGCGTATAAATGGTTTAAAAAACATATTTGCTACAGTACGACGGTGTTTTATATAACACCTTAAGTGCTCTGGTATTGCTCCTAGAGTACTTTTGATTTCAGATGCAGTTCTACCTAAGTTAATGTCTTTCACCCCTAGTAAAAGACCTAATCGAATATAATCGTTTAACATTCTTGGGTAGATGGCATCTGTTTTATTTGTAGTATAATCAATCCCCACATAATGAGCACTGAGCTGTTCGTTATGTAAAAAAGCGGTTGAAAATCCTACTATTTCCCCTTTCTTACTATAGGTGCTAATGATTACATTTTCGGGAAACCGCTCTTTAAGTAATGCGTAGGTTTCAATGTCAATAAAAGCAGTGTTAAACAAGGCTTTCTCTGCAACATCTAGATATAAGGATTTAAGTTTTTCTTTATGGGTTCTTATTTCGTTTGCGGTAAGTGAAGTCTTTACAAGAGCGTTACTAGACGAGTCTGCCTTATTAACTTTTATACGGTATTTTGATTTTAAAGAGCCTTTATATTCCTCAAAATTTTTCCAAGTAACATGTATGTGCATGTTAGGTTCGACGGCAAATGATTGAAAGTGCTGTTTTTCTACTACACTTGCAGCGGTGTCTTGTGTGGCATTAAAGTCTTTTAAAAAACAAACACTTGACTTAGTGGTTTTTTGTAGTGTTTTAAGCTTTCGCGAAAGCGTATTATATATACGTCTCCTATCTATTCCTTTTTTGATCCACATTCCATACTCACCGCTTAGGAAAACGTTTCCACAAACTAGAATGTGCGTTTTTTTATTGCTTAGGTAGCATTGTACAGATTTGGCTAGTTTTTGATAGTAGGGAAGATTGCTCGGTGCGCCTTCAAGAGAGACACGTACCCGCTGGAGAATAGCAATAGCGATAGGTTGCTCTTTACTCGTGAAAACCAAATATCGATAATCTATCGTGCTATTTGCCTCTTCAAAAGAAGCCAAAAATAGTTTTGAAAAGTAAAAGGTTTGATCACAACCTAACTCTATGAAGGTCGTGTCAGGGATGTCGTTTATAGTAAAGTACTCTTGAGTGATGATTTTAGGCAATTGCTTTTTTTCGTTTAGTACTTAAATATACACCTAAGAAAATAAGTGCAGCAGCAACAATCCTAATAGTAGTAAGCGTATCTGCACCCAAGATAATAGCTACTATGGTTGCAATAAGAGGTTGCAGGTATATAAATGCACCTATGGTAGATGGTTTAAGCTGTTTTAAAGCAAACACATTAAAAAGATAGGTAAGATAGGTCGTACCAACTACCACAAAAGCCATAACTCCTATGACATTAGGAGGTAAAGTACTCCATGATACTTCCAGAAATTGCGGAAGTCCGATAGGGGCGTTTGTAAATACCGCAATAAGGAAAAACCATTTCATTAAAGTAATAGACGAGTACTTTGCAGTGAGTGGTTTTACTAGAATTAAATAAACAGAGTATGCGGTAGCATTAATCATAAAGAGCATGTTACCTAGCGTAATGTTAGGGGCATTTTCTTGTGTTTTTGCACCAAAAAGAATTAAAACCAAGGCGCCTACAAGGCCTATAGCAATACCAGAACCTTTAAGCCAAGTGATCTTTTCCTTTAAAAATATAGCAGAAAGCACAAGCAATATGACGGGAGATAGTGTGATTACCACACTACTATTTATGGGAGTAGATAATTGCAAACCTTTAAAAAACATCAGCATGTTTATGGTCATCCCAAAGAGTGCGCAAAGTAGCATACGCCACCAGTCTTTACGTTCTATCTTTTCTGAAGGAAAAAATAAACTTGTAATCCAGAATAGAACCGCTGCTCCTAGAACCCTAAGCATAATAAATCCATATGCCTGGATATTGGTAGGCATCAAATCCTTTGCTAGCGTGTGATTAATACCGTAAATAAAACTAGCGCCAAAGGCTGCAAGAAAGGCGAGATGACGCTTGCTCATAGTTTTTTATTTTGCAAATGCTTCAACCGCAGCAGCCACTACTTTTTTGCTGTTTCCCACAAATATTGCATCATTTACAATCATTACAGGTCGTTTTAAAAATGTGTAGTGCTCTAGAATGAGATTTTTATAATCCTCTTCAGATAGTGTCTGTTCATTAAGACCGCGTTTACGATACAATTGTGCTCGCTTACTGAAAAGAGCTTCATAAGACCCTTCCATTTCTTTCATCTCTTCTACTTGAGATAACGTCATAGGCTCAGATTTAATGTCTTGCATAATGACATCATCACTAGGATTAATTTCAGAAATAATGCGCTGGCAAGTATTACAGGTAGAGAGGTGGTAGATTTTCTTCAAAATAAGGTGGTGTATTTCAATTACATTATAAAAATACCGCCTATCTCTACCAAAATGGATTATTTTTAGAAAAAATTAAACCTAATGGAATACACCTTTGATATTTGTCTAAAAAACCGTCATCTTCTAGAGCGATTTATTAAGAGTCATACACTTGAAGAACTTAATAAAATACCTGATGGCTTTAATAATAATATTATCTGGAATATAGGTCATAGTATAGCTACACAACAGCTTCTTACTTATGGACTTTCTGGTCTCACACCGTCTGTATCTATGGAGTTTATTAATAGCTACAAGAAGGGAACAAAGCCAGAAAGAGATGTAACCCAGGAGGAAGTATGTCTCATGCACGAGATGCTCTTTGATACGCTTAAGACACTTCAAAGAGATTATAAGGCGGGTATTTTTAAAGACTTTAAAGAATATACGCTTTCTACCACAGGCGGAACATTGTCAAAAGTAGAGCATGGGCTTGATTTTAATAATTTTCATGAAGGATTACACCTAGGTTGTATTATCCAACTATCGAAACTCGTTAAAGATTAAGGTAATCTTGAGAAAGCTCCCATGGGATTGTAATCTGCTTGTTCTCCATATTAAATGAGGATACACCCATATCATTATAAATAAGAACAATACCTTCTTCGGTAAATCCTACTTCTTTTAGGTAGCTATCGGGAAGGTTTGATGGGGTGACGTGAAATGTTTCTTGCGGATATTCTTTTTCAAATTGCGCTTTCGCGAAAGCGTAAAAATCATCATCGAGCAATTCATCATCACTATATTCTTCTCCAGTTTGTGGATTGATATTAAGATACATTTCGTTGTCAAAACCACTCGCACCACCCATAAATTGATATGAATAAAATACTATAGATAGTAAGTTGTTAGAACCAAATGATATCGCAGAATCTATAGTGATTTCATGAGCGTCCGAAAGTTCTGTCGTTTCCGGATATGATATTTGTGAGTTGTTAATATAGAGTTCAATGGCATCATTGATAGAGTTAGGTAAACTTTCTGTCTCGTTATACAGTGTGTTTATTGTAGAAGTTTGAATCCAGTTATTTACAGTGATAGCAGCTTCTTCTGGTGTTTCCATATTGAGAATTGATAATGCAATTTCTGGACATGGCTGGCTATTACAAATAGCAAAATCTTTTGTAGAATAGCTATCTGTGGTAGCTGTATAGGTTATTGTCTTTTCGCAGCTTATAAAAAGTAAGATTACAAGTATGGAAGGAAGCAGTTTTTTCATGCAATAAAGGTAGTTGATATGCTTTCAAATTAAAAGGGACGTATGCAAGGAGATTGCAATGCCGCAACTTGAGCATTATATTATGTTTTGATTTCCTTATTGGAATAATAGCTTGTTGCGAGTTGTCGTATTTTTATAAACACATTTACTCAGGTGATGAGAGTTCGTATTACTATAAAATAACTAATAAATGAAATTTAATACTAAGACAATACATGGTAAACAGCATCCAGATAAGGCTTATGGATCTGTAATGCCTCCTATATATCAAACTTCTACTTATGCACAATCTACGCCAGGTGGTCATAAGGGATATGAGTATAGTCGCTCTGCAAACCCAACGCGTCACGCACTTGAGCAGTCGCTTGCAAGTATAGAGAATGGAGAATACGGAATCGCTTTTGCATCTGGACTGGCTGCAATAGATGCGATAATAAAGTTACTTAAGCCGGGTGATGAGGTGGTGTCAACAAGTGATCTTTATGGTGGTACGTATCGGCTTTTTACTAAGATATTTGAAAGTTTTGGTATTAAGTTCCACTTTATAGGAATGCAAGATGTCAAGAATATAGAAACATATATTAATGAAAAAACAAAGCTCATTTGGGTAGAAACGCCTACGAACCCGATGATGAGTATTATTGATATTGAGGCAGTTTCATCAATATCAAAAAAGTATAAGATCCTGTTTGCGGTAGATAACACTTTTGCAACTCCTTATTTACAACTACCCCTTGATTTAGGTGCCGATATTGTGATGCATAGTGCCACAAAGTATTTAGGAGGTCATAGCGATCTGGTTATGGGTGCTCTTGTTGTAAAGAATAAGGAGCTAGCAGATAGATTATACTTTATACAAAATGCAAGTGGTGCCATAAGTGGGCCTCAAGATAGCTTTCTGGCATTGCGTGGTATAAAGACATTACACGTCCGAATGCAAAGACACTGTGAAAATGGTAAGGCTGTTGCTCACTATCTTAAGTCTCATCCTATGGTTGATAAAGTATACTGGCCTGGCTTTGAAGATCACCCTAATCATCATATTGCCAAAAGACAGATGAAAGACTATGGAGCTATGATTTCATTTACTACTAAGCAAGATTCGCTAGCGGGTGCTGTAAGCTTTGCGGAAAAGCTACAAATTTTTACCCTCGCCGAAAGTCTAGGAGGTGTGGAGTCACTTGCGGGTCATCCTGCTTCAATGACGCATGGTTCCATCCCTAAAGATGACCGAGAAAAACTTGGAATTAAAGATTCTTTAGTGAGATTGAGTGTAGGTATTGAAGATGAAGAAGACCTGATAGCAGATCTTAAACAGGCACTAGAAAACTAACTTCTGTAAATACAAAAGCGACTTTAAAAATTTTAAAGTCGCTTTTGTGCTTTTTCTTTTTGATATTTTAATCCAGATAATAAATATAACCTACATTCATCCAGAATATCCAATCATTAACTTTGTTTACAGGTCTTGGATCTGGGTTAAGACCATCTACCCAGTTAGAACCATAGTAATGCCATCTTAAGTCTAAATTAAGATCGCTGAGGACGCCTAATTTATATCGTGTTCCTATACTTCCGGTAATTGCCCATGTTGTACCAGGTCGAGTGTCAATTCCCGTCCCAAATTCACCATCACCTACATTAAAACCTTCAATTATAGCTGGTCCCGTGTCAAAAGGATCTGGAGTAAATGGATTAAGTACTTGTCCAAAAATGTTTCCGTCTGTGCGCAAATTAGTAGTTGCACTAGGGTTATAAGAAACAAAGTGAGCACCTAAACTTACATAGGGAGCAAACTTAAAAGCACCAGCTGCAAAGTCTCGTATGCTGAGTGGGTAATATTCTAATTGAGATCCTATTTCTATAACACTAGTTTTTCCTTCATGATTTCGTAATCTCAAGCCGCCAAAATCGTTATCATCTGCTTCTGGACCAAAATTATTGAGTGCTGTAAAATGGTAGTCTATCTCATTACGAACTTTAAAATGATCATTAAAATACGTGTATCGGGAGTAGCAATTACAATCTGCTTGGTAAGAGAAATTCAGGTAATGAACGAGGCCAATCCCAAATCCCGTATTCCCTATATTTGTTTCTTGATTTCCGCGTTCACCATAATCAGCTTGAAATGCCACAGGCCCCACTATAACGCCAAGCTCATGCGAAAATCCAAATTGAGCATTTAAGCTCTGATGTACCATCATAAAAGATAGCAATGCCAATAGTAGGTACTTGGCTTTCATAAAGTAGGTCATTTGAGTGTGACAAATATATACAATTATGTCAAACACCGAAATTTCTAAATATATTCTCCATTTTATGTAGGTTTAATCCTACTTATTGATTTGTTCATTACGATATTCTAAAAAATATGCGCATAAAATCACGGATACCGTATATTTGTATTCAGTAAAAATTGATTTGTAAAATACATTCTCACAATAGATTAAACTTATGTCAGACAGCATTAAAAAATTTGTCGATTATGTTGCTAAGAGCAACCCGAATGAGCCTGAATTTATGCAGGCTGTTCACGAGGTAGCAGAAACTGTAATACCTTTCATAGAAAAGAATCCTAAGTACCAAGGGAAAAAACTTCTTGAGCGTATGGTAGAGCCAGAGCGCACAATTATGTTTCGTATTCCATGGACAGATGATTCTGGAGAGATACAGGTAAATAGAGGATACCGTGTTGAGTTTAACAGCGCTATTGGTCCATATAAAGGTGGGCTTCGTTTCCACCCTTCTGTAAATCTTAGTATCCTTAAGTTTTTAGGTTTTGAGCAAGTTTTCAAAAACAGCCTTACTACTTTACCTATGGGTGGTGGTAAAGGTGGATCAGATTTTGATCCAAAAGGAAAATCTGATGCAGAGGTAATGCGTTTTTGCCAAAGCTTTATGAGCGAGCTTTCTCGTCACATAGGTCCTAATACAGATGTGCCTGCGGGTGATATTGGAGTAGGTGGTCGTGAGATAGGATACATGTTTGGACAGTACAAGAAACTTCGCAATGAATTTACCGGAGTTCTTACTGGAAAAGGATTATCATACGGTGGTTCATTAATGAGACCAGAGGCAACAGGTTATGGAGACGTATATTTTGCACAGAGTATGCTTAAAACCAAAGGAGAAACTTTTGAAGGTAAAAAAGTTGCAGTTTCTGGATCAGGAAATGTTGCTCAATATGCTACCGAAAAAGTAACTCAATTAGGTGGTAAAGTTATCACTATGTCAGACTCTGGAGGATATATTGTGGATAACGATGGTATTGATGCAGAGAAGCTAGCATTTATAATGGAGCTTAAAAATGAAAAGCGTGGCCGTATAAGCGAGTACACAGAAAAGTACACTTCTGCAGAGTACCACGAAGGTAAGAGACCTTGGGGAACAAAAGTAGATGTAGCTTTGCCTTGTGCAACTCAAAATGAGCTAGACGGTGATGAAGCAAAAACATTAGTAGACAACGGATGTATCTGTGTTGCCGAAGGAGCAAACATGCCTTGTACTCCAGAAGCAATTGAAGTATTCCACAAAGCAAAAATCTTGTTTTCACCTGGAAAAGCTTCAAACGCAGGAGGAGTTGCTACTTCTGGACTTGAAATGTCACAAAACAGTTTACGTTACAACTGGACAGCAGAAGAAGTAGATGAGAAGTTACACAACATTATGCTTGATATACACGAAGCATGTGTTGAGTACGGTAAAGATGAAGATGGTTACGTAGATTACGTGAAAGGAGCAAACGTTGCAGGATTTGTAAAAGTAGCAGATGCAATGCTAGCACAAGGAGTAGTATAATTACTACTTTATATAATTTTTAAAAGGGTAGCTTGGGCTGCCCTTTTTTGTTGCGCTTTCGCGAAAGCGTACCCTACATAAAGTCGTATTGATATATGCAAATGCCTCATTTCAATTCACAGTGCAATAATTGTACATTTGATCGTTTTAATAAATAAGATTTTATTGCTGTGAATATACGTTTTCTTTTTATAGTATTCTTGGTTTCATCTATTACGATGGCACAAGATTTTTCTGAGGATTGGACAGCTCATTTTTCTTATAATCAAACCGTAGGTATCACCTCTGGGAATGACAAGGTGTATGTGGCATCTGAGAATGCGGTTTTTATTTATAATACACTAGATGGTACTACCACAAACCGAACTACGGTAAATGGTCTTTCTGGTAATTTAATCTCTTCTATATATTATAGTAAGAGTTTTGACACGCTTTTCGTGGGTTATGAAAATGGAGTGATAGATGTTATTGTGGGAAACACTTTTGATGTACTTACGGTTGTAGATATTTTTAATAAACCAGCTATCCCACCAGATCGCAAGCGTATCAACCACTTTGAAGAATATAACGGGTTTGTTTATATAGCTTCAGGTTTTGGGGTGTCACTTTATGATGTAGAGAGACTTGAGTTTGATGACTCCTATTTTATTGGTAATAATGGAGGACTTTTAGATATAGGTAGTACTGCGGTTCTAGAACCATATATTTATGCGGCAACTACAGATGGCGGACTGCGTAGGGCACTCGTAGCAAACGATAATCTTATAGATTTTAATAACTGGGAGACAACTAGAAATGGCGCTTTTGAGAAGATTATAGAATTTGACAATAACCTTTACTTACAAGAGGATAATAGTCTTTTAGCCTCATCTAATGGGTTAGATTTTTCTGCTTTTCAAAATTTTCAAACTTCCATTATAGATTTACAATCTAGTGCAGAGAATATTATAGTCACACTTAACGCTGGTGTTTTTTTATATGATGTAACTGGCATCCAAGTCCAAAATTACGGAGCTATAGAAGATTTTATCCCTAGATATACCACTGCAATTATGGAAGATGGCGCTGTGTTTATTGGTACTTTAGGGTCTGGTGTTGCTCTCTTTGATATCACAACACCGGGAGAAATAACCCGTTTATTGCCTAATGGACCTTTAGAGAATGCTCATTTTGACCTAGCAGCAAGCGCAGGTTCTGTGTGGTCTGTTTTTGGTGATTATACGGTATCATACAATCCATTCCCACTTAAAAGACAAGGAATAAGTCGTTATTCTGAAGCAGAGGGATGGAGTTTTATACCGCAGGAAGATTTCTTTGGAGCTAGTAATTTTGTACATATTGCTATTAATGATCAAGATCCGTCTCGATTATATGCTAGCTCTTTTAATGGAGGACTTGTGGAGATTATAGATGAAACTCCAAGTATTCTCTATGATGAAAATAATAGTCCGCTTTTACCAGTTGCCACTACGACAAATGATGTGAGAGTAAACGGAGGAGCATTTGATAATGAAGGAAACTTCTGGGTGACTAATGCACGTTCTGTACTAGGCTTACAAAGGGTTTCTTCTAGCGGACAGTTTACTCCGTTTAATACAGAAGAGATTCTTGCTGGTGAAGATGCAAACCTAGATGCAGTTGCTATTACCCCAGATGGTAATATTTTTGTGGGAACAGATAGAAGAGGTGTTATTGCTTTTAATCCAGGTACAAATACGTTTGCTCGTCTAGCAGGTGAGGATGGGGCTGGAAACCTTCCCATAGATGATATACGATCACTAGCTGTAGATAGAAACGGAGCACTCTGGATAGGCACAAGATTAGGTTTGCGAGTGCTATTTGGACCTTCACAACTATTTGAAAATCTTCAGGCAAGTGCAAATGCTATCATAATATTACAAGATGGTATTGCTCAAGAGCTACTTAATGATCAGGTAGTAACAGATATTATTGTAGATGGCGCAAATAATAAGTGGCTTGCCACTGCAGATTCAGGTGTGTTTTATGTGAGTCCTAATGGTCAAGAAACTATTTTTCATTTTACTACAGATAACTCACCACTTCCTTCAAATACAGTGCAATCTGTAGCAATTGATCCAGAAACCGGTAGTGTGTACTTTGGTACGATAAGAGGTATGGTAGCTTTTGACGGCTCCTCCACCGCACCAGCCGAAGATCTTGAAGAAGTGCTCGTGTACCCAAACCCCGTAAGGCCTGGATTTAACGGTAATGTGCGTATAGAAGGGCTTACTGCAAATACTAATGTGAAGATTACAGATTTAGTTGGTAATCTTGTCTATGAAGAAAATACCACGGGTGGAAGCATTGAGTGGGATACTACTGCTTTTGGGCGACATAAGGTTGCTTCTGGAGTATACCTCATTATTATTACGGGACCTCCAGAAGAGTTGCGAGAAACTACCATTGAGAAAGTTATGATCATTAGATAATGCTAGTAAAAACTGAAGCCATTGTATTTTCTGCACTCAAATATGGAGAAGCAGATCTCATTGTAAAAGCCTTTACAAAAAGTAGCGGACTCAAATCTTACCTTATTAGAGGAGTTTTAAAATCAAAGAAGGGTAAGCTTCGTGTTGCCATGTTCCAGCCGCTCACACATTTAGAGATTGAAGCAAATCATAAGGATAAGGGAACTTTAGAAAGTATACGCGAGGCAAAAGTGGTCACGCATTACACAAGTTTACATACGGAAGTGGCAAAAAGTGCCATTGTTTTTTTTATTGCAGATGTACTTAGATCTTCTGTGCAAGAGGAAGAAGAAAACGTACCTCTCTTTGATTTTATAGTGAACGCTAGCTTATGGCTAGATTTAAATAATACGATTGCAAATTTTCATTTATTATTTCTTTTGAAGTTAAGCAGCTATTTAGGTTTTTATCCTGATGACTCAGAGGTTCAGCATGAGTACTTTAACTTGATGGACGGGATGTTTGAAAATGCAGAGACAAGTATTTACTGTCGTTCTGGACAGGATATTGAGTTGTTAAAGTTATTCTTGGGCACAAATTTTGATGCACTAGTTTCTATCAAACTAAACCAAAAACAGCGCACCTCTTTTCTCAACATGCTATTACAGTATTATGAGTTACATTTACACGGTTTTAAAAAACCTAGATCACTAGCGGTGCTCAATTCAATTTTTAGCTAAAATGCGCATACTTTTTACCCTACTCTTATTTGTAGTTGTCTCTGTACAAGCTCAAAAAATAACGGTGCTTGATGTAGATACGCGCGAACCTATAATAGGAGTTGCTATTTTTAATAAAGATAAAAGTAAAAGTGCCCTCACAGATTTTGATGGGCGAGCAGATGTGACCGCTTTCGCGAAAGCGGAAATCCTTTATTTTCAAGAAGTCGCACATAAAGATGCGCAATACAGCAAAGCGGAAATAATAGCGCTTTCTAATAGAATCTTCTTGAAGCAGAAGGATAATCAGCTTACGGAAATTGTGCTCTCTGCTAGCAAATTTGCACAAAGCCGAAAGAACGTTCCACAAAAGATAGTAGGAATCTCATCTGAAGATATACAGCGCGCAAACCCACAAACAGCAGCAGATTTGCTACAAGCAAGTGGCTCTGTATTTGTGCAAAAAAGTCAGCAAGGTGGAGGTAGTCCTTTAATAAGAGGATTCTCTACAAATAGGTTACTCATTACCCTAGATGGTGTGCGTTTTAATACCGCAATCTTTAGAGGAGGAAACGTACAGAATGTAATCTCAATAGATCCATTTACTATAGATCGTACAGAGGTTCTACTAGGTCCAGGATCTGTAATTTATGGTAGTGATGCTGTGGGTGGAGTGATGAACTTTTATACAAAGCAACCTAAGCTTTCATTTACAGAAACTAATGTGGTTACAGGCACTGCAGTTGCTCGTGTAAATACTGCAAATAATGAAAAGACAGGACATTTTGATATAAATATAGGGAAGCGCAACTGGTCTTTTCTTACTAGTGCAAGCTACTCAGATTATGATGACCAGCGTCAAGGGAAGCATGGTCCAGATGATTATTTACGCACTGATTTTGTAAAAATTATAGACGGCGTTGATACCGCCGTGGTTAATGATGATCCTTTAATACAAGAAGGTTCTGCCTTTAACTCATTAAACTTAATGCAAAAAGTGCGTTTTAGGCCTAACGATACTTGGGATTTTAACTTAGGTCTTATTTATGCTACTACATCAGATTATGATCGTTATGATAGATTAACGAGAAAAAGAGATGGAGAGTTTAGAGCAGCAGAGTGGTTTTATGGGCCACAGCAATGGTTTATGACTAACCTCCAGATTGATAAAGAAGGTTATGGTAGTTTTTACAATCGAGCAAGAGCAACCATTACGTATCAGAACTCTAAAGAGAGTAGAAATGACCGTGATTTTGGCGGAACAGATTTTTTTGAAACTGACGAGAATGTAGATGCGTTCTCTGTAGGTTTAGACTTTACAAAAAATCTAAAATCAAAACGTAATAAAGTCTTTTATGGGCTAGAGTATGTGCACAATAAAGTAGGATCTAATGGTCAAGTAACAGATATCACTACGGGAACTATAAGTAATCAAGCTTCTCGCTATCCAGACGGATCTACATGGCAATCTCTAGCAGCTTATGGAAGCATACAATTAGAACTTACAGAGAAGACACGCCTGCAATCTGGCCTGCGTTATAACCACATACTACTTGCAGCCGATTTTTCTGATAACAATGAGTTTTTTGCACTGCCTTTTGATAAAGCAGATTTAAGTACTGGGAACCTTACAGGAAGTATAGGTGTAACTCATGAGGTTTCTAAGACTGTAAGCCTCAAAGCAAATCTAGGAACAGCGTTTAGAGCGCCTAACATCGATGATGTAGGTAAGATATTTGATAGCGAGCCAGGATCTGTGGTAGTGCCTAATCCTAATCTTAAATCTGAGTATGCTTACAATGGCGAACTAGGATTTAACTTCATTTTTTCTAACGCACTAAGGCTGGATGTAAACGGTTATTACACCTTGCTGGAGAATGCCTTAGTACGTCGTGATTTTGATCTTGATGGCGTAACAGAGATATCTTATCAGGGAGAGTTAAGTAACGTGCAAGCAATACAGAATGCCTCAAAAGCTGAGGTTTATGGTATAGAAATAGGTGCAGATGCAAAACTTTCTAAAACCCTGAAACTTACAGGGCAGTTCAATTATACGAGTGGTGTAGAACAAGATGAAGATGGTAGTTACATTCCGTTTAGGCACGTGGCGCCGCTTTTTGGTAATAACCATTTAATATGGACTAGTAATAAATGGACGCTAGATGCTTCGGTGGCTTATAGTGGCTCTTTTGATTTTGATGAACTTGCTCCTAGTCAACAAAGTAACTCACACCTTTATGCACTAGACGGAGATGGTAATCCTTACTCGCCTAGCTGGTATGAACTTAGTTTAGGTAGCCGTTATGTGCTTTCAGATAGTTGGTCTTTTACTGCAAATCTTGATAATATTACAGACCAGCGATACCGTACATATTCATCTGGTATAGCTGCTGCGGGAAGAAATTTAATACTTGCGGCGACTTATAATTTTTAAAGTTACGCTTTCGCGAAAGCGTACCAAACAGCAATAATTCAACGAGCTTACTACTTGCTTTTTCCTCCTACTATAATTACAATCTCACCTTTAGGAGGTTTGTTTGTATAATGGGCAAGTACTTCTGTGGCAGTCCCGCGCACGGTTTCCTCATGTAATTTTGTAATCTCTCGAGAGACAGAAACCGGACGGTCTGCACCAAAATACTCTATAAAGTGACCTAGTGTTTTTATGAGCTTATGAGGTGATTCATAAATGATCATCGTGCGCGTTTCTTCTTGAAGTGCTAGAAAGCGAGTTTGGCGCCCTTTCTTTACAGGAAGAAATCCCTCAAAAATAAATTTATCATTAGGGAAGCCACTATTTACAAGCGCAGGTACAAATGCTGTTGCACCTGGTAAACAGTCTACCTCTATGCCCGCCTCAACGCAAGCACGTGTAAGTAAAAAACCAGGGTCAGAGATGGCGGGAGTTCCTGCGTCACTTATACACGCAATTACCTCACCTGCTTGAATACGCTTAACAATGGTATCCACTGTCTGGTGTTCATTATGCATGTGATGGCTCATCATCTGCGTGCCTATTTCATAGTACTTAAGTAGCTTACCACTCGTGCGAGTGTCTTCGGCTAGAATAAGATCTGCTTCCTTAAGTATGCGAATAGCACGGAAGGTCATATCTTCAAGATTACCAATGGGTGTAGGAACTAAGTAGAGTTTTGACATGCCGCAAAGTTAGTGATTAATGATAGTTTGTAGATGTAAAACTAGCGATACATAGGTCTTACTTCTTTGCCAAAAAAGTAAGAAGCAAGAAGTAGTACTAATGCAACAAGCGTCAAAGTAATATCATGATCTGCCTTGTAGTGTGCGGCAGCTGCGAGTACTACGTCAAAAAATATTCCAGCATAAGCCCACTCTGTAAGCCACGGAATACCTCTCCATAATAACATAAGGATTGCGCAAATTTTTAATACTGCTAGTGGTACCACAACATATATAGGATAATCTAGAGCTTTAAAAAAACCTTCAACCATCTCAGTGTTTCTAAAATACATTTGAGCCGAGTAGAGCATGATAGCGCAAATGCCTATTGTGGTAATCCAGTAAATAATACGTGGTACTTTCATAGAGTAATTGCGTTGTTTTTAGAGTTGAAAGATGCCGTTTTGCGCATTTTGTCGCAATTCTTAATCAAAACTTATTATGTTTTACTATAATCTGTCGTCAACTACTTCATTTACGAGTAGTGTGAAATTTTTATGAATACCTTCCTTCCACAATCTCTAGAAAGCGTGTTTCTTGTACTTCTTTTCCTTCCCAATTATTATAATCAGGTTTTACCATTTGGGAGATAAAAGTGCGAGCTTCTACTGCAGAGCCAAAGGTTTCTAGTTGACTTAATACTCTATTGTAATCTGAGGTACTTCCGGCAAATAGATGTTTTATAAAGGAGAGTTTATCGTTGAGTCCAATTTTTAAACCAGTTTTCAAACGATCATTAAGGTTTTTTGGCTTATCATCTGCCACTTCTTGACTAGTGATTTCTTTACGTTCGAAAATGGGCATTTGTCCGAATTCATTTCCTATTTCAAAACTATCTGCTTTGCCAACAGCTGGCTGAGGTGGTATAATTGCGTCTATCACCTTATCAATATCTGCAGCCTCAGGAGTCATTTCTGGCCACATGTCTTTAATTTTTTCAATCACAGGCTCATGTACGGGCTCATCGTCATCATTATATTGCGTGCCATCTGGTCTGTGGTGATCATCTGTTCCTTTTGCTTCGGCGTATCTCGCTTGATTGTCTGCTAGTATTTCGGCAGGCGTTCTTGTAGGAGACGGAGTAGGAGTTTGGGTTTCTAGATCTGCTGGTGACGGTTTCTTTGCTGGTGCAAGTTCCTCATCTACCATTACTTCCTCTAGTTCTCTAAGTCCCAAGGTAGGTTTTCCTGCATTTTCGAGCTGTTCTGCATAAGCAAGAACAGTAAGCTTTTCATGCAGTTTTCTAGTTGTATCTGCCAGTTGTTTATAATCTGCATCGTCACGTAGTTGTAGGATTTTATGAGCTATGCTTACGAGTTCTGCCTTGATAGTTTTCTTCATAACTTTGAGATATGTGGAGTGGTTTCAACGTAATTTTGATACATTTACCTCTGCCTTAATCATTGGGATTAATAAAACGGAATTATTGCCGTTTTGGTCTAGAAAAGTACAAAATGTTTCTCGAAAATACAGTAAATCATAAAGAGCAATTTGGCTGGATTGAAGTCATTTGTGGATCTATGTTCTCTGGTAAAACAGAAGAACTCATCCGCAGGCTCAAACGCGCGCAGTTTGCAAAACAAAAAGTTGAGATTTTTAAACCTGCTGTAGACACGCGCTACGATGAAGAAATGGTGGTCTCACATGATGCAAATGAAATACGTTCTACACCAGTTCCTGCAGCTGCAAATATTCCTATGCTAGCAGATGGATGTGATGTGGTGGGGATTGATGAGGCACAATTTTTTGACGATGAGATTGTACAGGTTTGCAATGATCTGGCAAATCGCGGCATACGAGTAATAGTTGCTGGTCTTGATATGGATTTTAAAGGAAACCCTTTTGGCCCTATGCCTAATCTAATGGCAACGGCAGAGTATGTTACTAAGGTTCATGCAGTTTGTACTCGTACAGGTAACCTGGCTCAATATAGCTATAGAAAAGCACAAAGCGAGGATATCGTGATGCTAGGTGAGACAGAAGAGTATGAACCACTCTCACGTGCTGCATACTATAAAGCTATGTTGCGTGACAGATTACGTAAGATGGATGTAGAAACTCCCGAAGAAATCACAACAAGTAACGCAAGGCAAACCCCTCAAGATCCTAACTAATGGCAATAACACGCTTAGAAATAGATCTAGCTGCCTTACGTCATAACTATTCTTATTTAAGAAAAAAGGTAGCGCCTTCTGTAAAGATGATGGCAGTAGTAAAAGCCTTTGGATACGGGAGTGATGCTGGAGCTGTGGCTCAAGAACTAGAAATGCTAGGAGTAGATTATTTTGCTGTGGCATACGTTTCAGAAGGTATTGCGCTTAGAGATGCTGGCATAACAACACCTATTTTAGTATTACATCCGCAGCCAGATACGTTTGATGAGCTTATAGAGCGATGCCTTGAGCCTAGTATTTATAGTATTAGAATGATGGAGTTATTTACAGCTTTTGCAAAAGGCAAAGGGCAAGAAAATTACCCTATTCATTTAAAGTTTAACACAGGACTCAATAGACTAGGCTTCTTAAATACTGACGTATCATGGATTCTTGACCGCTTGCGCGAAAATGTGAGTGTAAAAGTAGCATCTCTCTTCTCACATCTTGTAGCTAGTGAAGATCCTGCCGAAGAAGAATTTACTTTAAATCAAATACTTCAATTTACAAATATCTCCAAGGAACTTCTACAAGCGTTAGATTATGTGCCATTCATGCACATGACTAATACCTCTGGAGTTATTAACTATCATAGAGCCCATTTTGATTGCGTGCGTATAGGCATAGGGCTTTACGGTTACGGTAATAGTAAAGAGGATACAAAAAAATTAAAACCAGTAGCTAGATTAAAATCTGTAATCTCACAGATCCATCATATTAAGCCTGGCCAGAGTATAGGATACAATCGAGCATACAAAGCAACTGAAGAAATTGTTACCGCTACATTGCCTATTGGTCATGCAGACGGCATCTCTAGATCGCTCGGAAATGGTGTAGGGTATGTGATGATCGCGGGACAAAAGGCGCCCATTGTAGGTAACGTTTGTATGGATATGCTAATGGTCGATATCACGGGTATAAGCTGTAAAGAGGGAGATGATGTGGAGGTTTTTGGAGAAACTACAAGTGCCGAAACACTGGCAGGAGAGATGCAGTCTATTTCATACGAACTCTTAACAGCCATCGGTCAACGGGTAAAACGTGTCATTCTTCGATAAAGTGTGTTTCTTAAACTTTTGTTAAGCAATTTGCGAAAATTAGTTACCTTAGATTCATATTAACCTAAAAAACAGACTAAACGATGTTAAAAGAATTTAAGGATTTCATTATGACGGGTAACGTCATTGATCTTGCAATAGCAGTGATACTTGCTGGAGCGATTGGACTAGTAGTAAAAGGATTTGTAGGAGATATTATGATGCCTATTGTAGGTCATTTTGCTGGAGGTGTTGATTTTGCTGATTTAAAAGTGGTACTAGATGAAGCGGTAATGGTAGATGGTGCTGTAGTAACACCTGAAAATGCAATTATGTACGGTAGCTGGATTAATGCAATCATTAACTTGATCATTGTTGGTTTTGTGCTTTTCATTATTGTAAAAGCTTATAACAAAACTAAGAAGCCTGTTGTAGAAGAAGTAGCAGCAGATCCAGGACCATCTGAAATCGATTTGCTAAAAGAAATCAGAGATTCTCTTAAAAAATAATTACTCGTAGCTACCGCTACACTATTATATTCTAACTCAAACCACCTTGTTAATCTAGCAGGGTGGTTTTTTTATGTATTTAAAACAAAGTTTAATGTATTGTTATATATCTAACTAACTTTTAAGCATTCAACGGCTTATAAATCGTTAATGCGTGCTAACTTTGAAGTTCTATAAAGTTTTCGCAAAAGCGAAGCGCATTTTTTAAACAACCTCTTTAAAACGATACTATGAAAGTAGCGGTAGTAGGAGCCACCGGGATGGTAGGCCAAGTGATGTTAAAAGTTCTTGCAGAACGTAATTTCCCAATTACAGAGTTAATCCCTGTAGCTTCAGAGCGCTCTGTAGGTAAAAAAGTTACTTATAAAGATAAGGAGTACACGATTCACTCTATGGAAGATGCCATTGCAGCAAAGCCGCAAATAGCAATCTTTTCTGCTGGAGGAGACACCTCAAAAGAGTTTGCTCCTAAGTTTGCAGAGGTGGGAACAACCGTGATAGACAACAGCTCTGCATGGAGAATGGACCCTACTAAGAAACTTATTGTTCCAGAAATTAACGCAACTTCTCTTACTAAGGAAGATAAGATTATTGCAAATCCTAACTGCTCTACGATACAAATGGTTCTTGCAATGTCACCATTACATAGAGACTATGGCATTAAAAGATTAGTAATCTCTACCTACCAATCTATTACAGGTACTGGAGTAAAAGCGGTGCAGCAATTAGAAAATGAATATATTGGTGAGAAGGGAGAAATGGCTTATCCTTACCCTATACACCGTAATGCAATACCGGCTTGTGACGTTTTTGATGATAACGGTTACACTAAAGAAGAGTTGAAGCTTGTAAATGAAACTCAGAAAATTTTAAATGATCGATCTATTGCGGTAACTGCAACAGCAGTGCGTATTCCAGTGGTAGGTGGTCATAGTGAATCTGTAAATGTAGAATTGCGTGCGCCTTTTGAAGAGAAGGATGTTCGTAAGGTTCTTAATGAAACTTCTGGAGTAACCGTACAAGATAATCCGGATACAAATACATACCCTATGCCTATTTATGCAGAAGGTAAGGATGATGTTTTTGTAGGTAGAATACGTCGTGATTACTCACAAGAGAACACGCTTAATATGTGGATTGTATCAGACAACTTACGTAAAGGTGCTGCAACAAATGCGGTACAGATAGGAGAATATCTAGTAGCTAATGGCTTAGTGTAACTCCTATACTATTAAAAATATCTTTATTTAGTACTATAAAAAGTCCCTCCCCGTGAGGGACTTTTTATATTTGTGCAAAACACAACTACTTTGAATAAAATAGATATCTCTACCTGGAAGCGCCGTGCACATTTTGAGTTTTTCTCACAATTTGAGGAGCCTTATTTCGGGATCACTTGGCAAGTAGATATGACGCTCGCAAAGCAGCATGCAAAAGAGCAAGGAGTATCATTATTTATCTATTATCTCCACAAGTCGCTAGAAGCTGCGATGGCTATTGAGAATTTTAAATATCGCATTACATCTGATAATGAGGTGATTTTATTAGATACTATAAGCGCTAGTGCGACGCTCATGAGAGATAATGAAACCTTTGGTTTTAGTTATATTCCATATGATGCAGATATAACGGTTTTCACAAAGTCTGTGCAGAGTGAGGTGGAGCGCATTAAAAACTCAGACGACCTTTTTCCGCCGATTAATACAGATGATGTGATGCATTGCTCTGCAATACCGTGGATGGATTTTTCATCTATTACGCACTCACGACTCTTTAAGGCAAAGGATAGCGTTCCGAAAATCTCTTACGGGCAGATTACAGAAAAATCATCGGGCACCTTTACAATGCCCGTTGCACTATACGTGCATCATGGCCTCATAGATGGTTTACATGTATCTCGATATAAGGATATGTTTCAGCAACTTCTAGATGGTAAAGAGTAGGTCTTTGTAATTAAGTGCTTTGTCTATCGTCTAAGGTTGTAATTAAAAAACAACCATAATGAAATTAGTACACACAATTATTCGCATAGGGCTAGGCTTAATGCTTCTTGTCTTTGGACTCAATAAATTTTTCTGGTTTATGCCAGATTTTGAATTTGGAGATAATGTAGGCGCAGCAAATCTTTTTCAAGCATTTACAGATAGTGGTTACATGTGGCCGTTAGTAGGAGGACTAGAGGTGATTGTAGGACTTCTCTTTATAACAAAGAAGATTTTTCCTGTGGCGTTACTCGCATTAATTCCTATTTCTGTAAATATTGTTCTTTTCCACGCAGTACTTGATCCGCCTAACATTATGCCTGCACTTTTGGTAGCAGTTCTCAATGGGTATTTTATATATCGTAATTGGAATAATTACAGACATTTGTTTTCTTAGAAAATGCTTAGCACTATATTTAACCCGCTCTTTTGAGTGGGTTTTTTTATGCTTTCGCGAAAGCGTAATAACCCGTATCTTGAATACGCAATCAAACACAACCCGTATTATGAAAAAATTGATTCTTCTCGCTCTTGCTACAACCGCTATTATAAGCTGTGATGATACGCCGGCGACACCAAAAAACACTATTGCTGTGAACTATACCGAAACTAAAAAAGTAGATACTGTAGACACCTATTTTGGCACAGAAGTACAAGATCCTTACCGATGGCTGGAGGATGATCGTAGTGAGGAGACGATGGATTGGGTTATACGTGAGAACAATACCACCCAAGACTACTTAAAGAATATTCCCTTTCGTGAGGAGCTCAAGGAGCGTTTATCCACTTTGTGGAATTATGAAAAAGTAGGTTCGCCATTTAAAGAAGGTGATTATACGTACTTCTATAAAAACGACGGACTTCAAAATCAATATGTTATTTATCGTTATAAAACTGGTGAAGATCCAAGTACTGCATCTGTATTTCTAGACCCAAATACCTTTGCAGAGGATGGTACTATCTCTTTAGGAGGAGCAAGCTTCTCTGAAGATGGGTCTATACTAGCCTACGCTATTTCTGAAGGAGGAAGTGACTGGCGTAAGATTCTTGTAATGGATACAGAGAAAAAAGAAATTATAGAAGACACGCTGGTTGATGTAAAATTCTCTGGAATGTCTTGGTATAAAAATGAAGGTTTTTACTACTCTAGTTATGATAAGCCTAAGGGCAGCGAATTATCGGCAAAGACGGATCAGCACAAATTGTACTATCATAAGTTGGGTACAGCACAGGCTACAGATAAGCTAATATTTGGCGGTACAGCAGCAGAGAAGCATAGATATGTAGGTGGTGGAGTTACAGAGGATAACCGCTATTTGCTAGTAAGTGCGCGCAACTCGACTTCTGGAGGAAAGATGTTTATGAAAGACCTTACAAAGCCAGCTAGTGATTTTGTAACTGTATTAGATCACGAAGATTCTGATAGTTATGTGATGGAAAATATAGGGAGCAAGCTTTTTATAGCAACTAATCTTGATGCGCCTAATATGCGTGTAGTAACGGTAGATGCATCAAACCCTACTCCAGAAAACTGGGTAGATTTTATACCAGAAACAGAAAACGTATTAAGTCCAAGTACAGGAGGAGGTTCTTTCTTTGCTAGTTATATGGTGGATGCAGTTTCAAAAGTAAAACAGTATGATTATGAAGGTAAGCTTGTACGTGATGTTGAACTTCCGGGAGTAGGTACTGTAGGAGGTTTTGGAGCAGAGAAAGATGAGAAGGAGCTATACTTTAGCTTCTCAAATTATAAGACGCCAGGTAGTATTTATAAATATGACATCGCATCTGGAACTTCTGAGCTGTTTATCAAACCAGACATCGATTTTAATCCGGAAGCTTATGAGAGCAAGCAAGTGTTTTATAGCTCAAAAGATGGTACAAAAGTACCGATGATTATCACGTATAAAAAAGGAACAGAGCTTAATGGCAAGAACCCTACTATCCTTTATGCTTATGGAGGGTTTAATATAAGCCTTACACCTAGCTTTAGCATTGCAAATGCGGTATGGATGGAACAAGGAGGAGTATATGCAGTGCCTAACTTACGTGGCGGTGGTGAGTATGGTAAAAAATGGCATGATGCAGGAACTAAAATGCAAAAGCAAAACGTTTTTGATGATTTTATTGCAGCAGCAGAGTATCTAATTGATAATAAATATACCTCAAAAGAATACTTAGCAATACGCGGTGGTTCTAACGGAGGTTTACTTGTAGGGGCTACAATGACACAACGTCCAGATCTTATGCAGGTAGCATTACCAGCGGTAGGAGTAATGGATATGTTGCGTTACCACACCTTTACAGCAGGTGCGGGATGGGCTTATGATTATGGTACTGCAGAAGATAGCAAAGAGATGTTTGACTATCTTAAAGGATACTCGCCAGTTCATAACGTAAAAGCCGGAACATCATATCCAGCAACTATGGTAACTACGGGAGATCATGATGATCGTGTAGTGCCAGCGCATTCATTTAAGTTTGCTGCAGAGCTTCAAGAAAAACAAGCAGGAGATGCCCCAGTACTTATACGTATTGAGACAGACGCTGGTCACGGTGCTGGTACGCCGGTAGCAAAAACCATAGAGCAGTATGCAGATATCTTTGGCTTCACATTATACAATATGGGCTACGAGGTACTACCAGAAAAGGTAGGCAACGTGATGAAGAAGTAAGTAGCATAATTAGAATTAAACAGATTGATGATGAGCAAACCCACATTTGGCGTAATAGGAGGAGGTAGCTGGGCAACAGCGATTGTAAAGATGCTCTGTGAGAATCTTGACACCGTAGGTTGGTATATGCGTAGCAGCTATGCTTTAGAACATATAAAGCGTGAGCAGCATAACCCTAGTTATTTAAGTTCTGTCGAGTTTAAACCAGAGCAGCTTATGCTGAGCAATGATATTAATGAGATTGTAGCATACTCAGATTATGTAATTTTTGCCGTTCCCTCTGCTTTTATAGGAGGTGAGCTTAAGAATCTTACGGTGTCGCTAAAAGATAAAGTCATAGTCTCTGCCATAAAAGGGATTATGCCTGAGAGTGGTAAGCTCGTTGGCTCTCATTTTAATGAAGAGCACAATGTTGCTATTGAGGATATAGCGGTTATAGCAGGACCTTGTCATGCAGAAGAGGTTGCGCTAGAGCGACTTTCATACCTCACGATTGCATGTGCCGAAAAGGAAAATGCAAAAGTAATTGCAAAGCACTTGTCGAGTGATTACATAAAATGTACCACGAGTGATGATATTATAGGGATTGAATATGCAGCTACACTCAAAAATATCTATGCCATTGCAGCAGGTATTGCGCACGGTTTAGGTTATGGAGATAACTTTCAGGCGTTATTAATGAGTAATGCCATACGTGAGATAAAACGCTATGTAAAACGTGCCCACAAGATGAAGCGTGACATTAATGGCTCTGCTTATTTAGGAGATTTACTGGTGACGGGATATTCTGTTTTTAGTAGAAATAGAATGTTTGGTAATATGATAGGGAAGGGCTACACGGTAAAGAGTGCACAGATGGAAATGTCCATGGTAGCCGAAGGTTACTATGCTGCCAAAAGCGCTCTAGAACTCAATGAATCACGTGATAAAAAAGCACGTGTGCCTATTATAGAAGCGGTACACAGTATTCTTTATAAGGGGAAAGATCCAAAGAAGGTATTTAGTAAACTCACTGAAAAGCTTAACTAAAAAAAAGCATCCATTAAGGATGCTTTTTTAATTGAAATATATTTTGATTACGCTTTCGCGAAAGCGTAATAACCTACACTGCTAGTACACCATCCTTACCCATTACAGGTACTTTAACCGTATTGTCTTCTTTTATTGAGTTTGCTGGAAACTCAAAGCGTCTTTCATACATTTTATTGTCTAGAAAATAAGTGACAGAGTAGAAGTTGTCTAGTGTAAAGATATCTTCTTGCATGAATTCAATCTTAGCAAAACCCTTAGCAGGAAGTAGCTTGATTGTGTGACGCATGTGCGTAGTCATTTGCTTCTCATTATAGCCTTGCACGGTAAGAAGTACCATTTCAAGAGGCTCAAGATTATCGTTAACGATATAAGCATTCCAATCTTCTGTTTTAAATTCCTCGTGTAGCTCTTTTACAGCAGCTACGTAGACGTTTTTAACTTCGGGTATGATAATGTCTTTACGCATATTTATAATCTGGTCAGGCGCAGTAATGACCTATTTAGTTAAGAAATAATTTACCTCTCTACTGCGCTCGAGGGGACAGTGTGACTCTAAAAAGCAGATTTAAACTGCTCTAAGAAACGAGCATCGTTCTCACTAAGCATTCTAATGTCTGAGATTTGGTGTAATAATAATGCAATACGATCTATTCCCATCCCAAATGCAAAACCACTGTACTCTTTTGAGTCAATACCGCAGTTTTCAAGAACATTAGGATCTACCATACCACAGCCCATAATCTCGAGCCATCCGGTTCCTTTAGTCATTTTATAGTCTGTCTCTGTCTCAAGACCCCAGTATACATCAACTTCGGCACTAGGCTCTGTAAATGGGAAGTATGATGGACGTAAGCGTATTTTACTTTTACCAAACATTTCTGTTGTAAAGTGTTGCAGCGTCTGTTTAAGATCTGCAAAAGAGACGTCTTTGTCTATGTATAATCCTTCTACTTGGTGGAAGAAACAGTGTGAACGACCGCTTATAGCCTCATTACGATATACACGACCAGGAGAGATCGTACGTATAGGTGGCTTGTTATTTTCCATATATCTCACCTGTACAGATGAGGTGTGAGTACGTAGTAATACGTCTGGATCTGTTTGTATAAAAAATGTATCCTGCATATCACGAGCTGGGTGATATTCTGGAAGGTTTAAGGCAGTAAAGTTATGCCAGTCATCTTCTATTTCTGGACCCTCAGAAACGTTGAATCCTATACGAGAGAAAATATCAATAATCTGATTTTTTACAATAGAGATAGGGTGGCGTGCTCCTATTTCAATAGGTTCACCTGGGCGTGATAAATCACCAGTAGCCGTAGCCTCTTCTGCTCCTTCTAGTTTTTCTTTAAGCTCGTTTACCTTTTCAAGGGCACTTGCTTTAAGTGTATTAATTACCTGTCCATACTCGCGCTTCATCTCATTAGGCACGTTACGGAAGTCTGCCATAAAATCATTCACAAGTCCTTTCTTTCCAGAATACTTGATTCTGAATGCTTCAACCTCTTCTAAAGTTTCGGCTTTAAAGGCCTTTACTTTTTCAATGTGTTCTTTGATTTTATCTAACATAATACGTCTTTTTACCCTCTAAAAGGAAATGGCAAATTTAAGAATAAAATTGGGGTGTAGCAGTATAACAAAGCCGTAAAAGCAGTAAGATTATATAGTCGCTACCGTGTTTAGTTTTTAAGAGATTAAGCCTTTTTCAAGAAAGTATTGTACAATCGCATCTTTCATGAGTATTTGTTGCTCACCAGCCTTAAGTGGTGGCAGTGCTTCTAGCACTTTATAGTGAGGCCATCCTTCAGGATCATCATAATCATATTGATAATACCCAAATGGTTCAAGTAAACGACAGATGGCAATATGCATCAAGTTCATTTTCTCGTCTTTTTTAAAAGTTTTATCTAGCTGTCCTAATTCTTGTATACCTATGAGGTAGATAATGCTATCTAAATCCATAGCGCCTTTATCACCATCTGCAAAACGGGTAGATAGTTTATCAACTACCGCCGCATATCGTTCTTTGAGTTGTTCGTCTCTAGCCATATATTTCTCTTCTGTACGTGAATTTCTTCTCGCGGTTAAGCTTCAATAGGTGAAAGCTTTTGGGTAATGCCATGAAATAGCATCTATACCAATTTTAAGCTGCAAAAATACCACCATTAACTGAAATTACTATCTTTAGCGCATGAACACTATTGACATCATTTTTGGTATTATTTTAATACTAGGCGCTATTCAAGGATTGCGCAAGGGATTATTTGTAGAGCTAGCATCTCTTGTAGGGCTTGTTGCTGGAATTTACGGAGCCATCCACTTTTCTCATTACGTAGGGGACTGGCTTGTAGAAAAAACAGCGTGGAGTGAGCAAATTATAAATCTTACTGCCTTTGCTGCGACCTTTATCATTATTGTACTTGTGGTCTCTCTAGCGGGAAAATTACTTACCAAAGTGGCAAATTTTGCGATGCTTGGCATTGTAAACAAGATAGTAGGAGCAGCCTTTGCAGTACTTAAATTTGCTTTCTTAATTAGCGTAGTACTCATGTTTATAGATGCTGCAGACCGTCAAATATCATTTATAGGTGACGATAAAAAAGAGCAATCGGTGTTATATCCCATCATTCAACCTTTGGCACCTGCACTTCTTCCTTCTATTCTCAAAAAAGCAAAGGATGAAGATATCTACAACCCAGATAAAGAAGAAGAGCCGACTGAAACAGACGACTCTTCTAATATTTAAAAATGTAGATGGTTACGCTTTCGCGAAAGCGTAATTACACCCTACACCATCTATTTAATATCTATCTTTTACTTGCTTGTTAAGGGAGTTGATACACGCTTCAAAAGTATCGTAAACTTCTGTTTCTGGAATTAACTCAGGGATAATTTTAATACGTTCTAGCATATATTTAGGCTGTTTCCTTAAGCCTACAATATGCACATTAATTCCGCCTTGGTTAAGTTGGAGAATCGTGTCTTCTATTGCATATACACCAGACTGATCTACATAAGGCACACGCCCCATACGCAAGATGACGTCTGACGCAGTAGCAGGTATCTGCTTCGTAAGTGCAGAAAATTCGCTAGTATACCCAAAAAATAACGGACCACGAAGGTGTTTTATAAATACCTCCTCTTTAAGGTGATCTGGAAAAATAAGTTCGTCACTCCATAAAACCTTATTCTTTTCGGCGGCGCGTAGGTCAAAAACTTTAGACTGTCTAGAGGTAAAGTCACCCATTTTTTTCATAAACACAAGGCACGATAGCACAAGCCCAATTCCTACTGCTGCCACTAGGTCCCACACTACAGATAGCACGAGTACCACAAGCATTATAATAACTTCAGAACTTAGTTTTATAGGTCCCACCTTTAAATCTTTAGGAAGATTAGGGATCGCTTTAAGCCCTTTGTAATCCATCACCCCTATACCTACGGTAATAAGTATACCTGCAAGTACTGCTGCCGGTATTTGTGAAGCGATAGGACCTAGGGCTAGGAGTATGAAAAGGAGTAATACACCAGCAATCATTCCTGATAATTTGGTTTTACCACCAGAGTTAATATTTACTACCGTTCTTATCGTTGCTCCAGCACCAGGTATTCCTCCAAAAAATGAAGCGATAGAGTTACCTATACCTTGACCTATAAGTTCTTTGTTAGGCTTGTGTCTAGTTTTTGTCATATTATCTGCTACTACAGAGGTGAGGAGTGAGTCTATTGCTCCTAGAAATGAAAGTGACAGTGCAGTAAGGATATATGGCGATATAATGCTAAACTCAAAATCTGTAATTATGGAAAGCTTAGGCACTGGAAATCCGCTAGGAATTTCTTGAATAGCTCTGTATTCAAAGGGTGCAAAATAGGCTACTCCTGACACGACCAATAGTGCAACAAGTGTACTAGGCACTGCGGTTGTAATGCGTTTAAAGCCATAAATAATAAATATGGTAGCAAGTGCAAGAGCTAGCTCTATCCAGTTTATGTTTTGTATTGCGCGTCCCATTACCTTAAAGGTGCCAACTACTCCAGATGATGATGCTTTTGCAAGCGTTACCGCTTCTTTGTATACATCGGTATCGTCTGTAAGTTTTGCTCTACGTATAGTTTCTTCAAAGTTTTCTAAAACTAGGAGGCCTTCGCCTGCCTCATCTTGTAAAATCTTATCTAGAACAATCTCTTGCGCTTGCGGTTTGAAACTATCTACATAACTCTCATCTTGATTAGGATAATAACCCACTGCAGGCAAAAGCTGTGTAATAAGAATCATAACGCCTATAGCGGTCATAAAACCAGAAACTACAGGATAAGGAATGTACTTAATGTATTTACCTATACCCATTACACCCAGTACAATCTGAAAGAGCCCAGCTAATAAGAAAACTGTGAGTATCGCTGGTAGTGCTTTCTCTACATCACCATCAAAAGTTGCAATAATACCTGCAATAACCACCATACTTACCGCCGTCATAGGAGCCGTAGGTCCTGATATTTGAGTAGATGTGCCTCCAAAAAGAGCCGCAAAAAATGCGATGAAAATAGCACCATATAATCCGGCACTTGGTCCCAGACCAGAAGACACCCCAAAGGCGAGAGCTAGTGGTAGGGCTACAATTCCTGCAGTAATTCCTCCAAAGGCATCGCCTTTAAGGTGTTTAAAGAAGTTTTTCATAATGGTTAGGTTGATGTAAAAACAGAAAGTTAGTTTTTTAAATAAAAATAGGGTGACTTCTTAACGAAACCACCCTATCAATTTAACGTTTTAATTCTTACGAAGCGTATACAGTTATGAGTTACGCTTTCGCGAAAGCGGTTTTACTATACAAATGTTACTTCGCCATTTGAGATGTCATAAACGCCTCCTACTATCTTGATATCACCATCATTTTCCATTTCGGTAAGAAGTGGGCTATCTGCGCGCATCTTTTCTATCGTTAAGTGTACATTTTTTGTGACTACATCGTTTACAAATGTCTTATTTGCACTAGTACGGTCTGCAGCATCCTTCGGCTTCTCTACTGCGTGTACGGCTGGACGTATTTTTGATAATAATGCGGTGATGTTACCTAATTGTACATCATCACAAGCACCTTTTACGGCACCACACAAGGTGTGACCCAATACAACTACGAGTTTTGACCCAGCAACTTTACATCCGTACTCAATACTACCTAGTACATCTTCGTTTACGATGTTACCCGCTACGCGTGCGCTGAATATATCACCTATACCTTGATCAAACACAAGCTCTGCTGGTACACGTGAATCTATACAGCTCAACACTACAGAGTGTGGCCACTGCCCACCAGTAGTATCCTTTACTTGGTCTAGTAGATTTCTATCTGCCGCTTTTGCAGCAACAAATCTTTTGTTTCCTTCTTTTAAAATATCTAAAGCGCCTTGTGGCGTTGTAGCGTCTTGAATCGCCTGATTAAATGTTTTCATAATATATTTTTAATCACATTTACTGTGATGATTAATTTACGTTTATGCTGTTTTTGGTCTAAACTTAAAGAATTCTATATAGCTTGGAGGATTCTCTACAGTACCTCGTTCTGATATTAGTTTGATATTGATGTTACGGGTCTTTGCTTTATGAGCAAAGTCTTCTAGTATCTCTATAATATCATTATCTAAAAATCTTGTTTTACGTACATCTAGCTCAAGGTAAGAGTTTTCTGGAAGGTTGTCAAGTTCCTTTAAGATAGCTCCTTTATTAAAGAATGTCACCTCTTCTGCAAGGGTCATTTTCATTTTTTCAGTACCATTACTTATATCCTCTTTGTGTAAGAAGTGGGAGTTCTTGTAACTTTTGTAAAGTACCACTACGATACCTACGGCAAGTCCAAGACCTATACCCCATAAAAGATCAATAAAGAAGATACCTACTACCGTTACAATAAATGGCACAAATTGTTTCCATCCTGCATTCCACATCGCTTTAAAGGTAGCTGGTTTTGCAAGTTTGTATCCTACAATAAGTAAGATAGCTGCAAGTACAGAAAGTGGTATTTTATTAAGTAAAGTAGGTATTAGAATTACAGAAATTAATAATAAGAAACCGTGAATAATAGCGGCCATCTTTGTCTTACCACCAGATTGTATGTTTGCAGATGATCTTACGATTACCTGTGTTACAGGTAGTCCTCCTATCATACCAGATAAGATGTTACCCGTACCTTGAGCAAGTAATTCACGATTAGTAGGTGTTACCCTTTTTTCTGGATCTAGTTTATCTGTTGCTTCTACACAAAGTAGTGTCTCAAGACTTGCCACAAGTGCTATGGTAAATGCAGTGACCCATATAGCTGGGTTTGTTATTGCGCCAAAATTTGGAAAAGCAAATTGACCTATAAAACTATCTACACTATCTGGTACAGGTACGCTTACTAGGTGCTCTGCACTAATTCCATATGATGTTCCAGACGTACTTATGTAATAGATGATGCCAATAGCTACGGCAACTAGAGGTCCTTGTACTAACTGGAAAAATTTCCCTTTTTTTGAGAGTACATTACTCCACAAAATGAGAATTGCTAGGGCTATAACTCCAATAACAGTTGCTCCTATACTTATAGAGCCAGCAATATTTCCTAGCTCAGATAAGGTATTCTCTCCATCTATTTGCGAGAAAGCAAAGTCTCCCTCTGGATCTTCATCATATCCAAAAAAGTGAGGAATTTGCTTGAATATGATAATGATTCCAATACCCGTAAGCATCCCTTTAATTACTGATGAAGGGAAGTAATACCCTATAATCCCTGCTTTTAAGAATCCAAACACTAGTTGTATCACACCTCCTAGTACAACGGCTACTAGAAAGTTTTCATAACCACCCAAAGCACCTATTGCTGTGAGAACAATTGCAGCAAGCCCTGCGGCAGGACCACTAACACCTATGTGTGATCCACTTAGGGCACCTACTACAATACCACCTATAATACCTGCGATTAAACCGGAAAATAATGGAGCGCCACTGGCTAGAGCAATACCAAGACATAAGGGTAGTGCAACAAAAAATACAACAACACTTGCGGGTAAGTCGTTTTTTAAATATTTGAACATAATTCGTGATTTGAACACTTCTATTAAAGTAGAAATGCAGTTTTTTAAATAATAATTGTGGGTTTGCTTACGCGAAAACGAAACGTAAGTTTACGCCTCTACATATACCTGATAAAAGAGTCAGGGTTAAGATAATCTATAGTCTGGCGGTGGAATATTAATATCCTGAGTATAACCATAAGTACTCATAAAGTAGGAATAGCTAGAAAGCTCAGCAGTTTCGTCTACTTCAATCGGGAAAAAAGCAAGGTCGCTGAAGAATTTTTCATACTCTTCAAGTTCTTTTTTGGTCTCATTGTTCTCCTCTTCAATGTCTTGTACAACCTCTATATCTGCTTCATTATCAAGTAACGCAAGAAATGCTGGGCCCAAAATAGAGAAGGACAGCATTAAAGCTAGTGAATACAAGATAAAAGCCTTGAGCATTGTTTAATATAATTAATGATAAAGATAAATAAATTTAATACCTCCTAAAAGGCATAAAATAGTTTTTATGATTGCCTCAGGCTTTTATAACTATGGCTTTGATTAGGGAAGACTTAAGTTAATTACATACCTATAAGGGCTATTAATCTTAATAAGCTTGAGCAAAACGTAGTTGTGGGATTGATAGTATTACTCTATTGGCTAGAGAAAGTGTATTATTTGTTCTTGTAGTGGAGTCAAAGGAGCAAGAGTTGTTTTTACAATTCTCTAATATCTGTAGTGGGAATCCAGCCCGTTCTCCCATCCACAAGAAGTATTTTTTTCCAATTGTCTACAGTTTCCAGCACCATTACTTTTGTGCCTTCATGTAATAAAAATGCTTCTTGACTCGATAAAGTAGGCTCTCCTTTTACTTGAGATTCTTTTGCAAATACGATTGCTGGGTTGTCCTTGGATATTTTCGCGAAAGCTGAATAAGCAAATAATATTGAAAACACCGCGAGTAAAAGACTAACTAATGACGACACAAATAGCGCACGTTTCTTAGTAGAACTAGCGGTAAAGTAATACCCTAAAAATAACAGTGTACACAATGCAACAAATAGTACCGTTGCATATGCCCATCCGTCTGTAGTGAATAATGTAAGTACGCTATTATACCACTTTTTAAACGTGTTTTCTGGTAAGGGTGTGATGGCATCTATGGTCATCTTCTCTGCAAAAGAGGCATTGTTTTTTATCTCTTGATCTGCAGGAGCTAGCCGCTTTGCTTTCTCATAATAATAGATGCTTGGAGCAACATTATTGAGTTTAAAATGTGCATTTGCTAGATTATAATAAATGGAAGCGCTCTCTTGATTAGTATCTAGTACCTTTTTGTAAGCATCAATAGCTTCTTGAAACTGACCATTTGCATAATGGCTATTGCCTTGCTCAAAAAGTTGCTCTGGTGTTTGTGCGGTGGTAAAAATGGCCGTTAGCATAAAAACGGTCACTACGAGATAATTGATTGCGTTTCTCATGTTACAGTTGTTTATCTAAAGTGCTTATTACTCGTACAGCCTTGTCATAATCTTGCTGCATCGCTACATCTCCAGTAGGAGTGTATCTTGCAAACTCACAGCTTTCTAATAAGCTTATAAACTCAATATTAGTAGCAGTCTCTACATTTCTTTCCTCTAGGAGTCTTGTGATACGATCTTTAGACATCTCACTAGTAGTAATGTTTAGCTTTGCTTTGAGATAGTTATGCAGTGCTCGTTCCATTGCGATATAAAACTCTTTCTGGTTACCTAGACTTTTCTTTGCAGTACTTAAAAATTTACGAGCTAGCTTATCTGCTTTTCTAATTCTATTACCCGTGACATCACTGGCATAAGCATCTCGCTTTTTACGAACAATCATCGCAAGCGGAATCAAAAGAAAAGGGACAATTACTAATGTCCAGAACGTATTACTTTTAAAAAACTGTTCCTTTAAGACAGGAGTTAAATTGGCTTTTGTTTTAATATATTGAAACTGATTTTGAGCAGCAACTGCTTCTTCACCACTAGGAACACTGCTATCTGTGGCTACCGAATTTTCTAAAGGTCCATTATTTACAGTAACGACAATATCATCAGATGTGAGACGCTCGTATGTTTTAGTCTTAGGGTTAAAATAAGAAAAAGAGAGTGGTGGTATTGGATAGGTACCCTTAAATTGAGGAATTACCGTGTACGTATTTTTTTTCATACCACTCATCCCTGCCAGATTAGTGCGTATTCGGTCGCCATTTTCTGGTTCGTATACTTCTAGGGAGCTTGGTAATTTAGGTTCTGGGAGCTCAAAAAGTTTTAAGTTTCCTTTTCCTTTTACTTCAACACTCATCTGTAATGCTTCGCCAGCGTCTAGGGAGTCTTTATCTGTAGTTACCGCAAATTCAAATTCTCCTACGGCTCCACCAAAATACTCGGGTTTCCCCGCTTCTGGCAGTGGTTTTACATCTACAATTCTCTTTGCAGCACTTACGGTAATATTTGCACTTTTACTAAGTGGTCTCCCAAATATATCTCTTCGATTAGTAGGCACACTCACAGCCACGCTGAGGCTAAGAGGTTCAATCTCTAGTTTTCCTGTTTTTTGAGGGTAAAGTACGGTACGTCTTAAGATGACATATCTATATGGTTTCCCTTGGTAGGTGCCATCGTATATTTTAAACTGTTTCTCATCTGCACTTTGATTCCAGAAATCTGCAAATTTTGGTGATTCAATTTCGCGCCAATTATTTACAGATGTAGTTTCAGACACGTAAAGCTTATATACTACGGTAAAAGCCTCATTGAGGTAAGGGCTTGTTTTTGAAACTTCTGCTACCAGATGTACATTTTCTTTAGCTAGGTAGGTGGGGTCGTTTGGGTCTTTAGGTATTTCTACAGCACCAGTGACTACTACGGGAACCGCTGGTGACTTATAAACCTGACCATCTACGGTTATTTCTGCCTGTCCTATTTCTAAGTTCCCCTGTCTTGTAGGGGTTAAGAAATAAGAAAATGTCTTTGAAAAGCTACCTTTTCCATTAATCCACTGTCTGCTCGTAGTTTGACTAGGACCACCCACCACAGTAAAGCCATCAAAATCTGGAGACTTAAAGTTGTCACCATCTTGATTCATTGTAAAATCTACACGTAAACGTTCATTTACACCTAGTCTGTTTTTACTCAGTTTTGCGTTAAACTGTACGTCTTGTGCAACGGTTGTTAATGTTGCGAGTAAGAATAGAATTAGTATGTTTAATTTCATCTTCATTACCAGTCTTTCTCAGTTTTGACTTTTGCACCTTTCACTTTTTGTGCGTTCATCTTTTCTTGCGTTTTCTTCTCTTGATCCTGCATAGCTTTTAGTAAGCTTTGCACTTGTTGAGGAGATAACTGTCCTTGTTTAGGCTGTGGTGGAGGTTGTTTTTTATCTTCTTCACCCTCGCCACCATCTTGCTTTTTATCTTTGTCTTCAGGCTTTCCATTATCATCTTCTTTCTTTTCACCGTCATCCTCTTTTTGCTCTCCTTTATCATCGGTTTCATCTTTGTCGCCGTCTTCTCCTTCTTTCTTATCTCCGTCGCCTTCTTCGTTTTCCTTCTTCTCGTCTTCTTTTTTATCTTCGTCTTGATCTTCTTTATCGTCGTTGTCACTACCGCCACCACCATCGTTTTCTTTCTCTTTCTTGGCTAGTTGTAGATTGTAACGAGTTTCTTCATCTGTAGGGTCTGCACGCAATGCATTCTTATAAGCCTCGACTGCACCATCCCATTGCTCTTGTTGGAATAAAGCATTCCCAAGGTTATGAAAGGCTTTGTGTTTTTCCTTTTTAGTTTGAGCAACTGCAGTAGCTTTTACCAGGGCATCTGTACTTTCTTCCCATCTTTTGTTCTTGTAGTAATTGTTACCCGCATTATACTTTGCAGGAACACTCTCTGGTGTCAATGAGATTGCTGCTCTTAAATTTGATTCCGCTTTCGCGAAAGCGTTAAAATCCACAACGCCACCTTCTTGATTAACCATAGCTTCCGTCCCTTCTACAATGAGCTCTCGAGCTTGATCTGCATAAGGGTTTTCTAGAGGTGCCGCTTTTTTATCTTGTGCTGCGATGGTAAACGAGAGTAGTAGGGCTACTACAAATAGTAAACCTTTGCCACCTTGTAAAGGAGACTTCGTTATGTGTGATATTTTAGTTATAAACTGTTTCATTGTACATTTCGCTATTACTTCACTCTTGTGAGGGAGCGGTTTGGTGAGGATGTTTAATTATCGTTGAATAGGTTTAGTTTTTTAAGCCAACTAGTCTTACGTTCTAGTAAAAAGATGTCTAAAAACAATAGTAATAATCCAGCTCCCAAAAACCATTGAAACTGATCTTCAAAATCTGCAAATTGCTTTGCTTCAAACTCTTTCTTATCCATTCCGTTAAGCAAATTCTGTACCGTTTCTACTACAGTGGCGGTGTTGCTTCCGTCAATGTATTCTCCATTTGCTCCAGAAGCAATCTCTTTTAAAGTAGTATCATCCAGACGCGTAATTACAGTCTCGCCATTTTGATCTTTTTTATAAGATTGTACGATACCATTTCGTTTTAATGGAATGGGCCCTCCTTCTGATTTTCCTACGCCAATTGTAAAAATGCGGATACCTTCATCATTTGCTTGCTCTGCTATATTAGAAGATTCACCTACGTGATCCTCACCGTCAGAAATTATAAACAATACTCTATTGGTTTGTTCTTCGTCGTTATAGTAGGTTTTGGCAAGTTCGATTGCTTCCCCGATAGCTGTTCCTTGACTAGATAACATATCTGTGTTCATCTGGCTCAAGAAGAGCTTTGCACTACTATAATCTGTAGTAATAGGAAGCTGTGGATAAGCACTACCAGCATATGCGATGATTCCTATACGGTCACTGCCTAGATTATTAATAATCTGAGTTACGAGCTGTTTTGATTTTTCTATTCGATTGGGAGCTATATCTTCCGCAAGCATAGATTTTGATACATCTATGGCAAACACAACATCTACACCTTCTCTTTTTACCGTTTCTAGTTTAGTCCCTATTTTAGGATTTACAAGCCCTACAACTAGAAATAATATGGCAAAACATACTACTAATACTTTAAGACCAGTCTTAAAGTAAGACCTGTTTGGGCTCAGTTTCTTAAGTAACTTAGCATTGGCAAATTTCTTCTGTGCACTGCGTTGCCAGATAATTACACCAAGGTACAAGAGTATCACCGCCGGAATAGCGAGCAGTAACCAAAACCATATTTTTTCTTCTAATAGATACATAGTTGCTTTCTTGAAGCGCTATTTATTTTTAAACAAAACTCTTGAATACTGTATATTTCAACAGTAATTCTATGAGTAGTAATAACCCAGCGAGTAATATAAGCGGGCGATATTTTTCTTCATAGTTGGTGTATTTAAACTCCTCTACATCCGTACGTTCAAGCTTATCTATCTCATCATAGATTTCTTGTAGCTTCTCATTATTAGTAGCTCTAAAATATTGTCCGCCGGTGGTGGCTGCAATTTCTTCTAGTAGCTCCTCATCAATGGTTACTTGGATATTCTCGTACACAAAAGTTCCATTTGCATTACGAGCGTACGGTGATAACGCCATCCCGTTTGTTCCCATCCCAATAGTATATACTTTAATGCCAAATTCTTGAGCAAGCTCTGCAGCGATACGAGGATCTATCTGCCCTGCGTTATTCTCACCGTCTGTCATTAAAATAATCACCTTGCTTAGTGCCTTACTGTCTTTAAGACGGTTTACACCAGTGGCGAGTCCCATACCTATAGCAGTTCCTCCTTCTATAATGTTATTGTATTGAATACTTTTAAGTGCACTTAGTACAATACTCTTATCACTGGTAATCGGTGTTTTTGTAAAACTCTCACCTGCATATTCTATAAGACCTATACGATCATTAGGACGTCCATTTATAAAGCTGGCAGCTACCTTTTTAAGAGCTTCTAGTCTATTAGGGCGTAAATCTTTTGCCAGCATACTGGCAGATACGTCTATTGCGATTACAATATCGATTCCCTTTGTAGTCTTTGTCTTAGTAGATACTTCCACATTTCGAGGTCTCGCTAGTGCAACGATTATTAAGCTTAATGCAGCAAGACGTAGTATAAATAATAATGGTCTAAGTTTAGGTAGTAAGCTGCTTCCAGTTTTAAAACCTTTGATGCTTGAAAGCTTTACCGCTGGGGTTTGCTTCTTGCGTTTCCATATATACCAAGCAATGGCAACTGGCAGTGCTAGAAACAGCCAGAAAAACTCAGGATTAGTAAATTCAAAATTGCTTAGCATTAGTTCTCTTCTTTTTCTTTTGCCTGGAGTTCGATACTTTGCATCACGCGCTCTGCGATTTCTTTTCCGTAGGGATCTTCATCGTGCCAACTAATGAATAGTTGCTGAATCACATTTTCTGCTTGGAATGTTATGAATGCATACTCTCCAGCATCTACAGTTCCTTTTTCCTGATCAATAACCTGCGAGCCACTACCAAAAGTTTTTATTCCTTCTGCACCATTTGGTGTAGCAAACTTCTCACTCTTAAGAATATCTGCCGAGAATCCGTTTGCTTCAAACATAGCAAGTTGGCTAGATATCAATTGTTCTACTTTTACATCGGCGCCTTTTGGGAACTTAAATTGGTACACACCAATAGTCACGTTTGCAGGAAAGGTTTGCCATCCAAATGCTGTTGCTTCAATCTTTCCTTGAGCCTCTGGTGGTAATGGTACTTCTTGACGTGTAAGAACCTTTGGAGTACTTATTACCATAGAAGGGATACCATATTCACTCGTGATCCAGTTACCTTCAGCAAGCTCTCTTGTCATGTTTCCAAAGACAAAATCCTTCACTTCACTATATCCTTTGACAGCGATTCCTATTCCTGTAGCTAGTAGTAAAATTGCGAGGATACCGCCTATTCCAGAAAGCCAAAGTTTCCTTTTACGCTTTCGCGAAAGCTCCTCTCTGTAATCTTCCTGCATCATTAATTCCTCAACAGTAGGAGGTGGTAATGCTTCTCTAGTTTGTTTTACAATATCTTCTACAGCAATTCTATCTGCTTGTGCCTTTCCTTCTGGCGGATTCACACGCGCAAATTTTACAAGGTCTGCACGTTTAAAAATATCTTTAATACTAGCAATAGTATGCTTGCTAAAATCGATATGACCACTATCGCGTTCCATCTCAAGACGGGCAATAAGCTCGTCTGTGGTGCTTTCCATAGAACGATCGTACACCTTTTCCTCATAATAGCGACGTATGGCGTCTGTGAGTACAGAGTAGTATTCTTTGTACTTAGCTTCGGCAATGAGGTTTTTACTATCTAGCTCTGTAAGAGTAGCCATTGCTTGCTCAAAAGGAGGGATGTATTGCTCTGCTTCTTTTTGTTTCTTGTTGCGACGTAATAACCACCATAAGAATAATGAAATCGCTACCACTACTGGTATAATCCATAACAGATATTTCCACCAGTTGCTATAGTCTCTTGGTAGGTCTATAATAGGTTTAATGTCATATAATCCCTGATTTACGGTGTCAAGAATCACATTATTTACCTCAACAAGAAAGGTGTCTGTTTCAACCGTTCTTGTGCCTATAATTACTTTTTGTTTTGGGATTACATAACGACCACTGTCAAACTGTGTCAAGCCATATTTTTTAATAAGCTTCATTCTAGCAGAGGTAGAACTTGCTGTATCAATCGCATAACTCTCAATAACCTCCAGCGGACTAAAAGTCTGTCCTTCTGGAAAAATAACAGCTTCACCATCATTTGCTAGCGCCTCAATGATGTAATTGATTTGCTGGCCTATGAGAATACTTGTAGAATCTATGGTGGCACGTACATCATCTTGCGAATGAACGTGAAGTGAGGGAATAAATAGCAATAAGAATAACGATAACGCACGAAGAATCGCATTCTTAGGAGTTGTTATGTATGTTACGTTGTTATTCATTAATTGTTGTAATCTAAACTTTTTATTTTAACCTTATCCTCTTCTCTTGAAATAGCCTAGTAGCTTCTTTACATAGCTCTCATCTGTCCTTACATCTATCACTCCTGCACCGCTACGTTTAAAGGTTTCTTTAAAATAATCTACACGCTCTCGGTAATAATTACTGTAATCGCTACGCACTTTTTTTGAACTTGTATTTACAAGCATGAGTTCGCCAGTTTCTTCATCTTCCATCTGTACAATACCTAGACTTGGGATGCTTTCCTCGCGCTCATCATAAATGCGTATGCCTGTAATATCATGTTTATTTGCAGCGATTTTCATCGTTTGCTCATAACCATCTGTAATAAAGTCTGAAAGCACAAAAACAATTGCTTTCTTCTTCATTACATTACTCAAGTATTTAATAGCTTGAGAAAGGTCTGTTTTCTTGGATTTTGGCTTAAATTCTAGTAGTTCGCGTATGATGCGGAGTACGTGGGACTTTCCTTTTTTAGGAGGTATAAATAATTCTATCTCATCTGTAAAAAGGATGAGACCTATTTTATCGTTATTCTGCATGGCGCTAAAGGCTAGCGTCGCAGCAACTTCTGTCACAATCTCGCTTTTAAATTGCTTATCTGTACCAAAAAATTCTGACCCAGACACATCTGCTACGAGCATCATGGTGAGCTCGCGCTCCTCTTCAAAGACTTTAATGTAAGGTTCGCTATAGCGAGCGGTTACATTCCAATCGATGTTACGTACATCATCACCAAATTGATACTGGCGCACCTCAGAAAAAGTCATACCACGTCCTTTAAAAGTAGAGTGGTACTCACCACCAAAGATATGATCAGACAGTCTACGTGTCTTTATCTCAATCTTGCGTACTTTCTTTAAGAGTTCCTTAGTATCCAATGGTTCTTCTTGCCTTTTATGTAATAGTATGAGGGTTACAAATGGTCTTTTTATCTAAAGACTATGGTACTTCAATCTGATTTACAATCTTGTTGATGATATCTACAGAGGTGATGTTTTCTGCTTCTGCCTCATAGGTGATTCCTATACGGTGGCGTAAGATATCGTGTACGACGGCTCTTACATCTTCTGGAATTACATACCCTCTACGCTTTATAAAAGCATAACACTTTGCAGCAGTTGCAAGGTTAATACTACCACGAGGAGATGCTCCAAAATTAATAAGAGGCTTAAGATCTGCTAGTCCATAATTTTCTGGGTAGCGAGTTGCAAAGATGATATCGAGAATGTACTTCTCAATTTTTTCATCCATGTATACTTCTTTTACAGCTTCTTGTGCACGTAAAATTTGCGCCACTGTAACTACAGGATTTACTTTTTCATAAGAACCCTTTAAGTTTTGGCGTATAATGAGTTGTTCGTCTGCTATTGTTGGGTAATCAATTACCGTTTTAAGCATAAAACGGTCTATTTGTGCTTCTGGAAGTGGGTAAGTACCTTCTTGCTCTACAGGGTTTTGAGTTGCCATTACTAAGAATGGTTTATCAAGAACAAAGGTTTCATCACCTATGGTTACTTGCTTTTCTTGCATCGCCTCTAGCAGTGCAGATTGCACTTTGGCAGGAGCACGGTTAATCTCATCTGCAAGCACAAAGTTTGCAAAAATAGGACCCTTCTTGATGCTAAAGTCTGCAAGCTTCATGTTATAGATAAGTGTTCCCACTACATCTGCTGGAAGTAAATCTGGAGTAAACTGTATACGAGAGAAAGATCCGTCTACGGCTTGTGCAAGCGTATTAATCGCTAGTGTTTTTGCAAGACCTGGAACTCCTTCTAAGAGAATATGACCACGACCTAAAAGACCTATAAGTAAACGCTCAATCATGTGTTTTTGACCTACGATTACCTTGTTCATTTCCATTGCGAGAATGTCTACAAAGGCACTCTCTCTTTCTATCTTCTCATTGATAGCCTGTATATCAATAGCAGTAGTATTTTCTTCCATAATTTCAAATTCTATTAAGCAGATACTTCTAACGTCGCAAAATCACATTTTATTCCAATAAAGCTTGTTAACATTTGGTTAAAAATAAAGGAAAATAAAGGGCTTCGCACACATTTGGCTAGTTTTAAAAGCGGTAATTTTATTCTGAACGCAAATTAAAAAACGATAATGAAATTTTCAAGAATTATTCAAGGTTGCATGACGTGGGGTGTGTGGGGTAAGCAATTCAATCAGCAGCAAATGATTGAGACTATGAACCATTGTTTAGAGAAAGGCATTACCACTTTTGATCATGCAGATATTTATGGTGATTACACGACAGAGGGTGAATGGGGTAACGCTTTCGCGAAAGCGAATATCTCCAGAGACCATATACAAATCATAAGCAAATGCGGTATCCAAATGAAAGGCGATGCACGAGCAGAAAATACCATCAAACATTATCAATATGATAAAGAGTACATCATCTCAAGTGCCGAAAGGTCACTGAAAGAGCTGCGTACTGAATACCTAGATTTATTTTTATTACACAGACCTAGTCCGCTACTTGAGCCAGATGAAGTTCATGAGGCAGTGAGCCAATTACAACACCAAGGCAAGATTAAGGATTTTGGAGTATCTAATTTTACACCGCGAGGCGTAGACTTAGTGGCAACAAAAAGTAAGGTAAGCGCAAATCAAATTGAGATTTCTATCACTGAGCGTTCTTCACTTACAGACGGAACGCTAGATTATATGATGGCTCATCAAATCACGCCAATGAGTTGGAGTCCGCTGGGTTCTGTTTTTAGAGAAGACACTCCACAGAATATGCGCATTAAGAAAAAATTGAAGGAACTAGGCGATAAGTATAACGCAACTGAAGACCAACTACTGTTAGCATGGTTGCTCAAACACCCAGCAAATATTCATCCAGTTATAGGGACTACAAGTAAAGACCGCATCACAAATGCTGTAGCAGCAGTAGCGATTAATCTTGAAAGAAAAGATTGGTTTGAACTGCTGGAAGCTAGTACAGGAGAAGAAGTAGCGTAGATTATAAAATAAAAAAAACCTCAAAAGAAATGAAAACAGCACTTATAACAGGCGCAACCAGCGGGATAGGTAGAGCCACAGCAATACGCTTTGCAAATGAATCTATAAATCTTATTCTCTGCGGGCGACGTCAAGAAGAACTTGATACTCTCAAAAATGAATTAAGTAAGCTCGTGCAAGTACAGATACTCAATTTTGATGTGAGAAATAATGAGGATGTACAAAAAGCTATTTTAGACCTACCAGAAGATTTCAAACAAATAGATATCCTAATTAATAACGCAGGTAATGCTCACGGACTCGACCCTATACAAAGCGGATCTATAGAGGATTGGGACGCTATGCTTGACATTAACGTAAAAGGATTGCTTTATGTGAGTAAGGCGATTATTCCACAAATGACCGCACGTAAAAGCGGACATATAATCAACATAGGGTCTACCGCTGCCAAAGAAGTGTACCCTAATGGTAATGTGTATTGCGCAAGTAAGCATGCCGTAGATGCTATTAATCAAGGGATGCGCATTGATCTAAATAAATTCAACATCAGAGTAGGAGCCATACATCCTGGAATGGTAGAAACAGACTTTAGTAAAGTTCGCTTTAAAAATGATGACAAGCGAGCAGATAAGGTGTATCAAGGTTTTGATTGCCTACAACCAGAAGATATTGCAGATATTATTCATTTTGTAGTATCAAGACCTTATCATGTAAATATTGCTGATCTCGTGGTGCTTAGTACGGCACAAGCATCTTCTACTATTGTAAATAAAAGTTGATTGCAAGCTGACTAATGAAATAATGCGATGATCAATAAACGCCTTCTTGTCAAGAACTTACTCGCTCATAATGACGAGAACAGTTTCTACGACAAAAAACGTAAGATTGACATCAGTAACAAAGAAGGGAAAGCAAAGTTTTTAAAGCATATTTGTGCGCTTTCTAACAGTAACCCAAAGAACAATTCTTTTATAGTAATAGGCGTAGATGATGGCGAAAATGCTATTATAGGTGTGCCATTTTTTGATGACAGCAAACTGCAGAATCTCATAAATGCATACTTAGATAATCCTCCTATTATATCTTATGAGAATATTCCTTTTCCTAATTTGCCGCAAGACAAAGTAGTGGGACTTGTTACCATACGAGCACAAGATAAGCTTACAGCGTTACTGCGTAATATCTGGAAATATTGGGGTGGTACGGTGTTTTTTAGAGATGGGAGTATGTCTATGCCTAAGACGTTCAAGTCAGATATTGTAGATGTAAATAGTGAGATTGTTGCGGCAATAGAAAATCACGCAAAAAACAGCATAGGTCTCACGCTTGATGGTGTAATGGACTTTGTAAATCATCGTCATAAGGACATGGAGAGCACTTATAAGGTGTTTAAAGAGCAGTTTGTGTTGTGCTGGGCTGGAAATAAAAAAGTGGTTAAAGGTCAGACGTACTACTCTCGGGTAGATATAGAGCTCATTAATGAACAAGTAAAACTATTTTACTCAACACTAGATGAGGTAACTATTACTTATGATGAGGATTGCTTCAAAATTCAAGAATTTGTACACTTGGGAGTACAAGAGCACTTTAAATATTATCCACTAGAAGAGGTAGTAATACGCTTTCGCGAAAGCGGTACTTATACCATTGATACAACGCTTATTTTTGAACCACCAGTGATAGATAAGAAGACCTTGTATCATATTTTTAATAATAACAATGTTATTTTTTATAAACTGAAACGAGGTATAAAGCTTAATCAAGGGGAGTGGAATGATTTATATAATCTAGCTAATACCTACTTGATTTGTTATCTCAATGGTTTTGAAACAGCCATACAGAAGCTGGTAGAATTGAAACCTTATTTGAAAGTTTTAGATGGTGCTGTCTACGGAAGATATAAGGAAGCCATGCGTATTCTGAGAAAAGTGCGTTATGAATGAAAAATTAAAAAAGAAAGAATAAGAGTATGAGAACATTAGTTTTCGGAGATATACATGGAGGTTATAGAGCCTTAGTGCAGGTAATGAAGAGAGCAAATGTCACACGAGATGATCATCTCATTTTTTTAGGAGATTATGTAGACGGCTGGAGTGAGAGTGATGCAGTTATAGATGAGTTAATGCGCATCAAGAAAGAATATAAAAAAGTCACTTTAATACGTGGTAATCATGACGACCTTGTGCAGCAATGGCTAGAAGGAAAAACAATGTCTCCTAAGTGGTTACAGCATGGCGGGCAAAGTACAATAGATTGCTATGAAAAGAGATCTGCTCAAGAAATTCAATGGCATATTGAATTTTATAAGACTTTTGAGGATTACTATCTAGATGATGAAAATCGCTTTTTCTGTCATGCGGGTTTTCAAAATTTAAACGGTCCAGAATACGAGTGGCATAGTACCGCATTTTATTGGGATCGTACACTCTGGGAGATGGCTTGCGCTATGAGAGAGGATCTCAAAAAGGAAGACCCGTTATATCCTAAACGGTTACAATTATTTGAAGAGATTTATATAGGTCACACACCCACTACGCGTATTAATTCCTTGGTTCCTGTTAATAAAGCAAACATCTGGAATCTTGACACTGGAGCAGCTTTTAAGGGTTCACTTACGGTCATGGATGTGGATACAAAGGAGTTTTGGCAAAGTGATGCGCTTCCATCACTATACCCAGATGAAATAGGTAGAAATTAATAGTTGGCATTGCAACAAGCAATTAATAAGGAGGTCCGGCGTTTTTAATTTCTCCCGTATCTTTAACACAAAGAATCTTTTATGAACTTTAGCGCCCAGCCGCACATTGCGAGATGGTTTATCATCATCGCTTCGCTTATCATTACCACACTCATCTTGTGGAATGTGTCGCTGTTTTTTGATCAGCTCAAGGATGCAGAGCGTTCTAAAGTGGAAATATATGCAGCTGCTTACAGAGCCTTTGCAAATACGAGCGATGTTAATCTAGAAACTAGAAACAGGGATACACGCATTGTTTCTGATGAGCTTATATCCCTACAGCAATTTATAATAGGTGATAATAGAACCATCCCTATACTTTTATACAGCATAGAAGAAAACCATTACACACCTAGGAACATCAATAAAGAAGATAAACTCTCGCAAGAAGATTTTAAACGTCTCGCAGCGGAGTATGCACTCATTAATGAGCCTATTGTAATAGGGTATGACGGAGTTGATAGTCAGATTTTATACTACGGAAACTCATCTGTTATTAATCAGCTTAAGTATTTTCCTATTGCGCTTATTGTGATTGTTATTCTCTTTGTGGCATTGATTTACTTCTATTATTTAACCTCAAAAGCAGGAGCTCAAAATCTACTTTGGGCGGGTATGGCAAAAGAAACCGCTCACCAGATAGGTACACCACTTTCATCCCTTGTAGGTTGGACAGAAATTCTCAAAACGGAAAATGTAAATCCAGATTACATTGCAGAGATGACTAAGGATATCAATAGGCTAGAGACGATTACAAATCGTTTTAGTAAGATAGGCTCTGTTCCAGATCTAGAAGAAGTAGATATCATAGCAGAGACACAGGAAGCCTATGATTATCTGAGTAAGAGAAGCTCTAAGCTCATTAATTTCACCTTAGATGTTCCTCAAGGAGAGCTGCCTGTGATGCTTAATAAAGAACTCTATGGGTGGACTTTTGAGAACCTCATTAAAAATGCAATTGATGCTATGAAGGGTAAAGGAGCATTAACTATCGCAATTTCGCGTGACACTAGATTTGCCAAAATTCTAATTACAGACACAGGTAAAGGAATCCCAAAATCTAAGTTTAATAATATTTTTGAACCAGGTTTTACTACAAAAAGACGTGGCTGGGGTCTTGGACTTTCCCTCGCAAGACGTATTGTTGAGGAGTATCATGACGGACGCATAAGAGTACTAGAATCAGAATTGAATAAAGGAACCACTATGCAAATCTCCCTACGACTAGCCGAATGAATACACGTGTAAAAAATATAAAAGAAGAAATTATAAGTGATCAGTGGGCAACGCTTAAAAAAGTCCATTTTGACTATCAGAATGAAGATGGCTCTTGGGATCAGGTGCGCCGCGAGGTGTATGATCGTGGTGATGGAGCTTGTGCGCTGCTATATAATGTAAAAAGGCAAACGGTATTGCTCATCAAACAATTTAGACTGCCAGCATATCTTAATGAGAATGATGGTTTTCTCGTTGAGGCATGTGCAGGGATGATAGAAGATGAGACTCCAGAACAAACGATTATTAGGGAGATAGAGGAGGAGATGGGGTATCGCATTGATAACATTACAAAAGCGGGTGACTTTTTTATGACTCCTGGTGCAAGCACAGAGCGCATTCATATGTTTCTTGCGTCATATGAGGAAGAGCAAAAAGTTAGTAATGGCGGTGGTTTGGCAACAGAACATGAAGATATCACTGTGATTGAGTACGCTTTCGCGAAAGCGTTAAAAGCATTAAAAAATGGAGAGATTAGAGATGCAAAAACCGTAATCTTGCTGCAAAATTTGGCGCTTTCTGGAATCATGGAAAGATCTAACTAGCCAAATACATCGTACTTCTTTTATGACAACCGAATTAAAGACCATACAAACGACTATTTTACAGTGCAACTGCCCAGAATGCTACAGTAATAGTGGGCTAGAGTTGAGCTTCAAGCAAGAGTGGAAAGATACTTTCTGGGTCAAAAAAGCGACCGATGTAGTACGTGAAGAGATATACTGCAAGCACTGTGAATTTCCTATTTATCCCGTAAAATGGACCGAAGATATTGAGCGTCTTTATGAGTACAATCTAAAACGCGCCGAAAAAGAAACCTTCTTTAAAGTAAAGTCACAAACTTATGTAATAGGGGCTATTACTCTAGCAGTCATTGCTATTGTAGTTTTTGCGTTGGTTAGTAGTTTGTAAATCGTCTTAAAACTCACTTTTTATAACCTCTACAAGCTCTTTAAATTCTCCATCGGTAAGTGTCACTTTTTTCTTAAACTGGATATCTTCCATAGTTTGTAGCGGTACAAGATGTACATGTACGTGAGGAACTTCAAGACCTATTACAGAGACGCCTACGCGTTTACAAGGCACTGCTTTTTCTAGTGCGATAGCAACCTTGCGAGAGAATAGCATGAGGTCGAGATATTCTTGTTCCTCAAGATCAAATATTTTATTTACCTCTTTTTTAGGAATACAAAGTGTATGTCCTTTTGCATTAGGATTTACATCCAGAATAGCGATGTGTTTATCATCTTCGGCAACGATGTGTCCCGGAATTTCTCTATTTATAATCTTTGTAAAAATGCTTGGCATAATTTGAAATTGAAATTGAAATTGAAATTGAAACTGAACTCGAACAAGCTCTTTATTTACTATTTTTAATTCTGGTGACGATTATTCTTATGAGTTGATCGTTTTCATTTCTGAGCGATGCGAGATTGTTTTCTGATAATATATTTGCTTTAACTTGAATGTTGAGATTGCGCATGCTTTCTCTTAGTTCTTTTAAATAAATTCTGAGTTTATGAACTTTGTCGTTAGTGGTTCCCGCCCCTAAGGCTTCTCCATAGTTTAAAGCAGATGAGCAAGATGATCTTATCAATTGTTTTGCGAGGTATTCTGCAGCAAATGAAGATGGTTTTTTACTGTAAAGTATAATAACCGCAGCAGCAAAATCTTCCAGAAGTTCACTCAAATCGAAAGGTTTATCGCTCATGTTATAATTATTTAGCCAACTTCATTTTTCAACTTCTCGTTCAATTTCAATTTTAATTTCGAGTTCAACTTCAACTTCGAGTTCAACTTAGTCCCTTGAGATAGAAACAACGTCAAATTTCATCACGCCACTTGGCACTTGAATTTCGGCTACTTCGCCTACTTCCTTGCCTAGTAGTCCTTTACCTATAGGTGAGTCTACAGAGATGAGTCCCTTTTTAATGTCGGCTTCATTTTGAGCTACAAGTTTGTAGGTCATGGTTGCGCCATTAATTTGATTTTTAATTTTTACCGTAGAGTGCACAAGTACTTTAGATGTATCTAGTTGTGACTCGTCAATGATACGTGCATTTGAGGCTAGGTTTTCTAGTTTTGCAATACGCATTTCAAGCATACCTTGTGCTTCCTTTGCAGCATCATATTCGGCGTTCTCACTTAAATCTCCTTTGTCACGAGCATCTGCAATATCTTGTGATGCCTTAGGGCGCTCTACATCGCGTAGGTGATTGAGTTCATCCTTGAGTTTCTTTAAGCCCTCTGGTGTATAATAATTTACCTTACTCATAATAGATCCGGTTTAAGTATAATTAGTTTAAAAATGTTGTCATTTTATGCATACACATAAAAAAAGTCCCTCTTCGGGACGTGTCTCACGAATATACAAAATATTTTAAATCCTTTACCGTTTTATGGTACCTTGCGAGCCTAAATTATTGAAATCACGCTTTCGCGAAAGCGTAAAAAAAATATTTCTATGCGTCAGATATTGACCTTTGTCCTTCTTACTACTCTTTGCTTTTCATGCACAAATAGTGATGATGGAAACCAGCGTAATCCTTTCTTACTAGATGTTAACTTTTCTACACAGTTGAGTGCTATCCAGGTATTAGATTTAGAAATTCCAAGTAACCCTATCTACGTTCAAAACGGAGGTATACGTGGTCTTTTTGTTATTAATACAGGGAGTAGCATTGTTGCGTGGGAAGCATCAGATCCTAACCATGCACCGAATGATTGCTCGCTTATGGTAATAGACGGTATTAATGTAAAATGCCAGTGTGATGATGATAATAGTTACAATCTCTTTACTGGGCAATCTAATAATGAAGTGCTAGAATACACAATGCTTAATTACCGAGTAAATGCTTCTGGTAATAGCATCACAGTATTTAACTAAAAGTAAAAAAAGAAGCCGACTCAAAAGAGACGGCTTCTCACTTACAATTTGTAGTTCAGTCCCCCAACTGATTACACATTGTTTAATTTTAGTGTCTTAAATATAGCGAAAATTAAATAATAAGGTCGTTTATCCCTTAAAATTTAAGTGTAGCTCCTACTAAGAAGTTAATTCCCGCCTGCGGATAATAGCCCGCTCCTTCAATTGTTGTAATCTCATTAGGTACTGAGAAATCATCATCATACGTAAAGAAATACCCGTTAGACACATAGTCTATATTAAAGATGTTGTTTACTAATCCGTTAAGGATAATTGATTTAAAAACAGACACATCCTCTATCTCATAACTTATATTTAAATCATTTGTAAAGTAACTGTCTAGCTTTGAAAAGTCGCTATCGATGTTTCCTAGATATTGTTCTCCTACATATTTTGATAAGAAGCTCAATCTTAAATTTTCAGCAGGTTTATAGCTTATGGTGTTACCCACTACCACATCTGGAGAATAAGAGATATTTGTATGTTCTAGGTTTGTTAATACACCATCTCTTTCAAAAACGAAGTCTCTATTCTTATTTGTGCTTAAAGCTAGATTAGGTTGTATCATCACCTTGTCAGTAATAGCAACTGCGGCATCTATTTCGATACCTGCTCTATAACTCTCGCCACTATTTGCACGTATAGGTGCTCCTACGTCATCTAGTGCTCCAGTTAGAACTAGCTGGTCACGATATCCCATATAATATCCATTTACATTAAGCGACACGCGGCTCGTGTTGTATCTCCATCCTAATTCCCAGTCGTTAAGACGCTCTGGACGCGGTGCTCCGTTTTCAAAATCTGTACGGTTAGGTTCGCGATTTGCTCTTGCAAAAGATGCATATAATTGATTTTCGCTGTCTATTTTATAAGAAAGACCTGCTTTTGGGTTAAAGAAACTATAGTCTTCGTCTACAATAAATTCGGCAACGTCAGAGTTGATTCCGTCTGTAGTGTATGAGATAAAGCGCTGCTGTAAGTCTAAATATCCACTCCATTTTGAATTGAAGCGATAGTTCGCTTTCGCGAAAGCAGAAAATTCTTTTTTCTTCCCAGTCCCGAAGTAATAGTTATCACCAGTCTCACTATCACTAGCAAAACGCGCCCAAATCACTTCGCCAAAATGGTCTCCATCATATATACTACCATAAGCACCACCTACAAAGTCAATCTTATTGTCCTTGTAATTTGCCGTCGCACTTGCCACATAGAAGTCATTGTCTAGCCAGCGACGTCTTATAATATCTGATGTTTCTATGGTTTCACTCCCTATAACTACAGGGGAAATACTGTAAAAAGCAAGATCTTCATCCTCTTTATATTCTTCAAAAAAGCCTCTACCATAGGTGTAGTTTAAACTGAGCTGTGTGCTCCAGTTATTGTCATAACGCTGGTTCCAGTGTAGTTGGTAATGATCCTGCTTGTAATCATCTACTTGATTCTCGTGAAAGCGTGTTTCACCATTCTCATCTGTAAACTGTCCCGCAGGGTTAAAGGTTCTATCTTCGGCTAGTGTCTCTGCATCTATCCCAAACCAAGATTGGTATGTAACCTCTGATCCTGCAAAGTTGATAAGCTTGATAAGCGTATTATCATCCTTGTATGCTGCTTGCAAAAAGTAAGATTTAAGATCAGATGACGCACGGTCGATGTAACCGTCAGATTTGATCTGTGATAAACGACCAGATATCTCTATGTGATCGTTAAGCAAGCCTGTGCTAAATTTCACATTGTGACGTCGCGTCCCAAAAGACCCAAAAGAGTTAGAAATCTCGCCATATGCCTCATTAGAAATTGCATCTGTAAGAATATTAAGACTTGCTCCAAAAGCTCCAGGTCCATTAGTAGAAGATCCTACACCACGTTGCAATTGTAAACTCTCGACAGAAGAGCTGAAGTCTTGAAGATTTACAAAGAACGTAGTTGCACTCTCTGCATCATTATATGGGATTCCATTTATAGTAACATTGATACCTTGATTACCCGTACCGCGCACTCTAAAACCTGTGTAACCTATTCCCGCACCTGCATCTGAGGTTGTTACTACACTTGGTAAAAAGTTAAGCTGCGTGGCAATGTCTTGACCTAAGTTGCGCTCTGCAATTTGTTTTTTTGTAAGGTTGGAATGCGTAATAGGTGAGTCGGCTTTTACTCGTACAGAACGAACTAAAACTTCATCAAGTGACTCTACTTTTGTAGTGTCTACCACTGTTTTCTCTTGTGCGCTAGCTGTAATTCCTGCAAGCGCAATCATACTCAATAGGATCTTTTTCATCCGTATATGGTTTAGTTACGAATACAAAGGGCAAATATTCTAAATGAGTTAGCATTTACATACCTGTGCGATAAGCACATATTGAAGAGGGTGCACCGTGGTGCTTCTCAAGAGAAATATGGTGACACTAGAAAAGCTAATTTGTATAGCGTTATCTGGAAAGACATGTTCCTCATTCCTAAACAGCATTACCTGTTCTAGGTTCAATGGGTATAATCTCAGCTTCGTATAAAAGCACCCCTTTGAGATTTTGCAAAGATATACTAGAGTTTTTAATTAAGATATTATAAAGAAAAAATAAATCCGCTTACTGTACTTTTAAACTGACTAGCATTTTCTAGTTCTTATAAAATTATAAAACGATGCATATTTTGATTTACGGAGCCGGTGGCGTGGGAGGATTCTTTGGTGGTAAACTCGCACTTGCTGGAAATAAAGTGACCATGATTGCTAGAGGAGAACACCTTACGGCCATACAAGAAAACGGTATTGAGGTAAAAAGCATAACAGGAGACTTTAAAGCTAGTCCGTATCTGGCAACAGATAATCTTAGCAAGATTGAAACGCCAGACCTAGTCATCTTTGGAGTGAAGTCATATCAAATAGACAGCGCTGTAAAAGGTATATTGCAATATTGTGATGAAAATACTTTGTATCTGCCTTTACAAAATGGAGCAAGTAATGTAGAGGTCCTCAATTCGATGGTGCCTAAGTCACAAGTACTGGCAGGACTTTGCCGTATGATAAGTTTTATTGAAGCGCCAGGAGTGATTTCTAATCCAGATATTGCGCCTGCAATACTCTTTGGAGAACAGGATAATAGTAAGACGGAACGCCTAGAAAAAATACTGTCTGTATTTACAGATGCAGGAATTAATGCGGCTGTTCCAGATAATATTCAAGTAGCCATCTGGCAAAAGTTCCTTTTTATAACAACCATAAGCGCCATAGGCGGACTAACAAGAGTTCCTATAGGAGTGATGAGAGAGCAGCCATATATAAATGAATTGATGCGCAAAACCGCGCAAGAAGTATTTGAGGTGGCAAAAGCAAAAGGAATTATACTCCCAGAGAAAACAATTAAAAATATGTTTGAAGCCATTAGCAAGCAAGCCCATGAGACTACAGCCTCAACACAGCGCGATATTATGGCGGGAAAACCTAGCGAATTAGAAAACTTCAATGGTTATATCGTGAAGGAAGGTAAAAAACTAGGTGTGCCTACACCCGTAAACGAGATGATTTATGAGTTGTTATTGCCGCAAGAACAACAGGCAAGACAATAGTCATTTCGACAGCGAGCAGCGACGAGAAATCACATTACAGTGAGTATACAAAAGTGAGTGTTATAATGATAACCAAAGCATGTCATTGGCTACTATCTAATTCCCCATAATTAATTGTAAATTTGCCCCCTTAAATGAGGAAGAGCACGCTTTCGCGAAAGCGTATAAATAATACATATACCATGAAATACCACTTTAACGAGATAGAAGCCAGATGGCAACAATACTGGGCAGATAAAGGCACTTTTCACGCGTCAAATAACAGTGATAAACCTAAATATTATGTGCTTGATATGTTTCCTTATCCTTCTGGAGCAGGGCTTCACGTGGGTCACCCGCTTGGGTATATTGCAAGTGATGTGTACTCGCGTTACAAGCGTTTAAAGGGGTTTAATGTATTGCATCCACAGGGATATGATTCTTTTGGATTGCCTGCAGAGCAATATGCAATCCAGACGGGGCAGCATCCTGCGGTAACTACAAAGGTGAATATTGAGGGTGGTGTAGATAACCAAGGAAATGTGATTGCTGGTTATAGAAAACAGCTGGATAAAATTGGTTTTTCTTTTGATTGGAGTCGTGAGGTGCGCACCTCAAATCCTGAGTATTATAAATGGACGCAGTGGATTTTTACAGAGCTTTTTAACTCTTGGTACAATAAGGATACAGATAAAGCAGAAGCGATAGAAACGCTGGTTTCCGCTTTCGCGAAAACTGGAAATGCCGAGGTAAACGCTGCTTGTGATGATAATATCACACCATTTACCGCTGAAGAGTGGAATGCATTTACAGAAAAAGAACAACAAGATATATTATTACAATACCGCCTTACCTATCTCGCAGAAACGGAAGTAAACTGGTGTCCAGCACTTGGGACCGTACTTGCAAACGATGAGATTGTAAACGGCGTTTCTGAGCGTGGTGGTCACACTGTGATACGCAAGAAAATGACACAATGGTCTATGCGTATTTCTGCTTATGCAGAACGTTTAATCCAAGGACTTGAAGGAATAGACTGGAGCGAATCAATAAAAGAAACACAGCGCAACTGGATAGGTAAATCTGTAGGAGCGATGGTTTCATTCCCTCTTAAAGATCATGCCGAAAGTGTAGAGGTGTTTACGACACGCCCTGATACGATATTTGGAGTGTCTTTCATGACACTAGCTCCAGAACATGAGTTAGTAGCTCAGATTACAACTCCAGAACAGAAAGAAGCAGTAGAAGCATACATTGAAAAAACGGCAAAGCGTTCTGAACGTGAGCGTATGGCAGATGTAAAAACCATCTCTGGTGTATTTACTGGAGCATATGCAGAGCATCCTTTTACAAAGGAACCTATTCCAGTATGGATAGGAGATTATGTACTTGCTGGTTATGGTACAGGAGCCGTGATGGCAGTTCCTTGTGGTGATCAACGTGATTATGATTTTGCAAAGAAATTTGATATTGCAATTCCTAACGTTTTTGAAGGCGTAGATATCTCAGAAGAAGCTTTTTCAGATAAGGCAACTACGGTTATCACAAACTCAGATTTCTTAAACGGATTAAAATATAAGAAAGCCGTAAAACTTGCGATTTACGAGTTAGAAAAAATAGGCGCAGGAGCTGGTAAAACAAACTATAGATTGCGTGATGCGGTCTTTAGCCGCCAGCGTTATTGGGGAGAACCATTTCCAGTGTATTATGAGAACGGAATCCCAAAGATGATTGACGTTGCTCATTTACCTATTAAACTTCCAGAAGTAGAAAAATACCTACCTACAGAAGAAGGCGAGCCACCATTAGGCCGTGCAGATGTATGGGCATGGGATACTAAGAATAATGAGGTTGTTTCAAATGATCTGATTGATGGGAAAACAGTCTTTGCTTTAGAACTCAATACCATGCCAGGCTGGGCAGGAAGTAGCTGGTATTTCTTTAGATACATGGAGAAAGCACAACGTGATGAAGTCTTTGCTTCAAAGGAAGCAATGGATTACTGGGGTAATGTAGATTTATATATAGGAGGATCTGAGCACGGAACTGGGCACTTATTGTACTCACGTTTCTGGGTGAAGTTCTTAAAAGATAGAGGACACGTAGGCATAGATGAACCTTTCCAAAAGATGATCAATCAAGGGATGATTTTGGGGACTAGTGCTTTTGTGTATAGATGGGAGTATGGATTTACTCCCAAGGGTGCTGAAAAGCGTAAACCAATTTTTGTTTCTAAAAATTTAATTGAAAAATCTATTAAAGAAGGAACATTTCTTAACGATGGAGAAGAATTTCAGGCAATTCGAAATAAGCTCATGAGTAGTCATGAGGGTCTGAGTTCCTCAATAACATCTTGGTCAGCATTTACGCCAATCCACGTAGACGTTTCCTTAGTCAACGCATCTGATGAGCTAGATGTAGAAGCTTTCAAGAACTGGCGTGAAGAATTTAAAAACGCTGAGTTTGTCTTAGAAGAAGGTGTTTATAAAGTAGGCCGCGAGGTTGAAAAAATGTCTAAGTCTAAGTATAACGTCGTAAATCCAGATCAAATCTGTGAGCAATACGGAGCAGACACGCTACGTATGTACGAGATGTTCTTAGGTCCGCTAGAACAAGCAAAACCTTGGAACACGGCAGGAATTACAGGAGTGCATAACTTCTTAAAGAAATTCTGGAAGCTTTACCATAATGGAGCAGACGAAGCTTTTAATGTAACTGATGAGGCGCCAAGTAAAGACAGCCTTAAAACACTTCATAAAACAATTAAAAAGGTAGAAGAGGATATTGAGAACTTTAGTTTCAACACGTCTGTATCTACATTTATGATCGCTGTAAATGAGTTAGGTGCTCAAAAATGTACTTCTCGTGAAGTGCTGGAGTCTCTGGTAATACTTATCGCTCCTTATGCTCCGCATATCGCAGAGGAAATTTGGAACAAGCTAGGCCATTCGGAAAGTATCTCTGAAGCTGCTTTCCCAATATTTGATGCAAGTCATCTTGTAGAAAGTGCAAAGAACTATCCTATCTCCTTTAATGGGAAGATGAAGTTTACGCTAGAATTACCACTAGATCTATCTAAAGATGAGATAGAAAAAGTAGTTATGGCAAATGAGAAAACACAAATGTATCTAGATGGTCGCACACCTAAAAAGGTGATTATTGTGCCTGGTAAGATTGTAAATATAGTAGGGTAATAACCTGATTTTAATATATAAAGCTTGCTTGTGTTCAGATAGCTCACGAGCAGGCTTTTGTTTTGTAATTACATTAATAATACGTTGTCGCTATGGCAGGAATTGATAACATAGAAATTATAGGTCTGGTTGCAGCCACACTTACTACGGCGGCTTTCTTGCCTCAGGTGTATCAAACCTGGAAAACTAAGGATGTCTCTGGTTTGAGTCTCCCTATGTTTACTATGTTTTTTGTAGGGATTGTATTCTGGCTCATTTATGGTGTTCTTAAAGAAAGTCTCGCCATCATATTAGCAAATGCAATTACTGTAGTCTCTTCCTTCTTATTACTCTATTTCAAAATAAAATACGATAAAAAATAGCATTTTCAGATTACTAGAAATTCATAGCTATTTTTAATAATATCATTATGAGAGCCTTTGATTTTTAGCATTTTATAATCTGCATTTTTTTAAGTTACTGTTACCTTGATGCCAAAATTTAAGCAATGGTAATAGGTGTTCCTACAGAGATTAAAAACAATGAAAATAGGGTGGGCATCACACCTGGCGGAGTCTATGAACTCGTAAAGAGAGGTCATAGCGTACATCTTCAAAAAGGAGCTGGTTTTAATAGCGGTTTTATAGATCAACATTATATAGATGCGGGCGCCACAATCCTTGATACGATTGAGGAGGTCTATGCGAGCGCAGAGATGATTGTAAAGGTAAAAGAACCTATTGAGCCAGAATATAAGCTCATTAAGAAAGATCAGATTGTATTTACTTACTTTCACTTTGCCTCTAGTGAGCCGCTCACCAGAGCGATGATTGCGAGTAAATCTATTTGTATAGCCTATGAAACGGTAGAGGAAGAAGACCAATCGCTCCCGTTGCTTACTCCTATGAGCGAAGTAGCCGGTCGTATGTCTATACAGCAAGGAGCGCGATACCTAGAGAAACCTGTAAAAGGACGAGGCGTACTTCTAGGTGGAGTTCCTGGAGTGAGTCCTGGTAAGGTGTTAGTCTTAGGAGCAGGAGTGGTGGGAATTCAAGCAGCAAAAATGGCTGCGGGACTAGGTGCTCATGTAACCATTCTTGATATTAGCATGAAGCGACTACGTCATGTAAATGATATCATGCCGCCACACGTGGTGACAGAGTTTTCAAATGAATTTAATATCCGTAAACACATAAAAACGCACGACCTTATTATAGGAGGTGTTCTTATTCCTGGTGCAAAAGCGCCAAAACTTATTACTCGAGACATGCTCAAGGAGATGCGCCCAGGTACCGTAATTGTAGATGTTGCTGTAGATCAAGGTGGCTGCGTGGAAACCTCAAAACCTACTACGCACGAAGATCCAGTTTTTATTATAGACGATGTGGTGCATTATTGTGTGGCAAATATGCCTGGTGCAGTGCCTTATACTTCCACCGTAGCGCTTACCAATATCACCCTTCCTTATGTATTAAAGATTGCAGATCAAGGCTGGAAAGCTGCATGTCTTAAAGATGCTACTCTTAAAAAAGGAGTGAATATAGTAGGAGGTTATGTTGTGTATCAAGAGATTTCGGAGGTTTTTGATATTCCATATGTTCCGCTAGCAATATAGGTTGTGGGTTACGCTTTCGCGAAAGCGAACTTTTAAAAACAACATATGTATTCCATAATCTTATGTAGTTGTCATTACAACGAGTATTTAGGGCTCTTGATGGTAAAAAGATGAATTGTAATCTTGGCTTAATTTGTGCATAATACTTTTGTAACTTTAGAAACCTAAAACAACTTTAAAATAAACGACTATGTTAGGAGGATATATGGGCTACTATATTATTGTAGGAGCTATCGGGCTTGTGAGTATGCTAGTAAGCAACAAGCTCAAAAGTAAATTTAAACATTATTCAGAAGTGCAATTGCGCAACGGGATGTCTGGAGCAGAGATTGCCGAAAAAATGCTAGCCGATAATGGAATTACAGATGTAAAAGTAATTTCTGTAGCTGGCCAACTTACAGATCATTATAACCCTAGAGATAAGACGGTAAATCTTAGTGATGTAGTTTATGGACAACGTAATGCTTCGGCAGCAGCGGTTGCTGCACATGAAGTAGGTCATGCTGTACAGCACGCTACAGCTTACAGTTGGTTGCAAATGCGATCTAAGCTTGTACCTATTGTAAACATTGCGTCAAAAATGAGTATGTGGGTTATAATGGGTGGTGTCGCTTTAATGGCTTCTACCGCAATAGGTGGTACTGTGGCAATTATAGGTCTTGCACTATACGCAATGGGAACTATATTTAGTCTCATCACTCTGCCAGTAGAGTATGACGCAAGTAACCGTGCATTAGCATGGCTTAAGGCAGAAAATATGGTAACACCACAAGAGTATGATGGAGCAGAAGATGCATTAAAGTGGGCTGCAAGAACATATCTTGTTGCCGCTATAGGGTCACTAGCAACCTTGTTATACTTTGCTCTGCAAGTTTTTGGTAACAGGCGATAGGATGTGTTATACTGTCAAATAACTCATGATAAACTGTCACAATGACGCTATAATCAAAGCTGATATAAGCGTTGTAAGGTTTGGATTAATTATTGACTAAGTTTGCATAGTACAATTAAATAGAATTACAATTAAAATATATAGTTATGGCATTAGAAATCACAGATGCGACATTTGAAGAGCAAGTATTAAACAGCGATAAGCCTGTATTAGTAGACTTTTGGGCTGCTTGGTGTGGACCTTGCCGTATGGTAGGACCAGTTATCGAGGAGATCGCAGGAGAATACGAAGGTAAAGCCGTAATAGGTAAAGTAGACGTAGATGCAAACCAAGAATTTGCAGCAAAATACGGAGTACGTAACATCCCTACAGTTCTTATGTTTAAGAACGGTGAGGTAGTAGGACGTCAAGTAGGCGTTGCTCCTAAGGCAACTTACACAGAAGCTATCGACGGACTTTTATAAGCCCAAGCTTTTTATAAGATTATAAGAAAGGTTTGGCACTGTGCCAAGCCTTTTTGTATTTTTAGAGCGCTGTTACTAGAGTACGCTTTCGCAAAAGCAAAACGATACACCACGTAGCAGTTTTGATTACTAAAAGAAAATAATGATGAGGTTTCTGTCTAGGCAGGAACGATAAATAGCCGTAATCGCGGCACCTGTTTATGGAAAAGAAAATGAAAGTACAAGACGCAATTGACAGTCAGTTGCTTGATGATAGAAAGATATTCCTCTGGGGAATGGTAGATGATAAAAGTGCAAAGCACGTAATAGATCGTTTGTTGTATCTAGATGCACAAGGTCATGGTGAGATCCAACTGTTTATTAATAGCCCGGGTGGTTATGTAACATCTGGTTTTGCAATGTATGACACTATTAAAATGATTAAAAGTCCAGTTTCTACTATCTGTACAGGTCTAGCGGCAAGTATGGGTTCACTGCTTTTATCTGTAGGAGAGAAAGGGCGTCGTTTTATACAGCCACACGCACGTGTAATGATACACCAGCCATCTGGTGGAGCACGAGGTCAAGCTTCTGATATTGAGATTACAGCACAAGAAATTGTAAAAACAAAAGAATTGAGCGCGCAAATCCTTGCTGATAACTGTGGTCAAACTTTTGAAAAAATAATGAAAGACTTCCAGCGTGATCACTGGATGGGTGCAGAGGAGTCTGTAGCTTACGGGATTGCAGATGGTGTTTATGAAGGATAATTACCTTTATAATTTTATGAGTAACACAAAGTGCGGAATTTATTCCGCACTTTGTGTTTAATGTATCAAAACATATATCTTACCTCCTTAAATCGTACTCATAATGGATATCAAATCAGAACTTAACAAAACTTCGGGCTTCGGTAACTTAGAGTTGCTGGCGCGTCAGGTAGTAGAAGGTTTTATTTCTGGGATGCATAAAAGTCCGTTTCATGGATTTTCGGCAGAGTTTGCAGAGCATAAAATCTATAACCCTGGAGAGAGTACAAAGCATATAGACTGGAAACTTTATGCCAAGACAGATAGACTGTATACAAAGCGCTATGAGGAAGAAACTAATCTACGCTGCCATCTTATATTAGATAATAGTAGTTCTATGCATTATCCCGCTGTAAAGGAGCACAGCGTTTCAAATCTTAATAAGATAAGCTTCTCTGCACTTGCGAGTGCCGCTATTATGAATCTCATGAAAAAGCAGCGTGATGCTGCGGGAATGAGTATTTACAGTGACCATTATGAATTCTATACAGGAGAGAAGGGAAGTGATAGGCACCACCACATGTTATTAGATCAATTAAATGGTGTGCTAGATCCCGCTCTTGCAAAAGCAGAAAAGAAAACAGCTACATACAAATACCTACACCTTATTGCAGAAAAGCTTAAACGTAGATCGCTGGTGTTTTTATTTTCAGACATGTTACAAGATGATGTAGAACAAGAACAATTATTTGAAGCGTTACAGCATCTCAAATACAATAAACACGAGGTGATTCTTTTTCATACGTATAGCCAAGAGAAAGAATATGACTTTAAATTTGATAATAGCCCGCGTAAATTTGTTGATGTAGAGAGTGGATCATCAATAAATTTATATGCAGATAATATTAGAGATATTTATACCAGCGCGGTAGAGACATACTTTAAAAACCTGCAACTACGTTGTGCTCAGTATCGTATTAAGTATATTCCAGCAGTAATTGAAAAAGGTTTTGCACCTATACTCACCACGTTTTTAGTGGAGCGTCAAAAATTTATTTAAAAATTTTAATTTTTTGTTTGTGTAATCAAAAAACGAGTGTATATTTGCACCCGCAACGAAGCAAAAGCAATGTTGCTTCTCTAATTAAAAAATTAGAGATTGAAAAAGTGAAAAATTTAAGACATACTCAAAGTCTCAAAAAGTGGAGTAACGGTCTGGTAGTTCAGCTGGTTAGAATATCTGCCTGTCACGCAGGGGGTCGCGGGTTCGAGTCCCGTCCAGACCGCAACAAAAAGCTCACAGTCCGTGGGCTTTTTTTGGTTTATAGAAGTAATTGATTACTTTTAACGATGTTGTGTTGGCCACATCACATGTGGTAGGATTTGTAGTTGAATCCGATGAAGAGCTTTTCCTGTAGGAAAGGCTTTTTTTGTTTTAGAGCAATCTTAGATGCTTAGACTAGAAATAAAACTCTCTTTATAGTTTCCCGATTTTCACAACAACTCTTGATAAACTTTTTAAGTATTTGGGTGAGTATTGTGTTAGCAATTGCAAGAGCTCTTGGTCATCTTTTTTAATATTTCTAGTAAGTATGCTTTCGGCAGGAACGATAATGCAGTAAAACGCTTTTATTGGCTTAAGAGGTGTCGCGGGCTATGTCGCAAGCTAATTCTCGTAAGGAATTAATATAGTGAGCATCTATTGATACTTGTCATTTAACGAAATTAAAATAGGGCACAAAAAAAAGCCATACGGACTGTATGGCTTTTACTTACTAGCTCCTCAACTAAGACTCGAACTTAGGACCCTCTGATTAACAGTCAGATGCTCTAACCAACTGAGCTATTGAGGAGTGTTACTTTTTGTAAGCGGATGCAAATATAAAACTTTTTTACACTCGTCCAAAAAAATCAAGCATTTTTTTGACTTTTTTTTGACTTTTTTTTCATCATGCCCACTTCAGGGTAATGCGTTTCTTGAGCTTAAATAATCATCACGATTCTTATGTGTTCAGAATCAGTTATTTTCAAATAAAAGAGCAATTAAAAAAAGAAAACCCTAAGAAAATTATTTCTCAGGGTTTTTTCAACATTTTTTTGAAATTGTACTCAAATGTAGTTTGCACTAATCCAAAAAAGTGGGGGAACATTGTTTTTAGTAGGATCAATTCTTTGTTATATAACCGTCCAATTATAAAAACTCCTACCCTCTGTTTGAAAAAAAGAAAAATTACACAAGAATTCAATTATTGATCATTGATTATCTTTGAGATAATCGCCTCTTAAATATAAAACCTATGAAGAACCATCAGATATTATTTCTAATTGTAATTAGTTTAATGATTGCTTGCGCGAAAACAGGAGCACTTAATGCGCAATCTTCTACACAACAATTATCAAAAGAGGAGCTACAAATTGTAAATCTTGTAGAAACACACACAGAGGAAAGTATTGAGTTTCTTAAAAACGTGGTAAACATTAATAGTGGTACACTCAATATTAAAGGGGTGAAAGAAGTGGGCGATGTTTTCTCTGCGTCTTTTACAGATATAGGTTTTACTACAAATTGGATTAATATGCCTGCCGAGGTGAATAGAGCAGGGCATCTATTTGCTACTACAGAAGGGAAAAGAGGGAAGCGATTACTACTTATAGGTCATCTAGATACCGTTTTTGAGGATGATAGCGAGTTTCAACAATTTGAAATGGTCAATGACTCTATAGCTAAAGGTCCTGGGGCAAATGACATGAAAGGCGGTAATGTAGTGGTGCTATATGCACTTAAAGCACTTAGAGAAGCAGGATTACTTGATGATGCGCAAATCACCGTAGCCTTTACAGGAGATGAAGAAAGCACCGGAAAGCCACTTACAATAAGCAGGAAAGATTTGATAGATGCTGCAAAGAATTCAGATATTGCTTTAGGTTTTGAAACTTCGACAGGATTTGATAATGCTACTGTAGCAAGACGAGGATCTTCTAACTGGAAAGTTACAGTTACTGGAAAGAGAGCACACTCTAGCGGAATTTTTCGCGAAAGCGTAGGAGCAGGAGCAAATTTTGAACTTGCACGTATTCTCAACGGTTTCTATAATGAAGTAAGAGGACCAGAATTACTATCTTTTAATCCAGGCATGATGCTGGGAGGTACTACAATGGAGCTCAACCCAGAAGAAAGTAAAGGAAGTATTTTTGGAAAAGGTAATGTAGTTGCACAAACAGCATATGTGCAAGGAGGACTCCGCTTCATCTCCGAAGAACAGAAGGAGGAAGCACGTACAAAAATGCGTGAGATTGTAGCAAATAATCTGCCTCACACAAGTGCCGTAGTTGAGTTTGAAGATAGTTATCCAGCAATGCAGCCTACTCCTCAAAATTATGAGGTACTAGAAATTTTGAGCCAAGTGAGTCAAGATATGGGAGGTCCTGCTGTTGCGGCCTATGATCCAGGAAAGCGCGGTGCCGCAGATACTTCGTTTGTAGCAGCCCATGTTGCTTGTCTAGATGGGTTGGGGACTATGGGAACGGGAGCGCATACTCCTAGTGAAACCGTAAATATTAAAACTATAGAAATGCTCACAAAACGTACGGCAATTCTTATTTACAGATTGATTAATATGGAAAGATAATGAGGTACGCTTTCGCGAAAGCGCACTAATCACTCCAAAACTTAAAAAGCCACATTGCTCTATGTTTATGAGTAATGTGGCTTTTTTTAGTCTGTTATAGCAGTACTAAGAAGCGAGCAAGTGCTCATAAAACTTTTTGAGCTTAGCTACTTTAGGGTCTATGACAACACGGCAATATCCTTGCTGCCTGTTTTCATTATAGTAATCTTGGTGCTCCTGCGTAGCATCGTAAAATGTAGGTAGCTCTGAAACCTCAGTAACTATAGGATCCTCATAATACTCTTGTACTACTTGAATCACTTGTTCTGCTTGCGCTTTCTGCTCATCATTGTGATAAAAAATCACAGATCGATATTGCGTCCCACGATCTGCTCCTTGTCTATTGAGGGTCGTAGGGTCGTGAGTAGTGAGAAATACGGTAAGTATCTCTGCATACGTAATTATTGCAGGGTCAAAATCAAATTGTATCACTTCTGCATGTCCCGTAAGGCCAGAGCAAATCTCTCTATATGTAGGGTGTCCAGGGACTTGCCCTCCAGCATATCCAGAAACCACGTTAGAAACACCTTTTAAGCGTTGTATAACGGCTTCTACACACCAGAAACATCCTCCACCTATGGTTGCTTGTTGTAAATTATTTTTCATTTTCTTCTTCTTCCTCTTTTGGAGTGTCTAGTCGGTTCCAGATTTTATCGGCCTTTAATTCGAAGGTTCCGGCAAAATCCCAATTACATTCATCAGGTGAAATTAAAGACAAAAAAGGCTCTCCATTTTTATAACGATATAGATGATAAACTGCACCTACGATGGGTTCAAAAGAGAATTTTGCAGCATAAATAAGATTATTATATTCAAACTTTTTCATCATCACTTCATACTGCGCCTTTAACTCCTCATATTCAGTCTTAAATTGATGGTTAACCTTACTGATATTTGAGTTTTTCCATGTAGTTACATCATCAGTAACAATAGCTGGCGCTCCTAAGTTTGTAGCATAAGGCGTAAGGGCAGCATCATACTTGCCCTTCTCCTCATTATAAACAACCTGATCTGGTTTTTTCTTTGTCATAGTGTGATCTCTTACCTAAAAGTAAATAGTCTAATATTACCTCCTTTTTGAAATTTTATTATGCGTAATTTGTTTTTGACGACTGCATTTAAAGCGTGCATCATCCATGCCATAAGCACGTTTTGCTGCATGCTTAGTCTTACGTCCTTGCACTCGCTTACGCCACATACGGAAACTGCTTTCCTTCATCTCACGACGCATTAATTCAATTACAAGTTGTTCCTTGATTCCAAACTGCATTTCTATTGCGTCAAAGGTAGTTCTATCTTCCCAAGCCATTTCTATAATACGGTCTAGTTCGCGTTCTGTGAATTCTGGTATTTCTTGCTTTTTCATAGTCTTTTAATCAAAATTATTTCTGTTTGCGAGCGTGTGTCGTCTTAAGATACGATACGCATCTCTCTTTACCATATTATCATCCTTAAGCTTCCACAATACGTCACCCGCATGTTTTGCTGTCTTTTTTATATCAATTATAGGCGCAGGATAATCTTCACCTATCACTGTATTGCAAAATTGTTGTTCAAGAGCACTCATCGTCCACGGTTCATGGATGTATGCAACAGGTACGTTTACCAATTCTGGAATCCATTTCTTTATAAACTCACCATCTTCATCGTGCTCGTAACTATTTTTAACCGGGTTGTATATGCGCAGCATATTTATTCCTGTCTCACCCGCTTGCATTTGTATTTGAGGGTAGTGAATACCTGGTTCAAAATCAAGAAATTGCTGGGCTAGATGATAAGTGGCATCTTGCCAAGGTTGCCATAAGTTATGTGTAAAAAAAGATAACGTCATGGCACGCATTCTAAAATTGAGATAACCGGTCTCACACAGACATCGCATGCAAGCATCTACTAGTGGATATCCCGTTTTGCCTTCTTTCCAAGCTTTTTGATACTTAACATTCACATTTTTTGAGAGCTTGTGATATCCTTTATTTACACTCACAAATTCCATTGAGTCCTCCATTTCAAACTTCTGAATGAAATGTGCTTGCCATCGCAATCGTGAAGTAAACCCATCGATGGCACGTTTATTTTTAGAGCTTTCGCGAAAATGTTTTGCTTCCTGATACACTTGGCGTATGCTCACATTTCCCCAAGCGATGTAAGGTGATAATCTAGAGCAGCTCTTTCTAGCTAAGCTAGGTTTTGAAATATGTTTTGCATAATTGAGATATCGATTGTCATGCAAAAAGGACGTCAGGTAGCGCATCGCCATCGTCGTCCCTCCCTTTTGAAAAGGACTAGATGCAGATGTTTGTAAAGAGACTTTTTTAAAATTATCTTCTAGAGCATTAATATCTTCTATTGATAGTAATTGATTCTTTTTGGGCTGAAAAGGAATCTGTGGTTGTTTCATAAACCACTCCCAGTCTTCGCTCCATCCTACACGATTTCTCAGTTTACGTTGCACTCCGTTGTTTGCAAATTCTACCCAGCCAAATTTATTTTCTGGTGAGGCTATTTTTAGATTATTTGCATATGCTTCTAATGCTAAATCTCTATCATAGGTAACACGTAGTCCAGTTTCTTGATGGGAGAAAACGGTATGAATTTTATAATGTTTTATAAGTTCTTTAAAAGCAGAGACAACCTCATCGTGAATAATCAAAATCTTAGTATTAAATGCTTTTAATTCTTTCTGAAGATTAAGTAATGACTCTTTAATAAAGTTAAAATGACGGTCACTATAATGAGGATCTACTTCTAGTGAAGGTTCTAAAATATAAAGTAAAAGCAGCGGCTGACCCTCTTGCAAAGCATTGTACAAGGGTAGGTGGTCATGCAAGCGCAAGTCCCTCTTAAACCATACTATGTTTACCTCTTTTTTAATAATTTGCGGGGTTTTTAATGATGTCTTCTGCACGTTCTTGATGTGCTTGTAATGTCTTCTTATCCATTTTATTTAAAAGACTAAGCATCATGCTCATGCGATTGTTTCCTTTAAAATATTCTTGTTTTTCATTCAAGAAATTCCAATACAAGGAATTAAAAGGACATGCATCTTCGCCTGTTTTTTTACTCACTTTATAATGACATCCCTTGCAGTAATTAGACATCTTGTTGATGTAACTTCCGCTAGAAATATAGGGTTTTGTTGCAATTTTACCACCATCTGCCCATTGGGACATTCCGCGAGTGTTTGTGATTTCAACCCATTCTATAGCGTCAATATAAATCCCGAGATACCACTCATCTACTTGTGCTGGATCACACATAGTAAGAAGTGCGTAGTTGCCAGTAATCATTAATCGCTGTATGTGGTGTGCATAAGCATTATCTAGGCTATTATTGATACTGCACTTAAGACAGTTCATTTTAGTTTTTCCAGTCCAGTAAAACTCAGGTAAAGGATTTTTGTTCTCAAGATGATTGGTCGTTGCAAATGTTGGCATTTCTTTCCAATACATCCCTCGCATGTACTCTCTCCATCCTAGAATCTGCCTTACAAAACCTTCTATCTGACTTATATTTATTTCTTCTTTATGTGCTCTCCAATAGTTTATAACGGTTTCAATAACTTCTTGAGGATCTAGAATCTTACTATTCATTGCAAAGCTTAATCTGCTATGATATAAGTAGGCTTGATCTGGATCCATGGCATCTTGATAATCGCCAAAATGAACTAATAAGTGCTCACAGAAATAGTCAAGCACTTCAAGTGATTCTTTACGATTGGTAGGCCATGCAAAATTCTTCTCATCTATGCGTCCTATGGTTTTAACTCCAGCTTTTTCAATGAGCTTTACAATAGATGAGACATTTGTATCAAAAGTCTTTTCAATAGGGATTAAAGTATCTCCTTTCCACTTATTGCGGTTACTGTGGTCAAAATTCCATTTACCACCTTCAGGATCTTTATCGTTTATCATCATGACGTCATATTTCTTGCGCATCATGCGGTAAAAATATTCCATAGTAAAGAGCTTTTTACCCTCAAAAAAAGAAGACAAGTCGGTACGAGAAGTCATAAAATGCTCTGTATCGTATGACTTTACTTCGATTGTTACGCTTTCGCGAAAGCGTGATAACATTTCATCCAGCCGATATTCATCTGGAAGTTGGTATTCAAATAGTGATATGTCGTTTTCTTTAATAAGTTGCTCAATGTTCTTAATGAGACTTTGGGTGTTTTCAGGCGCATCTAGGGTATAATAAATCACTTTGTGTCCTTGAGATGTAAGCCAGTCAGAAAATTCGCGCATTGCTTTAAAAAAGGCGACAACTTTCTGAATATGATGGGTAGCATAATCTGTTTCTTGGCGCATTTCTGCCATGAAATAAATGACATAGTCAGATTGCTCTTGATACCAGGAGTGCTTGTGGTTGAGCTGATCGCCCAGAATAAGTCGTAAAGTGCTCATTTAAAATAATTCATTTTGAGTCCACAGTCTTACAAACTTGCCATTACCGTCATACATTTCCTGCTGCCTTTTGATATTGAATTTTCTGTCTCTAGGATCGTTTCCTACACCTGCGTTGTACATCCAGTTTGCCCAGTTGCTATGCACGTCATAATCTATGAGGACACTTTCAAAGTAAGCAGCGCCTACGCGCCAGTCTTGCTGTTGTTCTTTGGCCCAAAAGCTCGCAACATTCTGACGACCGCGGTTAGACATCCATCCTGTTTCTTTGAGTTCTATCATATTGGCATTTACAAAGTCATACGTTGTATTACCATGAATCCACTCGCGCTGGGCTTTATCATTACGTTTCCAGTCGTAGTTTTTATGCAGAATTCCGCCTATTTTAAACAGGTCGTTACCATGTTTGAGAGAGACATACTTGAAATAATCTCTCCATATCAATTCAAAAATGAGCCAATACGTATCTTGATTTGAAATAATTTCCTTTTCAAACTTTTTTACCTCCCAATAAATTTGGCGTGCAGATATAGATCCATTTGCCAGCCATGCAGATAACTTTGAGCTATAATCTTCTCCTACGAGTCCGTTGCGTGTTTTCTTATAGTACTGGAGTTTTTTTGTATTCCAGAAGTAATTATTGAGTCGGTTCCAAGCCTCGTCTTCTCCGCCGTTCCAAGGGAATGCAGAGCGATGGTCTTTAGTAAAAGTGTCTAAGCCTAGCTCTTGCAGGTTAGGTATGCTGCTTTCTTTATCGAGTAGATTTTTTGAAGGAAGCGTTTTGATTTTTTCTTGTAAACGTTGGACAGTGCTTTCTTTCTCGCACTTTTTACGGAATTGAGTGAATACTTGAGGAATGTCTCCGAAAGAATTGAAAGGATTATCTTCGGGATGAAAGAGAAACTGATCATAATGAGTGTAATGTTTTGCGTTATTAATTTTTTCTTCTACAGCAATGGTAACTTCATTTTCTTCACGCGTCCACTCTTTTTGAGAGTAGATTTCTGAGACGTCGTGTTGGTCTATGAGATCTGGAATAGTTACTTCTGGATGCTCGTGAGTTACAATCAAAGTGATGTTAAGATCGTTGAGATTCTTTTTGAGATTCTGGACAGTCTCAATTAAGAATTGAGCGCGATATTTCTCCGTCTTTTTAAAACCAAAATCACCTATCTGAAATTGTCTAGGGTCAAAACTATACAACCCAATTACACGCTTGCCTGAAGCAATTGCATGAGTCAAGGAGCTATTATCTTGTGTTCGTAAATTATTTCTAAACCATACCAGTGCGGTATCCATATTTCTATTTTGAAATAAAGATACTTATTGTTTATCTTTTAATAAATAAGATTAAACAAAATTTAACCTATGATTTTGTTATTTTACTTGGTGAGCTGGTTTAAGAAGATCATTAACCGTTTTTACAGGATTGAAAGTAACTAGTGGAACTTCTATAAATATAGTGTTCCAGTGAGCCATTGCACCATTCCAAAGTCCTGGGTGTTCTAGTGCTTTAATTTTCTTTCCTTGGTAGCTTTTAGATGCAATAAATCCTGCTTTATAATCTACATAATTGAGAAGATCATACTTCTTTCCTTTGTAATTTTTTACACCGCAAATGATATCTACTGGATTAAAGTGTGTAGCATTTTTAAGAATTTCTTGCTGCTCCTTGTTATCAGGATTTATCTGCACACTTTCTATAATCTGCAAACTCTCAGTACCATCTTCATGAATCACCCAGAAAGGGCCGCCTCCTGGTTCTCCTTCATTTTTTACCATACCACACACGCGTATAGGGCGATCTAGTAATTTTCTCAAAAGATCTGTTTGTGCGGCGTTTTCAAGTTTTTTAAAGGTTGCAGGAAGCCTTAAGAATAGATCATCTTCTAAGAAAGTAGCGATCTCCATACGCTCGCTGTCTAAAAGTTCGCTTTGATTGTCAATTTTCTTTAGATATTCAAAAGACCTTGCTTGAAGTGAAAGTAACTTTCCAGCAAGCATCTTTTTATAATAAGCAACTTGAGTCTTGTACTTATTTACAACGACGTTATCAATATTCTTAATGAATATAATATCTGCATCTTGCTCATTTAAGTTGTTTATTAAAGCTCCATGTCCTCCAGGTCTAAAAACGATTTTTCCATCCTCATCTCTTAAAAGAGTATTTGACTTTGTAATGGCTACTGTATCTGTAGCTGAGTCTTGGTAAGAATAAGATATGTCAAAGGTCATGCCTGTTTTGCGTTCTATATAGTCTTTACGTTTATCAAAACGTTTTGAAAATCTCTTTTGATGTTCTTTTGAAATTGTAAAGTGAAGTCGTGCAACGGTATCTTTTGTTGCATACAAAGCACCTTCAAAAAGATGCTCTTCAAAGGCAGTAGCTATATGTTTTTTATATTCATGAAAAGGAAATAATCCTTTAGGTTTTTTGCCAAAATTAAGTTCCTTTTCTTCAAGCATTATTTTTACAAAGCGTAATCTATTTTCATTAATGTCTGCTCCATCTTTGCCATACTTGTCTTTTATTCGTGCGCGTATTCTTTTGTAAAAAGGAAAACTTTCTAGACCCACAAAAAATAGTCTAAGCTCTGGAACCCCTTTCTTGTTTATATATGCATTAATACTTCCGTCTTGAGGATTATAGTCTTCAACAAATTCAAATAGAAACTTGAACATTCTAGTAGCTGCACCAGATGCTGGAGTAAATTTTAATGGAGTTATCGCACTTTTACTATCCTCGTAATGTTGTACTAGTTGTTTTTCTTTTTCTGTATTGAGCACAATAAGACCATTACCTTTTGTAGCGGCACTGCGCAAGTTTGCAAATGGAATTCCTTCCTGAAGTATCTGAAATTGCTGTTCAACTTGCTCTTTGGTTACACCTAAATTTGTGATGTGCTCTATGTCTTGATCTGTGATATTCAAACTAAAAGTGTATTTATAGATTCGGTAGCAGTTACCATTCTTTCAGGCACGGTGCCTTTTACAAGAATAAATGGTTTTTTATATTTCTCTAAGGTATGTTTAAAATAATTAAACATTTCCTCTCTTCTTTCTGGGCGATCTCGTAAATCATCTTGCTCCCAAGGAGTGTCTATGTACGTTAAAAGGTACAAATCATATTTATTTTCTAATGCCATTTTTTCCAATAATTCTGGACACCAGCCATCATAGTAAGCCTCGCTATATATTTTTGTGGTCAGTAAATCAGTATCACAAATAACTAGATTTGTAGCATTAGCTACTGCAGCATTCTCTAGTTTTATCTGGCCTTTGGCAATAGGCAACAGATCCATTGGTCTACATATCTTTTGCTCTGTGTCCCATAAATCTTGAAGATATTCTCTTGCATATTCTGGAACTAGGGGTGCGTTGTAATGCTGAGCTAGCTTTCGCGAAAGCGTACTTTTCCCACTACTTTCTGGTCCAATAAGGCAAACTCTTATGCAATTACTGGTGACTTGTCTAAGTTCTTCTTCCATGCTAAATATCCAAAAATGGCAATAATAGTGAGTGCAAAATATAAAATACTACTGAAAGTGAGTCCTTTGTAAAAATAAAGAGGTACAGTGATAATGTCACCTATGATCCAATATATCCAGTTCTCAATCTTACGTCTAGCCATAAGCCACATGCCTACAAAGAAGATGCCTGTGGTAATCATATCTACGTAAGATGTCCAGTGTTCAATTTTATCAAAAATGATATATACGATATACACAAAAATTGCAGATGTAATAAATATAACTACAGAGAGGAGGTGCTCTTTTCTAGTGGTTCTCGTGATAGGAGTAACTGCAACGCCGTCTAATTTTTGTGTCCAGATGTACCATCCATAAACACTCATAATGAAGTAGTACCCATTAATCATCATGTCTCCCAGTAGTCCCCATTTGAGAAGTAGATACACAAAGATTGCTGTGCAAATCATTCCAGTAGGAAAAACGAGGACGTTATTTCGTTTTGAGTAAACTACAGATGCGATAGTAAATACGGCAGCTATAAGTTCTAAGACAATGTCTAAGGTGTCGTATGTGGCGTACTGCCCAAAAAGGAAATCAAAAATCTGCGACATAATCAGAGCGATCTGTTTTTACAATTTTAATATAAAATAGACCGATGCCTATTTCCTCAAAGCTGCGCTTCATTTCTTTAGTAAGTGTAGTCATCACCTTGTCGTAATCTCCATATACTTGAGTGGCAAGAGGATTTTCTATAATGGTAAGACCAGAGTCGCGTAGTCGCTTTATAAAATTAATGATATACATTTCGTAATCATTTTGTAGCGGACTAAAAGTAAGATCTACAGAGATTTGCATAGTTGTTATTCTTGATAAATGTGCAGTAATGCACCCATTCCATAATTTACATTTCCAGTTTTTACTAGCGCCGAATGCTCATTGTAAGTACGGTCAAATACTTGCCATTTTTTATCATTAAAGAATACTCTTCTTACATACGTTTTTTGTGATGGCAATTCATTTGTAAACGGTAATAAAGGTCTAAAAGTAACAGATACTTTTTGAATTCCTCTAGGAGTTTCAATTTCATTATATTTTTTAGTCTGTATGAGCTTTCCTTGTTTATCTGCATATCCTAGCACTTGTAAGGAGGCAAAAATCCCGTCTTTAGGAATAAAGATTTGATATTTATTTATATCGAGTTCATACATCTCATCATCTTGCTCACTTACGCGAAAAACAATATCCCTATGAATTACAGGTGTTCCAGGCAGTCCATTCTCATTCTTATAAAACTGAATGCGGAATAAGGTAGAAAATTTCATGTTACCTTTTTTGCGATATTCCTTTTCTGAGTTTATAGGAATCCACAGTTGTGCAATTTTTGAAGATTTTCCATCCTCACGATTAAAAAGAACAGCGACCTCACTCTCTACGGTAGGGAGCCAGCAGTTGTAATAATTAGTGTGTGTGGTCTCCTTGTATTTTTTCTTCTTGTATTTGCCTTTCTTTTCTGCAGTAACGATAACTTCAGAAAGTAAGCTAGCCTCTGGAGCTAGAAATATTTTTTTAGGTAAGCTAGCGGCAGCAAAAGCTTGCTCCTTAAAACCTATAGCCGAGATATAAAGACTGTCTATATCCTTATATTTTGAGCTAATAAAAGTAAACTCACCAACATCGCCTGCAAACGTTCCTCTTCCATCACCAAAAGAAATAGTAGCAAAGGATACGGGTGTTTTTGAAACCGCATCAACTACATAGGTCGTTTGACCTAGTAGTTGTGTTGTGATGAGAATCGTTATTAGATAAATGATGTATTTCATAAGGATGATTTAATATTCAATTAGCAGTCATTCCATGAGTTCTCTTCAAAAGCTGTGCCTATAACGACCATTGTTGCCCCAGCCTCATGTGCTAGCTCCATTTGAGTAGAATTTCTAATACCTCCGCCCACGATTACTGGAATGGTGAGTGTATCACAAACGGCTTTGATTATTGAAGGTTGAACTGCCTTTTTTGCTCCGCTTCCTGCTTCTAGATAAATACATTTTTTACCTAAATATTGTCCTGCAAGTGCTGTGTCTACTATGCGCTCTTTATCATCTTGTGACATTGGGCTGGTCTGGCTCACTCGTTGCACGGCAGTTATGGATCCGCCGTCTATGAGTAAGTATCCTGTGGGGATTACTTCAAGCTCACTTTGTTGTACTGCTCTCGCAGCTTTCGTTTGCTGGCCTATTAAAAATTCGGCATTATCACCAGATAGTAGTGATAAGAATAATATTGCGTCTGCATCTGGAGTAACCTGATTGTAATTTCCAGGAAACAGAATAATGGGTAATGCTGTTTCGGCTTTTAGAAGTTGGACCACAGTTGCTGTTTTACGTGCTGGATCTGTACTTCCGCCTATAAAAATGTGAGTTGTGGCGGTGGGTATTTTTTTCAAGTACGCTTTCGCGAAAGCGGAATCCAATTCAAACTTATCTGGATCTATGAGAATTGCGAGTAGTTTACCGCCTTCTTCTTTTTTGTGTATGATTTGGGAATATATAGTCACCACACGAAGGTAGGAATTGCAGTACAAAGAATGCTCTTCATTATTAATAACCGTAAACACAGGTAAAACCTTTAATTCTGATAGCTATCGGGACCACAATCAAAACCCATATACACAGGTAAATCCCTCGAACTCCATAAAGGTGAGATCATAGGTGGAGACTACGCCTTCATAATTTACCGTGGCTATAGTCTTGCCATCGTCAAAATCAAAATCTGTAACGTCAATATGCTTTAAGAAACTCAGTCCTTCTTGTGAATATAGTTTGTAAAGTGATTCCTTTGCTCCCCATACAATGGTGAGTTTGCGCATGCGAGCATCTGCATTAGTAAGTGTGTAATATTCTTCTATAGGTGTAAATTTATGAGCAATGCGTAAGATTTTGTCACGTTGCTTTTCTATATCGATACCTACGGGTTGATTACTTACAATAATGGCAGTGAAGGTGTAGCTATGTGTGATAGAAATGTGTTTCCCATCATGAAGGTGGGGTTTTCCATTCTTATCGTAATATAAATCGAAATCTGTATATCCAGCTTCGGCGAGGAGATGGCGTATACTCATGAAGCCTCTTTGGTGAAGCTCAGACTTCATTCCTTGTAGTCTATTTTGGCAATGATCTGTAAGTTTTATATTTCGCGAAAGCGTAGTAATATCTTCTTCAATCTTCCAAATATAGACTGTTGTACTCGAGCTAACTGTTATCGTTTTGTAAAGAGGCATCGATTAAAAGGTTTTCTGTAAGGTATTGCGTAAATTTGCCACTGCTAAGAAATAAGCTAAATATACAAATTATGAGCACAAAGACAGTACCGTACGTACCGTACAAAGTAAAAGATATTTCCCTAGCGGGCTGGGGACGGAAAGAGATCGAACTTGCAGAGGCAGAGATGCCTGGGCTTATGTCTCTACGTGAAGAGTATGGAGATGAGCAGCCGCTTAAAGGTGCTCGTATCGCAGGATGTCTGCATATGACAATACAGACAGCTGTTTTAATTGAAACATTAAAAGCACTAGGAGCAGAGGTAACTTGGTCTTCTTGTAACATATTTTCTACTCAAGATCAAGCTGCTGCAGCCATTGCAGATGCTGGAATACCAGTATATGCTTGGAAAGGGATGAATGAAGAAGAATTTGATTGGTGTATCGAGCAAACACTTTTCTTTGGAGAAGATCGTAAGCCATTAAACATGATCCTTGATGATGGAGGTGATCTTACTAACATGGTATTAGATCGTTACCCAGAACTTGCAAAAGATATCAAAGGTCTTTCTGAAGAAACTACGACTGGTGTACACCGTCTTTACGAGCGTGTAAAGAACGGAACATTACCTATGCCAGCAATAAACGTAAATGACTCTGTAACTAAGTCTAAGTTTGACAACAAGTACGGATGTCGTGAGAGTGCGGTAGATGCTATACGTCGTGCTACAGATACTATGCTTGCTGGAAAGCGTGTAGTAGTATGTGGATACGGAGATGTAGGTAAAGGAACAGCAGCTTCTTTTAAAGGTGCTGGATCTATTGTTACAGTAACTGAAATTGATCCTATCTGTGCGCTTCAAGCAGCAATGGATGGTTTTGAAGTAAAGAAACTTAACTCTGTAGTAGGTAACGCAGATATTGTGATTACTACAACTGGAAACAAAGACATCATACGCCCAGAGCACTTTGAGGCAATGAAGGATAAGGTGATTGTATGTAACATAGGTCACTTTGATAATGAGATCGACATGGGCTGGTTAAACAGTACACACGGAGCAACTAAGGATGAAATCAAGCCACAAGTAGATAAGTATACTATAGACGGTAAAGATATTATCGTTCTTGCAGAAGGTCGTCTTGTAAACTTAGGTTGTGCAACAGGTCACCCTAGTTTTGTAATGAGTAACTCATTTACAAACCAGACACTAGCACAAATCGAACTTTGGAAAAACAGTGCAAACTATAACAACGAAGTATACATGCTTCCTAAGCACCTTGATGAGAAAGTAGCAGCATTGCACTTATCACGTCTAGGTGTAGAGCTAGAAACTCTTTCTACAGAGCAAGCAGACTACATCGGTGTTACCGTAGAAGGGCCATTCAAGCCTGAGTACTACAGATACTAGGTGCGAGTCGCACATGAATAATAATTTTTTCGCTTTCGCGAAAATGTTAGATTACAAAACCCACGTTTATAGCGTGGGTTTTTTTGTGCTTTATTCGGAAGAAATCTAACTTCTTTTACTGCTTCACTAAGGTAAGCTCTGCCTTTTCACCCGTTTTAAGACTCGTTCTTGTAGTTATTAAACTCATGCCGTCTTGTATTTCTACCTTAACGGTATTAGGTGCAGAGGTCCCTTCTGTAAGGGCCTCTACGCGCACTACTGTTGTTTTCTTGGTAATAGTGATTGGTATTTGCTTTTTTGCTCGTTCTATAGAGTAATCTTCTAGTATGAGTACATCATCCACATATAGGTTTATGCGGTCATCATCTACCTTCCCAGAGTCATAAATAGAAATCACAACATCTTTAGTTTTAGTAAAAACGTTGAGGTTTTCATTCTTTCTTACGATACTCATGGTAAGCGTATCTACAGAGCGCTTTGCCGAAATTCTATCTTTTAATTCTTGACTTACCTTTTTAGATTTCTGAATCTTCTTGTCTAGCTTGGCAATTCTAGCTTGCGCCTCTTCTGTGGCAGACATGATGAGCATCCCATCTAGGCATGAGCTCTTATCTGGGTAGAGGCCTTTAAAGTCACCGCTAAAAGCTTTATTGTTTTCAAGGTTTCTCATTTTACCTTCAAAGTTTATGAGGCACATGTCTACCTCACCTAGTGGAGATTTTGTGTACACAATATCATATTCGGCAAAGGAGAATATTTTGTTCTCACTATCATAAATTCCTTTGATATTAGACTTAGTTTCATGTTTCCCTCCTAAATCTGCCATGGAGTATCCTTGTACTCTACCATCCACTTCTTCAAAGGCTAGTTTATAGGATATAAAAGCAGAATCATTAAGCTTTATAACTCCCATATATTCATAAGCAGTAAGTTGGCCGTAAGCGGTAGCTCCGAGCAGGAAATATGTAAAAAAGAGAATTCTTCGTAAGTACATAGCTGTTTTTTAGGTAATTTAGTTAGGTCTAATAAAAACAAAACCAAACTATGAGACTCAAAATTACACTATTATTTGCGTTTGTAATGCTTGCCTTTACAAATACCTATGCTGGATTTCCAGTACAGAGAACAGCAGTTGCTGCCGTAAACGGAGTAACACTTACTGAAGATGATCAGGCAGAAGTACTTACTTCACCTGCAGCAGTAGAAGCAGATCGCCAACTGATAGCTATTTTATTATGGTTATTCTTAGGAGGTTTTGCAGCACACAGATGGTACTTAGGAAGCCCAATAGGCTGGAACATCTTATTTATTCTTACAGCAGGTTTCTTTATTGTAGGTTGGGTAATTGATGGTATTGAAATCCTTACGGGTAGCTATCCTGGGCTGTAACAAAAGCTTAGTTAAAAGAAAAACCTCTCCAAGTGAGAGGTTTTTTTATGCGTAAATAATGGGTTTTAATTGTAGTGGTACGCTTTCGCGAAAGCGTAAAAAATTAGATTTTAATCTGTCTGTCTATTTGTTGATCAAGTGAGATAAAGGTTTCAGTGCGTGATACACCGTCTATCGCTTGAATCTTTTTATTGAGTAAATTCATTAAATCCTCGTTGTTCTTACAAAGAATTTTGATAAGTACAGACCAGTTTCCAGTAGTGTAATGACACTCTATTACTTCTGGAATATCTTTAAGTTGTCGCACTGCTCTTGCATTATTTGCAGCTCTATCAAGATATACTCCTATAAATGCTTGCGTGCGATAGCCTAGCACTTTTGGGTCTATAATAAACTTAGAGCCAGCTATGAGTCCAGACTTCTCTAGCTTGCGTAAACGCTGGTGTATGGCAGCTCCAGAAATGCCCACTTTACGAGCAATTTCAAGAATAGGCTTACGAGCATCTTCCATAAGTTGGCGCAAGATTATCTTATCTATACCATCTATTATAAGTTCGTCTTTTACAATTTTCATCTCAAGAAGGTTCTATATTGAAACTACAAGATATATAAATAGTTATAAACTGTAATTCAATTTTTAAAAAGGTTATCCTCCTACGATATCTGGATTATAACCTAGATAGTCAACCTCGTATTCTTTAAAGGTGATGCCATACTCTTCCAGTTCTTTGAGAATAGGTTCATAGACTTCCTTTTTAATAGGGAGTTGCACCCCAGGTGTAGTAATCTCTCCATTAAGAATGCGTAAGGTTGCCATAGCTACTGGCAAACCTACCGTTCTTGCCATTGCTGTTTCTATTTGATCCTCTCCTATGTTTACCATGGTTGCATCAATCTGCTTGCGCTTACCGTCAAGCTCATAGCCAAATTTATGATACATCACAATCATGTCCTTATCTTTAGCGTCCAGCGTCCATTTATCTTCTAGGATGCGTTGTAATGCTTGAGCAGGAGTTGCATTTGTAAGTCCTAGTTTTTTGGTGGCATTAAAAAGATCAAGCTCTAATAGTTTGTCCCAGAGTAAATCGTCTTGATCGATCTTGAGGTAGTGGCGCAGTTTAAGCTCTACCGAATCTGTAAGGGAGTATGGTAAAAATAAATTTACATAATCACGATAACTCATTTGCTCCGTATTTTCTAATTGATAGCTATCATCTGTCATGCCTAGAAGCACAAACATTTGCCAAGCTCTAGAAAAGCCAACTCTACGTATGGTACCACGGTACAATGTAGGGATGTCATCAAGACCATATACAGAGCGATACTTAAGAGAATTACGATTTGCATATCCTTCAAAACGACCGTGACCTTCTATCTGTAAAAACTCCGTACGTCTAAAAAGGCGTTGGTAAGGAATGTATTTATAAGTTCCTTCCTGTATGAATTCGGCAGCGCCACCTTGACCTGCGAGAACTACATTACGAGGGTTCCAAGTAAATTTATAGTTCCATAGATTAGTGTCGCTTTCTGGTGCCACAAGACCACCTGTAAACGACTCAAAAAGAATCATCTTTCCTCCTTTATCGCGTATACGGTCTATTACCTGCAGGGCACTCATGTGATCTATACCTGGGTCCAAGCCTATTTCATTCATAAATACAAGCCCTTTTTCTTTTACAGCAGCATCAAGCGCTTCCATCTCATCAGAAATATAAGAAGCGGTTACCATAGACTTTTCAAAAGTAACGCAGTCTCTAGCAACCTCAATATGGAAACGCGCAGGAAGCATAGAGATTACTATAGTTGCTGCTTTAATAGCCTGCTCACGTTCTTCCTTGTTAAATACATCAAGGCTTATTGCCGTAGCATTTTTATGGTTATTGATGAGTTTTTGAGCATTGTCTATAGAGATGTCGCCCACGGTAATCTGTAAATCTTCTTTGTCAGATTTAGAAAGTAGGTAGTTTACGAGTTGGCTCGTGGATTTTCCAGCGCCTATAACGAGAATCTTTCTCATGGGTAGTTAGTTTTGTAATTTTGTATGAGAGTTCAAATTGAACTCTGCTGGTCTAAAGTACGGTTTTGGGCTACATCTTAAACAAATAGCATGGATAAAAAATTAAGAGTGACAGGTGGGATTTTTGGACTTACCGCAGTTGTTATTGGAGCTTTTGGTGCTCATGGTCTCGAGAAAGTGATTGATGCTTCGGCAATTGCGACTTTTGAGACGGGAGTAAAGTATCAAATGTATCATGCCTTATTGTTATTACTTATTCCAGTTTTCGCTTTAAGCGAAAAAACAAAAAAAATAGTATGGGTGCTGCTATTGCTAGGTATTTTATTCTTTTCAGGTTCTATATACGGGCTGGCAACCAATGAATTAACATCTTTTGATTTTACTAAAATCGCTCTTATCACCCCAATAGGCGGGACTTTGCTCATTGTTAGTTGGCTTTTGATAGTTATACATTTCATAAAATCCAAATAAAACAGCGAAAACGTTATAGTGCTGAGCAAAGTCTTACTACTTTTGTGACCTAAAACAACACAAAACTCATTGTTATGGTCGCAGATAGCTTAGCTTCGAAGACACTTTCATTAGAAAAATTAGGCATCAAAAATGCCAAAATCAACTACCAACTCTCCCCTGAGAAACTACACGAAATAAGCGTAGAAAACGACATGGGAACTACTGCGTCCTCTGGCGCACTAGCAGTAAACACTGGTACTTTTACAGGACGATCACCTTTAGATCGCTTTATTGTAAAAGATGCCAAGACAGAAGATAAAGTCTGGTGGGGTAACATTAACCTCCCATTTGGTGAAGAAGCTTTTGCAAAGTTAAAAGCAAAAGTAGCCAACTATCTTTCTGAAAAAGAAATCTACGTACGAGACAGTTATGCTTGTGCAGATGAGAATTACAGACTAAATATACGAGTGATAAACGAGTATCCTTGGTCAAACATGTTTGCTTATAACATGTTTCTTCGCCCTACGGTTGAAGAACTTAAAACATTTGATCCAGAGTGGACTATTCTTAACGCTCCAGGATTTCTAGCAGACCCTGAAGTAGATGGTACTCGCCAGAGCAACTTTGCAATTCTTTCATTTACAGAAAAAACAATCATTATAGGTGGAACTGGTTATACCGGTGAGATCAAGAAAGGAATTTTCTCTGCATTAAATTTTATCCTTCCTGTAGAAAAGGAAACATTACCTATGCACTGTAGTGCAAACGTAGGAGATAATGGAGAAACTGCAATTTTCTTTGGACTTTCTGGTACTGGAAAGACAACACTTTCGGCAGATCCAGAGCGTAAGCTTATAGGAGATGATGAGCACGGATGGACTAAGGAAAACACCATCTTTAACTTTGAAGGAGGTTGTTATGCAAAGGTGATTAACCTATCTAAGGAAAATGAGCCAGATATCTTTAATGCCATCAAGCCAGGAGCAATACTAGAGAATGTAATTCTAGATGACAATGGTAATGTAGCTTTTGAAGATACTTCTATTACACAAAATACACGTGTGAGTTATCCTATTAACCACATTGATAATATACAAGAGCCTTCTGTAGGAAAGAATCCTAAAAACATCTTCTTCTTAACAGCAGATGCTTTTGGAGTATTGCCTCCTATCTCAAAATTAACGCCAGGTCAAGCTGCTTATCACTTTATAAGTGGGTATACAGCAAAGGTTGCTGGGACAGAAGCAGGAGTTACAGAGCCACAACCGTCATTTTCGGCGTGTTTTGGAGCTCCATTTATGCCATTACATCCTACTAAATACGCAGAGATGCTTAGTGAGAAAATGAAGGCATCTGGAGTAAATGTATGGCTTATTAACACTGGATGGACTGGTGGACCTTATGGAGTAGGATCACGTATGAAACTTAAGTATACACGTGCTATGATCAAGGCAGCGATGAATGGAGAGTTACCACAAGAGACTTCTCATGATCACTACCACATACACTCTGTTTTTGGACTAGCGCAACCACGCACATGCCCAGGAGTACCTACAGAGGTATTATCTCCTAGAGCAACTTGGAATAACGACGAAGGATACTATGCAACTGCAAATAAGCTCGCTAGATCTTTTAAAGATAACTTCAAGAAGTTTGAAGAGTATGCAAGTGAAGAAATAATGAATGGACAACCACCACTAGGGTAGTTGAAAAGATAGTTTAGTTGATAAAAGCGATTTGCATTAATGTAAGTCGCTTTTTTTGTGCGCTTTCGCGAAAGTTAGTATGTGAGTTTTACGAGTTCCTTAAATCTAGAAGCCTTTATTTCAATAGAATCAGATTTAATTAGGAGGTGCTGAACTGTTCGATTTGTGTTTTTGTCAATAGAATCAACAAGAATAACTTCATACTGACCTTCAAATTCTTTGTGGGTGCTGCGACTCAAAATTAATTTGTCATTAGAAAGAATGAAATCGGCGTAGATGTCAGTATCACTATTTAATTCAATTGTTATCTGTCTAAATGGTTTTCCATCTATTATGTCTTCATCAAAATGAACAGGGCGATATCTTAATAACTTACCTGAATCCTTATTTAAAATATCTTTGTCCGATTTTAAGATATAAGACATTCTCCAACTGCCATTAAGTTTGCTTTTATCAATAGATTGTGAACAAGACGTCGCGAAAAATAATATGAAAATTAACAAGGTGGCTGTTCTCATTGAGTTCTAGTTTTTCACTTGTTTTTTCTTTTTCCTGTATTCCCAATATAAACACCAGTAAGGATAATAAGTGTAGCAATAACCTGAAGACTCGTAAATGCTTCTCCATCTAGTAATCCCCAAGTGACAGAAATAATAGGCATTAAGTAGGTTACAGAGGAGGCAAACACTGGGTTGCTTATTTGTACTAGCTTGTTAAACATCACTTTTGCAATGGCAGTCCCAAAAATAGAAAGTAGAACAATGTAGCCAGTGGATTGCTGTATCGTAGTATCCGTGCTTAAAGGAAGCTCAAAAAAGTCTGAGTAAAAAAGTATGATAAGTGCAGGTATAATCAAGAAAACAAAGTTTCCTGCAGCAATAGCTAGTGCGCTTACATCTTGAAGGTGACGTTTTATGATGTTTACATTGAGCGCATAGAGCGATGATGCTATGATTACTAACGAAGCGTACCAGTAGTTTTGCTCTTCATTTATTTGAGCGCCTATGTAAATAAGAGCGCCGGCGCCTATAAGTCCTAAAAGAACACCTATAAACTGTTGTTTGATAAATTTGGCTCCAAATAGTAGTATTCCAAAAACGAAAGCAAGTAGTGGTACACTAGAATTTAAAATTCCCACTACGGCGCTATCAATCTCGGTTTCGGCAAAGGCGAAAAGGAATACAGGGATACCGGTTCCTAGCAACGCAGAAACTCCTATCCATTTCCACGCTAATTTATTTATGCTTTTCAAACTTTTCCATCCAAATAGTAACAGAACAAATGCGGAGAATAAGATTCGTAAAGCTCCTAGTTGCAGCGGTTCTAGACCTAGTAGTCCCTTTTTGATAAGGATAAATGAACTTCCCCAAATAATGGATAGTACTACAAGGTATATCCACTTGAGTGAATTATTTGGCATTGCTTGAATTTAGAAATGCAAAGTTCGGTAATAACTTATTAGGAATATGACAAGTTTTCGCGAAAGCGAACCCCGAAAAAAGCTACTGTTGTTCTCTCCACTTAATACTTTCCATCAAGTGCCTAATATCGTTTTTAAGATACATAGCCGCAGGATAAATACTGTCGTAGTTAGGTTTTGTGTTGAAGTAGATAGAACCGGTAAGGAAGTGTGTGGTGCTATCTGTGATGTAAAATTGGGACTGGGAAGCCGCATCTCCCTTGATGTCATAAAACATCCCGTATGCACCTTGCTCTTGGTTTACATACTTCTCTTCTATAATGTCGTCTGCTTTGCGCACATGCTCGTATGTGAGTTTTTGTGCATCATTGAGTAACGCATTAATATTATTATTTACCGCTCTATAGGTTAGGAATACACTTCCGTTAAGCGATGGGTAATCAATAACAGCAGAGCAATTATCTTTATAGCGCACTTTGCCTAGTGAGTTGAGGTCAAAATTATAATCACAATCTGATGTGGTAAAAGAATATGACGGTCTGGGGTATGATAAACTGAGCTGTCCTTTAGGCTTAGGTAATGTGTCGCCACCGCATGATGCGAGCATTATAGCTGCAAGAAATGATGTTATGAAAGCTGTAAATCTCAAGATTTTATAGTGAATTTAATCTGTTTAATACGTTTCTTATCTATTGCCTCTACCGTAAACGTGTAGTCTTGATATATTATTACCTCATTTTTACGAGGGAAGCCTCCAGAAACTTCTAGCACAAAACCAGCAATGGTTTCTGCCTCACCTTTTTTATTTTCAAAAATAGTAGTTTCTTCAAGCTTTATGATTCGATAAAAATCTTTGAGAGATGTTTTTCCGTCAAAAATCCAATTGTGCTCATCAAGTTTAGAATAAATGATATTTTCATCATCAAACTCATCTGCAATGTCTCCTACAATTTCTTCTATAATATCTTCTAGAGAGATCAAACCACTTGTGCCACCATACTCATCTACTACAATGGCGAGATGATTTTTCTTCTCTTTAAACTCTGCGAGAAGGTCATCAAGCTTTTTGTTTTCTGGGACAAAATAAGGATCGCGTATAAGCTTTGCCCAGTCAAATTCTTTCTCATTGAGATGAGGGAGTAAGTCCTTTACATAGAGGATTCCCACGATGGTGTCAATGCTCTCAGAAAAGACTGGAATACGAGAAAAGCCGTTTTCTGTAATCTGCTTTAAAATATAGTTGTAATCATCCTCTTTATTAAGTGCAAATACATCCATACGAGGGCGCATCACTTGCTTTGTGTCTGTGTTACCAAAGGAAACAATACCCTTTAAAATTTTTTGCTCCTCTTTTGTGGTATCCTCTTCACTCGTAAGTTCCAGCGCTTGCGAGAGCTGATCTACATTAAAACTAGTTTTTTGTTCTCCTAATTTTCTTTGTATCCATAAAGTTGCAGCACGCATAGGGCTGCTAAGTGGTGTGAAAATTACATCGAGTACGCGCAGCGGATATGCTACAAGTGCCGCAAATTTCTTGTTATTACGGTTTGCATAAATCTTAGGAAGGATTTCCCCAAAAAGTAAAATTAAGAACGTAATAAGCACTACTTCCAGTAAAAAACGTAGTGGTATACCTAGAATCTCTGCGGTAATATTTGCAAATATTACTTCGCCTAGACTTGCAAAGAGAAGTACAATCGCAATATTTATGGCATTATTTGCAACAAGAATAGTTGCAAGAAGTTTTTTAGGCTTTGTGAGTAGCCTCTTTACTACCATCATTTTTCTATCTGCAACTTGCTCTTCTGTTTCTAGAAGATCACTAGGTGATAGGGAGAAAAAAGCAACCTCGGCGCCACTTATCAGTGCAGAGCACATGAGTAAAACTATAAGTACCATAATGCTTATGATAGTGGTAGGGTCTATAGTTAAGAGAAGAATAAATAAGGGTTCGGGATCGGGGTCCAAAAGTTTTATCGTTTAGTTAAATTAAAATGGCAAATCATCTACATCACTAGTGTCTGTAGAGGGCTGTGCCGGTTGTGCTGGTTGGTTAGGGTTGTAAGGTTGTGCCTGAGGACGTGCTGCTTGTGCAGGTTGTTGTGCTTGTTGTCCACCTCCTTGTGACTGTCCTTGGTTTTCTCCTTTAGGAGTAAGAAAAGTAAACTCTTGGCACTGGATTTCTGTAGAGTATCTGTCCATTCCTTTATCATCTGTCCACTTGCGCGTTTTAAGACGTCCTTCTACATATACTTTGTCACCTTTTTTGAGGTACTTTTCACAAATTTCGGCAGCCTTGTTGCGCACTACAATGTTGTGCCACTCTGTATTGCTCACTCGCTCGCCAGTGGTACGGTTTACATATTCTTCATTAGTCGCCAGCGGAAAACGTCCTATACAATTACCACCTTCAAAGTAGTTCATCTTTACATCATCTCCCGTGTGACCTATTAAGATCACTTTATTGATTGTTCCTGCCATAATTTCAAATGTAGTAAATATTGCAATGCAAGTGTGTTATGCTTTCGCGAAAATATGCTCTCATACACCATTATCTACAAATATTAAAGGCGTTCTTTTTTTGAGATTAAGGGGTTGTTACAAGAAATAAATGAACAAAAAAATCCCTAGACGAACTACCATCTAGGGATAACTAAGCATACTAATTGTTTACTGCAAGCAAACAGATATTATAGTATTTCAAACTCTTTACTAAAGCTCTTTTCTTCATTTTCAATTTGGATAGTGTAGTATCCTTTGTAAGCCCCTTCAAAATTGAATGTTTTACTTACAGAAGCTTCTCCGTCAATCTCTTTTGAGTAAACGATACGGTTAAGTCCATCTCTCACTTCTAGCTTTATACGTTGTAACTCTGGATTAGAAAAACTCACATATACCCTGTCTGTTCCTTCTGTAAAAACATCTTTGTCTATTGCGTTAGACGCTTTTTTAATTTTATCACCTGGATTTGAAGTTTCAATTAAAAGCTCAGGTTGTACGTCATAATGTGTCATCTCACTAGTAGCTGCAAATGTTGTGATAGCAGTAAATAATAAAAATGCAATTGCTGAAAATTTTAGTGTCTGTTTCATAACTGTTGATTTAAGTAATTGATTAATTATTTATTATGGTACAAACATACGGTGGTTATTAAGGGATCACCACTGCTAATTGTGCAGCAATATGTTCATTTTTAACCTACAGCATGGTTAATAGGGGTGTATGTGTTAATTTAGAACACATTTAAGGTAAATTAATGTAGTTTTCATTTTGTAGTCATTTATAAATTTGTAAAAAAAAGGCCATGCTTCTGCATAAACCCACTTTTGAATCTATTACTCCAGATTTTGGTAATTCATTTACATATCAAAGATTTGATGAGCATCATGTTAATGATAACAGTTTGTGGCATTATCACCCAGAGATTGAGCTGGTTTATGTAAATGGAGGTACAGGAAGACGACAGGTGGGAAGTAACTTGTCTTATTATACATGGGGTACACTTATTCTTGTAGGTAGTAATTTGCCACATTGTGGTTTTACAGATGAACTTACGGGCAATAAAAGTGAGACTGTAATACACATGAAAACAGATTTTCTAGGAGATACTTTTTTTGACCTTCCAGAAATGGCGTCAATTAAAAGACTTTTACAAGTAGCACAACGCGGGATTGTTTTTTCTGGAGAGACTAAAAAGAGAGTAGGGGCAATGATGGAAGAGATGGAGGATCAATCAGATTTTAATCGTCTCATGACTCAAATAACTGTATTAAATGAGCTGGCAACTACAAAAGAGTTTAGAATATTAAATGCAGATGGCTTCTCTTTACTCTCTGATGTAAAAGATAATAACCGTATTAATGAGGTCTTTAATTATGTAAAAACTCATTTTAAAGAAGAAATTCCTCTAGAAGAAATGGCAAATATTACAAACTTGACCATTCCATCATTTTGTCGCTATTTTAAAAAGATTACTCATAAAACATTTACGCAGTTTGTAAATGAGTATCGACTCGTGCACGCATCTAGACTGCTAGCGGAGCAACCCATGAGTATTACCCAAGTATGTTATGAGAGCGGATTTAATAACTTCTCTCACTTTAATAAAAAGTTTAAAGCCTTTACAGGCCAGAACCCTTCAGATTATAGAAAGGAGCTTAAGACTGTTTTAGAGTAACGAACTACTGAGGCAAAAACTCTTCTAAAAATCTACCTATCAATATAGGTACAGGAAAATCTCTTATAGTTGATAAGGGTGTTCCTTTTGCACCAGTGGCTGTTACATCAACTACCCAGAAGGTAGTATGTAGATGCTGGTGAGATAATTTATGAACGATTGGTTTCTCATTAAATCTTACCACCTCTGTAATGTTCATTTCTTGAGCATGCTTTGAGTTTGTAACGCTTTCGCGAAAGCGGGATTCTTCACCATCAGTAAGCGCGGTATCAAGTTCAATTACTGGGAACTCGTAGAGTCCTTGCCAGATCCCCTTGCCGGTACGTTGTTGTAATAAGGTCTGTCCGTCTTTATCTCTAAAGACAAGATAGTTGAGGTAGCGATTACGCACTTTAGTCTTTTTAAGCTTTACAGGGAGTTCAGAAACTTTGTTCTTTTGCAAGGCTACGCACTTGTCATTATATATGCAATGAAGGCAGTATGGATTTTGAGGTTTGCATTGTATCGCGCCAAACTCCATAATAGCTTGATTAAAATCTGCTGGGCGTTTTACATCTATGAGCTCTTGGGCGAGCGCTTTAAACTCTTTAATTCCGGGCGTACTATTTATAGGAGTGTCTATACCATATACCCTTGAGAGGACTCTATATACATTACCATCTACCACCGCGGTAGGCTCGTTAAAGCTTATGCTTGCAATGGCACTTGCCGTATAATCACCTACTCCTTTTAACTTTTTAATTTCTTCATAGGTATTTGGAAAGACTCCACCGTGCTCATTTACAATAATTTGAGCAGATGCGTGGAGGTTTCTACCACGGGAATAATAGCCTAATCCTTGCCAAAGTTTAAGTACTTCCTCTTCGGTTGCATTTGCAAGATCTTGTACTGTAGGAAATGACTTTGTAAAAGCCAAATAATAGGGTAATCCTTGCGCTACTCTCGTCTGTTGAAGAATAATTTCTGAGAGCCAAATCTTATAAGGGTCCTTAGTGTTGCGCCATGGCATATCGCGTTTGTGTTCTAAGTACCAAGCAATGAGTTTGTTAGAAAATGACAATGTAAAATAGGGTTTTACACAAAGCTAGATGTTATGTATCTATTTTTTAAAAGATTATGTTTGATTCTTTGTTATTATAATCCCTATATTTGCAGTCTTGAATTTTTAACCCCTAAATATTTGACATTATGACTAAAGCTGATATCGTAGCTAAAGTTTCTGAGAAACTAGGTATCGAAAAAAATGACGTGCAAGCAACTATTGAATCTTTCATGGAAGAAGTAAAAACTTCTTTAGAAGGTGGAGATAACGTGTACTTAAGAGGATTCGGTAGCTTTATTATCAAAACCAGAGCGGAAAAAACAGGTAGAAATATTTCAAAAAATACGACTATCAAAATACCAGCACATAATATTCCAGCGTTCAAGCCTGCTAAAGTTTTTGTAGAAGGTGTAAAAACGAACGTTAGTGTAGACTAATAAGTAATTAAAAACTATCATTTTTATGCCAAGCGGTAAAAAAAGAAAAAGACACAAGGTAGCGACTCACAAACGTAAGAAAAGACGTAGAGCAAATCGCCACAAGAAGAAAAAGTAGTCTTAAGACTACTTTTTCTTTTATTACACCCTCTGGGTGTAATACTGCGTTCATTGACATTGCAATAACAGCACTTCCCGCACCTTGGGTACGTCATTATTGCACCGGTATTTATTACACAACGTATGCATATGGCATACACCACAATCTGTAATGAATTAGAATTATCAACCATCCCGATATCTATTGGGATAAAATTACTACACAGTGAATAAAGAATTGATCATTAGATCTAGTTCCTCCGTAGTTGATTTTGCCTTATTAAAAGATGGAAAACTTATTGAGCTTCATAAAGAAGAAGATAAAAATAAGTTTAACGTAGGTGATATTTATATCGCAAACGTAAGAAAGACCGTTTCTGGTCTCAATGCCGCATTTGTAAATGTGGGCTATGAGAAAGATGCATTTTTGCATTACCATGACCTCGGTCCTAAACTTCCTACGCTTCAGAAATACATAAAAAGTGTTACTACAGGTAAATTAAAAGACTATTCCTTACAAAATTTCACCTTTGAGAAAGACATAGACAAAAACGGTAAAATTGCCGAAGTTCTTAAGTCTAAACAAAGTGTACTTGTACAGATTGCAAAAGAACCTATCTCGACCAAAGGGCCTCGCATAAGTAGCGAGCTGTCTATTGCTGGACGTTATATTGTTCTCGTTCCTTTTTCTGACCGTATCTCTATCTCACAAAAGATTGAGAGTAAAGAAGAAAAAGCACGTCTTAAAAGACTTGTAACAAGTATCAGGCCTAAAGGGTTTGGCGTTATCGTACGCACAGTAGCTCAAGGTGTAAAAGTTGCAGAACTAGACAAAGACCTGCAAAATCTAGTGGACAAATGGACCACTATGAGCAAAAAAATTCCAAACGCTCACCATCCTAGCAAAGTTCTAGGAGAGATGAATCGTGCATCGTCTATCCTGCGGGATATTTTTAACGATAGCTTCACGAGCATCACTGTAGATGATGAGACGTTGTATTATCAAATTAAAGATTATCTAAGCGAGATTGCTCCACACAAGGAGAATATTGTAAAATTATATAATAACCAACTACCTATTTTTGAGAAGTTTGGTATTGAGAGACAGATTAAAACGTCTTTTGGTCAGACTGTATCAATGAGCCGTGGTGCTTATCTTGTAATTGAACATACAGAAGCCCTGCACGTTGTAGACGTAAACAGTGGTAACAGATCAAATAAAGCTAAAAGTCAAGAAGATACTGCACTTGAGGTAAATATGATCGCCGCTTCAGAAATTGCACGTCAGCTTAGCCTCCGTGATATGGGAGGAATTATCGTAATCGATTTTATCGATATGGGTAAAGCTGAACACCGCCGCCAGTTATTTAATCACCTCAAAGATGAGATGAAAGATGATCGCGCAAAACACAAAATATTACCTCCTAGTAAATTTGGACTTATCCAGATTACTAGGCAGCGAGTACGTCCAGAAATGAACATTAAGACCCGTGAAGAAAATCCTAACGGTGGCTCTAATGAGATAGAAGCTCCTATTGTAATAGTAGAGAAGCTTCAAGGACAACTCAACCGCATTTTAAAATCTGGTGCAAAAAAGGTGACGCTTCATGCACACCCATTTGTAGCAGCTTATATTACAAAAGGATTTCCATCCATAAGATCTAAATGGTTTTTAGATCACAAGAAGTGGGTAAAAGTAATGCCACGAGATGCATACACGTATCTTGAGTATAACTTTACAGACGCTTCGGGTAAGGATATCAAGATTGAAAATTAGCAAAAACCCCATTCTCTTTTGAGAATGGGGTTTTTTTATGCCCTTTTGTAAAAATGGTATCCTTGCAAACAAGTACTTTTGTCTTGTGCAACAACCTGTAAAAACATATACTGTAGAAGAAGCAAAGCGCAAGCTAGAAGCCTACTGCGCTTACCAAGATCGCTGCCATAAAGAAGTGGCTCAAAAGTTACGAGACATGCGTATGATACCAGACGCAATAGATGTGGTGATAGGTCATTTACTAGAGCACAACTTTTTAAACGAAGAACGTTTTGCAAAAGCCTTTGCGAGGGGTAAATTTCGTCATAAAAGCTGGGGAAGGACAAGAATCACCCGCGAACTCAAACAACGCGGCATAGGGGCTTATAATCTCAAAACAGCCCTACTTGAGATAGAAGACGAGGAGTATGATACGGTTTTTAATACGCTTTCGCGAAAACGTTATGAACAACTCTCCTCAGAAACCGATAAATACCGCAAGCGCAAAAAACTAGCAGACTATCTCACCTACAGAGGTTGGGAAGGTGATCTTGTGTATGAAAAGGTGAAGGAGCTGGTGCCTTAGAAACGATAGCTCAGTTTAAGAAGTGCATATCTAGGTAAAAGACGATATTCTGTGGTGGAAGAGCCTATGTCGCTTATAGAAAACTCCCTGAAAATTTCTGTATTAAACAGATTCTTAGCAGAGAGGGAAACGCTCACTTTATTCTTTTTAATGTCATAGGTGGAAGTGAGATCTGCAAAATAATAAGTGTTATCACTTGATAGATTGCCAAAAAAATAACGCTCCGTCTGCACTTGCATATTGAATTTTTTATTTATAATAAAGGAGAGGTCAAGAAAGCTTTCATTGTTTGTAAAGTTGTTTTTAAATCCTGCGCTACGTATGCCGTTTGTTCTCCAAGTAGTACCTATGTGATAATTAAATATACCAGAAAAACCACTACGCAACTCTAATCCATAACTGTAATTATCTGATGTAACCTCTCTAGTAGGGGAGTCATTAACAACATTCTGGAAATTAATAGAGGAGTAAGAGATTTTTGCTTTTAAATTTGATTTTATAACTTTCAAATAATTATCCAAAGAGAGATTTGCACTGAGAAGCTCTTGATCTTTTAGTAATATTTTTTCTGATAATGTGAAGTCTTGTGTTATAGTTCTATTAGTTGATAAAAAATCAAAAGACTTTGCGTAGGTTACAAAAGCAGTAGCAAAGAATCGATCACTCCAGTTACCCAGCTCATATGATAGCGATAAGCTAGAAGCATCTAATTGATTAAATGTCCCTGTACCTCTAGAAAAACTTCTAAAACCAGAGAGAGCGTAATCATTATAAACTCCTGTAACACCACTATTTCTTCTTGTTAATGCACCGGATAAAGTAATTTTATTTTTCTCATTAATCTTTAGGGAGGTAGCAAGTGAAGGGTTTATAAAGAATATAGTTTCTGCGTTACTATTATTTGCTAATGTTTCATTGTCTAGGCTATTTGTAATGAGGTGATTTCCTATAGTTCCTGTAATCGACCATTTATTTGAAAATTTGTAAAAATATTTTACAGATAGATACGTATCATTTACAGTATAATTCAGATTATTTTGAAAATCTACAGGAGTAATAATTCCATCATTTGTAACAATAGTAAAGTCGCTTTGTAATGATTCCCCTCTTAGGGTGTTTCCAACTTTTATCTCAAAAAGATGACCATTTTCTCTACGATCTAGCCAGTGAGCCTCAGTGCCAAAATACTCATAATTTAGGCTGCTTTTCTGACTTATATTGTTCTGCGACTCGGTTTCTTCAAAAAGGTTGAAAAAGTTATTTTGATTCACTGTAAATCCTTGCGGAGCTTCTTCTTTTATATAGCGCCCAGTAATTAATAGTGCCTTATTATTTTCAAACTTTTTTGAGTATGCTATTTTTTGATCAAATCTATTATTTGTTTCGTCAAGCAGTTGGAGCGTAGGCGTGTTATTAAAAAGTAAGTTAGATTTTTTATCTGCAGTGACATTGCTATATTTTGAAACCACTTGTATGCTAGCGGTTTTAGATAAGTCGTAATTGATGTCTAGCTTTCCAAAGAGTGTTACAAAATCACTTTTAAGGCTATATTCCTCAGTGTTTGTAAAATTTGTACCATTTGCTACAAATGTATCTGTACTGTTTCTGAAGTAAGCAAGCTCATCCCAGTTTGCAAATCCTATAGTTTTAATTTTAAGGTGCTCTGAGGGATTAAAAATAGCATTGAGAGATAGTAACTCTGCATTATTAAACTTAAATCTAGACTCTTTAAAATAAGGAACCCTATTTGATAAATGTATGAGCTTATTGCTTTGCTCGCTGTCGCCTATACTTCCAGGCTCCCCATAGCTAGAAGATCGTATAAGATGACTGATATCACCGGTAGCGTCATATCCTACATTATTAAGATTTGTAAAGAAGTAATACTTATTTTTCTTGCCAAAATTTAAGAGATTTGCTCGTGCATCATAACGATCTTGTGACGCCAGACCGTACCCTAGGTCGACATTGCCAAACCACTGCCGTTTTGCATCTTCATTAAGTGTAAGGTTAATGGCGACTTTATCGCTCTCCTCAATGCCCTTAAGGAGTTTATTATTAGAATATCGTTTAAGGATTTCTACCTTTTGTATGGGCGAGGCAGGCATGTTTTTGGTGAGTGTTTTGTAACCTTTTTCAAAAAAATCATCATTCTCAATCATCACTTTTTCTACCTCTTGATTTCCTATTTTTATAGTACCATCATCTGAGATGTTAATGCCAGGTATTTTACGAAGTAAATCTTCTGCCACAGTCTCTGTACCGTCTGTAAAGGAGGATGCGTTAAAGACGATGGTGTCTTTTTTAACTCTTATAGGTCTTTTTGAAATGATAACCGTTTCATTAAGAGAGAAAGCCTCCTCATTTAGTATAGTGTTGAGGGTAACATTAGTCGTTTCATTTCTTATAGTAATTGGTTTTACTATAGTTTCAAACCCTAAGCTAGAAAATACAACTTGATAGTCTCCTATTTGTTTTACAGGTAGTTTATACAAACCATTTTTGTTGGTATATGCATACGTGAGTATTGCTGTAGTGTCGCTTTTTTTTAAAATAACATTTACAAACTCTAATGGCGTTTTGTCTATAGCTGTAATTGAGCCTTCAATGTAATGTTGAGAGAAAGAGATGTATGGTGTTAGGCTTATTACTATACAGCATAGCAGCACTATTATTTTATTCATTAAAATATTCTAATTTACCTCCGCAATCTGTACAGTTTTTATTCCTTTTTAAAGGAGCTGTTCCAGCTGGTAGTTTTGATGAAAGTTCTGCGAAAAATTGATCTGCTAAATATTCTTTACGCTCTAAGTATTCCTTTATAGATAGTGCATTTTTAATTTGAATCTGTTTTATTGATTCATCGCAGTTTATAGTTACATTACTTTTTATTTTTGTGGCTATGACATGAAATGAGTATTCCTTGTCATATGCTTCTAGAATAAGCCCTGGTAAATTATTTAATTTCCAAGGTCCAGTAGACAAAGGAATATCTGGTGTAAACCAAGCAATGTATTCTCGACCTCTGAAATGTACTTTAGCTTTTTGACAGCTATATTTCCCTATATTTTTGAACTCGTCAATAATTTCCCAATCATGGTTGAAGGAACTGTCATTCACAAGTAATTCTTCGTCGGTATCGATTTCTTTGAAAAAGAAACCTTCCTTTTTCTTTAGATAATAAGCAGGAGAAATATTTTTTCTTCCCAGGACATATGTTTTTGAAGATGAGCCCGCAGTCGAATTCTTTCTTAAAATGGTTTTTTTCTTTTTTATATCTGTTTCTAGGTAGAGTGAATTAATCCTATTCGTGTAGAGTTTCCATTTGGAATTGACTTTATGGCTAAGTTCAATGGTTTGAGTATATTCTACAATAACACATGTACCGTTCTGACCATAAGTAAAATTTAGTATTGTAAGACACGCCAGTAAAAAAAAGAAAGTTTTCATACATAGTAAGTTATAAATTACCTTGACTATTAGAATAGTCAAGGTAATAAAGTTGTTATTCAGAAATTTCTTGCTCTTGTGGTGGTCCTTGAGGCCAGTACTTACAATCATATTCTTTCCATTCACTACAATTAGAAGTGCCGTCTGGATTATCAACGCATGTTCTAGAAATGCATCTGTCGGTATCATATTCAACCGTTATAGATATTGTGCTTTCTGTTTCGGCCGAATGGAAGCTCATAAGCCCAAAACTTAACAAAGCTATTATTGCTATTTTTTTCATCAGTTTAATTTTAAATAAATTCTCAAAATTTCTTTAAAGTCGGCTTTAAGAATTGCGACTCAAAAAACTAAATAACAGATTTATATTGCGCAATACTAGTCTGTTATTTAATTACTAGCATACTAGATGATTAATCATTTGCAATGTAGTAAATTCCTACAGATGCATTTTACGGATTTCCTTTATTTCGGCTAATTGAAGGTAAATTAACTACTCGGTTTTTTTTAACCAACTTAGTATACTGTATATCAACAATTTATAAGCATTTAGTAGATGTGTTAATTTTTATAGATTTTCGTGATATTAGTATAAATAATTGATTTTCATATCATTTTATGCGCTTGTAAACTTTAAAAAATAGATAGATTAGAATTTGAGTCCTCTATATTGTAGTCTATAGAGTTTATTATTTTTTGCAGGGATAATCACTTTCGCGAAAGCATAACAAAACAAAAACCCACATGTAAAACATATGGGTTAAAATAGAAATAAATGTGTTTGATATCCTCTTATCTACTATTGCAAAGAGGGAGATAAGTAAAAATTAAGCTACACGTGCTTTCTTTTCAAGAGCCATAAAGTGTGTGAGTTCTTGATCTTTATTAAAGAGAGGTATGATTTTTATATCACAGAGATATGGCGTGCCGTCTTTTTTATAATTGAGTAGTTGTTTGACTACAGGTTTTTCAAGACGTAGTGTGTTACTTATAACTTCCTTGGTTTCTTTTGAGGTTTCTGGTCCTTGTAAAAAACGAGGGTGTTTCCCCACAGCATGATTTCTTGGGTAGCCTGTCATTTCTGTAAAACCACTGTTCACCCATTGGATTACTTGGTCACGATCTGTCACTACAATTGTGGTAAAATCTTCTGTTGCCAGTAGCGAAGTATCAAAATCCCAATTGTACTTTGAGATGAAATCTGCTACCTGAGAATAATCAAGTTCTCTAGCAACTTTAGTAGCTCTAGCGACTAGGTATTCTGAAAAAATATCCCACGATTGTAAAGGCGCGGTAGCTTTTACATTTTGCATATTGTTATAATTTGTGATAAATATAGAAAAGTGATATTCACTAAAATTATTTAATATATTAATTAACACAAACGTTTAAGAGACATTAATTTAGTAGACATATTTAGGCTAGACTAAATATATTTTTTTACTACTCTACTTCTGTTTACTACCTTTGATTAATATATGTACACACTAGCAGAAGAAAATTATCTTAAAACAATCTTCCACCTTGAACAAGAATTTAACAAGGAGGTAAGCACAAACGCACTTGCAGAAACGATGCAAACTAAGGCGTCAAGTGCAACAGATATGGTGCAAAAACTTGCAGATAAAGGCTTGGTTTCTTACCGAAAATATAGAGGTGCCCGCTTATCAAAAGAGGGCGAAAAAGCAGCAATTTATATTGTGCGTAAACACAGGCTTTGGGAAGTTTTTCTGGTGGAAAAACTCAATTTTCAGTGGGACGAGGTACACCATATTGCAGAGCAATTAGAACATGTAAACTCTACAGAGCTTATTAATCGCTTAGACAAATTTCTTGACTATCCAGACTACGATCCTCATGGAGATCCCATTCCTGATAAAAATGGAAATATTAAAAGTGCTATAAAAAAGTTACTATCAGAATTAAACAAGGGAAATACGGGCCAACTTGTAGGAGTGCGAGAAACATCGGCAGAGTTTCTTCAATTTTTAGATAAAAGGAACATAGCTATTGGAGCAACTATAAAAGTACTAGGGCGAGAGTTTTTTGACGGCTCGATGGTTATACAAGTTAAAAAAGAACAGTTTTTTATCTCCAAAAAGATAGCAGATAATCTGTATATCCAGATTTAATAATTACCAAAATCAATCAACTTGAAACAATTAGTTACCCTTACTTCATTATTAATGTTGGCCAATACCGCAATTATTTTTGCCCAAGAAACCACAACTCCAGGCTTAATTACAGATCGCCCGGATGCAACAGAGTCTCCTACGGTCGTGCCCAAAGGCAGCCTGCAGGTAGAGACGGGAGCTTACACAACAACGTATGAAGAGAATAATATAGAGGAACGAGTGTGGGGTTACAATACTACGCTGCTGCGTTATGGGATACTAGATAATCTTGAACTTAGAGTGGGATGGGCGTACCAAGAAGTGGAGACAAAAATCAATGATCAAGAAGTAAGTAGCCTTAACGGGATGTCTCCGTTACTTTTTGGGGCAAAAGTGGCGATCGCACAAGAAAATGGATGGAAACCAGAAATAGGGTTAATAGGCCATTTATTTCTTCCATTTACCGCAAGTACAGACTTTAAGCCAGAATTTACTAGTGCAGATTTTCGCTTTGCGTTTAATCATACACTTGGTGAGCGATCAGGGATTGCATACAACCTTGGAGGACAATATGGAGGTGACTCGCCAGAGCTTGCATATGTGTACACAATCTCATACGGCTATGCAATAACTGATAAACTCGGGGCTTATGCAGAGGTTTATGGAGATCTTCCAGAAGATAATCGCGCAAACCATTTTTGGGATGCTGGTCTTACATATGCCATTGCCCCATTAGTACAACTCGATGCAACAATCGGTCAGAGTATTACAGATGGACAAGATTTATTGGTCAGTGCGGGAGTTAGTTTTAGAATAGATAAAAAATAAGAAATAATGAAACAGAGTCTATATATAGTAATTGTCATTTTCGCTTTAAGCGTGATTAGTTGCAAGGGTGAGAAGGAAAGTAATGGCAAATTAAATGTAGTTGCTACCACCTCAATGATTACAGATCTTGTAAAAAATATAGGAGGTGATCTCATTAATCTTGAAGGGTTGATGGGCGCCGGTGTAGATCCTCACTTATACAAAGCAAGTGCTGGTGATGTTACAAAACTCGCTGGAGCAGATGTGATTTTCTATAATGGGCTACACCTAGAGGGTAAGCTTGTAGAAGTTTTTGAAAAGATGAATGCCACTCAAGTGACGCAAATTCCCTTAGGAGAGTCGCTGGATAAAAATACGCTCATAGGCTCAGATTATTTTGCGTCTAACTATGATCCGCATGTGTGGTTTAATATTCAGTATTTTAAGCAATTTGCAACAGAGGTGGTAAGTACGCTTTCGCGAAAAGATCCTCAGAACGCAAAAAGCTACGAAGCAAATGCCCAAAATTATCTTGCACAATTAGACGAGTTAGAAGCTGAAATCAAAGCTACAATAGCTACACTCCCAGCCGAAAAAAGGATTCTTGTTACGGCTCATGATGCCTTTAACTATTTTGGGAAGAGTTATGGTTTTGAAGTAGTAGGATTGCAAGGACTATCTACCGCTACCGAAGCAGGAGTTAAGGATGTACAGCGTCTTTCTCAATTTATAATTGACAATAAAGTGAAAGCCATTTTTGTAGAAAGTTCTGTACCTAGAAGAACAATAGAAGCATTGCAAGCAGCGGTGCAATCTAGAGGACAAGAAGTAGTGATAGGTGGTTCATTATATAGTGATGCGTTAGGGAACGCAGGAAGCGTAGAGGGAACATACATAGGCATGTTCAAATATAACGTGACTACTATTGTAGAAACTTTAAAATAGAAGAACAGAAAAAATAGGTAAAGGATAAGGAAATACGAGTTTATAACTATACACTAACTTATAAGCATCTCTATTTCGATTGTACAGATAGTACCCTTTTTCTATATAAAGCGAAAAACATGAGAGAGAATTTAAGTAATAGATTACAATCTTCTCCCCTTGGGGAAGATCAAGAGGGGAATATAGCTATTCGTGTTGATGACCTTACGGTTGCATATAACTATAAGCCGGTTCTTTGGGATATAGATCTAGAAGTGCCAGAAGGAGTGCTCATGGCTATTGTGGGGCCCAACGGCGCAGGTAAGTCTACGCTTATAAAATCTATTCTCGGTATTATAGATCCCATTGCTGGGAGCGTTTCTATCTACGGAAAGCCATATGATAAGCAGCGCAAGCTAGTAGCATACGTTCCTCAAAAGGGAAGTGTAGATTGGGATTTTCCCACCACGGCACTTGATGTGGTAACTATGGGAACCTACGGAAAATTGGGCTGGATAAAACGTCCTGGAAGCAAAGAAAAACGAGCAGCGCTAGAGGCACTAGAGAAAGTTGGGATGCTTCCATTCAAGGCGAGACAAATAAGCCAACTTTCAGGAGGGCAGCAACAGCGTGTTTTCCTTGCGAGAGCACTAGTGCAAGATGCAGCTATCTATTTTATGGATGAGCCTTTTCAAGGAGTAGATGCAACCACGGAGATTGCTATTATTAATATTCTTAAAGAATTACGTAAAGCAGGAAAAACGGTAGTGGTAGTGCATCACGATTTACAAACGGTACCAGAATATTTTGACTGGGTAACTTTTTTAAATGTAAAGAAAATCGCAACAGGACCTGTGAGAGATATATTTAATGATGATAATCTCACCAAGACTTATGGTATTAATTACAAGGTGGCGGTAAATAAATAGTATGTAGGCGGTAGGACGTTCCGGTGGAACTGTTAGGACGCGATGCTTGTAGTATAAGTTGTTTGCGTTCCTTCTATCACCAAAAAATTTAAGGTTGAAACATGTAATTGATTTAAATATAAAAATTACTGAGATGGAAAAAGTAGTATTCAATTTTGAAAAATTGAGTGTTTATCAGAAAGCACTAAACTTTATTGACGCAGCTGATGCGTTGATTGATACTTTTCCACAAAAAGAGAGATATCGACTATCGAGTCAATATGGTAGGGCGGCTCTTTCTATAGCATTAAATATTAGTGAGGGTCACGGTGATACAAATAAGCAATTCAATAGATATTTAAATATGGCTTGGGATTCCCTTAAGGAATGTGTAACATGTTCTACCGTAGCAACTAGAAAAAAGTATATTACTCAAGAACAGAATGATAATACTAGAAAAACAATTACAAGGAATTGCAAAAATGATAATGGGCTTAAAGAAAAGTCTAAAATTGGATTAGATCTTTTCACTACAAGCGAAGCGTCCTACAAGCACCAGCGGTGCATTCTAAGTCCTACAAACTAATAACTCATGGAACTCTCAGAATATTTCTCTCAACTCTTCTCTGACTACACCCTCAGAACCATCACGCTGGGTACTGCTATACTTGGTGCTATTTGTGGTATGTTGGGTAGTTTTGCAGTACTTAGAAAGCAAAGTTTACTTGGTGATGCGATATCTCATGCTGCGCTGCCTGGTATTGCTATTGCTTTTTTAATTACAGGTACAAAGGATACTAACATATTGTTGCTAGGAGCCTTAGTAAGCGGACTTATAGGCACGTTTTGGATACGTGGGATGGTGACCAAAACACATCTTAAAAGTGATACAGCCCTAGGGCTTGTATTGTCGTTATTTTTTGGTTTTGGAATGTTATTGCTCACGTTTATACAGAAACAACCAAATGCAAACCAAGCGGGGCTTGATAAATACCTTTTTGGTCAAGCCGCGACGTTAGTGGAGAAGGATGTGACGTTAATGGCAGTAGTTACAGGGATTTGTCTAGTTATCATGTTACTATTCTGGAAGGAGTTTAAAATCTTACTTTTTGATGCAGACTACACAAAAACCTTAGGGTTTAACACTCGTTTTATTGATATACTCATCACCTTTTTTATTGTACTTGCCATTGTGCTAGGACTACAAACAGTAGGAGTTGTATTAATGAGTGCGATGCTACTCGCACCTGCAGCAGCGGCAAGGCAGTGGACAAATAAGCTAAGTGTGATGATTGTACTCGCAGCTATATTTGGTGCGTTTTCAGGAGTCTTTGGGACGGCAATTAGTGCTAGTCAAAATAACCTATCTACAGGCCCAGTGATTGTGCTAGTGGCAAGTGTGTTTGTGCTTTTTTCATTCATCTTTTCTCCTGGGCGCGGTATTCTTTTTAAACAACTCCGCAAATATCAAAATAGACGAGACTTGGAACTCCAGAAGACATTGCAGTTTATGTTTGATATTGCAAAAACACATGAAGATATCTCTCACCCTCACGCAATATTAATTCTAAACAATTTTCAAGGATATGCAAAATCTACATTGAAGGAGCTAGAAGAAAAAGAATGGGTCAAAGTAAAGGGTCAAAACTGGTCGCTTACGAGTAAGGGTTACGATGCAGCTGCAAATTTATATAACAATAACTAATGGATGCACAAATAGAAATACAATTGATTGCCGCAGTAGTAGCCATTGCTTGTGCCATCCCAGGGGTGTTTTTGGTACTACGTAAAATGGCACTTATAAGTGACGCCATTAGTCACTCTATCTTACCAGGGATTGTAATTGGCTTTTTTATTACTGAAGATCTTAATTCGCCATTGTTAATTTTACTGGCGGCTGTAACAGGTGTCATTACGGTTATGATGGTGGAGTCCATCCAGAAAACAGGATTAGTAAAAGAGGACACCGCTATAGGATTAGTGTTTCCAGCACTCTTTAGTATAGGCGTTATTCTCATTGCCAAAAATGCAAACGATGTGCACCTTGATGTAGATGCAGTATTGCTAGGCGAACTAGCATTTGCGCCTTTTGATAGGCTTATTATAGCGGGAACAGATGTAGGGCCTAAGTCATTATGGGTGATGGGGGCAATTTTAAGCATCACTGTGGGGATGCTCTTCGCGTTTTTTAAAGAGCTTAAGGTGAGTACCTTTGATGCAGGTTTGTCTGCAGCACTTGGTTTTTCTCCAGTGGTTTTACATTATGGACTCATGACTATTTCTTCAGTAACGGTTGTTGGTGCTTTTGAAGCGGTAGGAGCAGTTCTTGTAGTAGCACTAATGATTGCGCCTGCGGCAACCGCTTATTTACTTACATCAGACTTGAAGAAGATGTTAGTGCTTTCGGTAATATTTGGAGTCTTTTCGGCAATTGGTGGTTATTGGATGGCTCATTTTCTAGATGCGTCCATCGCTGGGTCTATGACTACTGTTCTTGGTCTCGTATTTCTTACCGTATATTTATTTGCGCCTAGTAAAGGACTTATTGCAGTGATGTACAGGCAGCGACAGCAGCGCACAGAAGTATCCTTACTTACGTTCTTATTACACCTTAATAATCACGAGGAAGAAAGTGAGAGGCATGTGCAGCATCTCAACGAACATATAAATTGGCAAAAAGTAAGATCTGAAACTGTACTAGAACTTGCCGAAAAAAATAATTTGATCAAAATCAGCAGTGATATTGTCGCGCTCACACCAAAAGGGAAAGAGTTTACAGATCTTGCGTTAGAATATATTATCACAAATAAGGATGAGCATATCGAGCATATGAAAGATGATTTTTTCTTATTTAGAGGATAATCTGTAACATGGCATCGCTTTTGGAGTATTTAGAAGTATAAAGCACCAGTGTCTATTTATTTAGGCTGTGTAAAAACTAGCATTATGAAAACCTATTACATCGTTGCGATTATATTTTTTTGTTCCGCTTTCGCGAAAGCGCAAGACTCCACAACAGTAGAGGTTCCTAAGATATATTTGAAGGCTTTTCAAGGACAGTCTACTATTATCGAGGGTACATCTCTGCGATTAGTGAACGTTATTGAAGATAGTAGATGTCCGCAGGGAGTAGATTGTATCTGGGCTGGAAATGCTAAAGTCGTCGTAGAATTAACAAGCGAAAGTGGTAAAAAAACCACTAAAGAAATTATACTCAATGGTGGGCGAGTAGCGCCTATATACTCAGAAGACGGTCTTGTAATATCAATTAAGGGGCTAGCTCCGTACCCTACATCTTTATCAAAAATTAAAGCAAGTGATTATTATTTACGAGTAGAAGTGAGTAATTAACATCCACAACTGCCAGTGCCGCAGCCGCCGTCGTCTTTCTTTTTCAAGAAAGCTGGTGTCCACACAAACTTTGTAACTAGATACCCTAGGGCTACTAGAAAAATAAGAATCACGATAATATTTTGTATTAGTTCCATGCGTTCTTAGTAGTTAAATAAGCGTCTAGCTTACAAATTATTTTAAAATTTGGAATGCGGCAAGCGCTGCTACATATGCAATTGCGGTCATGGCTACAAGCTGTATTGCAGGCCATTTCCAGCTGTTTGTCTCTCTCTTTACAATAGCAAGCGTACTCATACATTGCATGGCGAATGCATAAAATAGTAATAAGGAAATTCCGCTAGCAAAATTAAACCTTGGTGTTCCTAGCACTGGGTTTATCTCTCCAGCCATACGGTTTCTAATAGTCTCTTCCTCGGCATCACCTACGCTATATATGGTGGCAAGTGTACCTACAAAGACCTCTCTTGCTGCAAATGAAGTAATAAGAGCAATTCCTATTTTCCAGTCATAACCTAGTGGTTCTACAATAGGCTCTATCGCTTTACCCATATAGCCTATGTAGCTATGTTCTAGCTTCTGGCTTGCAACTAGTTTGTTTATTTCTGCTTGGTAAGCCTCCGCATCTGGAAATGCGTTTATGCCTCCTTCTGCTTCTAGTTGTGTAGTTACAATATCTTCTGCTTGATTAAACTTTTCATTAGGTCCAAAGGAAGCTAGTACCCATAATACAATGCTAATAGCAAGGATAATCTTACCTGCATCTACTACAAAGGATTTTGTTTTTTCAAGAACATTGATCCCTACGTTTTTAAGCAGCGGCATTTTATAGTTAGGCATTTCTACTACAAAAAATGACTTACTTTTTATCTTAAGAATTTTATTGAGAATCCATGCAGAACCTATCGCAGCGCCAAAACCAATGAGATACATGAGCATGAGTGTAAGCGCCTGTAGATTAAAAAACAGAAACTTCTCATCAGGAATTACTAGCGAAATGATGATCAAATATACAGGCAATCTTGCCGAGCAGGTAGTAAATGGAGTAACTAGTATGGTGATTAATCGCTCTTTCCAGTTCTCAATGTTACGTGTTGCCATAACCGCAGGGATGGCACAAGCAGTTCCAGAGATAAGTGGAACTACAGATTTACCACTAAGTCCAAAACGGCGCATCACTCTATCCATTAAGAAAACCACGCGACTCATATAACCACTCTCTTCTAGTACAGAGATAAAGAGGAATAAAAAGGCAATCTGAGGAATAAAAATAACAATACCTCCTAATCCAGCGATAATACCCTCTGCTAGAAGGTCTGTGAGTTTACCTTCTGGAAGGTTAGTTTGCACCCACTCACTCATACTAGCAAATGCAGTGTCTATAGCATCCATTGGGTACTGTGACCAGTCATATATTACTTGAAATATGAGTAGTAATATGGCAAAGAAAATCACGTAACCCCACACCTTATGTGTAAGTATGCGGTCTAAGCGAGCTCTTAAATCTTTTGCATTTTCAATATCTATGGTTTGAGTTTCTCTCAAAACTTCATTGATATACTTATAGCGTACAATCGTTTCTTTTTGCTGTAGTCTTTTGAGATTACTCTCCGACTCAGTTTTAAAAGAAGAGATGGTTTTCATCTCGTTGCGCTCTAGCTTTCCAAAGTTTACGTCTTGTGTAATTACAAGCCATAACTTGTATAAATCTTGCTTTGGAAAAGCTTTACGTAATCTGTCAAAATATTCTGGAGCAATTACAGAAGCATTAATACAAGGTTCTGTATTGATAGATCTGTACTCGGTAATAAGTTCTTTGAGCGTATCAATCCCCGTGTTTTTACGGCTGCTTATAAGTGCGATTCTTGTTTTAAGGCGCTCTTCCATCTTAGGAATGTCAAGAGAGATTGCCTTGCGCTCCATACGATCTGCCATGTTAATAGCAAGAATAGTAGGGATGCCAAGATCTTTAATTTGTGTAAAGAGTAGTAAGTTGCGTTTAAGATTTTCTACATCAGAAATTACAACGGCAACATCTGGATAATCTTTGTCATTCTTATTAAGAAGTAATTCTATAACCACATTTTCATCAAGAGATGAAGCGTTAAGGCTATAAGTACCGGGTAAGTCTAAGATGTGTGCTTTAACACCACGATCTAGTTTACAGATGCCTTCTTTCTTTTCTACAGTAATCCCTGGGTAGTTACCTACTTGCTGGTTGAGACCCGTAAGATGGTTAAAGACAGAAGTCTTACCTGTGTTTGGATTTCCTATGAGGGCAACGTTAATCTGTTTGGCCATAATTTAGGATGGCGTTTCTATGATTATTTGAAGAGCCGTTTCTCGGCGTATCGCTAGGTGACTTCCATTCACATCTATATATAGAGGATCAGAAAATGGTGCGAGTTGTATCAATCGTACTTCATTGCCTGGTAGGCAACCCATCTCGAGTAACTTAAGAGGAACTTCGTCTGTCATCACATCTATAATGATAGCGCGTTCTCCTTTTTGTAAATGAGCGACTGTTTTCTTCAATGTTTATTTAGATTGAATTTAGATAACAAAAGTAATGCATTTTACGCTTTCGCGAAAGCGTACGTAATTCCATTCTAAAAAATCTTTTGGTACCAAGCTTTCCTTGGCTCATAAGATGCTTTTAAAATCTCAATATCCTCAAGTAATTGATCTATTGCTTCTGGGTCTGTACCGTCATAATAACCACGTATTTGACGTTTTTTGTCTATAAGCATAAAGTTCTCAGTGTGAACCATATCAAGATCATCTTCTGTTCCTGGGAGGTCTTTTACAGCCAAATAACTTTTTCGCGCAAGCGTGAAAATTTCTTCTTGAGAACCAGTAACTAGGTTCCATCGTGAGTCATCTACTCCTTTTTTTACGCCATACGCCTTCAAAACTTCTGGAGTATCATAAGTAGGGATTACTGAGTGAGAAAGTAGTTTAACTAGTGTATCTCCCTCTAGCTTCTTTTGTATTTGAACCATGTGCTCTGTCATAATAGGGCAAATGGTCTGGCAGGTGGTAAAGAAAAAATCTGCTACGTAGATGTGATTCTCATAATCATTCTGTGTGATTGTTTTTCCATTCTGATTAGTGAGTGAAAAATCGGCAATGGTGTGATATTTCTTCACATATTGCATGGTGCTGTCTACGAGTTCTTTATCTACCATGTCTGGTTGGTAAATTGTAAGAGATGGAGTTACTTTGAGTTGGCTATATATTAAAGTCATAATAATGACAGAAAGAATACCAAGGGTGATAAATAGTGTTTTATAGCGAGCGAGGTGATGTGCCATAGTGCATTTTTTTACAAAGTTACAATCCAAGTGGCAGTTATATAAAGTATGGCTTGAAAAATGCTATCCTACGCGCATATAACTTTAGTATGCGCATCTAAAAGCCTATTTTTGTGCGTTCAAAATTTGACTTATATCCTTCTATGGAGACTTTTATACAGATTGCCCAGTTTACGCTTGCTATTTCTATCCTTGTAATTTTACATGAATTTGGTCACTTTGCACCAGCTCGTTACTTCGGGATTAAAGTGGAGAAATTCTTTCTCTTCTTTGATGTAAAGTTTGCATTGTTCAAGAAAAAAATAGGAGATACGGTTTATGGAATCGGCTGGCTTCCGCTAGGAGGTTATGTGAAGATTGCCGGTATGATTGATGAGAGTATGGACAAGGAGCAAATGGCAAAAGATCCAGAACCTTGGGAGTTTAGATCAAAACCAGCATGGCAACGTCTTATTGTGATGATAGGTGGTGTGACTGTAAATGTGCTTCTTGCATGGTTCATTTATAGTGCAATGCTTGTATATTATGGTGATGAGTATGTACCTGCAGATCGTCTTAAGTATGGTATTGCTGTAGGAGAAGTAGGAGAAGAAATAGGATTGCGCAATGGTGATCAAGTAATAAAAATAGATGATAAAACGGTAACGCGTTTTGACGATGTGCAGATTGACATACTATTAGGTGATAACGTAACTGTAGTGCGTGATGGTAATGAACTTACATTTCCTATCCCAGATGAAGCAAAAAAATCTGTACTTGATGCAGAGGAACGTTTTATAAGACCGCGTTTTAGTAACACAATAGGGTTAGTGGCCAGAGATTCAATAGCATTTAACAACGATGTGCTTGTAGGTGATAAAATTGTAGCTATTAATGGAAATGCTATTAATGAATGGACTGAGTTTCAGTCTATTTTTGATCAAGCAAAAGGCGGAGATGTTGCTATGACACTTAATAGAGACGGGCAACGTATAGAAAAAACCTTTGCTGTGGGCGAGGGGCGTTCTTTTGGGGTAGGTGCAAACGTTGAGGAATTATTAGTAAAAGATGAGTATAGTATAGGAGCGGCAATTCCTGCTGGTCTTACAAAAACATGGGATGTACTCACTAAGCAAGTGCGCCAGTTTAAATTAATTTTTAATAGTAAAGTACAAGGATACAAGAAAGTAAAAGGTCCTATAGGTATTGTAGAGATGATGGCACCACAATGGGATTGGTATAAATTCTGGGGATTCACTGCTATGTTTTCTGTTTGGCTTGCCTTTGTAAACATTCTTCCTATTCCTGCACTTGATGGAGGACATGTGATGTTTTTATTATATGAAATGATTTCTGGAAAAGCTCCTTCAGAAAAGACATTAGAAAGAGGTCAGATTATTGGTTTTGTCATTGTGATGGGATTAATGGTGGTGATTTTTGGAAATGATATTTGGAATTTGATTAAAGGGTAATTCTATAACGCTTCCGCGAAAATTGAATTTATAATTTTATTCTATCGTTTTTCCACTTTAAAATAGTGAAAAATTATGCAGGCGCAATTTTGCCTGCTATCACGACTCGTTTGAGGGTGTTTATTGGAAATTATGAACACATGCTTGTCTTTTTAATTATCTATCCAGAAAAGCTCTTAAATTCGTTATTCTTCTTTTTTCTTTAAAATTTTACGATTTTAAGCGGTACGTTCTTTTCGCTGAAATATGATAAAAACGCTTTTTCAGTGAAGAATAATTGTAAGCTTAATATTGCAGGGAAATCTGTTAGTTATTATCAAAATTTACACTCTTTACTTCGCTGACTGCTAGAATATTAACATGTTTTAATAGATCATTTGTATCCTGTTTTGGGGTAAATTTTTTGAGTGTGAAGCCGCTTATCCCTTACCTGTGCTGATGTTTAGCGAATTAGGCGAATCAACAAATTTTATTTTTTCTAAAACCTTAACGCTATTTATTGCGTACATAGGGGGAAATGTGTTGTTTAGAATTTTAATTGTTTATAACATGTGTACAACGTCGAATTATTTGCCTCTTTAATCGAATTTTTAGTGAAGACGGACTGTTGTAAAAACCGTTTTCTAAGTCCGTCGTATTTTTGATTTATATAGTTACACCCCAAAAATTGCAACATAAATAGAAGGCTTATGCTTTCAACTACCCCTAGTATATGATAAAAATTACTTCTTTGAAAAGAACGCTATTATACACGCTTGTCTTTTTTTCTTTTTGTACTACATTATTATCTCAAAATCCTGTAACCGGAGCCAATATTGTTGGGACTTTGGCACAAGGGCTACAATATAACCAAGCAAATCCTGCAGGTGTGACTAACACTTACTCATGGGGTCAAAATGGAGATTTTAGAGTCACTTCTGTTGCTTTGGGAGGTGATAATTATTTTTTAAACAATGATTTTACTCAAATCAGTTATAATATTGTTCGTGTAGATGGTAACGGAGGGGTAACAGGAGACCGTTGTGGATTTTTCGTACTTGAAATTGGGAATGATGATTTTAATTACCAGTCAAGTTTCCCTGGAAACTTGGGTGATTGCTCAATGGAAGAAGTGCTACGAGACCCTATTGTAACTAGAGGGGCAAACGATGTTTTTAAAAATGGTACAGCAACCTCTCAAAATATAGAACGAATCGACGCTCTGTATGAACCATTTGTAATTTCACAGGCTGCAAGTCTTCAGAGAGTTGGATTCCTAGCGCCTGAAAAAAACGGTAATAGTAGTTATAGGGCGGCACCTGTCCTTTCGGTGGATGCTGTAACTGGGGAGCCTACATCATTCGGTGCTGTTATTGAAATAGGAGGAGCAGATGCTATAGATGGTACTAATGATTTTGGTGCGGTTTTAGGTCCATTAAACTGGTCATTTCTTGTAAACAGTCCAACAGGTACTGGTAACCCATATAGAGTTGGTGGTAATACAGAATCAGTAGCTATTTCTTTAATAACGTTAGCAGATTTAGGTTACAATGTAGGAGATACAGTGTATGGTATTTCTTTTTTTGATAATAATGTGCCGTTTAATGCAGACTTGTTAGATGTGTCGGATCCTAATGATTTTCCAAATACAGATGGTGGTGGTGCTGATATACATGGGGGCTTAGGAGCAATAGTTACATCACAGGCTATTGTAAATGGTCACGTATATAATGACTTAAATGTAAATGGATTTCAAGATGTTAGTGAACCAAATCTTCCTAATGTAACAATTACAGTAACTGATTCGGCAAATATAGTTCAAGTTATAACAACCGACGCTAACGGCGATTTTTCTGCTTTTGTAGCTGGTGGCGATACAACAATAAACGTTGATGAAAACGATACCGATATTCCAAGTGGATCTGTCTTAATAGAAGGTTTTGGTAATGACGGCAGGACTTATAATACAGTTCCGGGTCAAAATACGTTTACTAGTAATTTTGGTTTTGGTCCTGATCCAGGTCCGCCATCCTCAAGGTCTTGTGATGATGATCCAGTATTTATTACTTCAGCAAACTTTGATGCAAATACGGTAGTTGTAGAGACAGAAGGAGGCACTCCGGGTGTTTTTGATGTCGGAGATGTGTTTAGATTTTCAGATGTAACGGCGGGCCTTGATTGTTTAGTTTCGATTGATGCCTTTGTTAATGGAGCCGGAATTTTAGTGCTTGATGGTGAAGAGGAGAATATTCCTGGTTTCGGTGGTTTTTCAAGAGCTTTCCAGCCCCAAATGGATGGTACGCCAGGAGTAAATGGACAGGAGGTTGTCTTTACAATATCTTATGTACAAGCAGATACGACAATTCCTCAAGCAGTATCGGTATATTTTACAGCATTAGACCTTGATAGTAATACACTTACTGATGTTGAGCGTGTAAAATTTGAGACGCCAGATGTTTATTATACAAATGGAGCAAATTCAACACTTATAGTCGATTCAAGCCCTTCTCAATTAATTGGAATGTCTACAGATGCTGGGATTGTAGGTGGGATTAATACAGATCCTAATTATGCATTTACGGCTTATTATAACTCATTTACCTCTATACAATATACCATTAGTAAGGATGGTTATAATGCAACACCAGGATTTGAAGATAGACAGTTCTCTTTATTGTTTGAAGATATTGCGTACCCTACTGAAGAAGTAAATGTTATTACAAACCCTATAATTTGTGGACAGGTATTTGTAGATGGTGCTCCAGCAGAAGGGGTCACTGTAAATGTTTCGGGAGATTCGACACAAACTGTGACTACAGATGCAAATGGACAATATAGTTTTACAGTGCCTGGCAATGGGAGTTACACTATTACGGAAAGTGATCCTCCAAGTACTGTTTCATTAAGTGATGCTGATGGTGCTAACGACAATATAATAACTGTCGTGATTACTAGGTTTGAATCATCACAAGAAAACGATTTTTTTGATGGAGCAGATACAGATGGTGATGGAGTAATAAATACATTAGATATAGATGATGACAATGACGGTATTCTTGATACTGTAGAGTCTGGTGGTATCGACCCTTCTGCAGATGCAGACGGCGATGGTATTCCAAATTACCAAGACGCAGATTTTTGTACACTTGCAAATGGTGTTTGTGCAAATCTTGATCCAGATGGCGATAGTGTTCCTAACCATTTAGACCTTGATGCAGATGGTGATGGTATTCCGGATAACAATGAAGCACAATCAACATTGGGGTATGTGCCTCCTACAACAAATGCCAATGGCATTCCCAATGTCACGACCAATGGTCTTCCAGTTGCATACAATCCTACTGGAGATGAACTAGGACTTATCCCTGTAAATACAGATGCAGCCTCAGCAAATCCTGGATTACCTGATTATTTAGATACAGATTCAGATAATGATGGTATTCTTGATTCTGCAGAACACGTAGAAGATTTTACACTTTTTGGAAATGATTCTGACGGAGACGGTCTAGACGATGCAGTAGATACTACAAATGCAACAGTTGGCGGTGAGCCTAATTATGCAGATGCTAATGGAATTATAAATAATACTGCAAATCTTAACGATAATGACAGTGACTTGAATAATGGAGGAAATGTTGACTTTAGAGATAGGGTTAATGACATTGATTTCGATAATGATGGAGTAGACGACAATCTTGATGAAGATGATGATAATGACGGGATTTTAGATGTTGTCGAAGGTTTTAAATTTAATGAAGAGCCTGGTGTTGGAACATGTACTGGTAATTCATTCAATTTTGTTGGGACAAATGCATCAACTTACATAAATAATCCTGCAACACCTATAGGTACTCAGGGAGCGCAATATAGATTTTCTAATGTTATTACTTTAGGAGCTCAAACTTTAGATGGAATTGTAACTATAACTAACAAGCCTGCTGGAGTTACAGTATTAAGAATAGATGATCCAAATGGCGTAGATGGAGCTGCGCTTCAGCCAGTATTTCAATATGCTTCTAATGTAAGAGGTAATCTTGCCGTAACATTGACGATACGTTTTGTCGAAAGCGGAACTTTGATTCCATTTAGTGTAGATAGAATAGGTGGTTTTATTCAAGATATCGACAGTAACGGAAACGTTGCTACTAATACCCCTTCAACGGTAAGAGAATTTTATCGTGTTAATAATATTATAGGATATGCGCTAGAAAACCCTTCGAGAGTATTGGCTCAACAATTTGATAATGGAGTTGTTCAGTTTACATCTGATGGAAGTAGAAGCGCGCCTATTGAGCCAGTAGATGTTAATCCAGAATACCGTGTGTTTTTCCAAAAACAAGAAACGGATCAATTCACATTTACTATTGGTGCTATAAAAAATACAAATGCTCAAGTAGATCGTTTCTACAGTTTGAGAATGGATGAGTGTGAATTTGCAGATTTTGCAAATCCAGTTATTGTTTTTATTGATGCTCCTAATACAGATGGAACAGATGGTCCTGACTATCAAGATACAGATGCAGATGATGACGGTTGTAGTGATACTATAGAAGCTGGTTTTGTTGACGCTTTCGCGAAAGCAGACGAAGATGGACAACTAGGAAACTCATCACCAGTAACTGTAGATCCTACTAATGGTCGAGTAATTTCAGATGCGTCAAACGGAGGGGCAGGTTATACAATGCCAAAAGACACTAATGGCGATGGAATTTTTGACTTCCAAGATGCAAATGAAAGTAGTGCTTGTTCATTAGTAAGTATAGGAGATGTGATTATTACGGAAGGAAATACTGGAACAATAACTGCAGATTTCCAAGTGACACTCACAGAGCCTTCATCTACACCAACGGTAATTACTTATTCTATTCAGGATGATACGGCAACTACTGCCGATAACGACTATACAGCACCGGCTACATTATCTATTACAATACCTGCAAACACTCTTACAGGAACTATTAGCATTCCTATCGTGGGAGATACAACTGTAGAGGGTGATGAGACATTTACAGTGACTCTTGAAAGCACTTCAAATGGAATGTTAGATACTGACGATACGGATGGTATAGATAATGTAGGTACAGCAACGATTACTAACGATGATGATACAGTTGTAAGTATTAATAATGTAACAGTAATTGAAGGTGATGCTGGAACTGTGAACGCAGAGTTTACAGTGTCCTTAACAAACCCTGTAGATACAGTAACTACCGTAACTTTCACGGTAACGGATGATAGTGCTGAGAATGTTGGTAACAGTCTTGAAGGAGGTAATGATTATGAAGTGCCTACTACATTAACAGTAACTATACCTGCTGGAGAAACAGAAGGAACGGTAACGATCATTGTAAATGGAGATGAGACTGTTGAGGCAGATGAAGATTTCTTAGTAACCTTAACGGCTACAGACAATGGAACAATCACCACTACAGTTGGTGAAAATATAGGAACAGGAACAATAACGAATGATGATGCTACGGTAGTAAGTATTGGTGATGTAACAGTAACAGAAGGAGCAGATGGAACTACGGTTGTAGCAGAATTCCCTGTAACCTTAAGTGCAGCAGCAGATACAGATACGGTAGTAACCTTTACCGTTGCAGATGGAACAGGAACGATAGGTGATGCAGATTATGTAGCACCAACAGTACTAACAGTCACAATTCCTGCTGGTGAGACTACTGCGGTATTCCCGGTAACAGTAAATGGAGATGATGTTGTAGAATCAGATGAAGATTTTGAAGTAACAATCACAAATACTACCAATGGAACGATTGATCCTTTAGCAACCACAGCAACAGGAACAATAACGAATGATGATGCTACGGTAGTAAGTATCGGCGATGTAACGGTAACAGAAGGAGCAGACGGAACTACGGTTGTAGCAGAATTCCCTGTAACCTTAAGTGCAGCAGCAGATACAGATACGGTAGTAACCTTTACCGTTGCAGATGGAACAGGAACGATAGGTGATGCAGATTATGTAGCACCAACAGTACTAACAGTCACAATTCCTGCTGGTGAGACTACTGCGGTATTCCCGGTAACAGTAAATGGTGATGATGTTGTAGAATCAGATGAAGATTTTGAAGTAACAATCACAAATACTACCAATGGAACGATTGATCCTTTAGCAACCACAGCAACTGGAACAATAACGAATGATGATGCTACGGTAGTAAGTATTGGTGATGTAACAGTAACAGAAGGAGCAGATGGAACTACGGTTGTAGCTGAATTCCCTGTAACCTTAAGTGCAGCAGCAGATACAGATACGGTAGTAACCTTTACCGTTGCAGATGGAACAGGAACGATAGGTGATGCAGATTATGTAGCACCAACAGTACTAACAGTCACAATCCCTGCTGGTGAGACTACTGCGGTATTCCCGGTAACAGTAAATGGAGATGATGTTGTAGAATCAGATGAAGATTTTGAAGTAACAATCACAAATACTACCAATGGAACGATTGATCCTTTAGCAACCACAGCAACAGGAACAATAACGAATGATGATGCTACGGTAGTAAGTATCGGCGATGTAACAGTAACAGAAGGAGCAGATGGAACTACGGTTGTAGCTGAATTCCCTGTAACCTTAAGTGCAGCAGCAGATACTGATACGGTAGTAACCTTTACCGTTGCAGATGGAACAGGAACGATAGGTGATGCAGATTATGTAGCACCAACAGTACTAACAGTCACAATTCCTGCTGGTGAGACTACTGCGGTATTCCCGGTAACAGTAAATGGTGATGATGTTGTAGAATCAGATGAAGATTTTGGAGTAACAATCACAAATACTACCAATGGAACGATTGATCCTTTAGCAACCACAGCAACAGGAACAATAACGAATGATGATGCTACGGTAGTAAGTATCGGCGATGTAACAGTAACAGAAGGAGCAGATGGAACTACGGTTGTAGCAGAATTCCCTGTAACCTTAAGTGCAGCAGCAGATACAGATACGGTAGTAACCTTTACCGTTGCAGATGGAACAGGAACGATAGGTGATGCAGATTATGTAGCACCAACAGTACTAACAGTCACAATTCCTGCTGGTGAGACTACTGCGGTATTCCCAGTGACAGTAAATGGAGATGATGTTGTAGAATCAGATGAAGATTTTGAAGTAACAATCACAAATACTACCAATGGAACGATTGATCCTTTAGCAACCACAGCAACAGGAACAATAACGAATGATGATGCTACAACAGGAACAATAACGAATGATGATGCTACGGTAGTAAGTATTGGTGATGTAACAGTAACAGAAGGAGCAGATGGAACTACGGTTGTAGCAGAATTCCCTGTAACCTTAAGTGCAGCAGCAGATACTGATACGGTAGTAACCTTTACCGTTGCAGATGGAACAGGAACGATAGGTGATGCAGATTATGTAGCACCAACAGTACTAACAGTCACAATTCCTGCTGGTGAGACTACTGCGGTATTCCCGGTAACAGTAAATGGAGATGATGTTGTAGAATCAGATGAAGATTTTGAAGTAACAATCACAAATACTACCAATGGAACGATTGATCCTTTAGCAACCACAGCAACAGGAACAATAACGAATGATGATGCTACGGTAGTAAGTATCGGCGATGTAACAGTAACAGAAGGAGCAGATGGAACTACGGTTGTAGCAGAATTCCCTGTAACCTTAAGTGCAGCAGCAGATACAGATACGGTAGTAACCTTTACCGTTGCAGATGGAACAGGAACGATAGGTGATGCAGATTATGTAGCACCAACAGTACTAACAGTCACAATTCCTGCTGGTGAGACTACTGCGGTATTCCCGGTAACAGTAAATGGAGATGATGTTGTAGAATCAGATGAAGATTTTGAAGTAACAATCACAAATACTACCAATGGAACGATTGATCCTTTAGCAACCACAGCAACAGGAACAATAACGAATGATGATGCTACGGTAGTAAGTATTGGTGATGTAACAGTAACAGAAGGAGCAGATGGAACTACGGTTGTAGCAGAATTCCCTGTAACCTTAAGTGCAGCAGCAGATACAGATACGGTAGTAACCTTTACCGTTGCAGATGGAACAGGAACGATAGGTGATGCAGATTATGTAGCACCAACAGTACTAACAGTCACAATCCCTGCTGGTGAGACTACTGCGGTATTCCCGGTAACAGTAAATGGAGATGATGTTGTAGAATCAGATGAAGATTTTGAAGTAACAATCACAAATACTACCAATGGAACGATTGATCCTTTAGCAACCACAGCAACAGGAACAATAACGAATGATGATGCTACGGTAGTAAGTATTGGTGATGTAACAGTAACAGAAGGAGCAGATGGAACTACGGTTGTAGCTGAATTCCCTGTAACCTTAAGTGCAGCAGCAGATACAGATACGGTAGTAACCTTTACCGTTGCAGATGGAACAGGAACGATAGGTGATGCAGATTATGTAGCACCAACAGTACTAACAGTCACAATTCCTGCTGGTGAGACTACTGCGGTATTCCCGGTAACAGTAAATGGAGATGATGTTGTAGAATCAGATGAAGATTTTGAAGTAACAATCACAAATACTACCAATGGAACGATTGATCCTTTAGCAACCACAGCAACAGGAACAATAACGAATGATGATGCTACGGTAGTAAGTATCGGCGATGTAACAGTAACAGAAGGAGCAGATGGAACTACGGTTGTAGCAGAATTCCCTGTAACCTTAAGTGCAGCAGCAGATACAGATACGGTAGTAACCTTTACCGTTGCAGATGGAACAGGAACGATAGGTGATGCAGATTATGTAGCACCAACAGTACTAACAGTCACAATTCCTGCTGGTGAGACTACTGCGGTATTCCCAGTGACAGTAAATGGAGATGATGTTGTAGAATCAGATGAAGATTTTGAAGTAACAATCACAAATACTACCAATGGAACGATTGATCCTTTAGCAACCACAGCAACAGGAACAATAACGAATGATGATGCTACGGTAGTAAGTATCGGCGATGTAACGGTAACAGAAGGAGCAGACGGAACTACGGTTGTAGCAGAATTCCCTGTAACCTTAAGTGCAGCAGCAGATACAGATACGGTAGTAACCTTTACCGTTGCAGATGGAACAGGAACGATAGGTGATGCAGATTATGTAGCACCAACAGTACTAACAGTCACAATCCCTGCTGGTGAGACTACTGCGGTATTCCCGGTAACAGTAAATGGTGATGATGTTGTAGAATCAGATGAAGATTTTGAAGTAACAATCACAAATACTACCAATGGAACGATTGATCCTTTAGCAACCACAGCAACAGGAACAATAACGAATGATGATGCTACGGTAGTAAGTATCGGCGATGTAACAGTAACAGAAGGAGCAGATGGCACTACGGTTGTAGCTGAATTCCCTGTAACCTTAAGTGCAGCAGCAGATACTGATACGGTAGTAACCTTTACCGTTGCAGATGGAACAGGAACGATAGGTGATGCAGATTATGTAGCACCAACAGTACTAACAGTCACAATTCCTGCTGGTGAGACTACTGCGGTATTCCCAGTGACAGTAAATGGAGATGATGTTGTAGAATCAGATGAAGATTTTGAAGTAACAATCACAAATACTACCAATGGAACGATTGATCCTTTAGCAACCACAGCAACAGGAACAATAACGAATGATGATGCTACGGTAGTAAGTATCGGCGATGTAACAGTAACAGAAGGAGCAGATGGAACTACGGTTATAGCTGAATTCCCTGTAACCTTAAGTGCAGCAGCAGATACTGATACGGTAGTAACCTTTACCGTTGCAGATGGAACAGGAACGATAGGTGATGCAGATTATGTAGCACCAACAGTACTAACAGTCACAATCCCTGCTGGTGAGACTACTGCGGTATTCCCAGTAACAGTAAATGGGGATGATGTTGTAGAATCAGATGAAGATTTTGAAGTAACAATCACAAATACTACCAATGGAACGATTGATCCTTTAGCAACCACAGCAACAGGAACAATAACGAATGATGATGCTACAACGGTGACTATCGAAGATGTGATTGTAGATGAAGGAGCCGGAACGGTAACTATTCCTGTAACGTTGAGTAACCCAAGTGATGAGGATACTGTTATCGAGATTGTAACTACGACTGGTACTGCTGGAGAAGATGATTACACAGAGACTATTGTAACGGTAACGATTCCTGCTGGAGAGACTACTGGTGAAGTTGTGATTCCTATTACGGATGATATGCTTGATGAGGATGATGAGACATTCACAGTAGATGGTACGGTAACAAGTGGCAACACTGATAATACAGATCCAAGTGGAACAGTAACCATTACAGATAACGATGGTGCACCAACGGTGACTATCGAAGATGTGATTGTAGATGAAGGAGCTGGAACGGTAACTATTCCTGTAACGTTGAGTAACCCAAGTGATGAGGATACTGTTATCGAGATTGTAACTACGACTGGTACTGCTGGAGAAGATGATTACACAGAGACTATTGTAACGGTAACGATTCTTGCTGGAGAGACTACTGGTGAAGTTGTGATTCCTATTACGGATGATATGCTTGATGAGGATGATGAGACATTCACAGTAGATGGTACGGTAACAAGTGGCAACACTGATAATACAGATCCAAGTGGTACGGTAACCATTACAGATAATGATGGTGCACCAACGGTGACTATCGAAGATGTGATTGTGGATGAAGGAGCTGGAACGGTAACTATTCCTGTAACGTTGAGTAACCCAAGTAATGAGGATACAGTGATCGAGATTGTAACTACGACTGGTACTGCTGGAGAAGATGATTATACTGAGACTATTGTAACGGTAACGATTCCTGCTGGAGAGACTACTGGTGAAGTTGTGATTCCTATTACGGATGATATGCTTGATGAGGATGATGAGACATTCACAGTAGATGGTACGGTAACAAGTGGTAACACTGATAATACAGATCCAAGTGGAACAGTAACCATTACAGATAACGATGGTGCACCAACGGTGACTATCGAAGATGTGATTGTGGATGAAGGAGCTGGAACGGTAACTATTCCTGTAACGTTGAGTAACCCAAGTGATGAGGATACTGTTATCGAGATTGTAACTACGACTGGTACTGCTGGAGAAGATGATTATACTGAGACTATTGTAACGGTAACGATTCCTGCTGGAGAGACTACTGGTGAAGTTGTGATTCCTATTACGGATGATATGCTTGATGAGGATGATGAGACATTCACAGTAGATGGTACGGTAACAAGTGGTAACACTGATAATACAGATCCAAGTGGAACAGTAACCATTACAGATAACGATGGTGCACCAACGGTGACTATCGAAGATGTGATTGTAGATGAAGGAGCTGGAACGGTAACTATTCCTGTAACGTTGAGTAACCCAAGTGATGAGGATACAGTGATCGAGATTGTAACTACGACTGGTACTGCTAACGAGGATGATTATACTGAGACTATTGTAACGGTAACGATTCCTGCTGGAGAGACTACTGGTGAAGTTGTGATTCCTATTACGGATGATATGCTTGATGAGGATGATGAGACATTCACAGTAGATGGAACCGTAACAAGTGGTAACACTGATAATACTGATCCAAGTGGAACGGTAACCATTACAGATAACGATGGTGCACCAACGGTGACTATCGAAGATGTGATTGTAGATGAAGGAGCCGGAACGGTAACTATTCCTGTAACGTTGAGTAACCCAAGTGATGAGGATACTGTTATCGAGATTGTAACTACGACTGGTACTGCTGGAGAAGATGATTATACTGAGACTATTGTAACGGTAACGATTCCTGCTGGAGAGACTACTGGTGAAGTTGTGATTCCTATTACGGATGATATGCTTGATGAGGATGATGAGACATTCACAGTAGATGGAACAGTAACAAGTGGCAACACTGATAATACAGATCTAAGTGGAACGGTAACTATTACGGATAACGATGGTGCGCCAACGGTGACAATCGAAGATGTGATTGTGGATGAAGGAGCTGGAACGGTAACTATTCCTGTAACGTTGAGTAACCCAAGTGATGAGGATACAGTGATCGAGATTGTAACTACGACTGGTACTGCTGGAGAAGATGATTATACTGAGACTATTGTAACGGTAACGATTCCTGCTGGAGAGACTACTGGTGAAGTTGTGATTACTATTACGGATGATATGCTTGATGAGGATGATGAGACATTCACAGTAGATGGTACGGTAACAAGTGGTAACACTGATAATACAGATCCAAGTGGAACGGTAACTATTACGGATAACGATGGTGCGCCAACGGTGACTATCGAAGATGTGATTGTGGATGAAGGAGCTGGAACGGTAACTATTCCTGTAACGTTGAGTAACCCAAGTGATGAGGATACAGTGATCGAGATTGTAACTACGACTGGTACTGCTGGAGAAGATGATTACACAGAGACTATTGTAACGGTAACGATTCCTGCTGGAGAGACTACTGGTGAAGTTGTGATTCCTATTACGGATGATATGCTTGATGAGGATGATGAGACATTCACAGTAGATGGAACCGTAACAAGTGGCAACACTGATAATACAGATCCAAGTGGAACGGTAACAATTACAGACAACGATGCTCCTGTTACAAATCCAAATCTAGATCTAGTTAAAGTGGGCGTGGTAAATGACTTAAATGGCAATGATGTAATTGATGCTGGTGATACTATAACTTACACTTTAACAATCACAAATAATGGAAACGAAGAACTTACTAATGTTATCGTTGTAGATCCATTAATCATTATCAATGAAGGTCCAGTTGCGGTACTAGCAATAAGTGAGAGTGCCACATTTACTGGAACATATATAATTACTCAAAATGATATTGAAGCCGGAGGAATTGTAAACGTTGCAATTGCAGAAGGAACCGATCAAGCGGGTAATACAATTACAGATCAATCTGATGATCCAACTGACACAACAAACGTTGATGTAGACGGGGATGGAGATTTTGAAGATCCTACAGTGACTATCTTAGATCAATCTCCTGATATTATGATCACTAAGAATGGTGTATATCAAGATTTCAACCAAGATGGCTTTGCAAATGCAGGTGATCAAATTCTTTATACCTTTAATGTTATTAATACAGGTAATGTGATTTTAAATGATGTTGTAGTAACAGATGAGATGGTAGACGTGATTGGTGATCCGGTAAGTCTTCTTCCAGGAGAATCAGTTACATTTACGGCTGTGTACATTATAACTCAACAAGATGTAGATAATGGTGAAGTTGTAAATACTGCATTAGCGATTGGATTAACTGATAGTGGTCTAGAGATCTCAGATGTCTCTGATGATGTTACAGACACCACAAGTGATGATGATCCCACCGTTACAGTATTAAGTCAAAATTCAGGACTTATCTTCAATAATGGTATTTCAATGAACGGAGATGGACGTAACGATTCATTTAGAATACAAGGAATTGAGAACTTCCCAGAAAATAGACTGAGAATCTTTAATAGATGGGGTGTAGAAGTGTATGAGGCTGAAGGATATGGGTCTGATGGCAAAGCCTTTATAGGGTTGTCAGAGGGTAGAACTACAATATCTCAAGATAAATTCTTGCCAGTTGGAACTTATTATTGGATATTAGAGTACGTTAATTCAGTAGGAGAGACTATTAATAATTCTGGATATCTGTACCTAACTAGATAATAATTTTAAATCGTTGGGTGTATTAAACATTCAACGATTTTATTAGATGTATATATGAAAAATTTAATATTAACAATTGCTTTTTTAGCAATACTAGTACTAAGTACCTTTACGCTAGCGGCACAACAAGACCCGCAGTATACGCAGTATATGTACAATACAGTTGCGATAAATCCAGCTTATGCAGGAAATAGAGGTGTAACAAGTATTGTGGGACTTCACAGAAGTCAGTGGGTTGGTCTTGAAGGAGCGCCTAGAACTCAAAGTTTAAGTATTCACTCACCTATAGGAGAGGGTAAAGTAGGTTTAGGTCTATCAATTGTTAACGACGCATTAGGGCCAGCCCAAGAGACGTATATTGGTGCAGATTTTAGCTACACTATAAACACTTCAAATGATGGGAAATTAAGTTTCGGATTGAAGGCTGGAGGGCATGTTTTAGACGTGGACTTTTCTAAATTGACATTGTTTGATGTCTCAGATCCACGTTTTTCTCAAAATATTGATAATAAAATATCACCTATAATAGGAGCAGGATTATATTATCACACAGATCGATTTTATGCTGGACTTAGTGTACCTAACCTAATAGAGACACAACATTTTGATCAAAGTAATAATAGTAATTCTGCTAGTTTTGTAGCAGAAGAGCGTATTAACTATTATGGAATAATGGGCTATACTTTTGATATAAACGATCAGCTTAAATTTAAGCCTAGTACGCTCGTAAAATTAGTTGCAGGTGCGCCATTGCAGGTTGATCTTACAGCAAATTTTCTAGTAATGGAAAAGTTACACTTAGGAGCAGCTTATAGATGGAGCGCAGCTTTAAGTGGCTTAGTAGGATTTCAAGTGTCAGACAGTATGCTCATAGGTCTTGCTTATGATCGTGAGAGTACAGATCTTGGAGAGACGGTATATAATGATGGAAGTTTTGAAGTCTTTCTTCGTTTTGAACTCTTTAACGAGTATGACAGAATGCTTACCCCTAGATTCTTTTAATATGTATACTCTAGCAGTATATCTAATTTGATTACATGATGAAAAATATAATATGTTTTTGCCTTAGCCTCCTATTTTTAGGAGTTTTTACAGGAAATGCTCAAGAAGGAAAAATTGATAAAGCCGATAAAAAGTTCGATCAATATGCTTTCGTAGATGCTAGAAAAATCTACCTAGAGGTAGCAGAGAAAGGATATAAATCTGCAGATCTTTTTCAAAAGATTGCAGATAGCTATTATTTTAATGCAAAATATGGGGAAGCAGAGATGTGGTACAACAAGCTTGTAAGCAACTATGCGGAGGAAATTAAACCAGAATATTATTTCCGTTTTGCACAAACTCTACGTGCACTCAAAAATTATGACCGTGCAGATGAGATGATGGCAAAGTTCAATGATGTAAATGGAGATGATTTAAGAGCAGAGTTGTTTACTGAAGAGCCTAACTACCTTAGTAATATTGATTACAAGAAAAGTAAGTATATAATAGAAGATATACGCAGTATAAATTCTAGATACTCAGATTTTGCCCCAACAGAATATGAGGGTAAGTTAATATTTGCATCATCAAGAGATACTGGTGGTGCAACTAAGAAAATTCACAAATGGAATAATGAACCTTTCTTGGATCTTTACGAATCTAAAGTTGGAGCAACTTCAGGTTCTTATACAATGCCAAAGAGCTTTAGTAGAGAACTGAATTCAAAATTTCACGAGAGTACTACAGCATTTACAAAAGACGGTAACACGGTATATTTTACTAGAAATAATTTCAATAAAGGAAACTACCGTAAGTCTAAAAATGGAACGAATAAGCTTAAAATTTATAAATCTAAAAAAGAAAATGGTAAGTGGTCTACACCTGTAGAAATGCCTTTTAACAGTGATGAGTATTCTACAGCACACCCTACACTTAATGCTGATGAGACTAAATTATATTTTGCCTCAGATATGCCAGGAACGGTTGGATTATCAGATATATGGGTTGCAACAATTGATGCAACAGATTCTGTTGGAACACCAGTAAACTTAGGACGACCTATCAATACAGAAGGTAGAGAGACTTTTCCGTTTATGAGTGCAAAAGGTATACTGTATTTCGGATCTGATGGTCATCCTGGATTAGGAGGACTTGATGTGTTTGCAACAACTCCAAAAACAGATAGTAATGAGCAAGTAACCATCAGCAATATAGGAGAGCCTATAAATAGTTCTTTTGATGATTTTACTTTTATATTAAATGAGGATACCCAAGTAGGCTATTTTGCTTCAAACCGTAAACGCGGTATGGGAAGTGATGATATTTATAAATTTTTAAAAGAAGAAATACCATGCGATATCAAACTGGTGGGTGTGGTTACAGATAAAGATAGTGGTAACCCTATTCCAGAAGCAACAGTGCAGCTTATTAACAGTGAGGGTGTTGTAGTCGAGGCAGTACAAGCAACAAATATGGGAACCTATGCCTTTGAGGCAACTTGTGTAACGCAATATGTCGTGCGAGCTTCAAAAGAAGAATATACCACTGCAGAGGCTATAACTACCACTCCAGACATAACAGGTACTCTTGCAAACGATTTAGTGTTAAGCCTACTACAGAAACCAATTAATATAGGAGATGATCTAGCAAAGGTGTTAGAACTTAACCCTATCTATTTCGATTTTGATCGTTTCAATATCCGTCCAGATGCAGCTCTGGAGCTTGAAAAAGTCATAGCAGTAATGCGCGAGTATCCTAATTTGGTATTAGACGCAAGATCTCATACAGATAGTAGAGGTAAAGATTCTTATAACCTTAGTCTTTCAGATAAACGTGCAAAGGCTACTGTGGCCTATATCATAAATCAAGGTATAAGCTCATCAAGAATCTCTGGACAGGGATATGGAGAAAAGCAACCAGTAAATACATGTTCTAACGGAGTTAATTGTTCCGAAGAAGAACATCAACTTAATAGACGTTCAGAGTTCATCGTAATAAGTAACAATTAAAGAGTTTCTTTTTCTAATACAGAACCTCCTTTTCTTCTGAAGAGGAGGTTTTTTTTATGCGCACGCTTTCGCGAAAGCGTTACACCAACCCTCCAAGTGCTGTCTAGGTGCTGTTTTAATATAAGGGAATCTACCAACTATTAACTTGCATTAAAAATGATTTTAAGAACATTTAAAGAAGCTTTGACACATCTACCCATCCTTTGATGTAAGGAGGCCTTAACACCATAAGAAGCGCTCCACTTAATCATGGTCTAGTGATTTGAGCATTACACACCATAAAATTTGTTGTTTTAACGTATTTACGGTCAATGGGCCAAATAGAATATTCTTTAATTTTAAACTAAAACATTAGTTTAAACTAATGTTTTAGTTATATTTGAGTAATTAATAGAAATAAGGATTATAAGTTATTGTGATCTAAAGGAATACAAAGCTCGACTATGAAACAACTTACAAAGGCAGAAGAAGAGGTGATGCAGCTATTATGGGTAGCCAAAAAAGCAAATGTCGCAACTCTTATTGATAAAATGCCTGAGCCTAAGCCAGCATACAACACCATCTCAACAATCATAAGAATATTAGAAAACAAAGGCTTTGTAGGGCATGAGAAGGAAGGAAGAGGTTATCTCTATTTTCCGCTAGTTACAAAAGAGGTATACAGTAATGACACCATGCACAAAATGATGGATAGCTATTTTAATGGAAGTTTTAAAAGCATGGTGAGCTTCTTTGTAAAAAAGAATGATGTAGGTGTACAAGACCTAGAAGCCATACTCAAAGAAATTAATAAAAACGACTAGTCATGATAGCATATGTAGTCCAAGCCATCTGTTTTCAAGCAATATTCTTAGCGGTGTATTACCTGCTATTAAGAAAGGAAACCTTCTTTGTATGTAATAGAATTTACCTTCTATTGACACCTCTAATAGCGCTAGTATTACCATTTATAAAAATTGCCACATTACAAACCGTAGTTCCTATAGAGGCGATGTCTGTAATATTACCAGAAGTAGTAATAGGTGAAGCAACTACGAGTCAAGCAGAACAGACAAGCTCCTTTGTCATTCCGTGGTTGAGTATTTACTTCGTAGGTGTTGCAGTAAGTGCATTAGTTCTTGTGATAAAGGTTAAAAGTTTTATTAGCTATCTATCTTTTAAACGACGTGGGGAACACATCATTAATGTCCCTAACAGTACAGAAGCATTTACCTTTTTTAAATACATATTTATTGGAGAGGATATAGATACGCTTTCGCGAAAGCAAATCCTTACCCACGAGCAGATACACGCAAAGCAGGGGCATACTTGGGACCTTATCTTTTTTGAAATTATGAAAATTATCTTCTGGTTCAACCCACTAATATATTTCAATCAAAAACTAATAAGCACAGTACATGAATATCTAGCAGATCAAAAAGCAACAGCAGCCTCATCAAAAAAAGCATACTACGAAGAGTTATTAAATACTGCCTTTGGCACTAATAACTTTTCTTTTACAAATACATTTTTCAATCAATCATTAATCAAAAATCGAATCATTATGTTACAAAAATCAAAATCAAAAAAGAGTGCTCTCATCAAGTACGTCGTTATAGTGCCCCTTATACTGGCAATGCTTGTGCAGGTTTCTTGGGCACAAAATTCTGAACAAAAGAGTAGTAATAGAAATTTTACATTAATTGTTTCAAAATTTGAGAACGGCAATGGCTTATATAGTGTTATGGTTAAAGATTCTACAAAGCTTTCATCTAATGAAATGAAATTTATTAAGGAACTTCGAGATGATAAATCACTAGAAATTAATGATATCGTAAAAGAAGTAAAAAACAAAGGGGGCAACGAACAGGATGGTACTGGTCTCAATATATTGTTAATGATGTCTTTAAAAGAATCAGTAACCAAACTTGCAGAAAGGTTTAATATAAAGGCCTACACTTTTGAGGAGTTAAAGGAAATGAGAAATGGAGATCCTAGCTTTGCAGCTTCAGGAATTTATTCCTCTGAAGAAGTAGAAGTTGTCGAAACTCAAGAGGAACTCGAAATACCATTTGCAGTTATAGATAATGTCCCTACCTACCCTGGCTGTAATGAACTAGAAGGGAATGAAGATAAGAAAACTTGTATGTCAGATAAAGTCTCAAAATATGTAAGTGCTAATTTTAATACAAGTATTGCAAAACCACTAGGTCTTACAGGAGTTAACAGAGTGTTTGTATCATTTAGAATTAATAAAAGGGGACAGGTAGATAACGTTGAGGCACGCGCATCACATCCAGATATAGCAGAAGAGGCTAGAAGAGTTATTTACAATCTACCTCAAATGAAACCCGGAAGTCAGGCAGGAGAAGAAGTTGGAGTTCTTTATAGCTTACCAATTACGTTTAAAATAGCAGAGTAACCTATGAGAAAACTAATTATATTTTTAAGTATCATAGCAATAGCTAAAGCCGGAGCACAAGCTCCGGCTTTGGCTATTGCAGATAGTTTATATGCTATGGGAGATTATACAAAAGCAATTGCTCAGTATGAATCTATAAAAGATCCTTCGGCTAGAACATATTTGCAAATAGCAAGAGCCTATAACGGTAAAGGGGTAAAAACTGATGCCTTAGTCTATTATAAAAAATCATTAGAACTAAATAACAAGCAACCCATAGCTCAAACAGAGTACGGTAGATTATTACTGTCAAAGTCAAAGCATCATCTTGCAGACTCAATTTTTTCTGATTTAGCAAAGAGATTCCCTACCAATCCTGAGTATTACTATCAATGGGGGAGAGCGCTTAAAAAGACTGCGGTCAAGGATACCTTAGTTTTAAATAGAAATGTAGATAATGAAAAGATAGACACTTCAGAAAAAGCTTTTGCAAAGGCAGTACAGCTAGATTCTACTCACCAAAATGCCATGTATGAACTTGCATTACATCATCTAGGATTAAAGGAATACGACATCGTAGAAAAGATTTCTGAGAAAGCTCTTGAGAGTTACCCAGAGAATATTAAGATAACTAATATTCTAGCTCAAAACTATTACATAAAAGGATGGTGGGTTGAGGCCATAGCGTGGTTTAATAAACTACTAGATTTAGGGATGGATACTGCGTTTGTGAGAAATAAACTAGGGCGTGCCTACTACGAGAAAAGAATGTATCCAGAGGCTATAGAAGCTTATGAAAAAGTACTCGCTTATGATGACGAAGACTGGGGTACACTTATAACCCTTGCTAGGTTATATAACTTTAACAGAGAATACGATAAAGCCGTTGATTATTCGACTAAAGCGCTTAGGTATAAAGATTTGCCGCTTGATGATGTGTACTTTACGTTAGGTAGGGCTTATGAGTTTAAGAAAGAGTTCACTAAGGCAATGAAGCATTATCAACTAGCAGTTAAAGAAGATCCTGATAACCTTGATGCCGTATATGCGATTGCCGTAGCAGCCGATAATTATTATGAAGACAAGGAAGAGGTTGTCCAGTTGTATGAGAAGTTTGTGGCTCAATCTGAAAAATCAAAATCAAAGCCATATTTGATAAGAATAGCTAATGAGAGAATTGTAATCCTCAAAAGAGAAATTTTTGAAGCCAAAAAAGCACAGGACTAGCCCTATTTACAGCACTTTTAAACGAGATTTAAAAATCGTACTTTCGAAGTACGTATGAGAGGCTTATTATATCGTGGTTTAGTAATGATTACAGCAATAGCTGTAATGACTTCTTGCGACCGTATAGAAACAAAAAAAATATCCTCTTCAGAGTATCTTTCAGAAAGTTGGAAGGCCATAGATCTTCATAAAGTGGATGGCTATCCTACCTTTGATACGTGTAGCTCACAAGCAGAAGGCGAGGCGTTGAGAGTATGTTTTGAGGAGACAGTAACGAGCACTTTTTATGAGTCTTTTGGTAAACACACCATTGTTGTAAATAGAGTGCTTAATGATACGATTGTAGTCAACTTTGTGGTAAATGAAAAAGGTAAATACTGTATTGATACCCTTGCCATTACTCCAGAAATCCGCAATGAAATCCCAAAACTAGAGCAGTGGATTCATGAAGCAGCCAAACAACTTCCTCAGGCTAAAGCAGCCACAAAACAAGGAGTCCCAGTAAAGACAAAATTTAAAATACCAGTAGTTCTCAAGGTGGAGTAAATAACTTTAGAAAATGTTATCGGCTATTATTTCATGTAGTCTCTACCTTTCCATTGGTAACTGCTAGTAAGCGATTTTATGGCTATGTAAGTGCTTAAAAATGGGTAACAAATCATCACAGTAGGATACCATTTTAAGTAGGGAAGTTTCTTATAAAACTGCGCCTCAGTTGCGATAAGAATTCCATCAGCGATTATTTTCAATAGCAATGCGATGATGATTAGAGATTGAGTTTCCGCTTTCGCGAAAGCGAGATAAATCAAACCTAAGCCACTCATAAGATTAACGCTCACAACTAATAAACCCACGAGTTTTGAGAACCAAAACGTGTAAGCGCTAGACTTGGCTGCCCATCGTGTGCGCTGTGCTATAAATGTACTCCACTGCTCTTGTGGCTGTGTGGTTACAATGGCATCTTGAGAGCGTAGATAACTTATCTTATTTTTAAAATTTTCTTGAAATTTCTCTAGTAAAAAATGATCATCACCACTCGCTATATGATCATTATTAGCAAATCCTTGCACCTTTATAAAGGCATCTTTATCATACGCAAGATTTGCTCCGTTGCATAAAAAGGGAAGGCCAAAATAAAAGCTTCCAGCGGTTGCTCCCATTAGGCTTAAAAAGTCCAATTGCTCATATGCAGTTAAGAAGGTAGGACGCGCTGTGGTAGCGATAGCAACCGGCATAATGACCATAAGTGGTTGCTCTTGTTGTATCGCAGCATCTAGTGTGGCGAGCCATTGTGTAGGGACGTAGCAATCTGCATCTGTGGTGACAATCCAGTTATGTGTTGCCTTATTAATAGCAGTTTGCAACGCATCTTTTTTAGGGGATGCTGTAGCACGCAGATTATTAATAATAATCACATTAGAAATTTGATAACTCTTGAGGCATTGATCAATCACCTCAAGGGAGTTGTCTGTAGAGGCATCATTTACAAGAATAAGTTCCCAATTATGAGATGGGTAATCTATTGCGGCTAGTGAGGCTAATAATCGTGGCAGGTTCTTAGATTCATTTCTAAATGGTACAATTACTGTAAATCTGTTTTTATGCGCTCTAGTAAGATTATCAAAAGTACCAGCATGCTTTATTTTAATGGCGAAGCCAAGTATGATCATACCGTAAAAAACAAAAACAAAAAGTAGTATCCAGATCATCTTTTATAGGGTTGAGCTTGAGCGCTTTTTATTTTTGAACAAGAAGATAGTTCCTGGCAAGAGTGGCAACACGACATTGCATAACCACATAATGAGCACGGTGCTTAACACAATTTCTTCCGGCACAAAATACCAGCTAAACACAAAGACAGCAACTCCGCCGCGTACTATTACATCCAGTAGTTGCATCACAGGTATTAAAGAACTTAAAATATACATTGCGGCAATACACGACATGGCAAATACGTAAGGGATATCTGCTCCCAACATCAGTAAAATGATATAAAATTGATGTGCAAATATTGCATAGCGTATCAAGGAATATAAACGAGTCTTGCGTTTGATATCTTTAGGTATGACCTTCCAAAAGCTCTTGATTTTATGCCATGCATTCCCTTTTAATGACCAGTTAAAACGTCTGAGAATTTTTGGTAATATTTGATAAAATACCAGTGTCATAAAAATACTTAGACCCCAGAAAAAGATTGCAGTGCCACTTGTAAATAACGCTAGTATACCTAAGCCTATAAAGCCAACTAAAAGCGTTGCCAGCAGCTGATACATATTTCCTATAAAGTTTAAGAAGAGGATTTTTTTGCGTTGCTCTTTTGGGTAATACAGCGCTTTGGCACCATAATCACCCGCTTTTGCAGGAGTTACAAAACCAGCAAGATGAGCTGTAAGGGTTTGTTGTGCGCTTTCGCGAAAGCTTAACTGCCTAATGTAACCTACTAAAACTTGCCATTTTTTAAACTCAAAAAGCCAATTGGCACTAGTAAATAATAGTATTACTATAATATAGAAATATAACGATGACGTGTTTATTTCAGAAAGTTGAAACTGGAGATTAATTAGTCCGCTTCGGTTGAGTTTGCTATAAATAAAATATCCAGCGAGTACTACAATGAGAATCTTAAGAGTCGCCCAGAGTAATTGCGTAGCTTTGTGAGATAATCTAGGCATTCATTTCTTTGTTAAGGATGAGCACAAAGTAACAATAAAAGCAGTGGCAGACGAAAGAATCATATTAGGTATTGATCCAGGAACTACAATTATGGGTTTTGGATTAATAAAAGTGGTCGGAAAGAAGATGGAATTCATGCTGCTAAACGAGTTGTTGCTGCAGAAATATAGTGATCCTTACGTAAAACTTAAGCTCATTTTTGAGCGAACTATCCAATTAATTGATACCTATCACCCAGATGAGATTGCGATAGAGGCACCATTTTTTGGTAAGAATGTTCAAAGTATGCTCAAACTAGGTAGAGCACAAGGTGTGGCGATGGCTGCAGGATTATCTAGAGAAATCCCCATCACGGAATATCTTCCTAAAAAGATAAAAATGGCAGTTACTGGAAATGGTAACGCAAGTAAGGAGCAAGTGGCAAGAATGCTGCAGTCTTTATTGAAACTTAAAACCTTGCCTAAAAACCTAGACTCCACAGACGGACTTGCAGCCGCAGTCTGTCATTACTATAATTCTGGAAAAGTAGAAATAGGTAAAAGCTACTCGGGCTGGGAGAGCTTTGTAAAGCAAAATGATAAACGGGTTAAAAAGTAATATTCTTTTAGAAATTATGGCGTCCATCTACATCCACATACCATTTTGCAAGCAAGCGTGTCACTATTGTGATTTTCACTTTTCGACCACCATGGGGAAAAAGGAGGAAATGATAACGGCAATCATGAGCGAACTTGAGATGCGTAAAGCCGAGTTTGAAAATGATGAAGTTTCTAATGTCTACTTTGGTGGAGGTACACCTTCTGTTTTGAACACTGTAGAGATTGAACAGATTATAGATGCCTGTTATACGCATTATACCATTGAAGAAAATCCAGAAATTACGCTAGAAGCAAATCCTGATGATCTTATTCCAGAGAAAATAAGCGAACTAGCCGCATCAAGAATTAACAGGTTGAGCATAGGCGTACAATCGTTTTTTGAAGAAGATCTCAAGTTAATGAACCGTGCACATAATGCTACAGAAGCTATAGATTGCCTAGTGCTTTCAAGAAAACAATTTCCTAATAGTTCGCTTGATCTTATTTACGGAATCCCTGGGATGACTAATGAGCGTTGGGAAGAAAATATTGATCAAGCTTTAAAACTTGATGTACCTCACATATCTGCATACGCACTTACCGTAGAACCTAAAACAGCATTAGAAAACTTTATCAAAAAAGGAATTGTTCTACCCGTAGAGGACGAGGTGGCACAAGAGCATCATGAGCTTTTAATACGTAAAATGGAAGAAGCAGGTTATGAAAACTATGAGTTTTCAAACTTTGCAAAGCCTGGTTTTCATTCTAGAAACAATACGGCATACTGGCAAGGAAAAAAATACATTGGGATAGGCCCTTCTGCACATAGTTATGATAATAATCGTCGCGCGTGGAATATTAATAACAACCCGAAGTACATAAAAGCAATCACTGCTGGAGAGTTGCCTCAAGAGGTGGAAGAGCTCTCACTTACAGATCAATATAATGAGTATGTGATGACTAGATTGCGCACGCAGTTTGGTGTTTCACTTACAGAGATAGCCACTTTATATGGCGATAAGTACAAAGACTATTTTATTGAGTATTCACAAAAGCATGTAGAAGAACATCTCTTGTTTATAGAAGGTGACCGTGTGTATGTGTCAAAAAAAGGGAAGTTCTTAAGTGACGGAATCGCTAGTGATTTGTTTATCTTAAATTTAAAGTAGCGCTTTCTAATCTTTTAATTTGCACTAGTAGATATTTCAATTATCTATAAGGCAAAAGACTTAGGTTAATCTATTCAGGATTTTTATCTTTAGTCTTCTTTTGAATTACGCTATGCTTGCAACAATATCCCATAATAAAGAAACTTTTAAGGTCGATCTTTTAAAACCTATTGATCTCTCGATTCCTCTTACTCCTAAGAAGAATCCGCTGGCATGGTATATTGATCCGCCTGCGTTTGAGACAGTCACAGATGGCGATTGGGTAGGCAAAGTGAGTGAAGGCGGAGATGTGAATTTCACCACAATAACGTTTAATCCACATTCTCACGGCACACATACAGAGACTGCTGGACACATTACAGAAAAGGTGCACAGTATCAATAAAAACCTGAAGACATTCTTTTTTGTGGCAGAGGTGATCACTGTAATTCCAGAACCCTTAGATAACGACGAAGACGATTTTATATTGAGAGATAAGCAGTTCCACAGTATACTTAAAGGCAAATCTCCAGAAGCTTTAGTCATTCGAACATTGCCTAATGCACGAGAAAAGAAAACAATGAATTGGTCTCACACAAACTGGCCGTTTATAGAAGAAAAAGCAATGGTACGCTTTCGCGAAAGCGGAATCAAACACCTCCTCATAGATCTTCCAAGTGTAGACAAAGAAAAAGATGGTGGAGCTCTTAAAGCACATCACGCCTTCTGGAATGTAGAAGAAAATATACGACTAGATGCAACCATCACAGAGATGATTTATGTACCGCACAAAGTGGCAGATGGTAGATATCTTCTCAATTTACAAATTGCTCCTTTTGAGAACGATGCTACACCAAGTAAGCCTGTGTTGTACAAAATAGAAACTGAATAATGCAAGCACCTTACTACGCTGTAATTTTTACATCTACACGAACCAGTAGCACGAGAGGTTACAAACAAGCCGCAGATCTTATGGAGGAGCTGGCGGCAACAATGCCTGGTTTTCTAGGAGTAGAGGGCGCTAGAAATGATAGCGACCATCTCGGGATTACTGTTTCTTACTGGAAAACATTAAAGGATATCGCTCACTGGAAAGCACAAGCGGAGCATCAAGGTGCCCAGCGCATGGGTAAATCAGACTGGTACGATAATTATACGGTCAGGATTTGTAAAGTAGAGCGAGAGTACTCTTTTAATAAAAGTTAAAGTACTCCCAAAAGTTAACACGCTTATACTACACGTTTTAACATTCCCGTTCAACAAATAACCACACTACCTGAATCTAAATTCAATCAGTTACTAATTTGCTTAAAATCTGCTGCCTTTTGGTATACATTTGAGCACCCAAAATTTGAGGAATAACCTGTTTGTTTATCAATAAGTAACCCTTAGTTTTGGATACCTAACACCATCACAATCAATGCTTAAAAACCATCTGCTCACCGTCATTACCTTGTTCTTATTTGCCATTTCTTGCGATAAAACTCCAGCACCTACAGATAATTTATTTAAGTACAAGGATTACATCTCGTACACTACAGAAGGTAGGCAGTCTGTAAAGAACCCTATACGAGTAGAGCTAGCAAAAGCGCTCTCACAGTTTGAGTTGGATCAAGAATTACCGGATAATATACTTAAGATAAGCCCTAGTGTTGCAGGTAAATTAAGCATACGTAACCAGCGATTGCTAGAGTTTGTGCCTAGTGAACCACTGGCACCAAATACCGAGTACGAGGTGACTGTATTGTTAGATAAACTCTATGATGATCTAGAAAAAGGGATGGATGAATTTCACTTTTCTTTTAAGACCATCACGCCAGATTTTAAAGTGAACCTGCGTGCATTACAATCATATAGTAAAGAATATAACTATCTAGAAGGACAGATAGAGGGGAGTGATGATATCGCTTTCGCGAAAGCGCAACAACTCATACATGCTACACAAAATGGAAACGCATTATCTATCAAATGGTTTAGCCAAGATGCTTATGCTAGATTTCATTCCTTTAGAATAGACAGTATCTCAAGAGCTGAAGAGGACTCGAAAATTGAAATATCGTGGAATGGTAAAGCGATAGGAGCAAAAGAAACTAAAGGAGTAAATACCGTAGAAATCCCAGGTCGTAATAACTTTAAAATTATAGGGATCGATCAAACTAGAGGAGCAAATGCGTCACTGGCAATTAACTTTTCTGACCCTATACAAGACAAGCAAAACTTTGCCGGACTGGTAACTATCCAGCAAGGTGGTAATCTTCGTTTTGAGGTAAATGGTAATGTACTTACCGTATATCCAGAGACTAAAATTGTAGGAAATGCACTGGTTGAGGTTTTTGAAGGTATTAAAAGCACAGATGGATATAGGCTTAAAGAGCAGTTTCAAGAATCAATAAGTTTTGAGCAGGTAAAACCTGCTGTGCGCGCTATAACTAACGGGGTGATTTTACCTAATTCAGCAAGTACTCCTTTTTATTTTGAAGCCGTAAGCTTGAGTCACGTAGATGTAAGGATCATCAAGATTTTTGAAAACAATGTGTTACAGTTTTTACAAGATGGACAACTCAATGATGTAAGTACCTATAACTTAAAAAGAGTAGGTCGCAGGATAGCAAAGAAAACCATACAAATAGCAAATAAAGAATACCTAGATAATGGGCAGTGGAAAGCTCATGGTATTGATCTCTCTACGGTATTTAAGGCAGATCCTGGAGCACTATATCGTATAGAGATAAGTTATAAGCCAGCATACGCAATCTTTGAATGTACAGATGATACATCTACCGCTGTAGATGATGATAGCTATGATGATTATTACTATGAAGAAGATTATTATAACAACTCAAACACAGAAGCAGAAAGTGCAGATGAAGACACAAGAGAGGAGCAATACTGGGATAACCGTATTTATAGATGGCGTAAGCAAGTATATAACTGGGAGCAAGAAGATAATCCTTGCCACCCTGCTTATTATCAAGAAGGGAGGTTTATAAATAGTAATTTATTAGGATCAGATTTAGGAATCATTGTAAAGAAAGGAAAAGACAATTCTTACCTCTTTGCAGCGGCAGATATTATTACAACTACCCCAGAAGCAAATACAAAAATCACACTTTATAATTATCAAAAGCAAGCAATAGCAAAGGTGACTACAGATGCGACGGGTATTGCAAATGTAACTCCTGATGGTCATGCAGTTTTTGCCGTAGCAGTAAAGGATAATAATTATGCATATTTAAAACTAGAAGATGGGCATAGTTTGTCTATGAGTAAGTTTGATATTTCTGGAAACCAACTAGAAAAAGGACTAAAAGGATTTACGTATTTAGAACGCGGTGTGCATCGTCCTGGAGATACCATACATCTTACATTTACACTAGACGATAAAGTAAATCCGCTACCTGAGGATCATCCAGTAAAACTGGAAGTTACAGATCCTAGAGGGAAGTTAATGTACAGAAAAGTACTCGCTGGAAATACAGATGCACAGTCCTTAAATAATTTTTATCATTTCCCTGTACCAACAACACAAACGGCTCCTACCGGAAATTATAATGCAACCATCTCTGTAGGTGGAGCAACATTTTATAAGTCTCTTAAAGTAGAAACTATAAAGCCTAACCGGCTCAAGGTTAATTTAGAATTTAAGGATGAAATACTAGATGCCAGTGGTAGTATAGAAGGTACTGCAACCGTAAAATGGCTCCACGGAGCACCAGCACGCAATCTCAAAATTGTAAGTGACGCTACCATCCGCAGTTCAAATAGCGGTTTCAAGAAGTTTCCTAAATATAATTTTTATGATCCTATCCGTCGTTTTGATGAGGTAGAAATTAATGTGCTAGACGGTAAACTAGACAATGAGGGAAGTACTAAAATCAATAAGAAACTAGAACTCAGTAAGCGCGCTCCAGGAATGCTTAAAGCTACGTTTGTAACAAAGGGCTATGAAGGTGGTGGTGATTTTTCACTAGATGTCGTTAGTAAAGATGTGTCGCCTTTTGAGCATTTTGTGGGCTTACGTTCACCAGAAAGTAGAGCCTATGGCAGCTACTATACAGATGAGAATACAACATTTGATCTTGCGACAACAGATGCACAAGGAAATCCAGCGCGCAATCGGAAGCTAGAAGTAAAAGTCTTTAAAATGGAATGGCGCTGGTGGTGGAACCGTAATAACGATAATTACTCAAGCTATGAGACAGGCACTGTGCACACGCCCGTGCAGAACTTCACAGTTACTTCTGGAGCAAATGGAAAAACGAGTTTTAATGTGAACATTTCAGAAAAAGAAAGCGGTCGTTATCTCATTAGAATTTTAGACCCAGAGAGTGGTCACGCCACGGGACGCATAGCATATTTCTATAGAAACTGGAGTGGTTTACAAAGTGATCCAGAGAGTGCAAAGATGCTCGTGTTTTCTGCAGATAAAGAGAAGTATAATGTGGGAGAAAAAGCCATTATTAAATTCCCGTCATCGTCTGCAGGAAGAGCGCTTGTAAGTATTGAAAATGGTACGAGCGTACTAGAAACATACTGGGTAGATGCGGTTAAAGGAGAAACGGAAGTACGTATTCCTGTTACCTCAGAGATGGCGCCTAATGTGTATGTAAACATTGCTTTATTGCAACCTCATGAACAGTCGGCAAATGATTTGCCTATCAGGTTATACGGTGTGATTCCGTTGCTTGTGGAGGATGTTAATACGGTGTTACAACCACAAATATCCATGCCAGATGTTCTTAAACCAGAGGAGAATTATACGATAAAGGTAAGTGAGAAAAATAGCAAAGCAATGACTTATACCATTGCTGTGGTAGATGACGGTTTGCTGGATCTTACGAGATTTCAAACGCCAGAAATTCACAAGCATTTTTATAGTAGGGAAGCGCTCGGAGTAAAGTCGTTTGACATGTATGATTATGTAATCGGTGCATACTCGGGTAGTGTAGATAATATTTATGCAATAGGTGGAGGTGATGCAGGAAGTGCTGCCAAAAACCGAAAAGCAGAACGTTTTAAACCCGTTGTTACCTTTTTAGGTCCTTTTGCTTTAAGCGAAAATGAAACGAAATCACATACTATAAAAATGCCAAATTATGTAGGCTCTGTACGTGCGATGGTGATTGCTGGAGATGCCACAAAAAGCGCCTACGGTAAATCGGACAAAACGGTGGCTGTGCGTAAACCATTGATGGTGCTAGGTTCGCTTCCGCGAAAATTATCTCCGGGAGAGCACGTGACTTTACCCGTTACCGTGTTTGCCATGGAAAGTAAAATCAAGCAGGCTAAGATTACGATAAAAACTTCTGAAGCTTTTAAAGCGTCTAACGGGAATGTGAAAACGGTAAATTTCACGCAAGTGGGAGAAAAAATAGTGCCGTTTGAGTTTGATATGCAAGCCGCAACAGGAGTGCAAACCGTACAGATTATTGTAGAAGGTCACGGAGAGCGTGCAACCTATGAAGTAGAAATCGACGTAGAAAATCCAAATCCTATCACGCAACAAGTAACCGATTACGAATTAGACCCTAGCAGTAATCTTACTATTGATTATGAGACGTATGGTGTAGCAGGAACAAATGAAAGCGCTTTAGAGTTTTCGACATTACCACCTATGGATTTTACAAAGCGTATGCAATATCTGATACGCTATCCACACGGTTGTGTAGAGCAAACTACGTCTGGCGTATTTCCGCAATTATTCTTGAGTGATATTTTTGATCTGACTTATGAGCAAAAAGCCGAGTCACAAGAACATATCAAAAACGGAATTATCCGTTTAGGAAGATTCCAGAACGCAGATGGAGGTCTTGGTTACTGGCAAGGAGAATCTCAAGCAGATCTATGGGGAACCACCTATGCTGGACACTTTATGATAGAAGCCCAGAAAAAGGGATATGCATTACCGCTCACTTTTATGAATAACTGGTTACGTTTTCAGAAAAAGGAGGCTCGTGAGTGGAGATCTGGACAACAAAGTTATAATGCAACGCTAGTACAAGCATATGGCTTATACACGCTCGCACTTGCGGGACAACCCGACCTTGCAGCGATGAACCGTCTTCGTGAGAATACAAATTTAAGTAATGAAGCAACCTGGAGGCTTGCGGGAGCTTATGCACTAGCAGGTCAAGACAAAGTAGCTGGCCAACTTGCCGCTAGGGCAAATATTGATTTTACTCCTAAAAAGTATGACTACCATACCTATGGCTCGGTATATCGCAACAGAGCAATGGCGCTTGAGACGATGGTGCTTCTTAATGATAGCAAGCAAAAAGAGCTTGCTATCAGTATAGCCAAAACGCTAGCTTCAGACAGGTGGTTAAGTACTCAAGAAACCAGTTATGCACTGCTGGCTATGGCAAAAATGGTTGTAAAGAACGGAGGTAAAGCAATGCAGTTCTCTTATATAAAAGATGGAAAAGAGTATAGTGTAGATACACAACAAGCTATCGCTCTACGTGACATAAAAACGCAGGACGGAACAAATAAAATCGTTATAAAAAATGCTAAAAATAGTACCGTGTTCATACGCCTTGTTCAAAGTGGTAAGTTACCATTAGGCAAAGAGCTTGTAGATCAAAAAAAACTACAGGTTAAAACAACCTTTTATAACCTCGCAGGTGAAGTGATGTCTATCAATAATCTCCAGCAAGGAGAAGAGTTTACAGCAAAAATTACAGTAAGTAATAACAGTCGCGACTATGTAGATAATATTGCGCTCACACAAATCTTTCCAAGCGGGTGGGAAATTGTAAACACACGCTTTACAGATGCACAAGGCGGTACAGAAGGCAGCGCACGCTACACAGACATAAGAGATGATAGAGTCAACTTTTATTTTGATATGAGTAAAGCCAGCACAAAAACGTTTACAGTACGTCTCAATGCAAGTTACTTAGGTAGGTATTACTTGCCGGGCACTCAGGTAGAAGCAATGTATGATGCAAATTATTATGCAAGAAACAAAGGTAATTGGGTATTGATTGAGAAGTAGTAATGACCAGAACATCCATCATACAGTTTTTAAAATCTCACAAAGTCAAGCTCATTATATTGGCGGGATTTTTTATGTATTGGTTGTTCTCTTTGCCTTCACCATTGTTTGAAGATCCGCATGCAACAGTGGTGGAGAGTGCAGAAGGTGAATTGCTGGGTGCGCGTATTGCGGGTGATGGGCAGTGGCGTTTTCCTGCACTAGACAGCGTTCCTGTAAAGTTTGAGAAGTGTATTCTTCTTTTTGAAGATGAGTATTTTTATACGCATCCTGGGTTTAATCCCGTGGCTATGGGGAAGGCCATCTGGGGAAATATTACAACAGATAAACGTCGTGGTGGCAGCACCATTACGCAACAAGTAATTAGACTTTCTAGAAAAGGAACAGAACGTTCTTACATGGAAAAGCTAGTCGAACTTATAAAGGCTACAAGGCTCGAAGCTGGATATGCTAAAGAGGAGATTCTTAATATGTATGCGACCTACGCGCCTTTCGGGGGTAATGTGGTAGGATTAGAGACTGCCGCTTGGCGATATTTTGGACTTCCGGCAGATCGTTTGAGCTGGGGGCAGATGGCAGCTTTAGCTGTTTTGCCTAACAATCCTAGTATGGTGCGACCGGGTAAAAATGAGGTAACGCTTTCGCGAAAGCGTAATGAGCTCCTTAAAAAACTCTGGAAAACTGGGGAAATAGATGAGACAACCTATGAGTTGTCACTCCTTGAAAAACTCCCAGGAAAACCCTATCCATTACCACAACTAGCACCACATCTAGTAGAGCGAGTAAAGCAAGAATCTGAGGGAAAGCGCATCCAGACCACTATAAAAGCACCACTGCAACGTTCATTAAATAGACTGGCAAAAGAGCATTACGGACAGTTAAAGCAGAATGAGATTTACAACCTTGCCATGGTTGTGATAGATGTAAATACGAAGGAAGTAGTGGGTTATGTGGGAAACGCACCTACAGATGCTGCACATCAAAAGGATGTTGATATAGTAACAAAGTCACGAAGCACTGGAAGCACGCTGAAACCTTTTTTATATGCCGGAATGCTAGACGAAGGCATGCTCTTGCCTAAAACGCTGGTGGCAGATATTCCCACGAGTATTAATAATTACCAGCCACAAAACTTTAATAATGAATACAGTGGCGCAGTAGCTGCAGATGTTGCTTTAGCTCGATCGCTTAATGTTCCTGCTGTGCGTTTGCTACGACAATACGGTCTCGATAAATTCTATGGTAATCTTAAGGAAATGAACCTAGGCGGAATTAATAAACCGGCTTCTCATTATGGACTGGCTATGATACTAGGCGGAGCAGAGAGTAGCCTGTTTGAGTTGACAAAAACCTATGCAGGAATGGCAAACACACTGCATACATTTAATAAGTCCAGTAGTAAGTACTCAGCGTCTTCATTTGAGGAGTATACGTTGCGCAAACTTTGTGCTACCTGTGATAAGAAAGAGGAGAATTTACACAGTGAGCCAAGTGTCTTTTCTGCAGGAGCAATATATAATACGTTAGAAACTTTACGTACGGTAAATAGGCCTAATGGGGAGGAGAACTGGCAGTTTTATGAAGATGCGCAGCCCATAGCTTGGAAAACTGGAACAAGTTTTGGTTTCAAAGATGCATGGGCAGTTGGGGTTACACCTCAGTATGCCATAGGTGTTTGGGTAGGAAATGCAGATGGAGAAGGAAGACCAGGCATCACGGGTATTCAAGCAGCGGCTCCATTGTTTTTTGATATACTTCGTAGCTTACCCATGAGCGGTAATTGGTTTGACACGCCTTATGATGCTCTTGCCGAAATAAACGTATGCACAAAAAGCGGAATGAAAGCGAGCGTCTATTGCCCGCTTACAGAAAGTATTCTGGCTCCTGTTGCTGGAGAACATAGTGCTGCCTGTCCATATCATAAACAGGTATATGTAGATTATAGTGAGACCTATCGCGTTAATTCTGATTGTTATGAACTAGATAAAATGAAGTCTAAAAATTACTTTGCGTTACCGGCCTCGTTAGCTTTTTATTATTCAGGAAAGCATCCAGATTACAAAGAGTTACCAACTTACCTCCCCAATTGCGGATTCTCAGGAGAGCAACCCATGGTTTTTATATATCCCAAAAATAATGAAGGCGTTATTTTACCTAAAAATTTTGATTCGGAAATAAATGATGTGGTGCTTAAAGTAGCTCATCGCAATCCAGAGACGAAGCTCTTCTGGTATTTAGACAATAACTTTATAGGCAGTACAGAAGTTTTTCATGAACTAGCCATTGCACCAGAAGTAGGAACCTATGTGCTAACCGTAGTAGATGCTCAGGGTAATGAACTCAAGAAGCAAATTGAGGTTTCTAGAGGGTAATGTTTATCTCAAAGCAAAGCCTTTTCCAGCCCAAAGCGGTTTTATATCTACCACTAGTCGGCCACTTTGTACTGCGGGATCTAAGCGTACTAGACTATCTGCTGTAGCAAGGTTTGGGACATTGTAAATTGTAATTCCTTGGGTCACCCCTAAGCTATCTTCTAGAGGTCCAGATATATCCGCATAGCCTAACTCGTACATACGACCTAGATGTGCGCGGTGTCCTTTCTGAATCTTTGTAGCTTCTTCCTCATCCTGTGATCTATTAGGTCCTGTATTGAGGAAAGCTAAAAAATACTTTTGCATAATTACCGTGTCCTGAATATCATCATCGTAGTAATTGAATATCTCATATCCATTGGCTTTGAGATCTGCAATTTGTTTCGCTTTACTAGGTGGGGCGCTGATAGCGCTGGTGTTTGTCTCAACCTTAGATTGACAACTTAATAGTAGTACGAGTGCTAAGAAAGTGAATGTAATTTTCATATTACCAATTTTTAAAAGGATTCTTAGATAGCTGCGAGTTGTAATATTTGTTATCTCCTGTCACTTCTTGACCTATCCATTCTGGTGTTGTAAAATTTTCTTCTTCAGAGTTAAGTTCGATTTCGGCGATGGTTAGTCCTTCGTTTTCTCCATAAAATTCGTCTATTTCCCAAGTGTGATTACCTGCAGTATACTCGTAACGTGTCTTATCTATAACTCCGGGAAGACACAGTGATAGAAGTGTTTGCGCCTTGTCTACTGCGATTTCTTCTTCTACTTCTACACGGGTAGTACCGCTATCGTTTGATTTTCCTTTAATCGTAAGAAAGCCTTTCTCGCCTTTAATTCGCACTCTTACAGTTCGCTCAGGATCTGTGCTTAGATATCCTTGAGTAATGCGAGTTGCCTTTTGAGCAACTTCTTTATAAGCCGCTGAGGTTACTAGGAATTTTCGTTCTATTTCTAACATAATGTTGCTGTTATATCTAGCCTTTAGTTAATGCGCCACGGCGGATTTTTGCGATTATCACCAGCGTAGTAAAGAATAATTTGATTTCCATCTGGATCCTTAAGTCTTGCCTCTCGCCACAACCACGACTGGTCTGTGGGCAATAGGTCAAAAGTAACATTCTTCCCTTGTAATCGTGACACTTCTTGGTCTAAACGCTCTGTTTCAAAATATACCGTTACTCCAGCACCTGCAGGTAGCTCATCTACAAGATGTATAGAAAACGTAGCATTTCCCTCTGTGCACTCAAAGCGTGCATAATGTGGCAAGGCTTTTACAATGAGACGCAATCCTAGTTGCTCATAAAAAGCAATGGAAGTTTCAAGATCTAGTGACGGTACGGTGATTTGGTTGAGGTTCATAGCATTTATTTTTGCCAGGGAGTTACGGTCGTAGGAGTGTCCTTTTGGTAAAGCACTACATTATTACCATCGGGATCTTGTAGTGTTAAGTCCTTTCCACCCCAGTCTCTGTATATGGTGGGGATGAGTACGCTTTCGCGAAAGCGTAATTCAAACACCTCAATACCGTCTGTTTCAAAGTAAACGGTTACGGGTTGTTCTGGAAGTTTGGGATTATAATAAGCTGTAAAAATGACTTCGTGCTCCTTGTTTTCAAAATGTGCGTGATGCTGAGGCTCGTGCTCAATAAGTCCCATACCAATGCCTGTATAAAACGCAATCGCCGCTTTAAGGTCTTGGGAGGGGACGGTGATGTGGTTAAACGTAGTAGGCACTGCTTAATTCTTTAATCTCAATATTTGTGATGTCTGTGTGGGTTACTGTTTGTTTTGCAAGTTGTGCCATAGCTCTAGCAATATCTTTTGCTTGTGTAGACTTCCACTTTTTGAGCGGTCCCACCATAAAGAAGTCCATAACGGCCATCATCATTTTGAGAGTTTTCTCGCCTTTGCGAGCGTCATCTGGGCGACCATTTATAAAAGCAGGTTTAAGAATGTACGTGTTCTCAATTCCTACCTTACTCAAGTCGCGCTCCATCTCACCTTTTGTACGAACATAGAAAAACGGACTCTTAGCCGAAGTTCCCGCCGAAGAAATGACCATATAACTTGTTATCCCGTGTTGCTTTGCTAGTTGTGCCGTTTCAATCGGGATGCCGTAGTCTATAGCGCGATACTTATCTCTATCTGGCGTTTGGGCTTTCGTTGTGCCTATGCAGCAAAAAACAACATCACCTGTAAATTGCTCCTTGAAGGTGCTTGTGTCTAATAAATCACAAATAATCTCTTCCACTTTCTCGTGTGTAAAAGAGGTGGGCCGCCTTGTAAAGATTTTCACTTTAGAAAATGCTGGGTCTTTTATGAGTAACTCTGTTAAAAGTCCGCCAGTAAGACCTGTGGCGCCGAGTATGATTGCTGTTTTAGACATACTCAAAGTTACGATTTATAGTACAAAACCTTCTGAGTACTTTGTAACTTGCATACAATGTCTGAGCTGCCTATAAAAAAGATAATTCACGTAGATATGGATGCATTTTATGCATCTGTAGAGCAGCTGGACAACCCAGATTTACGAGGTAAAGCTATTGCTGTAGGTGGCGGTGGTGAGCGTGGTGTGGTAAGTGCAGCGAGTTATGAGGCTCGTAAATATGGCGTGCGGTCTGCTATGGCGGGTGCGCTTGCGCGAAAACTGTGTCCCGACCTCATATTTGTAAAGACTAACTTTGAACGATACCGAGAGGTCTCTGCTCAGATACGCTCCGTTTTTCACGAGTTTACAGATCTTGTAGAACCCTTATCACTAGATGAAGCCTACCTAGATGTTACCGAAAACAAAGTAGGAATGCCTAGCGCAACCGTTATTGCCTCGTGGATACGACAACGCATAAAAGAAAAAACAGGGCTAAATGCCAGCGCAGGAATAAGCATCAATAAGTTTATTGCAAAAGTTGCCAGTGACATTAATAAACCCAATGGCCAGAAAACCATACCACCAGAGGAGGTAATCACCTTTCTTGAGGAACTAGACATCAGAAAGTTTTACGGCATAGGAAAAAAGACTGCCGAAAAGATGTACTTGCATGGCATCTTTACAGGCATGGATATGAAGATGAAATCTAAGGAATATCTGAGTGACAACTTTGGAAAGAGTGGAGCTTACTACTATGATATCGTACGTGGCATCCAGTATAGTGAGGTGCGTCCTAACCGCATAAGAAAATCACTAGCTGCCGAGCGCACCTTTTCTGAAAACATCACCTCAGAGATTTTTATGCTAGAAAAACTTGATATTATCGCAGAGGAGGTAGAGAAGCGTCTCGCTAAAAGTCAAGTCGCAGGGAAGACTATTACCCTAAAAATTAAGTACTCAGACTTTACATTACAAACTCGGTCTAAAACACTAGAGCTCTATGTGCGGTCAAAGGAAATTATTTTAGAAACTGCAAAGGATTTGCTTTATCAAGAGAAAATGAAAAATAGTGTGCGTCTCTTAGGAATTTCTTTATCTAATCTTAATACCGAAGACCGTAAAAAGAAGGATGCAGAAAAGGCTGTAAAAGAAGAAGAGATTGATGTGCAAATGCGCTTTACTTTCTAGCAAGACATATCTGCTACAATTTTCCAGGCGCCGTTTATACGCTTAAAGATGATGATAAAAACGCCGTCTGCATTACCTACTTTACGTTTAAGATGATATTCTCCCATCACATAGTAAGCGTTTTCTTCTATGAGTGTCATATCATTTATCACAAATTGCAACTCACCTGTGTGATCTAGTGTAGGATATCCTTTTTTATAATTTGCTAGTGTGTTTTCCCACCCATAAGTAAGGCCTTTACTTCCATAAAACTTTAAGGAATCACTCTTCCAGTAGCCTTGCATAAAAGCTTCTAGATCTCCCTTTGACCAGGCTTCTTGTTGTGCTCTTAACACATCGGTAATGGCTGTCTTATCTTGAGCAACTGTAGGTTGTTGCTGGCAGTTTATTAATAAGAAACTAGCAAGCAGGAGCGTGATAACGATTTTCATAATAAGCCTATTTCCTATAAAGATACATTATAGCCCATAGGACTAAATGTGACTATCCTAAAATTTTAGTCTGCCGCCTGTAAAAGGCATCTTGCTGTCGTTTTAAAATCTCTTTTGCCATCTTTTTCTTGTAGTTGTAAAGCTCTTCATCTTGAGCGATGTCTGTATACACGCGATCATTTACAATATGATCTGTCTCTGTAAGGATCTTGCGTTGTAATGCTTTTTGTGCGCTCCATTCTTTTATGGTGAGTTCGTGATCTGCGAGCTTGATATCATACTCACCCATAGGCGAGATAAGCTTAGAAAATATGGGAGCTGTCTCTATCGCAAGAAAGAGTAAGAAAATAAACAACGAGGGTAACCACGGTAATTCTTTCATCGCATCTATGCGCGCCATTAATCCGTCAAAGTTATTTATAATGGGCTGACTCGTACTTACAGCAGTGTTGAACTCATCGCGCAGTTGTATTTTTTGCGCTTCGGCCTGTGCTATTTGTTCCGCATTTGTCGCTTTTAGAGTAGTAAGTTCTGCAAGAGCTGCATCGTGTTTGTCGCGTTTTTCTTGATAGACTGGGCCTTTGCCTAGTAATTCTGTGCCGGCAGTACCTTCTGCCTCGTCTATGTAGATTTCATATAGGTTATTTACTTCTGTTTCTTTGGAAGTGATTTCTTGTTTTGCGGCAGCTATTTGGTCATCCAGTTTATTGATTTCTGGAGTGTACTGCGCGAGTATTTCGCCTTGATTTTGAACGGTAAACTCATTTTTTTGACTAAGCATCACGCGGTCTATCTCTTTCTCAAATATTTTAAGCTCTAAGGGTTTTGAAATCACCACAGCAATAATTACCGCGAGAATAAGGCGGGGTATTGCCATCCCAAATTCTTTCCACCAGTTGTTTCGCTTTTTGAGTGTAGAAACAATAAAACGGTCTAGATTAAAAATAACTAGTCCCCACAATAAGCCAAAAAGTATGGCTCTATACACATTATCAAAAACGGTAAAAAGCGCATAGGTTGCTGCGATGGTGGCTAATACGGCTGTAAAAAATACGGTAGCTCCTATGCCAGCATATTTATTCTTCTCTCCGCGAGAGCAGGTGTCTAAAACGTCACGATCTGCACCAGAGCAGAGAATAAAAAAGGATTGAATCATAATACGGTTCGTTTAGTTACAGTCGCTGGGTGATTGAGGTCCAGCAAGATGATTGATGATGTGTATGGTGTATAGAACGATGTTTTGACAACTTTTCGTATGTGTTAATTTTTAGGGTATCGCATACGAGTGCCAACCTCTACGTTATAGAGACTGTATAAATTATAAAATGTTGCAGTTTTTTTCTTTTACGCTTTCGTGAAAGCGTACCTTACTCAAAATCTGAAGAGTCAATAAATTTTGGAGAGTTGTCACCACTTGGATATTCAAAAAGTTCTAAATCAAAATAAGATACTGCAGCTAGGAAATGATCAAAGAGATCTGCCATGATATACTCATAATTTTCCCACTTTTTATCTTTACTAAAACAGTACACCTCGAGAGGAACACCCTGAGCAGTAGGAGCAAGCTGGCGACACATAAGAAGCATCTCCTTGTTAATGGCGCTGTGATTTTGGATATAAGTTTCCATGTACTTACGGAAGAGCCCTATATTAGTAAGGTTTACACCATTGATTTGTAAAGAGCGATCAATATCATCATCTGCATTGAGCCTGTCCAGCTTATCTTGCATGTTTGTCAAATAACTAGAAACTAAACCAATCTTTTTGAGTCTCTCTATATCATCATTAGATAAAAATTTGATACTGTCCTGCTTGATTAATAGAGATCTTTTAATACGACGTCCAGGGCTATCTGTCATTCCTCTCCAGTTCTTAAAGGAATCTGAAATAAGAGAGTAGGTAGGGATTGTAGTAATGGTCATGTCAAAGTTTTGCACTTTTACAGTAGAAAGATTGATTTCAATCACATCACCATCTGCGCCAAATTTTTCAAAAGTAATCCAGTCACCTATGCGCACCATATCATTAATGGCAACCTGAATACTAGCTACAAAACCAAGAATGGTATCCTTAAAAATAAGGAGAATAATAGCAGATGCCGCTCCAAAAGTTCCTAAGGCAGCACCTATAGAAACATCCGTAAGTAAACTTATGGCATAGAAAATCATAAGAATCCATGCGATAATCATGAAGACTTGAATGTAACTATCTATAGGCTTATCCCTAAGACCGGGAACGGTTTTAAAATAATCTCGTAAAGTATGCAGAAACGCACGAATGATACGCAAGGCAAGTATAATACCCACCAGAGTGAGTAGGGTAGAGAATAAACGTTGAATCTCTGGAAAGTCTCCTAATACGATAGGCATAAAGCCTAACATGAGATAGAGCGGTAAAATATGAGCTAACCTGCGAGGGACTCTATTTTCAATAAGAAGATCATCAAAATTAGTTTTTGACCCTTTTGAAAAGCGGTAAGCGATGGTCCTCAATACCTTGCGAAAAAGCCTGTCAACTAATAAAACTAAAATAACAAGGAGAACACCTAAAACGAGAGCATTCAGATATTTAGCAATATCATCAGATATTCCCCAGACTACAAAATAGTCGTAAAAAAAACAGCTTAATTCCTTTTTATAATCCATTGCCGCAAAGCTACATATATCTGTATTAATGGCTTTGCTATTGGCTTTGTTTTAAGAAACAAGCTGTGCGAAGTATAGCTTGTAATTATTCTTTGATTTTTACAAATTTGAAAGACTGTTTCTCTTTGTTAGAACCTCTTGAAATGAGCTGCATAGTATACAGAGGGTTTTCAAATAATTCAATCACCTCATCATCTGAGAGTAACTTGTCATTATAGTAATAAAGTGCTTTTTGTTGAAGTAGATCCTTATGGATAATCATTTTATTATGTAAGGTAGAAGTCTCCGTGGTAATATTAGGTTCCTTAGATTTAAGTATCGCTTCTTCTTTTGAGATTTCTTTTCCTTCAAATTCAAAAGTACCGCCATTTAGGGCGTGCTCTTCAACGTTTTTTGATAAAGAACCATCTTCATCATAACTTGCTTTAACTTCAAAATGATTGCTTTTTTGGTTTATTGGATGAGGCTGATTTTTATCTTTCTGTTCATCATTCATATTATCATAAATAATTTGAATTGTTTTTAAATCAGCAGCAGGAATTTGTTCAACAGTTTTGTTTTTATATTTTGATGTGAGGCGATTGTAAATTTCTAATTGGCGTCCATCAACTCCTGCATTTTCAGGAAGCTTATCTATAATAGTTCCATTCTTGTTATTATTCATTACAGCTAGTGCCTTTTGACCCGTTTCAGTTACAGTTATTGTAAGCGTATCTCCTTTTTTAATTGCTGGTTTTTGTGGCACATTATTATCCTTGCTTCCTATAAAAGTTTTGGGTGGGTTGCTGTATGGATACGGTGTTTTAATTTCTGTTACACCACCTTTTGCAAGGCGTACAGCTTCTTCATAGGTTACTTCTTTACCATCATAGATAAAAAGGCTACCTAGTTTATGCATTTTGAGTAAATGTTCTTCTGGAGATGGCGGTGGTGGTGGCGGAGGAAGCTCTCCTCTTGGTGCTGGTGGAGCGGGAGGTGGCGGAGGAATAAGGCGCAGACTGTTATTTGCCTTATACAATTGCGTTTGTCTAAAAACAGCTTCGGCTTTATTTATAAACTCTTTTGAGTTGTCCTTAAAAATCATAGACCTCACCGGCTGTGCAAACTCTTCTTTTGTCCACTCTTGTGTGATATTATCTATGCTTTCGCGAAAGCTGTCAAGCGGACTATATTGTCCATTTACATAGATGCTGTCATTTTTCACTTCTATAACTAGTGCGTTTTTACCATTACGTGTAGCTCCTTCTACAAACTGTGTGGCGTAGGTTGAGGTTTGAGGTGCCTTTTGCTCTTTAGGTTTTTCTTGAGCAATGATTCCTTGATTAAAGAGTAGTAGGCAAATTGTAACTACTGGAATGAGTAGTAATGCGCGCAGCACTACTTTTTTACGACTAAATGATTGTGATAACATAACGATTCGTTTTTTGGTTAATGAATAATTAAAAGGACTCTCGAGCGCAGTGTGATGAGTACTGCTTGCATAACTTAAGAGTATGTTTTGATATATAGCAATATTACTTTCATCTACTATAACACATTGATCTGCTAGAAATTCGTGGTTTAATTTTATAGAACCTTTATAAAGCCACACAAGCGGATTAAACCAGAAAATGACCTCTATAAACTCTATGGCAATAATATCTAGGGAGTGCTTTTGGCGTACGTGAGTTGCCTCGTGAGCAAGTACCTCTGGAGCTATTTCCTTTTGTGTGTATGAATGTTTGTTTACAAAAATCCACTTTAGGAAAGAGTGCGGCACCATAACTTGCTCTAGTAAAGCAAGCGTGAAGTGTGATGATGGGTGCAGCTCTGCCTGATGTATCTTTCGCTTTAAGCGCACAAGATTTACAATAAAACGAAAGCCAAAAATGAATACACCTAGAAGATATATACTCCAGATAACGGTGTTTGTATAATCTACATCAGTAACTTGAGCGGCCTGACTTGGATTGGAAACCGTCTCAACATATTCTTGAAATATGGGAGTAATCTGTGGTGCTTCTGCTGCTTGGTATGTAAAGGTGATAAGTGGTATGGTAAATGAAAATACAAGACTTGCCAGGAGGTAAAATCTTTTAAAGTGGTGCATCGCTTTTCCTTCCAGCGCTAGCTTATAAAAGCCAAATAAGATGCCTAAACATAAAGCGCTTTTTAAGAGATAGATGAGTATCATTTCTTTTTGGCTTTAAGTTGCTTATCTATGATTTGTTTTAACTCCTCTAGTTCTTGCTGTGAGAGATCTGTCTCACGGGTAAAGAATGAAGCGAACTGACCAGCGCTATCATTAAAGAAATTTTTAATCAGCCCATTTACGTGTTTGGAGAAGTAGTCTGTCTTCTTTACAAGAGGGAAGTATTCCCTAGAACGGCCGTATTGTTTATAATCTACAAACTTCTTGTCTTGCATACGCTTAAGTAGTGTTGCGATTGTCGTGGTCGCTGGCTTTGGATCTGGATATGCTTCTATGAGATCTTTCATAAATGCTTTTTCCTGTTTCCAGAGCAATTGCATAAGCTGTTCTTCAGAAGTGGATAGTGCCATAATGTTCTACAGTATTAGAATGTACTCTACAAATGTAGAATAATATTTTAATTCTACAAGTGTAGAGTTAAAATAACTTAAGATAAGTGTCTGTAATAGTGTCTTTTTACGCTTTCGCGAAAGCGTAATTACCCTCGTTCATATTAGTAAGGGATGGGCTTCTGTCTATTGTCTGGCTTCGTTTTTTTGAAATATACTGGAATAAATAAAGGGTAGTGCTTAAAGTTATTAAACACTACCCTTTGTTTTTGTTTGTTATTAGAATTACAGACTATTTGAGAAATCTATAATAGCTTTGATTTCACTCGCGTTGCGAACCTTATTTTTATTTTCTTTTAAAAATACTTTAAGCTGTTGATTATGTGCTTTAGGAAACAAATCAAAAATTGATTTTTTATTGACTTTAATTAGTTTTATGGAGTTTTCATCTTTTAGCATATAATACTCCTTTATAGTTATTTTTCCTTTTCTATTTTTTTCTAAAGTAGTTTTTGCCTTTTGTGGAAGCCTTAAGTCGGCTTCGTACCTCGCATACAAAGTACCCTCTAGAATCGATCCTAAAGACTCTATATATCCTAGTTTTCTAGAGCTATCTTCGGTTAGATAGGAAGCGTAAGTAAACTCAGAATTATTAATCTTTACCGAGGTAGCAGAGGCCTTTTTCAAAAATGTTGTAGCAGATTGTGATAATGATTCTTTTATTTCGAATACATCGTTTAGAATATCATATCTTACGTAAGCTTGGAATGTTTTTTTGCTGAGGTTATCACTAATTACTCCTAGTTGAAAATCATTGTCGAGATATTTTGACCCATTAAAATCTTCAAGGTTAATATTGAGCTCTTTTTTTTTATAAAACTCTGTATTTGTAGGGAGTGTCTGAGCAAGGGTTACTTGCTGCACTGCGAAGACCATAAAAAGTATAGAGAGTGTCACCTTGTACATAGAAAATTTTTTGGAATTAGAATCAAATATTATGCCGGTTAATATAAAACGCCCTGGTATTTAGAATTTTACAGGGCGCTGTGTGCAATGCGTAATTACGAGTCTACCCATGCATCTCTGTAAAATACTGGTAGAAATAAGGGATGGTTTCTATTCCTTTTAAGTAATTCCATACACCAAAATGCTCGTTTGGTGAGTGTATCGCATCACTGTCGAGACCAAAGCCCATAAGGATAGTTTTACTTTTAAGCTCTTTCTCAAAAAGCGCCACAATAGGAATACTACCTCCACTACGTTGCGGGATAGGTGTTTTTCCAAAGGTTTGCTCATACGCCTTTTCGGCGGCTTGGTAAGCCACATTATCTATAGGTGTTACATAACCTTGACCTCCGTGATGCGGTGTTACCTTAACATTTACTCCTGCTGGAGCAATACCTTCAAAATGCGTTTTAAATAGTTCTGTAATTTCTTGCCAGTCTTGGTTAGGAACTAAACGCATAGATATTTTTGCATAGGCTTTACTGGCGATTACTGTTTTTGCTCCCTCACCAGTATAACCACCCCAAATGCCATTAACATCAAGGGTAGGGCGTATAGAGTTACGTTCATTTGTAGTGTATCCTTTTTCTCCATAAACAGCATCTATATCTAGCGCTTTTTTATAATTTTCAAGAGAGAATGGAGCCTCCGCCATTTTATCTCGTTCTAGTTGACTAAGTTCTTCCACCTTGTCGTAAAAACCTTTTACAGTGATGTGATTATTCTCATCATGTAGTGAAGCAATCATTTTTGATAAGACATTAATAGGGTTTGCTACAGCACCACCATAAAGACCAGAGTGAAGGTCACGATTAGGTCCTGTAACTTCTACTTCTACATAGCTTAAACCGCGAAGTCCTGTAGTTATAGATGGAATATCATTTGCAATCATTCCTGTATCTGAGATAAGAATGACATCATTTGCAAGTTTTTCTTGGTTACGCTCTACGTACCAAGCGAGATTTGCGCTTCCTACTTCTTCTTCACCTTCTATCATAAACTTCACATTACAAGGAAGTCTATCATTTGCAACCATATACTCAAGCGCTTTTACGTGCATATACATTTGTCCCTTGTCATCACAAGCCCCACGTGCAAAGATGGCACCGTCTGGATGTTTATCTGTTTTTTTAATCGCAGGCTCAAATGGTGGTGAGTCCCATAGTTCTATAGGATCTGCAGGTTGTACATCATAGTGACCATATACAAGCACTGTAGGTAAGTTTTTATCTATAATCTTATCTGCATACACAATTGGATATCCAGGAGTCTCACATATCTCTACAGTATCACATCCTGCATCTCGTAAACTCTGAGCTACAGTTTCGGCAGTTTCATTTGTAGCCTTTGCAAAAGCAGGGTCTGCGCTTACACTTGGTAATTTTAATAACTCAATAAGTTCATTTAAAAATCGATCCTTATGTTCTGTTATGTAATCCTTAGCATTTTTCATTTGATAGTAATTTTTTTCAAAAGTACAAATAAGAGAAGTTCTGTAATAATTAGTAAAATTTTAAATCAGAGTTTCCTCTTTTTTTAACCTTCATTTTGTGCGGATTATTACAAGTAACAAATCGATTAAAAAATGCATTTAAAAATAAAACATTAAAATATTGTGCATTTGGTCGATTATAATGTTAATTACAACGTTAATTTATGTGTTAAAATTTATTTTTGAAAAAAAACATCATGAGATATATAATTACAATTTTGTCTTTGCTGGGCTGTTTTTTAACATTGAATATGACAGCGCAAGTTGGAATCAATACCACTAGTCCTGATCCATCAGCGGTTCTTGATATACAATCTGAAGTAGGTGGAGTATTGACACCAAGAATGACTTCTACACAGAGATTAGCCATATCAACTCCAGCACAAGGATTGTTAGTTTACGATATTACTTTGGAATCTTTTTATTATTATGAAAGCGGATGGCAGAGAATAAGTATTAATAATTCTAGAGTAAATTATAAATTAGTTAAGGATGCATCAGATCTGGCAGAAGAGCTTGCTGCTGGTGGTGGTTCTACTTATTTATTAAATTCAAATTTTCTTTACGAAATTAATGGAACAATTGTTTTGGGTGCTCCTATAAATATGAATGGTGCCTATATTGAAGGAGTAGATTCTTCTCAGGATATATTGGTTAATGGTTCAGGGGCAGCACTTTTTCAAGGAGAAGCTGGTAGGATAAGAAATTTAACTATCTCTGGAGGAGGAGCTCCTATTTTTGATATTACAGGGTCGGGGTCTGATCTTTTGGTAGTGAATAACTCAGTCTTTACTGGTGCAAGCAGCATGGGTACACTTAGTTCATTAGGCACAGTGTTTTTTAGTATAATACAATACGTGAATAATAATAATGGATTTAATGTTTCTGATATAGACTCTTTCTTTATGAGCAATGTATTTTGGACGACTTCAAATACGGGAACATTTGCGACTGTTTCAGGAACCTTTAATAATTTTCAAATTGCAAGTGGTAGGATAGAGGCAGACGCGGGTGAGGTAGGAGTAGATGTTAGTGCTAACCCAATTATTGTTAATGAAGCTAGCTTGAATGGATTGAGTTTTGTAGGTGCCGGAACGTTGGTGTCAAGATACACTGCTGGGAGTTACACAGATTTTAGTTTTACTACAGATTGGAACGTAAACTGTTCTGGTATTCCCACAGAGACTGATGATCAATCTACAGCCAATTTTTATAGTACTTCGGCAATAACTACAGGGTTTACACAAACTATAAACACTAGTTCAGCGGTTCCAATTGTGGGTAATGGAGCTTTCGATAATACAGAATTATTTCGTTTTAGATCAAACCCGGCAAATAATAGATTAATTTACGAAGGGAAGAAAGTCAGGAATTTTCAAGTGAATGCATCTCTATCTATTCGTGTAACAAACGCTGGTAATGACTTCTATAGTTTTATTATTGCAAAAAATGGGGTGGTAGTTGATGACTCTGATGCATTGGTACTTATTGAAAATGATACACAAATACAATCTGTGTCAATAAACACGGTTGTTACTATGAACAGCGGAGACTTTATAGAAATATATGCTCAACGATTAACAGGAACTGGTTCAGATACGCTTGTTGTTTTTTCGGAGAATTTGACAATTCGATAAGGTTGGTTTATAACGCTTCACAGTTTTCATAATCAAGATGTTAATTTTAAAAACTCCTAATTTATTTATAGAGTGAGAGAATAAAATTTATTTTTTTCAATTATTTATTTTGAGATTGAAAAAAAAGTATTATATTTGCACCCCGTTACGAAGTTATTACGTGACGATATATTGAAATGCGGGCGTGGTGGAATTGGTAGACACGCCAGACTTAGGATCTGGTGCCTCACGGTGTGGAAGTTCGAGTCTTCTCGCCCGTACAAAAACCTCTCAAGAAATTGGGAGGTTTTCTTTTGCAATAAACTTTCAGACACAAAACAACAAAGCCGACCTTTGAAAAGTCGGCTTTGTTGTTTTGTATACTTACGAAATATATTGAATTTAAATTTTCGCGAAAGCGTGATTACTAAATATCATCAAGTAGATCATTTACTTCATCATTATGCACTGTTGGATTTGCACCAGGTTTACCAGCTACTAAGCTGCCCATAGCACAAGCTACCTCAAGTGCATCATCTGCCGTTTCTCCAGATAATAAACCAAAGACTAAGGTTGCTAGAAAACTATCTCCAGCGCCTACGGTGTCTGCCACTTTAGTTTTAAAACCTATTTGAGTGTGAATGCCACCTTTATGTAATAACATCGCTCCCTCTGCACCTAACGTAACGCAAACGGTAGGAGTCTCTGTCATTGCACTAAGCATTTTAAGCTCATCCTCGAGCGTCTCGGCTTCTATACCCATTGCTAGCACAACAAGCTCTAGCTCTTCATCGTTGAGCTTTATCATATCTGCCGCTTCCATTAGCCCTACTACCACTTCAAGATCGTAATGGGGAGCACGAAGATTTAAGTCAAAAACCGTAAACTTAGATCGTTCTATAAGTACTTCTATTGCTTCAAGATTTACAGGAGGTGTAATTTCTTCTTCTGCGTCAAGTAGCAGAGTGTCAAGATTTACGCTTTCGCGAAAAACGAGACTCCCTATAATCAAGGCGTCTGCATTTGTAACTGCTGCTACATTATCTTCTGTCCATGCAATGTTATCCCAAGCAGCATTGTCTCCTATTTCGTAAGAAGCAACACCTTTCTTATCAAGAGTAACGGTTACTTGACCCGTAGGCTTATCATTGCGTTGAATATATTTGGTTTTTAGCCCAAGCTCTTTAATTTCGGCAAGTGCTTCTTTGCCTAAAGCATCATTACCTAGGGTGGAAATCATAGCTACATCTACTCCAAAAGAGTGTAAGCGCAACGCCACATTGAGTGGAGCGCCACCTAGATGTTTTTTGTCTGGAAATGTATCCCAGAGGATTTCGCCATAACAGGCAATTTTAAGTGGATTATTTGGCATGGTCTACAAGGTCTTTTTCTAGTTCTTCAAGGGTGCGTCCTTTTGTTTCTGGCATATATGTAATTGCCCATATCAATTGGAGTACCATCATCCCTGCAAAGAAATAATAAATATTCCAAAGATGGTCCCTCATGATCCCTTCTTTATCATCTATAAAATATGGTGTCACGAGTGTGATGATAGCAGCAAATACCCAATGGGTACTTGTTCCCCATGATTGTCCATAGGCTCGCACGCGATTTGGGTATATTTCTGAGAGAAATACCCATATTACAGCTCCTTGACCTATGGCGTGTGATGCAACAAATGTGCAGATAAATATAAGTAACAATGTAGCGCTTAGCTCCATCTGGAAACATATACCTACCATAACTAGGCTTATAATGTAGCCTATGGAACCTATAATAATAAGTTGTTTTCTTCCTAATTTATCCAGTAAACGCACTCCTATAAAAGTGAATATAAGATTTACAATTCCTATAGAGATGGAATTGAAGAGTGACTCGGCTCCTCCTAGCCCCGCTTGTTCTAGAATTTGAGGTGCGTAGTATAGCACAAAGTTGATTCCAGATAACTGATTAAAAAATGCAATGAGAAATCCTAACCATAAAATACGTGAGTACTTTTTTTGAAATAGATTTTCTGAACTTGTTTTTTGTTGTAAGTCTAGCTTAATTTCCTCAAGTCGTTGTTGTGCAGAAGCGGCTCCATTATATATTTTTTGCAGCACGAGCATCGCTGCTGCATCGTCTTTCTTTTGTAAAACTAACCATCGCGGACTGTTAGGAACTTTCATTACCATAAGCGTATAAATAAGCGCAGGTATTGCTTCTACGCCTAGCATCCATCTCCAGTCGTTTGCACCATCTACACCTTTGAGTAACCAGTTTGATACAAAGGCTATGAGAATACCAAAAACTAACCAAAATTGGTATAATCCTCCCAGCTTACCACGGTTAGACTCCGAGCTTATTTCTGTAATATAAATAGGAGCCGCTACAGAGGATACTCCTACACCTATGCCTCCTATAAATCGAAAGGCAGAAAAGGTATAAGGGTCTTGAGTAAGTGCACACCCTAAGGCAGAGACAAAAAATAAAATACCAATCCAGAATAGCGTTTTTTTACGTCCTAATATTTTGGTGGGAAAACCACCTAGTAAAGAACCTACTACCGTTCCCCATAAAGCCATGCTCATGATAAAAGTACCATGCATAAATGGAGATAGGTTCCACAGTTCTTTAATAGGGGAGTTTGCACCACTTATAACAACGGTATCAAAGCCAAATAAAAAGCCGGCAAGGGCTACGGTAATACTCCATTTTGTAATCTCTTTCATATGCTTTTTTTTATGGTCGTGAGAGGTGATGTTCTAGTACACTACTTCCAGATTCGTTTTATTTTACTCACTTTTAAATTTGCGATTGTAGCATCCTCACTTGTAAATGTGAGTGCAGTAAATGGCGTGGTAGGAAAAATTTGATCTGTAAACACAGTACTTCCACCATCTATAAATATTTCTATAGAGGAGGCATCCATAATTATTGTGAAATCTACATCTTCCTTATTGTCAATTATAGCTGGTGCTATGTGTGGCTTTTCTCCAAAAGAAGTCTCAAAGTCTGTAATGCCAGAATCAGTGCGATCTAATATAAATTGAGACTTACTGCTATCATAACTTAGCTTAAGAGATTCCTTGTTAACATTTGAAAAGTTGAGTTCAAAGTCATCTAGATTACCTGGTATTTTAAAATATAGTCGTTGCTCATTATAATTTTTACTAGATAGAGACATTCCATTTTTCATAGTGTCGTGTTCTACCGTGTCATAACTATATTCATCTATTGAAGCTACAGGATAGTTTTTCAAATAAAACCCATTAGAGCTGTTTTTATGCAGCGTAAGCTTTCGCGAAAGCGTCATTGCACTGCGCCACGCTTCTGTAGGAGTGTCACGGGCATAGTTCCAGTTACTCATCCAGCCTATAAACGTACGATCTGTATCTGGCAGGCCATTAAAGGTGACGCCTGCATAGTTATCTGTACCGTAGTCTAGCCATTTTATTTCTTTTTGGTTGGTAGTAAATGTGGTGCCATCAAAATCACCTATAAAATACTGTGTTCCAGAACCTCCGTTAGGAGCACCAGGATTAATACTTATAATTAAAACCCACTTAGTCTCATCGCTTCCCTCAACCTCAAGCGGAAACAAATCTGGACACTCCCAGACGCCGCCGTGAGCTCCTATGTTTTTTCCAAACTCACTCATAAGCGTCCAGTCCTTAAGATTTGGGCTACTATAAAATTTTGCGTGATCGCCAGCGACAAGTGACATTACCCACTTCTGAGTGTCATCGTGCCACATTACCTTAGGATCTCTAAAGTCTTTGATGTTTCCTTCATTACCTATAACGGGATTGCCACTATATTTTTTCCAGGTCTCACCTTCATCTAGACTATAAGCAATACCCTGAGTTTGAAAATCTTTGCGTCCTGCTTTTTCACCCTCCATAAGGTGATAGGTAAAAATAGCAACCATAGGAGGATTATCTTTTGTACCTAAGCCAGAGGTGTTATGTATATCCATCACAGCGCTACCAGAAAAGATAAGACCTAGCTCGTCTGGATACAAGGCAATGGGTTTGTGCTCCCAAGAGATAAGATCTTTTGAGGTGGCGTGACCCCAGTGCATAGGTCCCCAGACAATGTCTTCTGGGTAATGCTGATAAAATAAGTGATAAGTGCCGTTGTGGTATAAAAGCCCGTTGGGGTCATTCATCCACATTGTGGGTGGAGTAAAGTGATATTGAGGGCGATAATTTTCGCGAAAGCGGTCTTCTACCACTGCCACTTCATCTACAGGTATTGTTTTTTCTTTACAACCTATAAGAGTAAAAAGTGCAAGAATGATAAGAAGCTGCTTCATTTTTTGACTAGTTTTTAGACATAAATTGAACAAGTAGATTAATTTAAAATGATCTAAATGCTATTTAAACCATCCTAAAATAGGGCAAAAATTTACATTTTGATAATAAATATAATAACTTATTAAGAATACATCGTTTTCGTACCCAAAAGGATTTGTTTAAATTGTACTATAGCTTTTAGTAAGCCTATTTTTACGATACCATTATGAAAAGAAAACTCACCTTAAAATTAATTGCCAAAGAACTTGATGTTTCTATCTCTACTGTCTCAAAAGCACTGCGTGATAGTGCAGAGATAAGTGAAGACACACGCCAGAAGATTAAAGCCTTTGCAAAGCTGTATAATTATAAGCCTAATAATATCGCGTTAAGTCTTAAAAACAGGAAGACACGCACTATCGGGATTATTATACCGCAAATAGTACATCACTTTTTTACCACTGTAATACGTGGAGTTGAGCAAATGGCGAGAGAGCACAATTACAATGTGATTATTACCCTTTCTAATAATGATTTTGATAAAGAGGTCCTTAATATGGAGCTACTCGCAAATGGTAGTACAGATGGATTTATCCTATCCTTATCTAAGGAAACAATGCAAAAGGATGATTTTAGACATCTTACAGAAGCAATAGATCAAGGAATGCCTGTAGTGATGTTTGACCGTATAGTAGATGAAATACCATGTGATAAGGTACTCATAGACGACAGGGAAGGGGCAAAATTAGGTGTGAATCATCTTATTAGAACAGGATGTAAAAAGATTGCAATCATCACTACAGATGACTATATAACAGTAGGAAAACTAAGAACCAAAGGCTATATAGAAGCGCTTGAGTCTGCTGGAATAAAAATAGATACAGACCTTATTTTAAAATTAGACGCAATAGATGATCTTAATGATAAGACTATGGCGCGCATCAAGCATTTCTTAAAAGGAAAAGATATAGATGGCGTGTTTACCATAAACGAGATATTTGCAGTAACTGCTGCCAAATATATCATGGAGGCAGGTAAATCAATACCTAATGACGTTGGTATTGTGAGCTTCTCAGATGGTGAGTTGTCTAAGCACTTTGTACCTAGCTTGACTACGGTAAGTCAGCATGGAGAGCAAATGGGACGCAAGGCAGCAGAGCTTCTTATCAATAAATTAGAACGTCCAGAAGAGGAAATAGAGGAATACACAACGGCTTATATAGAAACGAGTCTTGTAGAACGAGAAAGTACGAAGCGAATTAAATAGTATCGCTTTCGCGAAAAATTAAAATCAACAAAAGCGATTGGTTTATCCATAAACCAATAGGCATGAAACTAACTTGACATTGAAAAAAAAAGCATTTTTATTTGACCTAGATGGCGTAATAGTAGATACAGCAAAATTTCATTACCTGGCATGGCGCAATCTCGCTAAGGAAATGAACTTTGATTTTACAGAAGAACAGAACGAACTTTTTAAAGGAGTTAGCCGTGTACAATCGCTTGAAATTCTGCTAGATCTGGCATCTTATGAAGCTACGCAAGAACAAAAAGAACGCTGGCTTATACAGAAGAATGAAGAATACCTCAAATATATAGAGGCAATGGATGATAGTGAGATTCTTCCAGATGTAGTACGTGTACTAAACTTTTTACACGAAAAGAATCAAGGTGTCGCTCTTGGTAGTGCTAGTAAAAACGCTAGGCCCATTTTAACAAAGCTTAATCTCATACAGAAATTTGAAGCTATAGTAGATGGTAATGATGTGACGGCTGCAAAGCCAGATCCAGAAGTATTTTTAAAAGGAGGAGAAGCTTTAAAAATAGAACGTACAGATTGTATTGTTTTTGAAGATTCTATTGCGGGAGTACAGGCGGCAAATGCTGCTGGAATGGTAAGTATAGGTATAGGAGAAAAAGATGTATTACATGAAGCAGATTATGTATTTGCAGACTTTAAAGAAATGAGTGAAGCATTTTTAGCTTCACTTATTGAAGCATAAGACTACTAGAAAAACAACAATTTATTTAATAAACGTTCTGCCGCACTAATTTGTAGGGTGAGGACTATTATTTAAAATTTTATTGAGAGTATGCATATAGATTATATCACACCAAATAGTTGGTCCATTATAGAAGAGGGATGGAACCCAGATAACGTAAAATCTTCAGAGAGTTTAATGGCACTGGGTAATGGAGCCATGGGACAACGCGCAAATTTTGAAGAAAATTATAGTGGAGCCACTTTTCAAGGAAGTTATATAGGAGGTGTATATTATCCAGATAAAACTCGTGTAGGCTGGTGGAAAAATGGATATCCAGAGTACTTTGCAAAGGTGCTCAATGCTCCTAGCTGGATAGGCATAAAAGTGACAGTAAATGGTGAGAGCCTAGATTTACATACGTGTAAAGAGGTGAAAGATTTCCGTCGCGAACTTGATATGAAAAGCGGTGTATTGTACAGAAGCTTTAAGGCGACCTTACAAAATGATGTAGAGATTACAGTAAAGTCTACTCGCTTTTTGAGCATGAAAATGGATGAAATAGGTGCTATTAACTACGAGGTAACACCTATTAATGGAGATGCCACAATAAGTTATGAGCCTTACTTGGATAGTGGTATCACTAATGAAGATTCTAATTGGGATGATAAGTTTTGGAACACGCTAGAGGTTTCAGAAGATGGTGATATGGCTTTTATTACGGCACATACCATGAAAACAGAGTTTCATGTGTGCACTATGATGCATAATAGATTTAATATAGATGGCAGGGAGGTTACGCTTTCGCGAAAGCGTACTAACACTACCGAAACATATATCGGTCATGTTTATGAGACGGAAATCTCTCAAGGAGAAACTTTTAGTATTCATAAATTAGGAGGATATGTAAGTAGCCTTAATCATGAACAAGATAATCTTGTAAACGCTGCTACGACCGTATTTAATGAGGCCACTACAGTTGGTTTTGATACTTTACAACAACTTCAAAAGGAGTCATGGGCACAAACTTGGGAAATGTCTGATATCACCATAGATGGTGATGTAAAGGCGCAACAAGGTATACGCTTTAATATCTTTCATCTCAATCAGACATACACGGGACAAGATAGCCGTCTTAATATAGGTCCTAAAGGATTTACTGGAGAGAAGTATGGAGGATCAACCTATTGGGATACGGAAGCGTATTGTATTCCATTTTACATGGCGACTAAGGATCAACAAGTGGCTAGGCAATTGCTTACCTATCGTTATAAGCAGCTGGATAAAGCTATTGAGAATGCAGAAAAGTTAGGCTTCTCGGGAGGTGCTGCATTATACCCTATGGTCACAATGAATGGGGAAGAGTGCCATAACGAGTGGGAGATTACCTTTGAGGAGATACACCGTAACGGCTCTATGGTATATGCTATTTATAACTATGAACGCTACACAGGCGATACTACTTATATTCCAGAAATGGGGCTAGAAGTGATCATAGCTGTAGCACGTTTCTGGAGACAGCGAGCTACTTTTTCTAAAGCTAAGAATGCCTATGTGATACTAGGAGTTACAGGGCCTAATGAATATGAAAATAACGTAAACAATAACTGGTTTACAAATTATATTGCAAAGTGGTGTATGGAGTTCGCTTTCGCGAAAGCTGAATTGATAAGAGATACTCAAAAGCAAGACTGGTCACGTATATCTGGTAAAACTCATCTGTCTTACGACGAGATGCTCTCTTGGAAATCTACAGCAGAACAGATGTATTTCCCATATTCTGAAGAGCATGACGTATTCTTACAACAAGATGGTTTCTTAGATAAAGAGTTAATCACCGTAGCAGATTTACCAAAATCCAACCGACCTATTAATCAAAAATGGTCTTGGGATCGCATCTTGCGTTCGCCTTACATTAAACAAGCAGATACACTACAAGGTTTTTACTTTTTTGAAGATCATTTTACTCAGGAAAATCTAGAAAAGCACTTTGATTTCTATGAGCCATTTACGTTACATGAAAGTTCGCTGTCGCCATGTGTACACGCTATACAGGCTGCTAAGCTAGGTAGGATGAATCAGGCATATGAATTCTACTTACGCACGTCAAGGCTTGATCTAGATGACTATAATAAAGAAGTAGAAGAAGGTTTACATATCACGAGTATGGCTGGAACCTGGCAGAGTGTGGTAGAAGGTTTTGGGGGAATGCGTGTGAAAAATGACACACTATCTTTTGAAACTAAAATTCCAGATGCATGGGAAGCTTATTCTTTCAAAGTAAACTTTAGAGGACAGATTCTCAAAGTTGAGGTAAACAAGAGTGAGACAACATTTACTCTTATGAGTGGAGAAGCACTAGATATTATTGTAAATGGTAATAAGGAAACAATAAGCGCATAAGTTATTTTATAGATACTCAAAAACGCATCATAGAGATTCACTTTATGATGCGTTTTTTATTTTATGGAACAAGTTTATTATGGTTTAATAGGATGTGCGTCATCTATAATATTGCCATTATATTCTAACGTCCATTCTAGTGAGCTAGTAAGAAGATAAATTTTAGATAGCTCAGATATGAGTCTGTTTTGTGCATTTGTGTACAGGGTGGAATTTTTAATTTCCTTCTCAAGTCCTTTTTGAACGCGTGATTTTATGATATTATAATCTCGAGCATTAAACTGGTTGAGGTAGTCCTGCTGCACATCATAATATTCTATATTAGGATTAATTTTCAACTCAGGTTCTGGGATATAGGTAATGCTTACGGTTTTTGTGACCTCATCAATTTCTGTAGTAACTTTAGAAAGATCGTAGGCAATGGTTGCTTCGGCATTTACTACCACTAATGCTTTTTTTGTGGCAGATAGCACATCTACATAGAATTTTTTTGAATCTTCATAGGTAAAAACTTGGGCATAGTTACCTTCTGTAACGATGAGCTTACCTACATTTTTGATTTGTTTTTCTATAAGAGCGGTATTTGCTCGTAGCTGTTCTTTCTCACTTTGAGAATGCTCGCAATACCGTAAGCCAAAAACAATAAGTAAGGTGAGTATTGCACCAAAAAGTATGTTACGCATAGTTGTGTTTTTCCATAACTAAGGTACATAAAATAAAAAGCCACACGTTAGTGTGGCTATATGAGTTTATAAATCCCCCAATTTAATCCCTCATTGATTATTGATGTAAATATAGTTTGAGGAATAGCTTTTCAGTAGGGGCATTTACCCTATTTTCTGTATTACAAATCTCACTTAAGATTGAGCTGTAAGTGTGCTACGAGTCCTTCTAAGTTATCCTTAGAAAACATAGCGCCTTTCATATTGTTATTCGTAGTGTCAATAGTAAAATCGAGCGCTTCTATAAAATCTGCTTTAGTAAGATCTGTATTGTCAAAAATAGTTTTACTCAATGTTGACCCAGTAAATGTGGCCTGTGATAAATCTGCACCAGTAAAATCTACTTCTGTAACTTGGCAAGAAGTAAAAGATGTTCCTTTTAAAGGTAATTGTGTGAAGTTTGCTAGCTGTAGTATGCTTTCGCGAAAGCGTATATCTAACATAAACGGCTGGCAAACACTGAAATCTGCGCCTAATAACTTGCACGAATCGAATATAACTTGATTGAGAGTGGTGCCGCCAAATTTTACATTAGTAAGGTTACAATCTATGAATGTACATTCTAGAAAGCTTGTATTTGAGACATGAAGATTTTCAAAGTTACAGTCTGTAAATGTGCAATTGTCATACTCACTTTTTTTAAAGGATTGTAAGGTGAAGTCGATGGATTCAAAATCTTGGTCATCATAGAAGTCCGACATATTAATCAATTATGGGAATGAAGATTTCTGCTTTCCAATTACTAGCATCGCCACCCATGTTAGGATTGTTATAGAAAATTTCTGTAGGCCTTGGATCTATTTTTATATTGTTAGTTTTTGCATAATCTATAAGCGCATACCAAGCTCTATCTGATGTGAGATAATTGCCATTGTAGGTAGCTTTAAGAGCTTGTTGACCCTTAGTGTTTCCATATTTTATGTCTGCTACTTGAGGAAGTGAGTCCGAAGGTATTATTGGAAAACCAAACTGATATTTAATGCTATCTGTTTCTCGATTCCAATGGGTGATTTTTATAAATGGCGGGCCATCTAATGTAGCGTTTGACCCAGCCATTGTATTTTGTAGATAGGTGATGTCTCTCATCATGCCTGTTACTTTAAAAGCTTGCAGCCCCTCATATTCTGTATAGGCATAGTGCTTTGCAGGTAATGTAGCCTCGCCATTTATAGTGATAGTTATATCTTTGAGATGTTGCTGTAATGATTCATTATAATCGAGAATGGTCTGTCTAGTGTTTTTTTCAAAGCTAGTTTGTTGCCATAGTCCTTGAAGCCTATTCTGGAAGCTATGAGCACTGTCTTTTACATGTACTTTTATCTCTGAAACAGTATCATTTAATCTTTCTATATTCCACATATATAGATGTACCGAATCGTGTATGATATATTTTTGATCAATCTGAGTACGATTGTTCTTTTCTAAAACGAATGCAGTTGTTACCGCATTGTCATTCCAATTCTTTGTAAACTGCTCGATGGTTCCTAGGTTTCCTTTGGCTTTTATTTTTGCAGTAAAGTCTCCTGGTTTCAGAAATAAATACCACCCAGAGACTGCAATGAAACCAATAAGTAATACAGCTATGATTTTTTTCATTATTTCAAAACTTAGTTAGTTGCAACCATTGTTTCATTTTTCATCTCAAGTGTTGAGACAATAAATTTGCCTAGTTTTTGACCTTGGTCTAGCCCTACTGCTACTGCAGCACGATAATGAATACCACCATACATTCTACTTATAGCAGCCTCTTCAGCTGCGGCTTTAAAGGAAGTAAAACTACGCACTGGAAGTCCGTATGCTATTTCTGTATCATCATCAAAAGAAAAGTCATCGCCAAAAATGCTAGTCAATGTCTCAGATGCTGCACCAGATACTACAGAGTGCCCACTCACATACTCAGGAAACGGAGGCGTTTGTAATATAGGTTTCCACGAGTCGTCTATGTGATTGTTGATTAGTGTTTCTGGACGTATCAGATTAGATCGATATTTTTCATCCCAGCAAGAAATAAACGCATCGTTCATAGCGATAGATGTTTTTGCATAAGCATGTAATGTATTCATTACATCAAAACCTGCCTTCTTTGAAGCAATCTTTGTGATACCTATCCAGTGACCTCCAGGAGTAATCTTCTTGGTAGCAAACATTAAGTGACCACGAGTTACAGATACATATGGATTACAATCCCAAAACTGAGCAATCGCAATCTCATCTGAGGTGTCACCATCTTTTGTGATTTGCGTGCTTATATCATAAACCTCTTTAAGCTCCTTATAAAAATCTGAATCTTCTTCTAGTGAGAAAGCAGGTGGCGGTACAGGCTTAAATTGATCTGCAGATGTAAGTGTAAATGGTCTTATTTTATTCCAGTGTGGTTCTATACCGTCCATGTATGCTGGAGGCGTAGGTTGCCAGCGAGAAGGCTCATCTGCATACACAGAAAATTTAGACATTGTACGCGTCTGTTTATAATTATCTCCATCCATCCATTGTGCTATATGGCTTGCTACTTCTAGCCCATAATCTCGAGACTGTATAAAAACATCTTCATTGCTCTCTTTCCATGTTGTGTAGAGGCTATCTCTATAAGTCTCAATTTCTTGCTCAGAAAATATGAGGCGCTTGCTCATTTCCATGTGAGCAACTAGTGCTGCAAGTTCAAAGTTTATAGTCGCGTCCTTTAATGGAGTTGGAATACTTTTAAGGCCTGCTAGTTGTCCAGATAGAGAGTTAAATTCAGTATCATTTACGGCTAGTATTTCATAAGCTGCAATATTAGGATACGCATAAATACGACTCGCAACAGGTGGTGAGAAAATGTCGTGTATAATAACCTCGGTAACCTTATCTATTGCATTATGAAAGTGCTCTGGAGTAATGACAATAGGCTCATCTTTTGACGCACAAGAAGTGATGCATGTAGTAATAAGGACAACTATAAGAAAGTGGTATGCTGTTTTCATTAATCAGGGATTTGTATGTTATAAACCTGTGCGGCTTCGTTATTGAAAGTTACGAGCAAGTATGAGATATTGTTAACGGTTATAATGTTTAAATGTCTTATCGATTTTTGTGCAAAATCTAGACCTAGTTCATATCCTAAAGTTACTTTATTTTCGGATGCTATGAGTGCCCCCGAAAATGAATCTAGCCTGCCGTGATATGGTTTTGTGCCAAAATAATTTCCTCCAGCCAGTACTTCCTCGCGGCCATCGCCATTAAAGTCGTAAACTACGAAATCCATAATAGGCGCTACTTGCAATACACCAGTGAAAGGTACAAAAGTAAAAATTCCTTTTTCATTTTTTAAATATCCGGAGGCTAAGGTGTTTACTTCAAATCGCTGAGCGGTATTAAGTGCTCTATCTCCAAAAATTTGGGACACGGTATCTCCAGCAAAGTCATTATTATTTGCATATTTCTTTTTGAGAAATACAAGTTGAGCTCCTAGCTCTTGAAGATTTTTAATAGGGTAGTAGTTTCCGTCTTTTGCCGTAGTAACAACAGTTTCTGTTTGCCCATTATTATCAAAATCTGAATAATACATTGTCATGGGAAACGCTGTAGATGTTGTAAACTTACTGTTTGTTCCCCAGTTGCCAAGAAGGTAATCCATATCACCATCATGATCCATATCAAACGGTTGTATGCTTTGCCATAAACCATTGAGCGTAGCGTCTAGTACTTCTTTTTTGTTAAGAATGCCATCTTCATTTTTGTAAAAAAGTGGCTGCATCCATTCTCCTATGACAATTAAATCTTCGGCGCCATCGTTATTAAAATCTGTCCATACGGCATCTGTAACCATGCCTATCTTGCCTAGAGGGTTGTCTTGATCTTTGACAAACTTACCTTCATCATTCTTTAAAAGAAACGATGTAGGAACTTTTCCAAAGTCACCTGTAACGGCATAATTACCTACAAAGAGATCCTCATCTCCATCATTATCATAATCACTTGCAATGATGATTGAGGTGTTAGCTCGTATGCCTGACATCTCCATGGTTAAGGTGTCTGATACTTTTAAATAATAGTTTTCTAAAGCCTCGTTCACTTCAGAAAAATCACCTCCTGCCGTACCCACGATAATTTCCTTGTTAAGGATAGTAGCTGTCACATCCTCTGTTTTTGAAAGCGATTTTAATGGGGCTGAGTACGCTTTCGCGAAAGCGTTATTTCCTCCAGCATAAACCTCCGAAGGTGTAAACTTAGAACTTCCAAAGTAGACGTCTTCAATACCATCACCATTTATATCACCAATTGCCGTTGCAGGACCACGGTCAGATATCTGATAAGGTATTAATTGCTGCCTGTTAAAATCTATATAAGCATCTTCCTTGTGTACATAGTCTATACCTAGATTTCCTGCTTCTTTAGTAAATAGTGGCTTGCTTTTTATTTGAAGTAAACTATAGTCAAAAGTGGTTGTGTTTTGCGGTGATAAGGACAATGTTTGGTTTGTAGGAATATCGTAGAATACTTGCTGCTTGTTATCTGGCCAAATAATACGAAGCGAGTCTACTGTAGTATTCTTTTTAAAACCAAAGTGAACAATGGGCTCAGAGGATGCCTGAAAACCTCGTGCAGTATACAGCTCTTTATACTGTAACGTTCCATTTTGATATGCAAAAACCTTAGTGCCTATACCTAGCGGATTATCATTTGAATACTCAAATTTTAATTTTAAGTAAGTTGCTGTAGTATCAGTTTGGTTCACGTAGATAGTTGCCTCTTGATTAATGTTATTAACAACGATATCAAGGTCTCCATCATTATCAAAATCTGCAAGCGCAGATGCACCAGACACCGTAGGTTTTTTGTCAATCCATACTCCAGATTGGTCTGTAAATACGAGGTCTTTACTTCCTTGGTAGACATAATTATGTGAAGCACCGTTAGGCATAAGATTAAGAGCTTCGTTATCTAAAAGCCTAGTCTCGTTTAGCCTGTTCTGAATCTTACCGCTAGAAATGAAATTAATAAAATCAAGATTATTAGGGCGTTTTGGGATGCCATTTGAAATAAATAAGTCTTGATTCCCATCTTGATTAAAATCTGCAAAGAGAGCACTCCAGCTCCAGTCTGTCACCGCAACTCCTGAGGAAAGTGCACGTTCTTGAAATTGATACCCTGGCTGATTTATAAATAGCATATTGCGGGTAAACTGGTAGTGATAACTAAAACGTTCTGTACGCAGTTTTTGTGTCTGGATGTTATCATCACCTTCGGATGCCTTTAGGACGTTCTCATCTTCTGGCAACATATCTAGCGACATGAGATCAGGAAAACCATCATGATTAATGTCGGCTACGTCATTACCCATTGAAAATCTTGAGGTATGTGGGAATTGCTCTTTTAAGCTTTCGCGAAAGCGTAATCCTCCTTCATTGATATAGTAATAGTCGTCCTCATGAAAGTCATTACCTACGTATATATCTGGATAACCATCCTGATTAAAATCTGCAATAGAAATACCTAGGCCATACCCATTAATACCGCCATAAATGCCCATTTCTTCACTGACATCTGTAAAGGTATTTCCGTCATTTCTAAGAAGCTTGTCTCCCGTAAATTCGTTGCGTTCTAGGCGTAAATCGGCATGACCAAATGAGGATTCTGTATGTACCGCATGGTTGAGTATATACAAGTCCAGATCACCATCTTTATCATAATCAAGAACGGCAGCTGTGGTGCCATAATTTTGAAAATCAAGGCCAAACTCTGCAGCACGCTCTGTAAAGGTCTCATCGCCATTATTTATAAAGAGCTCGTCGTGTCCTTGGAAATCATTTATGCCTACTACGGCACGCACATAGATATCTAATAGTCCATCTGAGTTTGCGTCAAACATTATTGCACCAGTACTCCAAGAGCTTTTGCCTTCTACGCCAGCACTAGCCGAGATATCATTAAATGTAAGGTCGCCATTATTGAGGTAGAGCTTATTTTTTACTTGGTTTCCAGAGAGGTAGATATCGGGTAATCCATCATTGTTAATATCTCCTACAGCAGTGCCACCACCATTATAGAAGTACAAGTAGTCGAGTATATTGAGACTGTCTGTTTCTGTGAGATTGTTTGAAAAAGTGATTCCAGTACTCGTGCTTGTGGGGTTTAAGAATAGCGCAGGTGCTTTTTGTATTGATTGATTAGTACAAGCAATAAGCAGATAACACAGACCCAATAAAACTCCCCACTTCATGGATTACTTGTTTGCTGTGAAAATTCTAGGTTTTCCATCATTGATTGCTGCTACAAGAAATACATTGCCTTGAGCATCCTTAAATGTTTCTAGATGCTTCATTTCTTCGCGCACAAAGAAGCCAGTATCCGTATAATCCTGCCATTCAAAATTTGCTTTACCGTCTCCTAGTAATACGTGAGCATATCCAGCATCAAGTTGAGAGTATTGAGGTTTGAATTCAAAATTATTACCTCCCATTAAAATATCAAGATTGCCGTCATTGTTTACATCTGTACACGTGATGCCACAAACACAAGATAGTTGTACTCGGGTAGGTAATGCTTTGATAGTAAAGTTGCCATTTCCTTCGTTTATAGCAATTATTGTTTCGGCAGTATTAACTTCTTTTACAATAGCGTTGGCTAGGATATCTTCAGAGAAAAGCTCATCAATAGATCGCTGTGCATAATCTGACGCTTTGAGATTTCTCTTTTTGAGAGAAACTATTTGTGATGTGATTTCGCTCTTTTGGTGTATTGGGAAGTCTTTGCCACCCTCTGAGAAGGTTGTGATTTGTTCTATCGTACCATTTCCATCAAAGTCTGTGATAAACATTTTAAGCGGGCCATTGCTTCCTGGTTTGTAATGCACATTTGTTCCATCATTACCGAGTATAAGGTCTAAGTCGCCATCATTGTCCAGATCTGCGCTTTGTATGGCATTCCACCATCCTGCATAAGATGATATTCCGGTATCCATAACTTTAATGGACTCGCTTGTGATTTTAAATGCAGTAGGAGTTCCCCAGTCTGATACGGTTATTAATTCTTTGTTGTTGTCACCATCAAGATCTAACCATAGGGCATCTGTAACCATTCCAGCAGGATTAAGCTGCTTAGAGAGTAAGTTGTCTTTAGTGAAATTACCCTTCCCATCATTGATTAGAATTGCGTGTGGTGGGTCAATACCATAAACACCTGCGACGCTTCTACTACCAATAAATAAATCGATATCTCCATCGCCATCAATATCGTTAGATGCAATTACAGATGCACTTTGATATACGGAAGGTAAACTACGTGCGTCTTTAAATGTTCCATTGCCGTTATTTATGTAAAGTCTAGAAATGTAGTAAGCTTCTGCATCTACTTGACCACCACCTGTTGATACGATGAGATCTAAAAAGCCATCATTATTGACATCTACAAAATTTGCTGCGGTGTCTTCAAATAGCGCAGATTTTTCAAATGTAATTTTACTCGAAGGCTCTAGATTACCGTTTCCTTTGTGAAGATAGAGCACACTAGTTTGCCCTTTTGCTCCACCTATAAAGATATCGTCATTGCCATCATTATCTATATCTCCTATTGCCATTGCAGGACCTTCTTGAGAAAGCTTTTTTGCAATGAGTCCCTCAAAATCAAAGTCATTATAGTTATTTTCTTTGTGTGCAATGAGTTTCGGATTTGCAATTTCTTTAAGTAACGTAGGCTTTGTAGTAGTTATAGGGATATATGTTTCTGCAGCATCTGTAATTGATAACCTAAGTGTTTGGTTTGCTTTTACATTTGTTAAGAATTGTGTTTTGTCATCAGGCCATATAACGCGAAGTGAGTCTATGGTTGTAGAGCTTCCTAGTCCTATAGTCATATCATGATCCATAGATGATTGGAATCCGCGAGAAGGTATAAGTTCTTGCAATACAGTAAGGTTATTGTGATATAGCCTTACTGTGGTGCCTACGGCAAATTTGTTGTTGTCAGCTCCTTTAAAAGTGAGTTTAATGTAGTTATGATCTTTATCAACCTTTGTGTTGTTGCGGTACACAAAGGAAGGCATATTTACATTGTTAACCACGATATCTAAGTCACCATCATTATCGAGATCTGCGTGGGCTGCACCATTACTCATACTCGGTGTAGCAAGCCCCCAATCCTTAGATTTATTTATAAACGTGATGTCTTTTTGATTATGATACGCATAATTTGCCAGAGGTTTAATAGGCATCTTATTGATAATAGAATCTACAGGATTTGTTTTTCCAGTAGCTTGGCTACGCATAAGCTTGTCTGCAAAGAAGTCTACAAAGTCAAGATCTGTAAGATCGTGATTAATACCATTAGTGACATAGATGTCACGATACCCATCATTATCCATGTCAAACACAAGTCCAGACCAGCTCCAGTCTGTCGCATTAACTCCGCTATGATATGCTGTTTCAGAAAACGTACCATTACCATTATTTATCTGTAAGGTATTCTGTATAAATTGTTGGTAGAAATCGTTACGCTGCTTTCTCTTATAAACGTTGTATCCGTCAAATTCCATAACAGACTTAACACGTTGCTCATTTTCGGGGAGCATATCGGTGATAAAAATATCTTGTAGGCCATCGTTATTTATATCAGAAATATCAATCCCCATCGCTGAGAGTGATAAGTGAGACGTCCATTTCTTTATCTCCTCCGTAAACGTTCCATCTTGATTATTAATATACAGGTAGTCACGTTCAAAAAAATCATTTGATATATAAATATCTGGCCATAAGTCATTATTAATATCTGTGACCATCACTCCTAGACCAAAGCCTATGAGAGATCCATAGATTCCGGACTCTTCACTTACATCTGTAAATACCCCGCCATCATTACGCATTAATAAATCACCTACGCCTCTAAACTGGCTGCCGACACTTTCCCAGTCTTGAGCACGTTTGTCACGTTGTCCTTTGTTGCCTAAACTACTCACAGGAACGTTACTATTATTGAGAATATAGACATCTAGATCTCCATCTTTATCATAGTCAAAAAAGGAAGCTTGGGTTGAAAATCCTGAAGTTGCTAGGTTATATTCCTTTGCTTTTTCAGTAAAGGTGAGGTCGCCATTGTTTATGTATAAATCATTATCATGACTGTCTTCTTCGAGGTTTCCTGCATTACTTACATAAATATCGAGTAGTCCATCTGCATTTACATCTGCCATTGTTACTCCAGTAGACCACGGCTTGTTGCCCTCAATACCTGCAGATGCTGAAATATCTTCAAATTTAAAATCTCCTTTATTTAAGAAAAGCTTATTCTTACCCATATTAGCCGTTAGGTAAATATCTGCTAGACCATCATTATTAATGTCACCTATGGCTACACCACCGCCATTATAGAAGTTTCGGTACTTAAAAATGTTGAAATCGGTTTCATTTTTAATGCTATTTATAAAATTGATTCCCGTGCTGTCTGAGGACATCTCTGTAAATAATGTATCACTCTCCTTCTTTTGGCTTGCACTAGACTGCTCATTACAAGAAAGTAATAATAGAGGAAGGACTATTAATAAAAGCCCATATTTTTGTAGTGTTTCCATAAAGTTTAGTCGTCTTTTCTTATGAATAATGGGGTGTCATTATTCCTTCCTATGAGATAATAGGTCGTTCCAGAAATGGTAATGGTTTGTATACTTCTAGAGGCTCCTAAAATATTAAATTTTGGTTGTTTTTCTATACGGAAGAAGCCCTTTTTATCATTGATAAGTAGAACGCCCTTTGATCCATCTAGTCTTCCTATTTGAGTACTTATTTCATAATCATTACCTACTAACAATACATCTTTGTATCCATCGTCATTTATATCATCTACTAGAATATCGTGTACAGATGAGATTTGAGAAAGTAGGGGTAGCTCATGCGCGCTAAATCTATTGTCTCCATCATTCTCAAAATACATGGAAGCAAGTGTTGTGATAGATTTTACTTGAGCTTCTTTTAATTTGTCTTCAGGTAGTATTTCTTTAAATCTCGCTTTCGCGAAAGCGTTATAAGACAAATATTTCTTATTAAGTTGAGGTAGCTGTTTTACGAGTTCATCTTTTGTTGCAATCGTAGTTTCTTCTCCTTGATAATAATATGTTACAATAGGGTCTTGAGTTCCGTTGCTGTCAAAATCTTGAATGTATAATTGTAACGATTGATCTGCAGAAGCAGTAAGCCTTGAATTAAGTCCCCAGTTCCCAGCGATGATATCTAAATCTCCATCATTGTCAAAATCTGCTACTTTCAATGAATTGAACCAACCAGTAGTTTCTTCTAATTCGGTATTATCTTGTTTCGTAAGTTTAGTTCCATCATTAAGAAAAATTACAGGAGACATCCAGTGTCCTATAACCACGGCATCTCTATATCCATTGTTATCTATATCTATCCATTGAATATCTCGCACGTTTCCTATATGTTGAAAAGAAGTGCTGTATTGTGCAGTAATATCCTTAAAAATACCTTTCCCATTATTCTCAAGAATATATTGGAGGGGGGTAGTGCCAAATTGTTGAGGGATTACGTCACTAGTTATTGATACATCGAGATCCCCATCGTTATCGATATCTATGGCTTTTACGGTAGATGCATTTACGGCTATATCTGAGAATGCAGCCTCGTCATAGGTAAAAGATGTTCCATTATTTATATATAACCGAGGTTGAAGAGGTTTGCCAGATTTTATTTCATTGCCGCCGCTTACTATAATTAAGTCGTTTAAAGAGTCACCATTTACATCTGCAATTATAGCGTCAATATCCTCATGTATTTGATGCTCCTTGCTCTTAGGAAGTTTTAGTTCCCTAAACGTACCTAAAGATTTTTGAATATAAGTAGTGGATTGTTGCTTTTTAGAACCCAGAGCGATTATATCATCGAGTCCATCGTTATTTAAATCTCCTGTGGCAATAGCTTTACCTAGATTAGTAGATGCATAAGGCACAAGAGGATTTCTACTGAATTCTAGCGTTGCGTTATCTGCATGTTTAAATGGGATAAGGCTATCAGGTATTTGTGTATTTAATGTTTCTTTTCGGCTAGAAGGAGCCGCAAAAGATGCATTATATGTTAGTGTGATTAGTTGATCTGCTTTTATGTTTTTCAAGGTTTGTAGCTTGCCGTCCGGCCATACAACAGTGAGCGAATCGATACTCTTGTGTTCTCCCAAACCAATTGATAGTTCTGGTGCTACAGAAGACAAGTAGCCTCTTGTAGTATAGTTTTCAAAATATTGATAGTCTGTTGAGCTATACACATGAACTTTTGCTCCTATACCGAAGGTATTTTGGGGAGATCCTTTAAAACGAATTTTGAGATAATGCACGTTATCTTTTAATTGTTGGGTTTTGTTTTCTAGCAGATATGCTTGTTCATTTACATTGTTTACGATGATGTCTAAGTCACCATCATTGTCTAAATCTGCATAACTGCTTCCATTGCTAAAGGAAGAAATGCTCTCTGTCCAAGTTTGTGATGTGTTCTTAAATGTGCCATCACCATTATTTGAGAAGAAATAATTGGACGTTTTCTTTTGTGGAATTTCTTCTAATAGCGGAAGCTCTTTGTCAGTCATGCGACTGCCTATTCTTTTTTGAATATTTTCATTTGATATAAAATTTATAAAATCCATATCATTTGTTGCACCCACAATACCATTGGTGATATAGATGTCTTTATCACCATCGTTATCAAAATCTGCAAGTAAGGGAGACCAGCTCCATTCTGTACTTGAAATTCCACTTAGAAAAGCAGTTTCAGAAAATTCCTCTTTCCCTTGATTAATATGCAAGGTGTTTTGCATGAATTGAGGTTGATATCCTTGACGTAACTGATTTTGGAAAATAGGAAAATTAAATTCAGTTCCAGATGATTTTAAAGTTTTTAGATCTTCAGGTAGCATATCTACAGATAGAATATCGGTAAGACCATCATTATTGACATCTGCAATATCATTACCCATAGAAAAATGGCTAGTGTGTCCTAGTTTCCCTTCTCTAGTGTTTACCTCTTTAAATGTTCTATTCGTCTGATTTATGTATAGATAGTCATCTTCAAAAAAATCATTACCTATATAAATGTCAGGATAACCATCATTGTTTATGTCACTTATGGCAATTCCTAGTCCGTAACCTATTCTTGATGAAAATATATTCGCTTTCGCGGAAACGTCTATAAAGACCCCATCTCGATTTTCCAATAGTTTGTCGCCATTAGTGCTATCTATTTTTGTGCGCTGACTTCCACGTCCAAAGTAAGCGTTGGGGTATAATGAATGACCCATGATATAGGCGTCGAGATCACCATCATTATCATAATCAAAAAATGCAGATTGGGTAAATAATCCAGATAGATTCAATTGGTATTTTTTTGATTCCTCTTTAAAGGTAAGTTGGCCATTTTTGAGACCTTGATTAACATAAAGAAGATTATGTCCTTTAAGCTTTAAATGACCTGCTACTTTAGATATGTAGATGTCTAATAGTCCATCATTATTAATGTCTACCGTTGTAACGCCTGTAGTCCAACCAGTATCATTTGTTATCCCTGCCCGTTCTGTAATATCTTTAAAAGTAAGATTAGATTGATTATGATATAATCTATCTGGTCCTTGATTAGAAGTGAAATAAATGTCTATTAATCCATCATTATCAAAATCTCCTGTTGCTACTCCTGCGCCGTTATTATAGTACAGGTAGCTTAAGATATTTAAATCTGAGTCAGGAGACAATTCATTTTTGAATGTGATTCCTGAATCTGTTTTAAGTGTAAATCTTACATCTGTTTTTTTGTTCTTACATGAAAATATGAAGAACATTAAAGCTATGAATGTAAAAACATGTTTCAAGATGATGGACGTCTAAGTTGTGTATATAAAAAGAGGGCTAGATATTATCTAACCCTCTTTTAAGCTAATTAAATTACCAAGAGTTTAGTATCCTGGATTTTGCGTTAAGTTTGGGTTCAAAATTAACTGTGATGCAGGGATCGGAAATTTATTTCTCGTATCATCACCTACATATGCCGGATCTTTAAGTTGCCAATCTTTGGTAAATTGACCAAATCTTACAAGGTCATTACGTCTCCATAATTCAGCATATAATTCACGACCTCTTTCATCTAGAATATCTTGATCTGTAACAGCACCTAATGGAGTGGCATTACGTATTAGACGTAACTCATTGATCATTGCTGTTGCATCTCCGCCAGATCTGTGGATTGCTTCTGCTTTCATCAAGTGAGCATCAGAATATCTGAATACTATTAAGTGATTTCTATTTCTTCCTTGATCATAAGAAATATTGTACTTAGTTACTCGAATTCCAGTTTTCTCGTTGTTGTTAATGAGGTTAATATCGCCATTACCATCTGTAAAGTCTCTTGTAAACTCCAGAGGCCCTCCACCATTACGTGCTTCAAGAGCTACGCCAGTATCACCATATTGTTGACCTATAAGAAATCCTACTCCAACCGCTGATCCATCTGTAAATCCATCAGGACCTTGATCAGTATTTGCAGGTAAAGGGTGTGTGAGAACATCTTCTGTTCCATCCTCACCAGTAAATGGAGTACCCATAGTAGGTACAAATCCTCTTCTTTCTTCTTGACCGCTTCCTGCAACGTTTATATTAGGATCGCCTTCAAATAGGTCGTAATATTCTGCTAGTGTAGAAAAACCATTCCATCCACCACCACGAACATTAGAGCTATTATAGTGAAGACCATTAAAAACACGAGCTTCTGTAGCGGCTGTTCCAACTAAAATACTCTCATTGTCAGATTCTGGTCGAAAGATATTAAAGTATCCAGATTCGATTCCATAGTTTTCTCCGGCAATCTGATCTACTAAGCTTACAACTTGTTGCATGTCTGCATTATCAGGTGAAGTTTCTAAATAGATATGTTTATTCAATAAAACTTTTGCGAGTAAAAATCTCGCAGCAGCTTTAGTTGGGCGAATGTGAGCAGAAAATTCTCCACTCCCAGCACCCGGTCCTCCAGCAGGAAGAACGTCAATCGCTTCATTCAAGTCAGAAACAATTTGGTCTACGGCTTCTTGACCTCTCAAAACTACTACGTCATCAAAAAGTGGAGCAGCAGGATCTCTTACAGGTATTTGAGCAAAATTATCAAGTATTACCCACATTCCCATCGCTCTTAAGAATAGTGCATTCCCACGGTCTTCTGCAGTAGCTGCGGTCGTTAGTTCTGATAAAACCTGCGCGGCTTTGAAATGAATAGAGTTGAACTCTTGAAAAGTAGCCTCGATATCTCTTTGGTTAACTGGCCAGTTGTGTTGGTGTAATTGTCTCCAAGCACCATTATCCCCCCAGTCAGCTCCACGTGTAGGTATCAATGCTGCATCAGTAGTAACTTCACTTAAAGCGAAAATATTACTTTGAGTTCCTATTTGACCATAAAGTTGGCCAAACACACCATCCAAAAATGAAGCAGGCTCTGTTACTCCGGCAAAACTTGCGTCAGAAATGACAGAGTCGGTTTCTTCTAGTTCGAGATCAGTACATGATGTAATCGTAGCAGCAATCATGAATGCACCTACCATAAATCGTGTAGTGCGCAATAAATTAATGTTTCGTTTCATAATTCTTTTTTTTTAATTAAAATCTTGCATTCACACCAAGTGTGAAAGTGCGAGGTCTTGGATATGATGAGTAATCAATACCAGCAGATGGTATGTTAGACGCATTTAAAGATCCAGTATTTGCTGAAATCTCAGGATCTAACCCACTATAACTAGTAATTAAGAAAAGGTTTTGACCTGTTAGAGAAAATCTTAAAGAGTCAAAAAATCCTTCTCCACTTAATGGAAAGTTATAACCTAATGACGCAGACTGAAGTCTTACGAAATCTCCTTTTTCTAAAAATCTTGTCGATACTGCAACAGTTGATGCTCCATCTTCCGGACTGTTAGCAACATCTTGAATAACATTCTTTCCAATAGATAGTGCACTAGCGTTAAAGAAGGCATTTGCTGATGCGTTGTATACAGAGAAGCCAAACTGACCATTGAAATAAGTAGATAAGTCAAAATTCTTGTAGCGAGCACTTAATGAAAGACCACTGCTTATCGCTGGAATTGCGTTTTCGCCTACGAAGAATTTATCAGAATCTGGATCACCTACACCATCACCATTAATATCACGATACGTAGGGAAGCCTTCGCCGTCAAATCCTGTAAACTCAGCCATAAAGTAGGAGAATAATGGTTGTCCTGCTTGTAACTGCTGAGCAAAAGCGTTCGTAAGTCCATTACCACGTACGGCACCTGTTGGTATCGTAAAGACAGTTTCTTTTACCTCATTTTTATTGTATCCAATGTTGAAATTAGCATTAAAACCAAAATCTTCTGTGTCCACGAAAGCATAGCTAAGGGCGAGTTCCACACCTTGGTTTACAACTACACCATCATTTAAGTTTCTGAATACTGTTCCTCCATTTGATGGAGCAGCAAGTTCAGTTGCTAGTAGCAAATCATTTGTTTCTTTTCTGTATAAGTTAAATGACCCATTTAGGCGATCGTCATTAAAACCAAAATCAAGACCTACGTTAAAATCTGTAGTTTCTTCCCATTTTAAGAAAGGGTTTGCATCTCCTAAGATTTGAGTACCTGGAGCACCGTTTGCAAGTACTCTTAAATCAAACCCTATTCCTCCGCCTAACACACCTTCTCTTTGTGTGAATAATCCGTAACCAAGTCCTTCTTGAGATCCAACGATACCAGCTCCCACTCTAAGCTTAAGCGTAGAAATATTATCACCAACAAAGTCTTCTTGATCTAGCTTCCATGCAAATGCACCAGAAGGGAAGTAACCATAGCGTTCTTCTTCTCCAAAAGTAGAAGAACCGTCTGCTCTAAAAGTTCCAGTAAATAAATATTTGTCTGAAATTGATATGTTAGCTCTTACAAAGTAAGACTGTAACTCATCTGTGTTGTCAAAAATTCCAGCCGTGTAAGCTGGGATTAAGCGTTGAAAAGTATCTGGTAATGTAAGACCAGTTTCTAATTCTGGAAAAACTCTACTAAGAAAAGTTCCATCTACACCGTAACCAAAAGCTTGGTATCCTCCTTCAATACTATTTGCTGTAAGACCAAATTGATCTTCTAGTTGTCCATGAATTGTATCTAGGTTATCAGAAGAAAATCCTGCACCTTGAGCAAATATTCCATTACGTGCAAATTCTTGATAAGAAAAACCCCCTAATACATCTACTTCAATATTTCCATATGTTTTCTTGTAATTAAGAGTAGCTTCAAGAAGTGAGTTTTGCTGTTCTAGTGTATTGTAAGCGCCTCTACCTATTCCACTAACATCATTTAGTCCTGCCACGTTAGAAGAGAAAGCACTTATTGTTTGAGAACTTACGTCATCATAACCTACCGTCACTTTTGCACTGAATTCATCTGTAAAGGCATAATCGGCAGAAAGATTTATTAGGGCACGATCACTTTGAGACTCTGCTAAGTAATTTGCAAGTAAGTTTGCAGGGTTCAATAAATTCCCTTCAAATGCAAAATTTGGATCTATAGGGAAGGTAGGGTTTGTAGTTAACGCTGCACCAATAAGGTCACCTGTTGACCCTGCACTTTGATCTAGAGGAGCAAGTTGTCTGTTTACGCGCGAGATACTTCCTGTACCAGTAACTGTTAATTTATCATCAAAAAATCGCTGGCTAAAGTTTAATCTACCAGAAAGACGTTCTTGATCTGAATTTTCAACAATTCCAAAAGTATTACCATAACCTATAGAAGCACGGACATTACCTCCTGTGTAGCTTTTTGAATAACTTATATCTGTATTTCTTGAGTAAGAAGTACGTGTATAAAAGTCTTGCCAGTCAGAATCTGCACCAAGATCTAGAGGTTGTCCTCCAAGTGCAGTTGCACCAGCAAGAAACTCTTCTCGTCCAAGAAGATCATACTGATTAAGGGCTTTAGATTGACTTACAGAAGAGTTAATCTCCCATACACCATCAGAAGATCCACGTCCACCTTTAGTTTGTATTATGATTACACCATTTGCACCACGAGACCCGTAAATTGCAGTAGCTGAAGCATCTTTAAGAATAGAAATACTTTCAATATCGTTAGGGTTTAAGAAACTTAATGGATTACCTCCACTAGCAGAACCTACACCACCTACACCATTTGAAGGTGCTCCACCTCCAGCTAGAGGTATACCATCTACTACAAATAGTGGGTTGTTACCTGAACGGATAGAGTTGTTACCACGTATGTTTATAGAAATCCCTGCTCCTGGTTCTCCAGAAGATTGAGATATCTGTACACCTGCAGTTTTACCTTGAATAAGTTCTTCTGGTGATTGGATAACACCTTGGTTGAACTCCTCAGAAGTTACAGCGGCAACAGATCCCGTAGCATCTTTTATAGTTGTTGATCCGTAACCGATAAGTACTACTTCATCAAGTGCATTATCTGAAGCAAGAGCAATATTAATTGTGCTTCTTCCACCTACAGCTACTTCTTGAGTAGCATAACCTACGTAACTAAAAACGAGTGTTGCATCGTTTGGTACGTTGTTAAGACTGTAGTTTCCATCAAAATCGGTAGTTGCACCGTTTGATGTACCCTTTACAATAACATTTGCTCCCGGTAGTGGGCCATTCTCCTCAGTAACTGTTCCAGTCACCGTCTGAGCTTGGGCAATTCCTACAAAGAGAATTGCAACAAACAAGAGCATACTTTTAAGTATTACTTTCTTCATAAGAATCTTGTTTAAAATTAGTTTGCTTAGTTTATTTGAGTGTTTGTACACGTTCTAAGGGTTAAAAATATGCAAATTTTATGTTAAGATAGTGTGTGACCCCCCATAAAGTTACGAAAACGATTTCGTGTGAACAAACTGTTTTTAGTAAGAATACCTTAATATTTGAGCAATTTGATTACTGTATTGTGATTTATATAGGTCTAGAATTTTTATATAATTATTCTATTTTGGATTTGCTAGCGTTTTAGAATGCATGGTTGACAATTTCTTAACTTTGGTTAGATTCCACAATTGTACTATCTCTGCCTAAAATATATAATCATGAAAAAGCACCTTTTGCGTGTATTTGTTATTGTAACAATGCTATGTTCTTGTGAATTCAATACTCCAGATGAAACTCCCGCTTTCGCGAAAGCGTTATCAAACACCTCTTTCCAGTTTGATGAAACTATGGAAGAGTCTGGGGTTATTTATGAAGTGAATATAAGGCAGTATTCCCCCGAAGGAACTTTTACATCTTTTACAAAAGATATACCTGTATTAAAGGATCTTGGGATCAATGTACTCTGGGTGATGCCTATTTTTCCTATTTCTGAAACTAATAGAAAGGGAAGCTTGGGGAGCTATTATGCAGTTTCAGATTTTAGAGAAGTGAATCCTGAGTTTGGGACTTTGCAAGATGTGGATAATATGATTAAGGTTGCTCATGAACATGGAATAGCGGTTGTGCTTGACTGGGTGCCTAATCATACGGGATGGAATCACACGTGGATTACAAAGCACCCAGAATGGTATACTCAAAATGATAAAGGAGAAATTGTTGATCCTATAGATCCAGCAACCGGGAAATCGTGGGGATGGACTGATGTGGCAGATCTTAATTATGATAATCAAGCGATGCGCGATGAGATGATTGCAGATTTATCTTACTGGGTACAAGAACATGACGTAGATGGTTTTAGAATGGATGTTGCTCATAAAGTGCCAGTACCATTTTTCAAGAGAGCAATAGATTCTCTTGAGCAAATAAAGTCACCGCTCTTTATGCTGGCAGAAGCAGAGCAAGAGGATCTTATGGCAAATGGTTTTGATATACACTACGCCTGGCAGATGCATCATTTACTTAATGAAATAGCCAAAGAAGAAAAAAGTGTAGAGGACTTCTGGACACTACTCGCGCAGTATGATCAAACGCTAGCTCAAGATGATATGAATATGTACTTTGTTACAAATCATGACGAAAATAGCTGGGCAGGAACGTTAGGTAAGCGCATGCCAGACAATAAAGAGATCTTTACCACACTTACCTATATGTTGCCTGGCATGCCTCTCATATATAGTGGGCAAGAATATGATCTGGATAAAAGATTACAGTTTTTTGAAAAGGACAGTATTCCAAAGGAGAAAGGAAGTTACTTTGAATTGCTTAAAAAATTAGGAGAGTTAAAGAATAATCGTAAATCTCTACACGGCGGAAAAACTAAAGCCTCTCTTATTAAATTAGAAGCTAGCAATCCTGAGATACTTACCTTTGGCAGAGAGAAAGAAGGCGATCAGCTTTTGTTTATAGGTAACTTTTCTAGTACATCAATAAACACTAAAATGCCGCTGTCTGGAGTTTTTGTCAATGTGCTCACTGGTGAAGATGTAGCTATAAGCGAGACACAAGAAATTCCATTAAAGGCTTGGGAGTTTTATATTCTGAGCCCTAAAACTCATCTTAATTTTGATACTCGTGTCATACCAAATACTGTAAATGAATAAATTTGACGTCCTTATTGTAGGTGGTGGTGCCGCTGGGTTTTTTACTGCAATTAACATAGCAGAAAAAAAGCCGACACTCAAAATTGCTATTCTAGAGAGAGGAAAAGAGGTGCTTACTAAAGTGAGAATTTCTGGTGGTGGGAGATGTAACGTCACGCATGCAGAGTTTATACCAAAAGAACTTTCGAAAAAATACCCTAGAGGACAGAAAGAATTATTAGGGCCTTTCCACACTTTTATGACTGGTGATACTATCGCTTGGTTTGAAGAGCGAGGTGTCGAATTTAAAATTGAGGAAGATGGGAGAATGTTTCCAGTAACTGACTCTTCATCTACCATTGTAGATTGTTTTATAAAGGAAGCTCATAAGTACAAAATTGAAGTGCTTACTAATCATTCTGTGCAAGATGTTGGTTTTGATTCCGCTTTCGCGAAAGCGAGAATTTCAAATGAAAATCCGTTTTATGTAAAGACTAATAAAGGGGATTTTACATGCAATCACCTAGTGATGACTACTGGAAGTAATCCTAAAATGTGGTCATTATTGCAAAAGCTAGGTCACTCTATCACAGATGCAGTACCATCACTTTTTACATTTAATATTAAAGATGAAAAGATAGAGGGTCTTATGGGGCTGGCAACTAATGTCACTGTAAAGGTGCTAGGAACCAAACAAAAATCTGAAGGGGCTTTACTCATTACCCACTGGGGAATGAGCGGTCCAGCCATTTTAAAACTCTCTGCTTGGGGAGCAAGAGAACTTGCCGATTTAAAATATCAGTTTGAGATTCAAGTAAACTGGCTACAGTTTCTTACACAAGAAGATGCTTTAGATGAGCTTTTAGAGCTCAAGCTGCAACACGCAAAACAGTCTCCATTTACCTATGCACAACTTGAGTTGCCTAAGCGTTTATGGCATAATTTATTAATTGCCTCAGGGATTCAGCAAGCTATTAAGTGGGCAGAACTCACGAAGGCGCAATTACAGTCTTTAAGCCGAGAGCTCACGCAATCTCGTTTTCGCGTAAGCGGGAAAAGTACTTTTAAAGAAGAGTTTGTAACTGCGGGAGGTGTCAACTTAAAAGAGGTGAATTTTAAAACCTTTGAAAGCAAAAAAGTACCAAATCTTTATCTAGCAGGTGAGGTGCTCAATATAGATGCAATTACAGGTGGTTTTAATTTTCAAAATGCATGGACGGGAGGCTATCTTGCTGCTCAGGCAATTGTAGAATAAAACTAGTTAAGACGCCAGATTTCAAAATTAAGAGCCGTTGCAAAGGCAAGCCATAATATATAAGGAATAAGTAATGCTGCGCTCCATCTGTCTACAACTTTAAACCATTTTATCGTTAATATGACTAAGATAAAAAGGCCGCAAATGGTGAGTAGTGCAAAGAAGGGTTGTTCTAGTCCAAAGAATATGATGCTCCACAATCCATTAAGTATAAGCTGAAAACCAAAATGGTATAAAGCTACTTTTACCCACTTATGATAAAAACCTCTATTCCATACAATACCGGCGGCTATACCCATCATGATATAAAGTATAATCCATACGGGTGCAAAAATCCAGTTAGGCGGACTCCAGCTAGGTTTCATAAGACCTACATACCACGTATCTATACTGCTTTGGGTTGCTAGAGCACCTATAGTGCCTACAAGAAGGCAAATGATTATACTCAGAACAATGCGAATTAATAAATCTTTGTCCATAAAATAAATTGGTTAAGATTTAAAGGTAGTGAATAATCTTAGACGTCTCTAAGCGTTGATATTGCTATCTTTGTATAAATTTCTACTCAAACTCAATGACCGAAAGCGATTTTATACCCTCTGGTGATTACAATGTTTTACCTGCAGGATCTGTAAGTTATCAATCTCCTAGTAATATAGCCCTTGTTAAATATTGGGGTAAATATGGTGAGCAGTTACCTCAAAATCCAAGCATAAGTTTTACCTTATCTAACTGCCATACAACAACTACGCTGTCTTACAAAAAGAATAGTAATTTTTCTGGCGAGATTCCTTTTGAAATCTTTTTAGATGGAGAAGCAGCGCCAGACTTCAAGCCGAAAATCACCAAATTCTTCAAGCGTATAGCTATTTATATGCCTTTTGTAAAGGAGTATGAATATAAAATTGAGACGTCTAACTCTTTTCCTCATAGCTCTGGTATTGCGAGTTCTGCATCTGGTATGAGTGCGCTTGCTCTCTGTCTTATGGAAATGGAGCGAGGTATGGAGGGGGCAATGACAGATGCTTTCTTTAATGAGAAGGCAAGTTTTCTTGCTAGATTAGGTTCTGGAAGCGCATGTAGAAGTATTGAGGGGCCTCTCGTGGTTTGGGGTAAGCATGCAGAGATAGAAGGGAGTACAAACTTTTATGGAACATCTTATGAAGGAGAAATTCATGAGAAATTCCACAATTATCAAGATACCATATTGCTAGTAGATAAAGGTGAGAAGCAAGTGAGTAGTACTGTAGGGCATGATTTAATGCATGGTCACGCTTTCGCGAAAGCGAGATTTACCCAAGCACATGAAAACTTATCAAGCTTGATGCAAGTTTTTAAGCAAGGTGATGTAGATCAGTTCATAAAAATCGTGGAAAGTGAGGCACTCACACTGCATGCTATGATGATGACGAGTCATCCATACTTTATCTTGATGAAGCCTAAAACACTCGAGATAATAAATGAAATCTGGGCTTACCGTAATGAAACAGGTTCAAAAATTTGCTTTACACTTGATGCTGGAGCAAATGTTCATGTGTTATATCCGGAAAATGAAAAGGAGTCTGTTCAGAAATTTATAGCTAGCGAACTTTCAAAATTTTGCCAAAACAACCACTATATTGATGATTGTGTGGGTAATGGAGCAAAAAAACTGTAAATTTGTGTAACTCATTAGGAGATTCCCATTATGAAAGGTCCACTTTTTTATTCAAAAATTTTATTGTTCGGCGAGTATGGAATCATAAAAGATTCCAAAGGTCTTGCTATTCCTTATAACTTCTATAATGGAGCCCTTAAAATAGAAGAGAACCCTAGTGATGAAGCGATTGCATCAAACGGGCATCTTGCACGTTTTGTTATTTACTTAAAGAACTTACAAACTGAGCAGCCGGAGCTTGTTTCATTTGATATTGATCAAATGCAAGAAGATGTAGATGCAGGAATGTACTTTGACTCTAGTATACCTCAAGGTTACGGAGTGGGAAGTAGTGGTGCGCTAGTAGCTGCTATTTATGATAAATATGCAGTAGATAAAATTACAGTGTTAGAAAATCTTACACGCGAGAAGTTGCTTAATTTGAAGCAAATCTTTGGAGGTATGGAGTCTTTCTTTCATGGTAAATCTTCTGGCTTAGATCCTCTTAATAGTTATTTAAGCCTTCCTATTCTTATCAATAGTAAAGATCATATTGAAGCAGCTGGGATTCCTTCTCAAGCACAAACAGGTACAGGTGCTGTATTCTTATTAGATAGTGGTATTGTAGGTGAGACTGCTCCTATGGTAAACATTTTTATGGAGAGTATGAAGCAAGATGGTTTTAGAGCGATGCTTAAAGATCAGTTTGTGAAACATACAGATGCTTGTGTAGATGATTTTTTAAAGGGAGACGTAAAGTCACTCTTTGGCAATGTGAAGCAATTATCTAAAGTGGTGCTTAGCAATTTTAAACCTATGATTCCTGCAAAATTTCATGAGCTATGGAAGCAAGGAATAGATACTAATGATTACTACTTGAAGCTTTGTGGTTCAGGAGGTGGTGGTTACATGCTTGGCTTTACCGAAGACTTAGAAAAGGCACAACAAGCTCTTAAAGGACACAAGCTAGAAGTGGTTTACACCTTCTAATAATTCATATTATTTACTTAAAAGGCAACTAATGCTTTCGAGAAAAAACAAACGTTTTATCCTTAAGTTAATTAGCCTCTTTTCTGTGGTGCGCGGTTACAATATTCTAGTAATCGTCATCGCACAGTACCTTACATCTATATTTATATTAGCACCAGATTTGCGCCTACGCGAAATCATATTTGATCTCAATCTCTTATTCCTAGTGCTTGCTGGAGTTTTTACTATTGCAGCTGGTTATATCATCAACAGTTTTTACGATTCTGAAAAAGACTTGATTAACAGGCCTAAAAAAACTATGTTAGACAGGCTCGTGAGTCAAAACACAAAGTTGTCTATATATTTTGTGCTTAACTTTCTAGCCGCTATAGCAGCTAGTTATGTGTCTTTTAAAGCAGTGATATTTTATGCGCTTTATATTTTTGGGATCTGGATTTATTCCCATAAGCTCAAAAAATATCCTTTTGTAGGGAATCTAGTAGCGGCAACGCTGGCTATCACTCCATTCTTTGCTGTTTTTATTTATTACGGAAATCTAGCACCTGTCATTTTTGTACACGGTTCATTTCTGTTTCTAGTTATTGCCATGCGCGAGATGGTAAAAGATCTAGAGAATTTAAAAGGCGATCTCGTTCAGAACTATAGAACAATACCTGTTATTTATGGCACTACCACGTCAAAGTGGTTGCTCACTATTCTAGGAGGTCTTACAATAGTCCCTATCTTTTTCTTAATAAACCACTTTAAGTTGGGGTATATGAGCTATTACTTTTACGGGAGTGTGGCTTTATTGTTGTTATTTCTAGCCATCTTATGGAGATCTGTAGCGAGACCTCACTATGTGCTGCTACATAATATTTTGAAGTTTGTTATCGTAGCTGGAGTATTTTGCATCGTGTTACTGGATGCAAGTGTGGTGCTCAATAGGATTTTTTAAATTCTAACTTTATCGTAGCATAGTTATAAACGAAAAAAGCTCGCCATAGGCGAGCTTTTGTAATCGTAAAAAAGTATCTATCTATCTTGATAACTACAGTACACGTACTTGTGCAGCAGTTAATCCTTTTCTTCCTTCTTCTTCTACGTACTCAACTTTGTCTCCTTCGTTGATAGTTTCCCCGTTAAGACCTGTAACGTGTACAAAGATGTCTTTACCGGTGTCGTCGTTAGTTATAAAACCATAACCTTTTGACTCATTGAAAAATTTTACTGTTCCTTCCATTATAAAATATGTATTAATAAAGTGCAAACTTACACTTTTATTTGGTAACCCAAACTTTTGCCAATATTATATTAATGTAAACTCTTTAAATTCAGCGCTTTTTATCTTTGGAGTTGTTAAATTCTTTCATTCTCTTAAAAGCATCATCGGTGAGCATATAATCTGCGACTTTGCGATCTTTCCAGCGATGATAAATAAAAGTGGGCATTAAGATAAAGAAACCACCAGCAATAGAAAGGCCAATAAACTTATGACCCAAGGCAACATCTACATTGTCTTTGCAGTAAAATCCATATGCGAGCATTGCTGCTAGAATAAAGAAAAGAACAATGATAAAAATACGTCTAGCTTTGTTCATTTATTCAAAGAATGTGATGGTTATAAAAAAAGCAATGATCGCTAGTACCAAGATGCTTACCATCGTGATTGCTATCGTTTTTAAAACAGCTTTAAATACTTTAGAATTGCTTTGTTCTTCTTCTGTTTCCAAGATTTGGCTTTGTTAAGTATTAGTTTGTTGGTGTTATGATTTTTGATCGCGTAGCTTCAAATTCAATTCCTTCATTTGCACATCATCAAGAAAAGCAGGTGCGTCTATCATAACGTCACGACCACTATTGTTTTTTGGGAAGGCAATAAAGTCACGTATGGTCTCTTGACCACCTAGTATTGCTACAAGTCTATCTAGCCCAAAAGCAAGACCACCGTGTGGTGGTGCTCCATATTCAAAGGCATCCATAAGGAAGCCAAATTGCGCTTTAGCCTCTTCTTCAGAGAAGCCTAAGTGGCGTAGCATGATAGCTTGCGTTTCTTTATCGTGTATACGTATGGATCCTCCTCCTATTTCGTTACCGTTAAGTACAAGGTCATATGCATTTGCTTTTACCTCTCCTGGTTTTGTGTCTAGTAGTTCTATCTGTCCTGGCTTAGGAGACGTAAATGGGTGGTGCATTGCGTGATAATGTCCAGTCTCTTCATCTAGTTCAAGTAAAGGGAAATCTATTACCCATAATGGAGCAAATACCTTAGGGTCCCTTAATCCTAAACGTGTTGCTAGCTCCATACGTAATGCACTCATTTGAGCGCGAACTTTTGAAGTCTCTCCAGAAAGGATGCAGATAAGATCTCCTTTTTGAGCTCTAGTAACCGCTGCCCATTTTGCTAGATCTTCTTGATCATAAAATTTATCTACAGAAGACTTGAATGATCCATCGTCATTGCAACGAGAATACACCATTCCTAGTGCGCCTACTTGTGGACGCTTTACCCAGTCTATAAGTTTATCTATTTCTTTGCGAGTATAGCTATTTCCTCCTGGGACAGCAATACCCACTACAAGCTCTGCATTATTAAAAACGCCAAAATCTTTATGTTGTGCTACTTCATTGAGCTCTCCAAATTCCATCCCAAAACGGATATCCGGTTTATCATTACCATATAAACGCATGGCATCATCATATAGCATACGTGGGAATTTCTCAATCTCAACACCGTTTACTTCTTTAAGTAAGTGTCTTGTAAGTCCTTCAAAAATGTTTAAGATATCTTCCTGCTCTACAAAAGCCATCTCACAGTCTATTTGCGTAAACTCTGGCTGTCTATCTGCACGCAAATCCTCATCACGGAAACACTTTACAATCTGGAAGTATTTGTCCATTCCTCCCACCATAAGCAATTGCTTGAAGGTTTGTGGAGATTGTGGTAATGCATAAAATTGTCCTTCGTTCATGCGAGAAGGAACCACAAAATCTCGTGCTCCCTCAGGAGTAGACTTGATTAAGTATGGTGTCTCTACCTCAATAAAATCTTGATCAGAAAGATATTTACGTACTTCTAGTGCTACTTTATGTCTAAAAATTAAGCTGTCACGCACTGGCTTACGACGTATGTCTAGGTAACGGTATTTCATACGCACATCCTCACCACCATCAGTTTCATCTTCTATGGTAAAAGGAGGAGTAAGTGAAGCGTTAAGCACTTCTAGTTTTGATACTAAAATCTCGATATCTCCTGTTGCGATATTTGGATTTTTTGAATCACGCTCTATAACGGTTCCAGTAGCTTGAATTACAAACTCACGTCCTAGTTTACGTGCTTGCTCCATGATTGATGCATCGGTACGCTCCTCATCAAAAACAAGTTGCGTCATTCCGTAACGATCACGTAGATCTACCCAAATAATAAATCCTTTATCTCTAGATTTTTGAACCCATCCTGCGAGGGTAACTTCCTTATTTACATCGGCAGCTCTTAGGCTTCCATTATTGTGCGTTCTGTACATTTCTTGCTCTGTTTGAGATGTGCAAAAATAAATATATCAAAGGGGATTTAAACAGTAACTGTCTATAAATGTTAAGGAAGTGTTTTTTATGGTTTATTTACGCTTTCGCGAAAGCGTAAAAATTCAATTTACTTTCTTAAAAACGTAAATTTGTCGTCTGTTTACAAGAACCACAGTGCGATTATATACGTATTATATATATTAAAAAAGATTACAAATGATTTCACACGTCACACAAGAAATACAACCGATTCAAGAACAGTTGCTTAGCCATCCTTTGTATAAAGACATAAAAACACCTGATGATCTTTTAGTGTTTATGGAACATCATGTGTATGCTGTTTGGGATTTTATGTCACTACTGAAGGCGTTGCAAAATGGATTAACATGTACACAAACTCCATGGAAACCAGTAGGAAGTGCCGAAACTCGATATTTAATTAACGAGATTGTTCTTGCCGAAGAAACAGATATAAATGCAAAAGGACAGCGACAGAGTCATTATGAGATGTACATTGACGCTATGCGAAAGGCAGGGGCTAGTACCGCAGCAATAGAAAGGCTTGTTGCTACAGATTTTGATAAGGTTGCAATACGCGAGGCTATCATTGATGTGCCAGCCAGTGTGAGTAAATTTTTGAAATTTACATTTGACACTATAGAAAGAGGCAAATTACATGAAATTGCCGCTGCATTTACCTTTGGACGAGAAAACCTGATTCCAGCAATGTTTACTGCAATTATAGGGGAGATAGAAGAGAACTTCCCGGCTAGAGACTTATCTGATTTTAAGTATTATTTTGATCGTCATATTGAACTTGATGAGGATGAGCATGGACCTATGGCTTTGAAAATGATTGAACACCTATGTGGTGATGATAACAATAAATGGGATGAAGTAGTTGCTGTGTCTAAGGAAGCATTAAAAGTGCGATTAAATCTTTGGGATGGTATATTAAGTGAGATAAAACGCGAGGAGGTTTACGCTTAGCTAGGTGGTACATTTCATTAAAAGGCATAAAAAAACCTGCTCATCGAGCAGGTTTTTTTATATATAATAGAAGAATATTACTTCTTATTTACGTCTTTAATGTACTTTTCTAAAGCCATTGTCATAGAAGGAGTCTCCGGTGTAGGTGCTTGAATATCTACTTTAAGTCCTGCTTCTTCGGCAGCTTTTACTGTAGTGTTCCCAAAAGCGGCAATACGTGTGTCGTTTTGCTTAAAGTTAGGGAAGTTTTCAAATAATGATTGAATACCACTTGGGCTAAAAAATACTAATATGTCGTAAAACACATTTTCATATTCAGAAAGATCACTTACTACTGTTTTGTAAAAAGTAGATTGCATCCATTTCACTCCTAAAGCATCTAGAAGTTCTGGTACGTTAGGTTTGAACTTATCTGATGACGGCAATAAGAATGTCTCATTCTTATGCTTTTTAATTAATGGAATAAGCTCTGGAAATGTGCGTTTACCTACATATATTTTACGCTTACGGTAAACCACGTATTTCTGTAAGTAATAAGCAACAGCTTCACTCTGACAAAAATATTTTAAGGTATCGGGCACTTTAAAACGCATTTCTTCTGCAATTCTAAAGAAGTGGTCAACAGCATTACGACTTGTAAGTATGATTGCAGTGTAGTCTTTAAGATCTACTTTTTGTAATCTAACTTCTTTGCCAGATACACCCTCTACGTGGATGAAGGGGATGAAATCTATTTTAACGCGTTGTCTTTGTTCTAGCTCAAAATAAGGTGAGTTTTCAACCTTAGGCTTTGGTTGCGAAACGAGGATAGTTTTCACTTTCATAAACACTCATTTTTTAATTGGGCTACTGTTTTGTAATGAATGAGTACAAAATAAAGTAGGGTCCAATTTCGAGAGTGCAAAAATACAAAATAAAATAAAAAGGAAACCTAAAAAAGTCACTCTTGTATTTACGGATAAGCCAAAATTGCGAAATAGTGTAAATAGTGATGATTATACCTAGGATGCTGTAAATGAAATAAAAAGGAATTTGTAGTTGGTAAACTATAAAGGCACTGCCTAAAAGAGCAAACAGGCCCAAAAGGTGTTTTACATTAAGTCGCTTATAAAAAAAGGACTGCATTTTTTTGTCAAAATTTAAAACATATGCTATAAATCTTTCTAGTAGAAATTTTACAATCTCAAAGACGGAGTACCCCAAAAAGATGTACTTGAAAATGTCGAAGTTCTTTGAAAAAGGAATATTTAGTATGGAGCAATATGCTAAGTAAATCAAAAGAGAGATACCTATAAATTGTATTACGAGTAACACGACTTGTAAGGGGTGTAAAATAAAAACACCCTTAGATCTTGTGCTGAAAAAGCGATCAGCACCTAGGATATTTAAAAAGTCTGAAAATCTTGCTTGATAAAAAAACTTAATAGCACCTAGTAATATCAAACAACTTATAATAATTATTGTTATCCAGTTTTGATAAGTAATAAGGCGTAGGCTGCTTTCCAAATTGAGGAGTTTTTTTTAGAGCGTTAAAAATACTACAAATTATACCAAAAGGTGCCCCTGAGTTGTAATGACCTTTTTAAAATAAGTACATTTGCTTTAAACAAGATTGCATGGCAAACGCTGTAGTTATCATACCCACCTACAACGAAATCGAAAATATAGAAAGGCTGTTGCGCAATATATTTGCACTACAACGAGCTTTCCATATTTTAGTGGTTGATGATAACTCTCCAGATGGAACAGCAGCCAAAGTAAAAGAACTCCAAGGACCATATAAAGAGAGATTGTTTCTTTTAAATAGACCCAAAAAAAATGGTCTAGGTACTGCATATATAGCGGGTTTTAAATGGGCACTTGATCAAGAATATGAATATGTTTTTGAGATGGATGCAGATTTTTCCCATAATCCAAACGATTTAATTAGGCTTTATAATGCTTGTGTTAAAGATGGTGCAGATCTCGCTATTGGGTCTAGATATGTAACTGGAGTAAATGTGGTAAACTGGCCTATGGGGAGAGTTTTACTTTCTTGGGGAGCCTCACGTTATGTTAGATTTGTTACAAGAATGAATATTTATGATACGACTGCAGGTTTTATTTGCTATCACCATAATGTTTTAAGGGGGATAGATCTAGAGAACATTAAATTTGTAGGTTATGCGTTTCAAATAGAAATGAAATATAAAGCATATCTCAAAAAATTTAAAATAGTAGAGGTTCCTGTAGTTTTTACAGATAGAACTAAAGGAGAAAGTAAAATGAGCTCAGGTATTATTTCTGAAGCCATTTTTGGTGTTGTAAAAATGCGACTACAACATCTTTTTAAAAGATAACTATGGAAAAGATTTTAATAAAAGATGCTCATATTGTTAATGAAGGAACCATTTTAAGAGGTGACGTATTAATACATAATGGCATCATAGAGGAAATAGCAGAAAGTATAAGCGCAAAGTCTGGTGACGTACATATTTTTGACGCAGAAGGAACTTATCTTATGCCTGGAGTTATAGATGACCAAGTTCACTTTAGAGAGCCTGGACTTACGCATAAAGCAAATATTGCAACAGAATCTAGAGCTGCCGTAGCCGGAGGCATAACATCATTTATTGAAATGCCGAACACAGTGCCTCAAACCACTACTATTGAGAAGCTCGAAGAGAAGTTTGAGATTGCAGCAAACTCGTCTGCAGCAAACTATTCTTTTATGTTTGGGGGAACCAATGATAACTTAGAAGAAATTCTAAAGGTTGACAAGAAGAATGTTGCAGGTCTCAAATTATTTTTAGGGAGCTCTACTGGAGATATGCTGGTTGATAATGAGGCAGTGCTTGAAAAGATATTCAAATCTACAGATATGATTATCTCAACACATTGTGAAGATGAAGAAACCATAAGGAAAAACCTTGCAATATATAAAGAGCGCTACGGTGATGATATCCCAATGAATCTTCATCCTATAATTAGGAGTGAAGATGCTTGCTATATTTCGTCCTCAAGGGCTATAGAGTTAGCAAAGAAAACAGGAGCGAGACTTCACGTCTTTCACTTATCTACCGGAAAAGAAACAGCACTATTTGACAATACGATACCTCTTGCTGAAAAGAAAATAACATCAGAGGTTTGTATCCACCATCTATGGTTTTCTGATGAAGATTATGATGAGAAAGGATCTAAAATTAAATGGAATCCAGCAGTAAAAACACCAAAGGATAGGGATGAGTTATTCCAAGCGTTACTAGATGATAAGATTGATGTAATAGCAACAGATCACGCTCCCCATACCTTAGGGGAAAAAAACAACGTATATACAAAAGCTCCTAGTGGTGGTCCACTAGTACAGCATGCACTACCTGCTATGCTAGAGTTTTATCATCAAGGAAAAATCTCTCTCGAGAAGATTGTAGAGAAGATGTGTCATAACCCAGCAATACTTTTTCAAGTAGAAAAAAGAGGATATATACGTAAAGGTTATAAAGCAGATATTGTACTTGTGGATCTTAATGCACCTTGGACCGTACAAAAAGATAATATTCTTTATAAGTGTGGATGGTCTCCTTTTGAAGGCACAACGTTCAAGTCTAGAATAACGCACACTTTTGTGAATGGCCGCCTAGCGCATAAAAACTTTAAGGTATACGATGAACTTTTTGGAGAACGTCTTACGTTTGATAGATAATGAGAAGATTATATGCTTTATTATTAGGTTTTTTATCCTTGATTAGTTGTCAAGATATTCCGTCTGTAGAAAAGCCAGATAATTTTATTGATGAGAACACTATGGAGAGCATATTGTATGAATCTGTAATAATATCTAGTGCTCGAGGTTACAATATTGCGCAAATCAAGCAATTGGGTATTCAGCCAGAAACTTATATATATGATAAGTTTGATATCGATAGCCTTACATATGCTCAGAATCTATCGTATTACACAGCAGATGTAGATGCTTATAAAAGCTTAAATGCCAAAGTATTGAATAGAGTTAAAGGAGAATTAAAAGTAAATGACTCTATAGAGTCTTTGCAGAAGAAAGAACAAGATTCTTTACGAACTTTGAAAGCAAGAGAAGTAAAAGCAAGATTTAAACAAAAAGATTCAACTAAGTTTAAAGAAATTCCAAGGCGTTTAATTACTGATACTTTTAGTAGAAAAAATATACGAGTTGAGGAAGATACTAGCGAACTTGATTAATGTGTAGTGCTATACGTGACAAAGTCACATCTAGCGGAGTGGGAATGTAATCAAACGCTTCTATTATTTTGTCATTACTGTACAATGTCTGTCTTTGCAATGACTTGTAGCCTATTTTAGTTATTTGTCTTTTGCGAGTAAATATGCCTCTCATAGAGTCTAAGAAGTTTAAAAATTGGAGTAAGCCGTTGTTTAGAGCTCCACTAGGTGCTTTCTTGCCTAAGGTCTTTGCTATTTCTTCTAGTAAATCACGATAAGTGACATTGTAAGCAGTCGCAATATACCTTTCTTGTGCTAGGGTGCTATTCATAGCTTTCTCCATTAATGCTACTAAGTCTTTTACATCTATCACTGCGCTACCTCCAGTGGGATATAAAGCTTTTCCTTCAAGAATATGATTAAAGAACTTTCCGCTACCTGTCTGGTAGTTTCCTTCACCTATTACGATTCCGGGATTTAAAATAATTGCGTTTAATCCTTCTTGTGTTCCTCTCCATACTTCCATTTCTGCGCCATTTTTTGTGAGTGCATATACTGAGTTTGGAGCATCTGGATCCCAGAAATTATCTTCTGTAATTGGATTGTTTGGTGTGCTTGCCAGTGTAGCAATAGAGCTTACATGTACTAATTTTTTGATATTATTTTCTAGGCATAGATTGACAACATTTGCAGTGCCTTCAATATTTATTTTAGTAAGCTCCTTAAATTGGTATGGGTCAAATGAAATAAGAGCCGCGCAATGGTATACATAAGTTACATCTTTAAAGACGGCAGTGAGGCTGGGTACTTCTGTAATATCGCCTCTAACCCAATCTATACGGTGTAATTGAGATTCCGCTTTCGCGAAAGCAAAAAAAGAAACAACCTCCGCCTTCTTAGATTCGCTTCGGTACAAAGCTCTAACGCTTTGATCTTTTTGTGTGAGGCTCAACAGTAAATGTTTACCTACAAGTCCAGTACTCCCAGTAACTAAAATCATATGGTAAAGATACGCCTCATGAATTAATTCTTAATTATATGAAGTGTATACGTGTTTTATCTTTTTAATAGAAACAATAGCCGCGGTCACACGCTTCTTTTTATATTTGCCATTGCCTAAATACAATAGCAATGATTAAGAATTTTGTAGAAGAATTACAGTGGCGTGGAATGATACACGATGTGATGCCACAAACCGAGGAACATTTAATGGAAGCGATGCGCTCTGCATATGTAGGTTTTGACCCAACGGCAGACTCATTACACATTGGAAATTTAGTTCCTATTATGTTATTGGCACATTATCAAAGATCTGGTCATAGGCCTGTTGCGTTAGTAGGTGGAGCTACAGGTATGATAGGAGATCCATCAGGAAAATCATCAGAGCGTAATCTTCTTGATGAGAAGACATTACGTCATAACCAAGAATGTGTAAAATCACAACTATCACAGTTTCTCGATTTTACTTCGGGTGCAGAAAATCAGGCACTTTTAGTGAATAACTATGACTGGATGAAGGAGTTTTCTTTTCTTGACTTTATTCGTGATGTAGGTAAGCATATTACGGTTAATTATATGATGGCAAAAGATTCTGTAAAAAATAGACTTACTGGTGAAGATGCAGATGGTATGTCATTTACAGAGTTTACATACCAGATGGTACAAGGATATGACTTTTTACATTTATATAAAAACGAAGGAATCACGCTCCAAATGGGGGGAAGTGACCAGTGGGGTAATATTACTACGGGTACAGAATTAGTTCGTCGTATAGGAGGCGGAAAAGGATATGCACTTACGTGCCCGCTTATCACTAAGTCTGATGGAAGTAAATTTGGAAAAAGTGAAGGTGGAAACGTATGGCTAAATGCAAAAAGAACATCTCCGTATAAATTTTACCAGTACTGGTTAAATACAACAGATGAGGATGCAGAGAAGTATATTAAGATCTTTACTTTTTTAGATAGAGAAGAGATTGAAGCACTTGTTGCAGCTCATAAAGAGGCACCACATCAGAGAGCTTTACAAAAGAGACTAGCAGAGGAGGTAACCACTACGGTTCATGATGCAGAGGCGCTAGAAAAAGCAATCGCAGCTTCAAATATTTTATTTGGTAAAAGTACAAGTGATGATCTAAAGTCTCTTGATGAGGCAACATTTTTAGATGTCTTTGAAGGTGTACCACAAGCAGAGATAGAAAAATCTGAAATAGAAGCTGGATTAGATATTATCGCAGCACTTGCAGAAAAGACAGGATTTTTAAAATCTAATGGAGAAGCGAGACGTGCACTTAAAGAAAACTCAATCTCGATAAATAAAGAAAAAGTAGGAGAGGATTATACCATCCAGACTACAGATTTGATAAATGGAACCTTTGTACTGCTTCAAAGAGGTAAGAAGAATTACTTTGTTATTAGAGCATCCTAGTTGAGATACAAACTATACTAATAGAAATATGAAAGCCCCAGTGTTCAAGTGAACATCTGGGGCTTTCTAACTAACTAACCAATCTATTATAAAGTCGTTCTTAATGTTTATTCCTTACAGTTTTCCATTCAATATCTGCTTTTTTCTTTAAAGTGGCTGCTCCTTCTTCATTCCACTTTTCTAAGGTATTTACTCCCCAAGAGTTGTAAAAGAGATATAATTTACCATCTCTTATTTCAAAAGTTTCTGGATCTATCGATACTTTTTTCCCTTTATCCGCAATAGCATATGCGCAATACCCTCCGTATTGAGGAACAAACTTTTCTGGAGTCTTAATAAAAGCTTGTAGGTTTGTCTCGCTCGCAAATTTAAATTTCGCCCCATCATATGTTGTGGTGAATTCTTTATTTCCTTCTATAGCTTTATTGTTAAAATATTCTGTCACGTCAAATCCTTCGGCTACATATCCTTTTTTGAGGTTGTAATCTGTTTTTTGAGCGGTAATGGAAATTGTAAATAATGCCAGAAGAATGAATGATAGTAATCTCATAAACTTGCTATTTTAGTAATACATACGTAAAGTAAGTCGTATTAGTTTTAGCAAGATTACATTTTATAGAGACATCAGGTTACAGCCGCGTATATCTGAGTTGTCAAAACGGCCTATTACGGTAAAGCTCCCATCCTTGGATACTCGTCCAAGATCTTGAGTGGCTATAAATGGGCAGGAAAATCTATTTGCTAGGTCAATTACATTGAGACCGCCGGTTTTTGTGCTTTCTAGTAAGCTTAGGGCATCTTCTGTATCTCGAGTGTATACTTTCATCCATGGAGGTGTGGTAAATATCCCTTTTCCATGAGAATAGCCTTGACTCAATAACTCAGTCATCCCATATTCACTATGTATTGAAGACACGCCAAAACCGTTGCAAAGTATTTCATGCAGCTCATCACGGACCAGTTCTTTGCGACGTCCTTTCATTCCGCCAGTTTCCATTATAATGGTGTTCTTAAGATTAAAGCGATGGGATTCTACTAAGTCTAAAAGTGCAAATGATACACCTATAAGTAATACTTTTTGCCCTGCCTTGTCTAGTGATTCTAATTTATTTGCAAGTTCGTTGAGGTTGTTTAAATAAAATCCACTGTCAGGGTGATCACTCATTTTTATTAGGTCATCTACCATATATATGAGGGAAGATCCAGATCTTTCTAGATAGGAGGGTAGTAGTGCTAGTATTACATAATCTTTTGGGTTTCCGTACGCTTTCGCGAAAGCGTGCTTAAAACTATCTTCATACAAGCTCAAGTCCGCAACATGGTGCTTGCTAGTGCTACTACCTGTAGTCCCACTACTACTAAAGATAACCGAAGCCTCTGAACCAGAAGTAAGAATAGTATGCGACTTAAAAAATTGAATAGGTAAAAAAGGAATATCTCTACTTCTTTTTATCTCACTAGGGTGTTTGTATAGTAAGTCACAAAAAGATCTGTAGGTGGGATTATTCTCAAATTGAAAACGAAATGCCTCCAGAGCAGCTTCTTCAAATTGTGCATCTGTAGTGATATCAAAAATAGACTGTTGGGGCATTGGGAATAATGTTTGTGCAAAGATATAAAACATATCTACCCGTACTCACGCTAGTTTTTTAAGAAGTATAATGACAAGTGAATATTTTTAAGATGATTTTCTGCTTTTGGAAAAGATCTTTTTACAAGTGAGGCGTTGTTAATCATGTAGTTAAACGATTTAATTTTACCTTGCCAATAATTATAGTTGTAGGAAAGCTTAACGAAATCTTAATGCTCTTAACATGAGAAAGGGCAATTTTGCTAATACATTGCAGGATATATCAAAAGACTAAAACAACGTATCTTTACACTAGGCGTATAATATTTAGAGCATGAAAAAAAAAGACCTAAAAATACTTCTTGTAGATGATGAACCAGATATTCTTGAAATAGTAGGTTATAATCTATCTAATGAAGGTTACCAAGTGATAACTGGGTCAAACGGAGTAGAGGCTGTAAAGCTTGCAAAAAAACACTCACCTCATTTAATTATTCTTGATGTGATGATGCCAGAGATGGATGGTATAGAAGCTTGTGAAGTAATACGGGCAAATAGCGATCTGGACCAAACTATCATCACATTCTTTACCGCTAGGGGAGAGGATTATTCTCAAGTAGCAGGTTTTGATGCTGGAGCAGATGATTATATCACAAAGCCTATCAAACCTAAGGTGTTAGTAAGCAAAGTAAAAGCATTGTTGCGAAGATTTAAGGAAGAGGGAGTGTCTTCTCAAATTACAAAAGTAGGTAAGCTAGTAATCAATAGAGAGGAATATAAAGTTTACAAGGGTAAAGAAGAACTATCCTTGCCACGTAAAGAGTTTGAATTGTTATCACTATTAACTTCAAAACCAGGTAAAGTCTTTACTCGTGAAGATATCCTAGATAAAGTCTGGGGTCTGGAAGTTGTAGTAGGTGGTCGAACCATAGATGTTCACATACGTAAGCTTAGAGAAAAAATAGGTGACGAGTCATTTAAGACCGTAAAAGGTGTAGGCTATAAATTTGTTATGTAATGGCCGCAGGAGTTAAGCAGTCTTACTCATTTTCTCTCATTACAGCGAGTTATATATCTATCGTATTTGCGGCACTAATTATAACGCTTGAGCTCCTGCGTGATGGTAATCCATCTTGGACTACTTCCATTATCGGGATTGGCCTGTGTTATGTGATTTCTTTCTTGATTATACATTACAGAACGCAGTTTTTTATAATCAGAGGTGTAAAGGAGATTTATGATAATATAAAACTTCTTGAGGATGTAAGCTTCGTTCCAGATAACATCACAACGGATATGGCTTCTTTATCTGAAGAAGTAGAGCGTTATGCAAAACGTAAAAAAATCGAAATATCCTCTTTACGTATTCAAGATGAATATAGACGTGATTTTCTTGGTAATGTAGCTCATGAATTAAAAACCCCGCTGTTTACGGTACAGGGTTATATTCTTACATTATTAGATGGGGCTATTAATGATAAAGCCGTACGTAAAAAATACCTACAACGCGCCGAAAAAGGTGTGGAGCGTCTCATATATCTAGTTAATGATCTAGATATGATTACAAAGCTTGAAGTAGGCGATCTTAATATTAACTACGAGTATTTTGATATTATTGAGCTAGTAGATAGCACTTTTGAAATGCTAGAAATGAAGGCTGCAAAGAGAAATATCACACTTGCTTTTGACGCGCCTTATGATGAAGGTGTGATGGTCAATGCAGATAAGGAGCGCATACAGCAGTTACTTACTAATCTTATAGAGAACTCCATTAAGTACGGTAAAGAAAACGGAACGACAGAAGTAAGTGTACAAGACTTAATCCAAAATAAAGTGCTTGTGCGTATTACCGATAATGGAGAAGGAGTAGAAAGTGTACATATACCTAGGCTTTTTGAGCGTTTTTATCGTGTAGATAAATCAGGTAACCGTAAGGTGGGTGGATCAGGACTAGGCCTCTCTATTGTCAAGCACATCATTGAAGCGCATGAAGAAAGAGTGTATGTTGAAAGCGAATTTGGAGTGGGTTCTGAGTTCTCCTTCACCATTGAAAAGGCCGAAGAATTGAGTTAAATCATAAGCAGGTATTCCTTGCTCAAAGCCAGGATACACTTTTAATCTCGGTAACTCTTTACTCTTAAAGCTGTCTTGCGTACAGTAGGGAGCAATCTTTTTTGATTTTAATAATTCGGCGAGATATTCTTGTTCAGTTTGACCAGGCGTAGGTATAAAAAACACCTTTTTTCTCATTATAGCAAGGTCCATGATTGTGGTATATCCAGATCGAGCAATCACGTACTTACTTTGATTAATCGCCTTTTCTAATGCAGCGGTTGTTAGAAAGTTTACGACCTTAATATTAGCGCCTATTTTATCAGCCTCCTCTTCGGTGGAGACCTTTCCTTGCACAATAAGTAGCTTTACACTGGCTTTCTTAAAAAGCGCGATAATAATATCCTCTAGCATAGTGCGCTGTGGTTCTGGTCCAGACAGTACAGCGATATAGTCATATATAATTTCTTCTTCAGAAGATTTCATTCTGCTCAAAGGGCCTATATATTTAGTGGGGATAGATAGTTTTTTTTGTGGATGCCCTAAGACGCCACTTAAATTTATATCACCAGCTACATCAGGAACCCAGCATTCATTAAATCTTTGGAGATACATTCTATGTGCAGCAGATGATAACCAAGTGGTTTTACCACTCAAGACCTGCAGCTGGTGGCTTATAATCACACAGGGCACCTTCTTAGTATATAACCCAAGTCTATTGTCAGAAATCACCCCATCTATGCCTAACTTATAGATAAGTTCCTCAAGGTCTCTATGCTCCTCTTTTATGGTTCTTCTTATGGAAGGCAGATCTGCAATTAGTTTTCTTTTAAAATGCGATCCTTTCTCAGAATACGCAATGTTATATGAAGGTAAAGTGACGGTAGCAAGCTCTGGAAATTCCTTTGTAAGCAGTTTCAACGCTTGGCCATCACTAGCGATCGTTACTTTATAATTATGAAAAGTTAAGGTGCGAATTATAGGGATGCATCGCGTAGCGTGACCCAGTCCCCAGTTGAGGGGTGCAACTAATATGTGTTTTTTATAATTCACAATGCAAATATCTAACTCTTCTAACTACTAAAAGTTTCCTTAATTTTACCAAAACATTAAATATACCTGTGGGAAGTAAAAATAAGCTTAAGCGTTTTAGAGAAAATGAGACATTTTCAAATGTAGTACAACCTACAAGAGAAGAACTCGTAGATGGTACATTCCCATTAAAGGGTAAATGGAATAAAGATTTTTTTAAGAATGACAACCCTATTGTGGTCGAGCTAGGCTGTGGTAAGGGGGAATATTCTGTGGGTCTTGCACAATCATATCCAGATAAAAACTTTGTAGGTATTGACATCAAAGGTGCCCGTTTTTGGAGAGGAGCAAAAACCGCTATCGAAGATAACTTGACTAACGTAGGTTTTATGCGTACGCAAATTGAGTTGATAGAGCACGCTTTCGCGAAAGCGGAAATAGATGAAATATGGATTACTTTTCCAGATCCTCAAATTAAGTACAAGCGTACAAAACACAGAATGACTAATACGGAGTTTCTCCAAAAGTATAAGCGTGTGCTTAAACCAGATGGGTGTGTAAACTTAAAAACCGACTCTGAGTTTATGCATGGTTATACCTTAGGACTACTTCACGGTGAAGGTCACGAGATTTTAGAGGCAAATCATAATGTATACAAGAATGAATATTCTCCAAAGGAAGTGGTAGGTATTCAAACTTTTTACGAAAAACAATATCTAGAACAAGGAAAACCAATTACTTATATTAAATTTAGAGTTAAGTAAACGCTAGCCTTGGAGATAACAAAACTCTTCTTAATCACATTCTTTGCTGCTTTAGCAGGAGTTATACCTCCTGGTCTAATCAATATGTCGGTTGCAAAAACTTGCGTAGAGCGTGGTCGTAATAATGGATTGCTAGTCGCTATAGGTGCTTCGTTTATTGTTATTATACAAGCACTTATTGCGGTATTACTAGCTAAATATATTTTTGGCAATCCATTTGTACAGAATATGTTATTAAGAACAGGACTTGTAATCTTCTTGATTATGGCAGTGTTCTTCTTTATGAAGGCAAAGCGTGGTAAGGTTCCTAAAGTCAAGCTTTCTAAAAATAGAGGAATCAAGAGTCTTGGTAAAGGGATGATGATTTCGGCGCTTAATATTTTACCTATACCTTATTTCTGTGCATTAGGAGCTGCATTAAATGTGAGTGGTAAGGTAGAATATGATATTGTTGCTATTGCCTTTTTTGTGCTAGCAGCGGCACTTGGTACTTTTACAGCATTATATTTTTATGTGATATTTTTTGCGAGAATTCAAAATAGGGCAACCACGTTTACAAAGTATTCTAATTACTTTATGGCGTGTCTCATGGTGATACTCATGATCATCACACTGATAAGAACCATTTACTTCGAATGAATTACGCTCCAAAAACCGAAAACTTTTTTACAAAAGTCTATGCTGTCGCAGCCCAAATACCTTATGGTCGTGTAACCAGTTATGGGGCTATTGCAAAGTACCTAGGAGCTGCTAGAAGCAGCCGTATGGTAGGTTGGGCAATGAATGGTTCACATATACATAGTGAAGTACCTGCTCATAGAGTTGTAAATCGTGTGGGACTACTTACCGGTAAGCATCATTTTCCGCAAACTAACCTCATGCAGCAGCTGCTGGAAAATGAAGGAGTAGAAGTGGTAGATGATAAAATTGTGGCTTTTAAAAAACACTTTTGGGATCCTAGTACGGAGTTGTCTCAAGACTTATGAAACTTGAGAGAGAACCTTTAAAATTCAATGTATTATTTAAGGATTAATTAAACTTGAAATGTCAAATTATTTGAAATTTCAAAGGTTGGAATATACCTCCTTGCGGTTGTATCTTTGCATTTAGAATCAATCTAATTAGAGATTATTCAGAATTGCTTAAACACGACAATGAAACTACAAAAAAACGATATTCTTGAGGCTTTAAAAACCATAACAGCTCCAGGTGCTGGAGAAAATATGGTAGATAGTGGTGCTGTTACAAATGTACTTACATTTGGTGATGAGGTGATAGTAGATATTACTATCAATAACCCAACACTACAAGCACGTAAAAAAGCAGAGGTTGATATTATGAAAACCATACAGGATAAAGTGTTTGCAAAAGCACAAGTGAAGGTTAATGTAAAAGTCAATGCACCAGCCAAAGATGAAAGTAACGAGATAAAAGGAAAGGATATTCCTGGTATTAAAAATATTGTAGCTATTGCTTCTGGAAAAGGAGGTGTAGGTAAATCTACAGTAACATCAAATATCGCAGTAACACTTGCAAAGATGGGATTCAAAGTAGGAATTCTAGATGCAGATATTTACGGTCCTTCTGTCCCTATTATGTTTGACGTAGCAAACGAGAGACCACTTTCTGTTACTGTAGATGGGAAGTCAAAAATGAAGCCTGTAGAGAGCTACGGAGTAAAAGTACTTTCAATCGGATTTTTTACTAAGCCAGATCAAGCAGTAATCTGGAGAGGACCTATGGCGGCAAAAGCTTTAAATCAAATGATTTTTGATGCTGCTTGGGGAGAACTAGATTTCTTACTGCTAGACCTTCCTCCAGGAACTGGAGATATACACTTGAGTATTATGCAATCACTACCTATCACAGGTGCTGTAGTTGTAAGTACACCACAAAATGTGGCACTTGCAGATGCAAAGAAAGGTGTAGCAATGTTTCAACAAGAGAGTATCAATGTACCAGTCCTTGGTATCGTAGAGAACATGGCTTATTTCACACCAGATGAGTTACCAGACAATAAATACTACATCTTTGGAAAAGAAGGAGCAAAACACCTTGCCGAGGATTTAGGAGTGCGCTTGCTAGGGGAGATACCACTGGTACAAAGCATACGAGAAGCTGGAGATGTAGGGCGTCCAGCAGCATTACAAGCGAATACGCCTACAATGCTAGCTTTTGATGAGCTTACTAAAAATGTAGTCGAAGAAACAGTAAGACGTAATAAGAACTTACCTGCAACAGAGGCTATAAAGATTACTACCATGGCAGGTTGTTCTGCTGTAAAGAATTAATTATGACCGGAGCAGAGTTAACCCAGAAAGTAGAAGATGCACTAGAAGAAATTCGCCCTTTTTTACAAAGTGATGGAGGAGATATTACCCTTTTAGGTATAGAAAACGATACTATTGTACGTGTTCAATTACAAGGAGCTTGCGTAGGATGCTCTGTAAATCAAATGACACTTAAAAGTGGCGTGGAGATGACTATAAAAAAGCATGCTCCGCAGATAGAAGAAGTTATTAATGTTAAGGCGTAAGACAGATAAAGGTCATCTTCTTAGATGGAGGATGTATATATTTTTGCTTTCGCGAAAGCGTATTAATAAGAATCAATGATTAAAACAGATATACTCATTATAGGTGCTGGTCCTACAGGGCTTTTTACCGTTTTTGAAGCAGGATTATTAAAGTTAAAATGTCATCTTATTGACGCACTTCCTCAACCAGGAGGGCAGTGTTCTGAGATTTATCCTAAGAAGCCTATTTATGATATTCCTGCATTTCCAGAAGTGCTTGCAGGTGATCTTGTAGATAACTTAATGAAACAAATAGAGCCTTTCCAGCCTGGATTTACACTAGGTGAGCGTGCTCAAACTATAGATAAACAAGAAGACGGCACGTTTATAGTAACCACAAATAAAGGAACAAAACACCACGCGCCTGTAGTTGCAATTGCAGGAGGTCTAGGGAGTTTTGAGCCTCGTAAACCGCCTATTCCTAATATTGCGAGTTACGAAGATATCGGGGTAGAGTATATTATACGAGATCCTGAGTTGTACCGTGACAAGAAAGTGATTGTTGCTGGTGGTGGAGATAGCGCTTTAGACTGGAGTATTTTTCTAGCAGATGTTGCTAGTGAAGTGACGCTAGTGCACCGTCGTAATGAATTCCGTGGTGCTCTTGATAGTGTAGAGAAAGTTCAGGAACTCAAAAATCAAGGACGCATTAAATTAGTCACCCCAGCAGAGGTGGTTGATGTACTAGGGGATGGGCATGTAAACGGAGTGACTATTAAACAAGGTGAAGATACTTTTAATGAGCCTTGTGATCACTTTATACCGCTTTTTGGACTTGCACCAAAACTAGGTCCTATAGGAGACTGGGGACTAGAGATTGAGAAAAATGCTATTAAAGTGGATAACAGTTTAGACTACCAAACGAACATTCCAGGTATTTATGCAATAGGAGATGTAAATACATATCCGGGTAAATTGAAGTTAATCCTTTGTGGTTTTCACGAAGCAACGTTAATGTGTCAGAGTGCTTACCAGCGTATTTTTCCAGATAAACGTTATGTAATGAAGTATACGACCGTAGGTGGAGTAACAGGGTTTGACGGAACAAAGAAAGAAGCTCCTAAAGCTGTAGTTAAAGCAATAGACTAGCAATAGGTGAATCTTATAAGTATTACAGTATAAATCGCTATCCATGACAGATATTAAAATTACAATCACAGATCGCGATGGCGTTGCTCACGAGATTGATGCCCCTACAGATATGAATATGAACTTAATGGAGGTTGTGCGCTCTTATGAGCTCGCTCCAGAAGGTACCATAGGTATTTGTGGAGGTATGGCGATGTGTGCTTCTTGCCAGTGTTATGTTGAGAGTGATCACGTGTTGCCAGAGATGAGTGATGATGAGGAAGCAATGCTTGCAGAAGCCTTTCATGTAGAGGATAATAGCCGTTTAGGTTGCCAGCTTCATATACATCGAGATATGGATGGATTACGAGTAACACTTGCGCCAGAGGAGTAGAACTAAATTATTTTATTAAAAACTATATTGAGGGATTATAAAACTAGCTAGTTTTATAATCCCTTATTTTTTGAGGTCCTTCCAGTAGCACGCGATTTACATGCAGGTGGCCTTCTTCTGTGGTAGTAATATGCCATTTTATAAGAGAGATAGCGCCATTTTCTATTTCTAAGCCTGTGATACTACGCGGATGAACACAACTACCATCATTAAAAAAAGCAATATCTCCCGGTTCTGGAAATCGAGGTCTATGTGTATGCCCTACTATGGTGAGTAGATTATTGTTTTCTGTAATCCACTTTTTAATACGTCGCTCTACTTTTATGAGCTCTTTGTAATTTTTTGCAGGACTCGTAGGATCAGAGATGCCAAATATTTGAAGTGGTTTCCATAAGATTCTAACGAGAAACCTATTAAAGCGCCACCCATGATAATTGAACCAGTCGGCTTGATGACCATGGCATAAAAAGAGTTCTTGAGCACTTTCCTGATGTTTTAATATCAATGCCTCATGATACTCTAGATTTTTAAACAAAATCTCTTCTCTGCCATCCTTAGGATCAAAATAAGTGCTCAAATGTTTTTGAACGTAGTTCTTATCGCGATATACCATATCGTGATTTCCCCAGATGAGGTGAAGTCGTTTTTCAAAGTGAAACTTCTGCAGTAATGTATAGACATTTTTATGGGCACGTAAGATGCTTTCAAAGGAGCTGTTTTCCCATAGCTCATCTCCATCCCCTAGCTCGCAATAAGTAAATCCTTCTTTATAATAATGTTTTAACGCGTGGTAATAGATATTCTCATTTCGCGCAAAATCATCGGCAAAGCTTTTGTCTCCGCGGTGACAGTCGGAAAAGAAAACTAGTTTATCGGCATCAGAAAATGGTATTTCCTTTGCTGCTTTGTAAGCTCTGTCTAAACGCTGTCTTGTATTCACAGGTTAAATATCTTAAAAAAGACTGAGATTAATAGGGTTGAGAGGAGTACGCTTTCGCGAAAGCGTAAAATAAATACGTCCTATCTATTTTATGTCGGGTAGAGATGGGTATCTCACTTTAAACAAATTGAGACACGTCAATTTACTTGTAAAAAAACTCGACAAACTATGAAGCTTACCGAGTTTTATTTGTAATCTATTCTATTCAGCCCAAACAATCAGGCCACTCCTCAACCAAAAATGACTTTCACAATTCTTAGTCCTCCAAATCGAAGGGTAAATCGAAGGTTCTTCTTCATTTGTTGTCAATTTCCAACAAGGGTTGACATCATCCATTAGATTTAATGTAATTACATCTTCACATCCACAAGGGCACTGTAATTTTGCATACCAGTAATCTTTTGACTTAACATTACATTCCACATAAATGATATTTTTATCAATAAACTCTGGAAACTCACTCGTATAATGCACATTAAATCCTCTTTTTGAAGTGACTGTAGCCTCTTTACTTAAAAGTTTCGATAGCCATGATATGAATTTCTTAAATAATTGCCTCATTCGTTTTGTTTTGAGAATTACCTAAACCTATATTGCTTAAATGCCAATCATCTTTAGTAGCGCATATAGGATACGAGCTTAAATCCCAATCGGTAAGATTGACAACAGTATGTCTGTAACGAGAGTTATCATTATAACGAAACATATGGATTCTACCTAACATTTCATTTACCGCAAGGGAAGAGTAAACACTATTTACACTAATCACAGCTGGACTACTCACTTCAATATTTTCAAAATATACTCGCCTATTCTCATATTCATCTCTAGCTATTCTCTTCATAACCTCTGCACTAAGCATATCCCAAGAATACACACCTCTCTCTTCGAGGGTTTGATAGCCAGGAGTCAAGTAATGTATATTCCCAATTATAGAGTCAACATTTCCTTTACCGTCCGCAACAAGTTTGACACCAACATCGATAACAGGTACAAGATATGCAGTTGAAATAAGGTTCAGATAATGCCTTCCTTCAATAGAATCAACACAGCCAAATATGACATCACAAGTACTTAACTCTTCAAGTGCTTTTTCACTTTCTTGAAAAACACAAGGGTATGTAATAACGTGAGTTCCTATATTTACTTCAGTTATATGCCTTTGTAAGACATCTACTTTTAATTTCTCATCTACTGCATCTGTCTTGCGAGAAGATATTATTCTATTTAAGTTCTCTTGTCCTACAGTGTCAGGGTCAGCGAGTACTATTGTACCAGCTCCCAATCTCATTAGCATCTCCGCAATAGGACTACCAGTTCCAGAGACTCCTATTATTCCGATCTTCATATCCCTAAGAATACGTGTCGTATGATTTCCAAATGTTTGAGAATTCCTTTCAAATGCTAGAGGAGTTTTACTGTTTTGAGTTTCCCAGTAAAACTTTATGTCATTACCAACAATTGTAAAGCGTTTTACAGAAGAAAAATCTAAGTCACTAGATATAATTCGTCCTTTTAATGACCCGTCAGGGTACATAATTACGCTAGCTTGAGGCGTATCAGAATCTAACCACCCAAAAACTGATTCAAAAAAATCTCTATCTGATATATCATCAAAGGATGAAAAATTAGAATCTTGAATGAAATGTGAGTGAATTTTAATTATACTTAAGTTCTTGGAAAGGGCTTTTTCTAATACACCTTCTACATCAATTGTTTTCCAATTAACTCTATCTTGTGTTCGCACACAATTATCATAAGGCAGTAAGCAGGTTTCGTGAGCAAGCAAATAATTAATTCCTGATTGATCCGACTTTCCACAAAGCACAAATGCAACAGCTTCCAAACCATCTCCGTTGTGAAGATGGTTCTTTAGCTCTTGATGCATTTTTTGTGTCATTTTTATATGCATCTCCATAATGGCTTAACGTTTTTTGAATTCTGCCTTAAGGCAGCTAATCATTAAATCAATATGTGATTCCACATCGTCGTTTTGGGGATCCCACTTATTATTTGCGGTTCTATGTCGTGACCATTGCTGATATGTTTTACCGTCAATAATACGATTACTCAATGCTCCAATGTGCTTGCCATCGGCACGCGCCAATGGCGGATTAAAATAAATCATATCTAGCTGGGCTTTTGGGTAATGTGGGGGTATCATTATTATCGCTTCAGCCTCTTTAACGTTATAACCTTCAGGTATATCAAAATTTGTGACCCTTAACCAGTTTAAGTTCTGGTAATTTAAAAGAGCGACCTCAAATTTAAATCCTTTTAAAAAAGAAATATCCGATTCAGTCAAAACCCCATTAGTAGTTGTTCCAGTTAGGTATCCTTCAGTACAATCAAGAGCTTCAACAACAAACCTCTCTACACCACATTTTGTAAGGTCGATAATTTGACCATCCTTAAGAATAGGCTTACCGTTTTTAGTAAACATTCTCACTCTATGAGTTTTAGGGTCTTTATCTACAAGAGCTAAAATCTCCTCTCGGGATATTTCTTCCTGACGAACAGAATACTTTTCTCTGTTAATCTTTAGAACATACTCGTAAGTAATGAAGGGTTCGGTGCCAGCGCAATAGCATTCTTGTATATCTATACTAGCTTGCTCATAAGGACGTATTATGAATCTCTCTATACCACATTCAGTTAGGTCTATTTTTACATTTGGACCAATCAAATCTCGACCCTTAGAAGTTACCATTCTTATGAAATGAGTATCCTTATTGGTTCCAAAAAGTTCGTGTAAGTCGTCACCTTCTATTATAGGCTCCTTGGTCTTAAATTCGTCATTGTTTATTTCGAAAGCATATTCGAAAGCTATTGCTGGTTTTATGCCTTTACGAAAGCAGTCTTTTAAATTAGTTATGTTAATCTTCTTCATAATGTAATATTTATTTGTGTTGCACTCCTTTTAAGTTTAAAAGAGTGGTATTCTTAAAAAATTCACTTTAGAACTCACTCTATCGCGATCGCTTCTTTGGAGTTCTTGGCCTACAATAAGGCAGTAGCTTATAAGCTACGATGGAAGCAGTTGGTTAAATAAGGCGGACTAATTCATAGTTAATTGGTTATAAAACCAACTAGAAAGACAACACTTGTGCAATTAAAGAAGAATATGTACTTTTGTAGAACGATAAAACAAAAGAATTCTTTTGGGATCCGACCCCCTAGAATTCATCAACATTGAACAAATCAGGTAGTCTTTCTATCTGATTTTTTCTATTTATAAAAGATTGATTTTCTTTAAACCAATCATTACTACAAATATACGAAAAAATATTGGATATAAACAAATTGATAAATTTTTTTAAAATGTTTACGACATAAACATAATATATATTATATTTACTTGCTTAGTTTAAAGTATACCAATGGATAACGATACTTTCTTATATGAGTATTTAGGCGGCAACATCAAGAATTTAAGAAAATCGAGAAAATTAAGTCAGGAAGAATTGGCTTCTTTTATATCATTAAGTAGATCCTCTGTTGCTAATATTGAATCTGGATATCACCAGCCCTCAATTCACGTAATTTACCAAATAGCTGTTGTTCTTGAATGTAAAATAACTGAATTACTACCTTCTATAGATAGTTATAAAAAATCTAAAGTTGAAATCGATGAAAAGTTTTCAGAAATCTTAGATTCCTTACCAAACAAAATGAGTAAAAAAAACTTAACGTTTCTCAAATCTATAATTACAGATGACGAAGAATAATTGGTTTACGGATAGTCAAAATAAAGCTTTTCAAATTCTTAAAGAATTAAATTTGCTTAAGACACCTATTGATGTATTTGAAGTAGCGAGTCGTCTTGGAATATCTATTGTTGAACAAGATTTAGATGATGATGTTTCTGGCTTTCTAGTAAGGAAAGACAATAAAAATATTATCGGGCTAAATAGAAATCAACACGTTGTTAGACAGAGGTTTACGGTTTCTCACGAAATCGGGCATTTTAGCCTCCACGTCGAAAAGCCACTTTTTGTAGACTTTTTTAAGGGCTCAAAATTATATAGGAGCACCACTCAGCCTAGTGATAGACAAATGGAAAAAGAGGCAAATGCTTTTGCGGCTTCTCTATTAATGCCGAAACCTCTTCTTAAAAAAGAGTTAGGTAAACTTTCTGAGGATATATCTTATGAAAAGAAATTAAAGACTCTAAGCGATCTTTTTAGAGTAAGTCAACAAGCTATGGATTATAGATTGAAATCTCTGGGATATTACGATTATGGTTTTTAAACCAGTAGCAGTTTGTAATTGTAAAATTTCACCTTACAGAAATCTTACATATTTTTTATTCAAGAATCTCAACTAATTAAAAAAAATTAGTTGAGATTTTTTTATGTCGGGTAGAGAGGATTCGAACCTCCGATCTCTGGTCCCCCAGACCAGCACTTTAACCGGACTAAGCTACTACCCGTTTTTATGCGCGTAAATATAATAAAGCGTAATCATTAGGGAAATAGCTAGGTTCAAAAAAGATCTCAATGCATATCTTATTAATTTTTTTGTACCTTAAAGTGTTGAAAAATAAATTATTAACTAAACCCAAATATTATGAAAACACTAATGATGCTTTGCTTTTATGTGATGGGTGCTACACTTTTAACAAGTGATGGATTGAATACTGATGAACCTGCTATGATCTTAGAAGGCGTGTGGGAATTAGAAAACCAGCAGATGTATGAAAACGGGATGCTCTCAGAAATGTTGCCCAATGAGAATGGCTATAGGCAGGTGAAGATGTATAGTAAAGGAAAAGTAATGTGGACTCGCAACGATCCTTCAGATAGTAATGAATGGTTTGGCTATGGTACATATAGTGTGTCAGACGGTTTTCTCGAGGAGCGACTAGAGTATGCTTCTGGGCCTATGATGAATATAGTAGATACGACTCAAATTTTTAGATTTGAGCTAGTGATGGGGGCAAATAGTTACCAGCAAATACAGCTAGACGAAGATGGAAATAGAACAGAAGGCGAGAGTTATATAAGAATAGAGTAAAATTTAAAATTATTGATTAATAAAGTTTGTGATTATATATTAGATTTTATTATATTTGCACCCCGTTAAATACTCGGGGTATAGCGTAGCCCGGTTATCGCGCCTCGTTTGGGACGAGGAGGTCGCAAGTTCGAATCTTGCTACCCCGACAAAAACCAGCCTTTTTAGGCTGGTTTTTTCATTTTAAAAGGTTTTGGGTATTTATAATCTTTTATATTATGAAGTTGCTACAAAGCAAAAATGCGAGCCTGTAAGGGCTCGCATTTTTATTATGTATCATTAGCCTTTAAGCTAGTAGTATTGCAATTATTTAGAATGCATACGTAAGTCCAAGAAGGTAGTATGATTGTATTTGAGAATCTATGCTGTCAAATGTAGGTCTCACTTCTGTAGGTGCAACCTGTGCATCAAATAGTCCTTGTTGGAAAGCAAGGTTTTCTTGTTTGTTTCCTCTTAAACCAAATTCAAAACCAATACCGATTTGGTTCCATAGCTTATAGCTAAAAGAGTTAATCCAAGTAAAGTTTGAGAAGTCGCTAGACTTATAGCTTTGGAAAGCAGATAAGTTAGACTTGAATGCAATTTTACCAATCTGACGAGTATAATCTGCAACAATTTTTGCTCCTAAAGAAGATTCAAAAACAGAATCACCACTACTAAATACAAAATTATAGTTAAGTGGGTGTACCACAACAATAAGATTAGGAATAGGAGTCCATGTAGCACCAACACCTAGATCTAAGTAACCTGGATCGTTAAAGTTATTTAATATCGTAGTTCTGTACTCACCTAATGCAGATACAGCGATCTTGTCAGTTAGTTTGTAACCATATAAAGAAGAAACATTAAAAACATCTGTAGCTTCTTGAAAGCCTTCTTCTTCCTCACCTTCTTCATCAAATTTTACCCATCCTAAGTTTACGCTAAGGCTGTTTCTCCAGAAGTATTTTTCTTCTAGTTTGTTTGCAAAAGCATTACCAGTAATACCTATATTACCTGAAGATACGTTAGGTGCACCTTGAGAATACCAGTTGCTGAATTCAGAGAAATTTCCTCCTATAGTTCCAAATGCTCCATATTTCCATCCTGGAAGGGCATCGATTTGTGCTTGTAAACTATTTACTTCTCCTTGAAGTTTTGCAATTTCTGCTTTCTTAGGAGCTTGTTGCGCCTTTAATTCTTCTTCTGTTTGTGCTTGCGCGCTGATTGTGAGGAGGATAGATGCTCCTAAAACAATAAGTCTTTTCATAATAATAATTCGTTAAGATTTGTAGAACAAAGATATAATTAAATAAAAATTGCTGCCTTTAATCTCAATAAATTAATGTTATGCTCTCTTTATCGATTAAATATGACATTAATCGTGGGCTTATAATTATAGTTTTGTAAAGTGGTGTGCTGTCTAAGATTTCCACTCAAGAAAAGCGTACTTAAGTCCTACTCCAAGTACTTCTCGCACTTGTAAACCGCTCACTGCATTTTCATCATAAATGAGCTGTAGTGCAAGATTAGTTGTGACATACTTATTTACTTGCATGGCAACATTTAGCGTATAATCTAAATCGACATTTTTTACTTTCTCTAGATAATCTGCATACAGATTTAAGGTGTTTTCAAAAACTACATTTTCAAAAAGTTCTTCTTTATAATAAACGCTTAATGATGAACCTAGTTCAAAACGAGTATTTTCATTTGCAGCTACACCAAAGAATGGTTCATATGCTGCTACAGCCATTGGGTCGCTTTCATCTACTCTGGTAAATCTAGATTGGACAAAAATAAGTCTTGAAGTAGCTGGTGCTAAGTTTACTGTAAAGTCATTACTTTTTTTCCAAAGAATACCTGGTCCGGCCTGAATATATGCAGGAGAGAAAGTGTCTGTAATTTCTCTTCTGTCTTGTACAGTGGTAATAATCTCTCCATCATCATCAAGAATATTACGGTCAAAAAATTCATAACCAGGTGCCATTTGTGTTCTAAAGTTAAAAACTCCAGAGTAGTACCAGTTAGATTTATTGATTCTACTACCTACAAGGCTATTTAGTTCTAGTCTGTCTGTAGTTTTACGCACAAATTTTTGATCTTTTGTCGCTGCAAGACCAAGGATAGAAGTGAGTCTAGTATCCCACGTAAGTTTATTGCGTTTATAATTGAGATCCCAGCTTATATTAAAGTTACCAGCGATGTTAGAAGTACCTCCACCTTGCCATTCCTTATTAAAGGCACTTTGGCTAAAAAGTAATTCTGCAAGTCCTTTGCTTTTCCATCCATCAGGAAGAGAATCTTTTTTCTTTGTCTTCGTCTGGGCGACTAGAATGCTACTTGTGGCTAGTAGCAATAAAAAAAGATATGTTCTCATAGGGACTTACTTAAAAATTAAGAGAGTAAATATACACAGGGAGTATATGAATGTCAAGGCAATTTTTAAGCGCGCTTCTTAAAGAGAGGAACGGTAGAGCAAGCTTCTCCAAACATAATACTGCGTGCCACAGGCTGAAGTTTTTCTATAAGCAGTAAATATGCGTTAGGAGGAACTGGTTTATTAGAGCATCCCTTTATTATCAATGGAACACCGTGATAAGGTGTCGTGTCAAGATTTGCAATAGCTGTGGTGTAAAGAATAGTTTCTAGAAGTTCTAGAGATCCTACGATGGTCTTTTGTGCAATATCTTGTAAATGGGTAGAAACAAGCATATATGCCCACGCTGGAACAATAGCATCTGTGCTGCAGTGTAAAGCCACAAATGAGCCCGAATATTGCTGCCAATCGTGATTTTTTATGCTTTCGCGAAACTGGGTTTCACGTAGAATAAATCCTTGGTCCAGCCATTCGGAAATATCTAGTGTTTCTCTCTTTCCTTTGGGATATAAATCTTCCAAATCAAAAGTGATGAGTTTACTCCCGGCGACTCTATTTATGATTTCTTCTGCCATAATAATGTAATTAAAAAGTGATGATGCGTTTTAATCTATAAGTTTAAAACGCATCACAATACTTTTACAACATTCCTAATTCTAGTTTTGCTTCTTCACTCATAAGGTCTTGTGTCCATGGTGGGTCAAATGTGATTTCCACTTCACAATCTTTTACTTCTTTGAGAGATTTTACTTTCTCTTCCACCTCAAGTGGTAATGTTTCGGCTACGGGGCAGTTAGGTGTAGTAAGCGTCATAAGGATTTTGGTATCCATGTCTTCATTTACAAAAACATCATAAATCAAACCTAACTCATAAATATCTACAGGAATTTCTGGATCGTAAATGGTTTTCAGTACTCTTACAATCTTATCTCCTAACTCTTCTGTGTTTACTTCCATATGTATTGTTGTACTGCAATGCAGTCTCTTTTATTTAGTTAATAATGGTGAATTGCATCACATTTTCGCGCAAGCGTAATTTGTAATCTAATTCAGTTGTGTTTGATAAGCTACAGCATATAGCTTTATCTGTTTGATCATGCTCACAAGTCCATTTGCACGGGTAGGAGAGAGGTGATCTTTAAGTCCTATCTCATCTATAAACGAAGTGTCTGCATCTATAATTGCTTGTGGCGGCTGTCCAGAAAAAGCACGTATAAGTATCGCTATGATTCCTTTTGTAATAATCGCATCACTATCTGCAGTAAAGGCAATCTCGCCGTCTGTCATATCTGCGTGTACCCAGACCTTGCTCTGGCAACCTTTTATAATATAATCATCAGTTTTAAACTGATTATCAATCATAGGAAGTGATTTTCCTAAGTCTATCATATACTCATAACGTTGCATCCAGTCTTCAAACATGCTGAACTCATCAACGATTTCATCTTGTATTTCTTTTATACTTGCCATAATTATAGTGCTGTTGAAGTTGCGTTAAAAAGTACTTGATCTTCATTATATAAAGTAAGTGTTCCGTTTTTAAGAGTGTACCTATTTACCTTGATGAGATTTTTAAATACTTTTTTCTCTAAGTCCATAGCTTCTGCAGGACATGCTTTCTTAGTAGATAACGGATCTGTGATATCTAATTTATCCTTAGTAAGGGTAAACGCTGCGTTATAGGAGTTGCATCCAGAAAAACCAGTTATTCTTCTTTTTTGACTTTCTATATTAAAAGTGATTCCTTGTTTTGTAATAGGTGTCTCTTCTATACTCGTAAGTGTGTAGTATCCAGAAAATCTAGGCGCTTTTACATCAGGTTCACTTTCCTTTTTTTCGGTAGCACAGCTACTTAAAAAGAGGCCTATTGCTAAAGCGATTATGTAATATGTGTGTTTCATAGTAAAAGAGTATTTGCAAAGATAGTGCCCAGAAGATTAACTGTCATTCTGTCGAGTCTAGCATTTTATGCATAAACCACATGGGACGATGCTCGTCATGTAATAATGGGAAATCTAATCTTTGTTTTTCTGTCTTTTGATATCCTAGTTTTTTATAAAAACGTTGTGCTTGTGCGTGTTTATCCATCGCATCAAGCCAGATAAGACTGTGTTTTTGAGCTATTGCAACATGCTGTGCATAACTCATTAATGCTCTGCCTACACTTTTACCTTGAACAGAAGGGTCTAGGTAAATACGATGTATTTTAAAACCTTTTTCATAAGCTAGTGGAGGATACTTACAATTTTTAATAAGCTTTAAAATCCCTACTGTCTCATCGTTATAATACACAAAGTAATACATACTATTTGCATCACTAAGCTCTTGTTTTAAGTTTTCCTTACTATAAATCTGATTGAGATACCATGAGCCTTCATCTTTCCAAAAATGCGCATATGCAGATGGATACACCCTTTTCATCAAATTGTATAATCGCTCTTGATCAACTAGGGTGACGGGCGATAATGTGATATGTGAATTTACCTGTATCAATATAACAATGTCTGAAAACGATGTTCTGCTAGATATTACGAGAGCATGGTGACCGCTCGTTTTAATCCAGTTACAAAGGTGTCTATTTCTTCCTTGGTATTATAAAATGAAAAAGAAGCGCGTACCGTTCCTGGTATTTTATAATACTCCATAATAGGTTGTGCACAGTGATGACCTGTGCGTACTGCAATACCTAGTTTATCAAGTATAGTCCCTATGTCATAAGGATGAATATTGCCCACATTAAATGAAATAACGGCGGTTTTGTGTGCAGAAGTACCATAAATTTTGAGACCTTCTATTTCAAGTAATTTCTCTGTTCCGTATTGTAATAGCTCATCTTCATAGCTAGCGATATTATCAAAACCTATGGCATTCATATAATCAAGACCTGCAGCCGTTGCAATTCCTCCACAAATGTTAGGCGTTCCGGCTTCAAATTTGTGAGGTAAACCAGCATAGGTGGTTTTTTCAAAACTTACCTGATCTATCATCTCGCCACCACCTTGATAAGGAGGTAATTTAGTAAGCCATTCTTCTTTTCCGTATAGAATACCCACACCAGTAGGACCGCAAATTTTATGAGCAGAACATACGTAGAAGTCGGCGTCTAGTGCTTGTACATCTGGTTTGATGTGTGGCGTAGCTTGTGCGCCGTCTATAAGAACTGCAGCACCTACTTTATGAGCTTCCTCAATGATGTGCTCTATAGGGTTTATAGTTCCTAATGCGTTAGATACGTGGTTTACAAAGACTAGTTTTAAGTTAGGAGATAACGCTTTCGCGAAAGCGTCCATATCCAGTTCACCACTTTCTGTCTGAGGTATCACTTTAAGGATGGCTCCAGTTTTCTCACAAAGCATCTGCCACGGTACAATATTACTGTGATGCTCTAGAGCCGAAACTAAAACCTCTTCACCTTCTTTAAGTATGGAGGCAAAACCATGTGCTACAAGATTAATGGCATGCGTAGTTCCTGCTGTGAGAATAATCTCGTAAGGTTTTGCAGCGTTAAAATGCTTTTGAATTGTAATACGAGCCTCCTCATAAGCATCTGTTGCTTCCTGAGAAAGTGAGTGTACGCCGCGATGGATATTTGCATTATAGTTTGAGTAGTAGTCTACAATAGCATCTATCACCACTTGTGGTGTTTGTGAAGTGGCGGCATTATCAAAATAAATAAGCGGATTCCCATTGACTTCTCGTTTGAGAATAGGGAAATCTTTGCGTATTTTCTTAACGTCTAGCATAGCATTTTTCTTTGTTACAAAGATACAAACTGGACTACTTTTAGACTACTCCAGTGCGTATTGTGTTTAAAATGAAAAAGCCGTTACTCGAGAGTAACGGCTTTAAATATATAGGTCTAATCGTTTACTGCTCGAAGCCGATGTTTACACCGATTTTCTTAGCAATAAGTTTTGTGATTCTTTCCTTTAACTGAGGAATTTTCACACTTGATAGTACCGTGTTTGCAAAAGCATACATTAATAATGCACGACCTTCTTTTTCTCCAATACCACGAGATTGTAGATAGAAAAGGGCACTCTCATCTAGTTGTCCTATGGTACAACCGTGAGAACAGCGTACGTCATCTGCAAAAATCTCTAATTGAGGCTTTGAGTTGATAGTTGCTGTATCATCTAATAAAATATTGTTATTAGACTGGTAAGCATTTGTTTTTTGAGCTTCTTTCTCAACAACTACTTTTCCATTAAATACTCCTACAGATTTGTCTGCAAAAATACCTTTGTAATCTTGGTGGCTCTCGCAGTTAGGAGTAATGTGGTGTACTAGTGTGTTGTGATCTACGTGTTGCTTTCCTTCTATAATCGTAATACCTTTAAGGATAGAGTCCATGTACTCTCCTTTTTGATAAAAGTTAAGGTTGTTACGAGTGATGTTTCCACCTAGAGAAAAAGTATGCACAGAAACGATACTTTCTTTGTGTTGCTCTATCTCTGTAGTATCTACAAGGGAAGCGCTTAGGTTGTCGTTCTGAATTTTATAGTAATCTACAAGCGCTCTTTTATCTGCAAAGATTTCTGTAACAACATTAGTAAGCACTTTCTTGTCTGTAAGACTCTGGTGGCGCTCTATAATTTGTACTTCAGAATTTTCTTCGGCAACAATAAGGTTGCGTGGTTGTAGCATCATTGCCTCATTTGCTCCTGTAGCAAAGTGTACAATCTGGATAGGCTTTTGTGCTACTTTCCCTTTTGGGATGTAGATATAAGCACCATCTTTTGCAAATGCAGTGTTAAGAGAATCCATAGATTCTCCTTTTGCAATCTTATTAAAGTAAACGTCTATAACTTGTTTGTACTTTGGTTTTGATAGTGCTGCACCCATGGTGCATACATCAATACCATCATGCGTAGTTTCTGAAAGAAATGAGCTATACACCCCATCTACAAAAACGATTTTATAAGTATCTACATCATTAAGAAAATACTGCTTTACATCTTTAAAGTCTAGTGCAGCTTCTTTGCTAGGGAAGATGTTATAATCTTCCTTGAGAATGCTGTTAAGAGATGTGTATTTCCAGTTTTCTAATTTCTTTGTAGGAAACCCTTCTGCTTCAAAAGTCTTGATGGCCTCGTTACGAATGTCGTATATAGGAGAATCTGCATCAATACTTTCTTGAAGTACGATATGGTTACTTACTAATTTATCTTTTAAACTCATCTTTTCTAAGTTATGAATCTAGACAGTTAAGTATAAGGGATATTTTTATTGGGAATATCTCTTATGTGTTGTCTAAACGTATTACGCTCCCACTTCTTCTTTTAACCAGTCGTATCCTTTTTCTTCAAGTTCAAGAGCAAGCTCTTTTCCTCCAGAACGTACAATTTTTCCATTCATAAGAACGTGTACAAAATCAGGAACGATGTATTCTAGAAGGCGCTGGTAGTGAGTAATCACTAGAACTGCGTTATCTTTACTCTTTAATTTATTTACACCATTTGCAACAATGCGTAGTGCGTCAATGTCAAGACCAGAATCTGTCTCGTCTAGAATAGCGAGTTTAGGCTCTAGCATTGCCATTTGGAAAATCTCATTACGCTTCTTCTCTCCTCCAGAGAATCCTACGTTTAATGATCTAGAAAGAAACTTACGATCCATCTCAAGAAGTTCTGCCTTCTCTTTGATTTTTTTAAGCATCTCACTAGCTGGCATATTTTCTAGGCCTTTTGCTTTGCGAGTTTCATTTATCGCAGTCTTGATAAAGTTAGTTACAGAAACTCCAGGGATCTCTACAGGATATTGAAAAGATAAGAAAACACCTTCGTGAGCTCTTTCTTCTGGATCCATTTCTAGTATTGATTCTCCTTCAAGTTCGATGTCTCCACCGCTTACTTCATACTCTTCTTTTCCTGCAATAACAGAAGCGAGTGTACTTTTTCCAGAACCGTTTGGTCCCATGATAGCGTGCACTTCGCCAGCTTTTATCTCAAGATTAATACCTTTAAGGATATCTTTCTCTTCAATTCGTGCGTGTAAATCTTTAACTGATAACATAATTCTACGTTCTTATTGTGCGATTATTTACCGCTTTCTACTTTAATGGAACCACCCTCTGTCTTGAGTTTGTCTCCTGCTTCTAATTTAATTGAAGTGTCAGCCGTTGGTGCTTTTACTTCTACTATTTCTTTAATGGTTACTATAAAATCCCAGCCTTCTTCATTAGTAGGCTTAGGATTAATAATACCCTTTATAACAACTGGCACCATATCATATTCATCACGTTGTAGTGGTTTGACTATGGTTGCTAGTTCGCGCATTTTGTCATCTAGAGCTACACCATAAATAAAGGAATCTCCTTTAATGATAGCAGCATCTACTAGATATATAAATTCACCTTCAATAACTTCATATGAGTTAGAAGACGAGTCTTCGGTAGATTTCTGATTACATGATACAAGTGCGAGACCTGCTATTAATAAAAAGAGAATCTTCTTCATATCTTAATTAAGTATCGCTGGTGTTTGTGCAAAGTTTCCTGCATCATGCTGGATAATCACTTTTGCATTTTCCGCTTTCGCGAAAGCTTCAAAATCCTTTATACTTTGCTCCGTTGCTGGGATATCGTAGTTGAACTGTGGTACAATCGCATCCTTGCGGTTTTGCTCAAAATGATAGATATCTCCAGATAATAGCGTTGGTCCATTATCCTTTAAGCGTAAGAACAATATTTGGTGTCCTGCTGTGTGTCCTGGCATAGATTTTATTACCACCGTGCCATCTCCAAAAACATCCTTCTCTCCATTCAGTTTTTCTACGTTTGTAAGCTTGTTAAAGCTATCTGGCGCATAAAACGAATTTCCTTTGATGTCTTCTCCATTTGCAAAATCATATTCTGATTCTTGAACCAACCATGTAGCTTTTGCAAAATGATTTGCAGCACCTGTGTGATCAAAATGAATGTGAGAAAACGCAATCATATCGATATCATCAGGAGTCATCCCGATACCTTTAAGTTGTGTTGTTATAGAGTCTTTGCGAGTAATGGTAAAAGCCCCTCCTTCTGGAGTATATGGTTCTTGACCTACTAGCATTTCAGGTAAACCGGTATCCCATAAAAGAGTTCCTTTAGGGTGCTTGATGACAAAAAATGCATCTGCAAGCTCTTTTGATTCTCCTTTGTAAGTGTCGCCTTGTGCAAATAAGTTTAAGTTATTTGCCATTACAGTACCACCGTCTAGTTTATATAAAGTTACCTCAGGAAGTTCTTGTGTAGCGGCTGACTCTTTTTGATCTTCTGCTTTTTGCTTTCCATCTTCATATCCTTTCTTGAATTCTTCACAAGAAATTGTAGTGATGGCAAGAGCGGCAATTAATAATATATTTTTCATTGTTGTGATAATCTTGGTTTATAGTTTGATTGTATTGATAAATACTACCCTACAGATCCTTCTAGGCTAATCTCAAGTAATTTCTGAGCTTCTACAGCAAACTCCATAGGGAGTTTATTAAGTACCTCTTTTGAGAATCCGTTTACAATTAAAGCAATTGCCTTTTCTGTATCAATACCACGCTGGTTACAGTAGAAGATTTGGTCTTCACCTATCTTACTAGTAGTAGCTTCGTGTTCTACTTGAGCAGTTTTATTTTTAGTCTCAATGTATGGGAAAGTGTGTGCTCCACACTCGTTACCCATTAATAGAGAATCACACTGCGAGAAGTTACGAGCGTTTGTAGCTCCTGCATTAATCTTTACAAGACCTCTATATGAGTTCTGAGATTTTCCTGCAGAGATACCTTTTGATATAATCGTACTCTTGGTGTTTTTTCCAAGGTGGATCATCTTAGTGCCTGTGTCTGCCTGCTGGTGATTGTTTGTCACTGCGATAGAGTAAAACTCACCTATAGAGTTATCTCCTTTGAGAATACAAGAAGGGTATTTCCATGTAACTGCAGATCCTGTTTCGACTTGTGTCCATGAGATTTTTGCATTCTTCTCACAGAGACCACGCTTTGTTACAAAGTTGTAAACCCCACCTTTTCCTTCTGCATTACCGGGATACCAGTTTTGTACGGTACTATATTTAATCTCTGCATCGTCCATTGCGATAAGTTCTACAACGGCAGCATGCAATTGATTCTCATCACGACTAGGAGCGGTGCAGCCTTCAAGGTAACTTACATAGCTGCCTTCGTCTGCTACCAATAATGTTCTTTCAAACTGTCCAGTTCCTCCTTGATTAATACGGAAGTAAGTAGAAAGTTCCATTGGGCATTTTACACCTTTAGGGATGTAACAGAAAGAGCCATCAGAAAATACTGCGCTATTTAAGGCTGCGTAGTAATTATCTTTTACAGGAACGATGGTTCCTAAGTGCTTACGTACTAGTTCTGGGTGCTCTTTTATAGCCTCAGAGATACTCATGAAAATAATTCCCTTCTCTGCAAGCGTCTTTTTAAAAGTAGTTGCTACAGAAACAGAATCTACCACGATATCCATCGCGATGTTGTTCATTTTCTTTTGCTCATCTACAGAGATTCCTAATTTCTTATACATAGCGAGTAGATCTGGATCTACATCATCTAGTGTTTTATTAGGGTCTACAGCTACGGGAGCAGAGTAATAAGCGATTGCTTGAAAATCTGGCTTCTCGTAATTTACGTTTGCCCAGTCTGGCTCTTCCATAGATAGCCAAACCTTGTATGCCTCAAGTCTCCACTCAGTCATCCATTGCGGCTCATCCTTTTTCTTAGAAATAGCTCGTATAATGTCTTCGTTTAATCCTACAGGAAATGTCTCAGACTCAATGTCTGTAAAAAAACCATATTCGTATTCTTTGGTTTTTAGTTCTTCCCTTAAATCATCTTCAGTATATGCCATGTTTCTTTTTTCAATGTGTGATAGAAAAGTATTCCTGCCCTAAGGGTAACTTTTCATGGTGTGCTAGTTTTCTTGTATTAAGGGTGTTATCATGAAAACTGTAATATATTTTAAATTGGTTACGCTTTCGCGAAAGCGTAACCAACTAAGTTATTATAGAGAAAAGCTTTCTCCGCATCCACAGGTACGCTGTGCATTTGGATTGTTAAAAACAAATCCTTTTCCATTAAGTCCGCCACTATATTCTAGTGTAGTACCTATTAAATAAAGGAAACTCTTCTTGTCTACTATTAGCTTTACATCATTATCTTCAAAAACTTTATCATCTTCTTGATGCGTTTTGTCAAAATGAAGATCGTATGATAAACCACTGCAACCACCACTTTTTACGCCTACGCGCACATAGTCCGTAGTTACATCAAAACCGTCTTCCTGCATGAGGCTTGCGATTTTAGTTTTTGCTTGTGAATCTACTTTAATCATATCGTTATAAATAGTTTGCAAATATAAGGGTTAGGTCTCGTTTTTACACGATTCCTAACATATAACTAATGCATAGTGCGATAGGGTTTTCTTATGGGCTATCTAAATGAGTTTTAGGGATGTTTTAATGGTTTGTAGATATAGATTATTTTCAAGATTCTATGTGTTTTGAGTTAAAGCTTTGTATTTGCGGGGGTCTCTAAAAAGCAAAGCCATTTCTACTTGAAATGACTCATCAAACCTAATTTAAGGAAGAAGTTTTTTGACTAAGTTTTCCACACCCTAATGTTGATAGATTTGTGTAAATCGTGTCATCATATGCAAATAGACTTGATGACAGAGATGAGTGTGAAAATGAAACCTTTGTGAAGCCTAGTAAAATGGCAATTGTGAATATCCTGTTGAAAACGTTGAAAGATAAACGGTGGTTTGAGCCCATAAAAAGTAGACCTTTATTATCCGCATAATTCTAATTATTATACTCAATATAGCTATGGAAATTACCCACATCGTCAAGCGCGACTTTCAAACGAAACCGTTTCACCAAGAGAAGATTACAAGTGCCATTCTTAAGGCCATGACAGCTATTGAACATGGAGGTCCAGAGGATGCACAGCGTATTTCTGATATGGTATATAGTGACCTTAAGAAGAGAAAGGAACTTGATGCAAGTTACATTCCTACTATTGAGCAAATACAAGATCTTGTAGAGCGTAAGTTAATGCTAAGTGAGGAGTTTGTAGATGTTGCAAAAACGTACATTTTGTACCGTGATGAACAAGCACAAAAGCGTAAAACAAACATCTTTGAAAAGCGTATCAATCTTAAGCCTTACGAGTATCCACAATTATATGATTACGTTCCAGCAATAAGACACTCTTACTGGATACATACAGAGTATAACTTTACGAGTGATATACAAGATTTTAAAACACGTATTACAGATGTAGAACGTAGTGCTATCAAAAATACAATGCTAGCAATCTCTCAAATAGAAGTTGCGGTAAAAGGATTTTGGGGAGATATCTATCACAAAATGCCTAAGCCAGAAGTAGGAGCGGTAGGAGCAACATTTGCAGAGAGTGAAGTGCGTCACGCAGATGCATACTCACACCTTCTTGAAATACTAGGTCTTAATAAAGAGTTTAAATTACTCAAGAAAAAGCCAGTAATGATGAAGCGTGTGCAGTACCTTGAGACGGCACTTAAGAATGCAAAAAGTGAAGACAATAAAGAATACTCAGAGTCTATCTTATTATTCTCTCTCTTTATTGAGCACGTTTCACTGTTTTCTCAGTTCTTAATTATCATGGCATTTAATAAGCATAAAAACATGCTTAAAGGAATATCAAACGTAGTAGAGGCAACTTCTAAGGAGGAGCAGATACACGGTGATTTTGGTATTGATATTATAAAAATTATTAAAGCAGAAAATCCAGAGTGGTTTGATGCAGAGCATAGCGCAACCGTACAAGAAATGTGTAAGGAAGCATTCAAAGCAGAAAGCAATATTGTAGACTGGATCTTTGAGGCTGGAGAATTAGACTTCTTACCTAAAGCGCTTGTAAACGAATTTATAAAAGACAGATTCAATAAATCTCTTACGAGTATTGGTATTGAACCTGTTTTTGAAGTTGATGAAACTTTATTAAAAGATGCAGAGTGGTTTGATGATGAAATCATAGGGACCAAACATGGCGATTTCTTTGTTAAGAGATCTGTCAACTACACAAAAAGAGCACAAAGTATAACCGAAGACGACCTATTTTAAATGAACGATCAAGAACTAATTAAAGGACAAGTTTCTGCAACGACAGCAGGAAAAGAAAATGAATTGCTAACTGCTCGTAAAGAAGCGTTGTCTAATAAAACAGAGAGTGAAGGAGCCGGATTTAAGTGGCTTACAGAAAATAGTCGTAAGTTTTTAGGTGCAGGATATTTAAGCCCTGGAGTATCTCCAGAGGAACGTATACGTGAAGTAGCAGATAGAGCAGAGCAAATTTTAGGGATACCAGGATTTAGTGATAAATTCTATGGGTATATGTCTGAAGGTTTTTTCTCACTAGCTTCTCCAGTATGGTCAAACTTTGGAAAAGAAAGAGGACTTCCTATAAGCTGTTTCGGGTCACATATCTCTGATGATATGGGTAACATCTTGTATACTCAATCTGAGGTAGGAATGATGTCAAAACTAGGAGGTGGTACTTCTGGTTATTTCGGTAAAATAAGACCGAGAGGAGCAGATGTAAAGAACAACGGGCAAGCGTCTGGTTCTGTGCACATCATGCAGCTTTTTGAATCTATGGTAGATGTAGTAAGTCAAGGATCTGTGAGACGTGGTCGTTTTTCTCCTTACCTACCTATCGAGCATGCAGATATCGAAGAATTCTTAAAAATAGGAACAGAAGGAAATAGCATCCAAGAGCTTACACACGGTGTAACTGTGACAAACGAGTGGATGGAAGAAATGATTGCGGGCGATAGTGCTAAGCGTTCATTATGGGCAAAAGTATTGCAGTCTAGAGGAGAGATGGGATATCCATACATTTTCTTTACAGACAATGCAAATAATGGTGCTGCCGATGTATATAAGGATAACGATCACAAAATCTACGCAAGTAACCTTTGTACTGAGATTATGTTACCTTCTAATGATGATTGGTCATTTGTATGTGTACTTTCTTCGGTAAATGTATTACACTACGATAAGTGGAAGAATACAGATGCTGTAGAAACTATGGTGTATTTCTTAGATGCAGTTATTACTGAGTTCTTAGAAAAATTAGAAAGATATAGAGATTCAGATTCTAGAGAAGATCGCCAGACGTTCTTATTTATGGAGCGTGCTTATAACTTTGCAAAGGCTAACCGTTCATTAGGTTTAGGAGTACTAGGATGGCACTCATTATTACAGTCTAGAATGCTACCTTTTAATAGTCAAGAAGCATACAACTTGAACAGCGAAATCTTCAAGGCAATTAAAGATAAGTCTTATGAAGCATCAGAAGAGCTTGCAAAGACATTTGGAGAGCCAGAAGTACTTAAAGGATATGGTAGACGTAACGCGACACTTAATGCGGTTGCACCTACAACATCATCTGCTTTTATACTAGGTCAAGTGTCTCAAGGTATTGAGCCAATCTGGTCTAATATTTATGTAAAAGATATTGCAAAGATTAAGACTACAATCAAGAACCCATTCTTAGAAGAACTTCTTGAAGAAAAAGGAATGAATACTACAGAGGTGTGGAGAAGCATCCGTGATATGGATGGGTCTGTGCAGCACTTAGAATTCTTGAGTGAGAATGAGAAGGATACTTTTAAAACGTATTCAGAAATTGACCAGATGGATATTATCTATCAAGCAGCAAACCGTCAAAATCACATTGATCAAGGACAATCTGTAAATATTATTGTGCATCCAGAGATGCCGGTAAAAGAGATTAACAAGATCCACGTGACTGCATGGAAGCTAGGGTTAAAATCTTTATACTACCAGCACAGTATGAATGCAGCACAAAAATTCAAGCAAAAGAAAGACTGTGCGAGTTGTGAAGCATAAGCTGTAAAAGATTAAAAACATTGCTTAATGTATGTTGAGCAAAGCATATAAAAGAAAGACCTGCTTTGATAGCGGTTCTTTCTTTTTTGTGTTTATACTGTTTTTAATACGCTTTCGCGAAAGCGTACCTACATCACAATCGTTTCATAAAACCAACATTATCTAAAATGATTACACCTTCTGAAGTGTTGTCAAATACGAACGAGATACTCACAATTCCTTTTACATCAAGAGCCTTGTTGCGATCATGGAAGTCCTCTAGTGGGAAATAATAAGTCTGGAATACATTTTCTGAGAGTGTTTCCTCTTCTATAAATTGAGACTTCCATACTCGCACACCTATTTCCTTTTGTAATGCAGAGAAGTCACTTAAACACATAGAAGCGGTGTTTCCAGCGGTGTCCTCCATAATAACTGTAAAGTCAATAGGTTCTTCTGGAAGCGCTGTGTCTTCACTATCATCTATACTATCTTCGGTAGTTTGCTGACTGTTGTTAGCGATATTGTTAGTCGGTAATGGTTCCTTATTTATATTGTTGTCTTCATCGTTTATCCATTTTCCACCTGATTTTGGATTTGTACTTTCGGTGGATTCTGCTAGTGAAAATGTAAACACCTTGCTACTGTCTTTGGTGCTGAGCGGTTTTTTAAATACAAATGAATAATTAGCAACAATGCTATCGGGAAGAGTTGTTTCTTCATCAATATTGTCATAGCTCCAGCCTATATATGCCGCACGACTACCTTTCTCTCCCCATTTTAGTGCTATTTCTTGTTCTCTCCACACGCTTAGGTTTTCCGTTAATATTGTTGTGGTAGTGTCTACAGTAGTCACAACATCAAAATCTTCATCAAAAGTAGCAATGGCATCAAAGGAACTATCTTCATATTGGTTAAGGTAGATGGTTTCTGGAAGCCATTCTCTCCCTTTGCGAGCATCAATAAATAGCGGTAAGTATTCTCTGTGATTTTTAAGTGTAGTCTCTAGAAATGCGCTTATGTAAACTTTGGCTATTTCTTCTTGATCTTTTTTGGGAAGCAATTGCTTGTTGTTTAAAAACGGCGTTACTGCAAGTCCCGCATCATTAGCTCCCCAGCTAGTATTAAACTGTCCATGATTTGCTCCCTGTATATAAAGTCCGCTTTTTATGTAGTCTGTACTATCAGAAAATGTAATGCGCTCATATTGTTTAGACCCTACATAAGAACTCACATCCCCATCTTGAGCGCCATGCATTACAAAATAGTTGATGTCCTTGAGTGATGTGCGTGTATTTCCAGGTTCGTACTGTCCGTCTACAGGAGCAATCGCAATGATTGTATTGATATTGTAGTTGTAATCCATAGCGATGGTTGCATCATCAGGATAATGTGAAAGCTTGTTTAGTAGGGCGGCATGTGCCACAGCTTCGCCACCTCGAGAGTGACCTAGTAATGCTATCTGAGTAGTATTTATTTTTTTATAAAAACTACTTTCTGTATCTTCATTCCACTCATGCCATGCTTTTAGATGTTCTAGAAGTATCCAGGCACGGGCATCATTTTCTTCGTCAAGACCTTCAGGGATATCTGACCAACTACTATTGATGAAATTTTGATCTACAGATGCAAAAATGAATCCTCTTGAAGCCATTAATTCTCCTAGATAGGCATACCCTTCGTCTGAGAAGTCGTGCATGGAGTGATTACCGTGTACAATTAACGCAAGTGGGAACGGGCCTTCTCCCTCTGGATACCAGACCCGACCATTTACAGGAAGTTCTCTAGCGTCAAATCCCCAAAAACGTTCTCTATACCATCCACTCATTCCTTCCCAATTATCTAAAAACGGTATTCCATCAATAGTATTTGTGATAATAGTGGCTTCTTCTCCATATTCAGGTCTGTGTTTGTCAGTACCGCTTCCATACGTTAATGTCTGTACTTTGTAATTACCATTTAGGGATGGAGAAGGAGCGTTAATAGGTGCAATATTATCTGAGCTTAGAGCAGCCGCATTTGCTATCGGTTTCATGTCAAACCCTTTAGGTGAAAGCCCTAAAATTGCAAGTGTACATCCAGTAATTGCGAGTACTCCTCCCAGAAGTGTTATTATTTTTTTTATAATAGTCTTCTGTCTAAATCCTTTGCTAGTAAGGACAGCAATAGCAGCTCCTGCGGTTGCAAGTATAATCACAGCCCACAACCAGTAAACGAGTTCTTCTGATAATGATAGCAGAAGGAGTGGTGTAGTGATCAGTAGTGCTACCTGAAGAATTTTGGGAATGCGAGCGAGCTTTTTGAGTACCCATAATCCTAAGTATACAGATAGTACAGTCCCTATGAGAATAGCGAGCTGTAATAGCATGAGTGTACTGTCACCCATTGTTTGTATAGCGTGTATCGCAAAAATCAAAAAGATAATGGAGGTCCCTATAAAAAGTCCTTTTGCGGCACCTTTAATGGCGATTGCACCAGGAGTTATCGCATTTAATTGCTTATAAATCCACTTTTTAAGTTGTAATAATCGTTTCATATCATGAATATGTTTACACAAGTAAATGTAGCTTTATTTTGAGTTTCTTGTTATAGGCAGTACTTTTCGCCAAAAATTGCTACCCTTGAAAAATATTATCACCTCTTTTATCTGTTCGATGGCATTCTTTTATGGTGCCTATAGTCAGACGGGATCTATACCTAATCAGACTATTGATACTATTGTAATTTCCTCATCGAGAATTAAGAGTAATGTACAGCAAATACCTGCAGCCGTTTCTGTTATTACTGCGAGCAAAGAAGATGCTACTAGACAGCAACTATCCTTACAAGAGTATGTACAGCAAGTGCCAGGTGTGTTTACTCAAAATGCAAACAACTTTGCTCAGGATTTACGAATATCCATTCGTGGTTTTGGAGCAAGATCTAGTTTTGGGATACGAGGTATAAAACTTATTGTAGATGGGATTCCAGAGACCACTCCAGATGGGCAAGGACAACTTGATAATATTAATCTTGGGATTATTGATCGTATTGAGATTACAAAAGGAGCAAGTGCTAGCCTTTACGGTAATGCTTCTGGTGGTGTGATTGATGTAATCACAAAATCTTTTGACACACTGGCGGGAAATATCACCTCAGTAAAAGCTGGAATAGGTGCTTTTGAATTTCAAAATTATCAAGCCACGGCTACCATAGGAGATTCAAATGCAAACTATACCTTCCATGGTAATTATGCGACTAGCGATGGTTACAGAGATCAAAGCGGTTTTGAGCAAATAAACACCAATTTTAAAGGGCAATTTAAAATAGGTGAGAATACTTTTCTAACGGCTATTCTTAATTATGCAGACTCACCACAGGCAGATGACCCTGGCGGATTGACGCTGGAGGAAGTTAACGCTAATAGACGACAGGCAAGAGATAGAAATGTGCAGTTTAAAACTGGTGAGGCCATAGAACAGTTTAAAGTAGGAACCAGCCTAGCGTGGAATAAGAATGAGAATACCACCGTAAATGCCTATGCTTTTTATAGCAACCGACAGTTTAATGGGTTGTTGCCATTTGAATTTGGTGGTATTGTAGACTTATCACGCAATTACTTAGGGCAAGGAACGAGTATAACTTACAAGAAAAATAAGAATACCATACGCGCAGGATACGACTTTGCTTATCAAAATGATCGCAGAAACAGATTTAGAAACCTTGATGGAGAAGAGGGAAGTCAAACGCTGGGACAGCGTGAGAAATTTACTAACCTAGGTGTTTATATTACAGACCACCTTTCGCTAGGTAAATTATTGATTACAGCCGGAGCGAGGTTTGATTACAACAAACTTTCGGCAGATGATGATTTACTGGATAACGGTGATGATTCTGGAAGTCTTACATTAAATTCTTTTAACCCTAGTGTTGGTGTTAGTTACGCTTTCGCGAAAGCATTATCTCCATACATGAATGTCGCAACAAGTTTTGAGACACCGTCATTATCAGAATTATCATCAAATCCTGATGGTTCTATAGGATTTAATGAAAATCTAAAAGCGCAAAAGGCAGCTAGCTTTGAGGTGGGTTTAAAAGGGACTATTGCAAGCAAGTTGCAATATCAACTCGCTGCGTTTTTGATAAACACAAAAGATGATTTAGTGCCTTTTGAGTTGGCGGAATTTCCAGATCGTGAGTTTTTTAGAAATGCAGGAAAAACTAAGCGTCATGGTGTTGAGGTTGAGGCTTCATACAGAGCATTGCCCTTAGGAAACGGTTGGTTAAACGCTACGGGTTCTTATACCTACTCAGACTTTACCTATGATGAATTTGAAACGCCAAACGGAGATTTTGACGGTAATTTCTTACCGGGCATTGCAAAGCATATGTCTAGTGTAGGGTTACAATATGCAGGTGAAACTGGTATAAGTGCAAGCATAAATACAAATTTTATAGGAGAGCAATTTGCTCAAGATAGTAACGAGACTACTATAGATGGATATGAGCTCGTTAATGTGAGAGCCAGCTATGAGACATTATTTAGAGAGGTGAGTTTAAAGCCTTACGTTGGGATCAACAACGTGTTAGATCAAAAATATACAGATAACGTGCGCATTAATGCCTTTGGAGGAAGGTTTTATGAACCTGCGCCGGGACTCACTATTTTTGGAGGAATCACACTCGAATTTTAATATTGTGACAGAAGTACAAACATATATTATTGCTATAATAGGAGGTCTTATCGCTGGCGGGATCAATACCCTTGCAGGAAATGGAAGCGCCATTACCTTAACGATTCTTACGGAGGTGCTTGGGCTGCCAGGCAATATTGCAAATGGAACTAACCGCATTGGGATTTTTACACAATGCTCTGCAACCTCGTGGGTTTTTTATAAGAATGGAAGGCTTGATATCGCAAAGAATAAAAAATATATAATTCCCATTTTTATAGGAGCTATTGCGGGAGCTATTCTTGCCATAAATGTAAGCAATGAGCAGTTTAGAGCGGTGTTCAAATTCATGATGGTGTTCATGCTGCTAGCTGTATTAGTGAAGCCTAAGCGCTGGCTCAGAGAAACAGATCTTACGTTTAAACCTAAATGGTACATTTATATCCCATTGCTTTTTGCTCTTGGATTTTATGGAGGATTTATCCAGATGGGTATGGGCGTGTTTTTCCTTATAATCATGGTGTTAGGAATGCGCTTTAATATCATAGAAAGTAATGCGCTCAAAAGTTTTGTAATAGGACTTTATACGCTCTTTGTAATTGCAATTTTTCACTACCAAGGGCTCATTGATTGGAAACTGGGAGGCATTATGGCAATAGGACAAACTACAGGTGGGTTTCTTACTGCTCGTTTCGCTAGTAAGAATAAATGGGCAGATCAAGTAGCATATTACGTTCTTATTATTGTGCTTATAGGTGCCATAGGAAAGATGTTTTTGTTTTAAAAGTCCGCTTTCGCGAAAGCGTGCTTATCCTCTTTATTATTTTGTAAGTATTTTTAAGAATCTAAATAAGAAATTATGCGTGTCAAAATGTTACTCAAAATAAGTTTCTGTATACTATTTATTACTAGTTGCAATCAGGCTGAAGATAAGAAGCAGGTGATAGATGAATCACCTAAGCAACTTAGAGCGCTCATAGTAGACGGTCAAAACAATCATGGAGTATGGCCTAAAACAACGATGATGATGAAATCATATCTAGAAGAAACAGGTCTTTTTGAAGTAGATATTTACAGAACGGCTTATACGTACCAGGGACCTCATCACGGTATTGTAGACGGACTCAATCACGATAGTATCACACAATTGGTCGAAAAGTATAGAGTAGATGATGCACGAATACATGAAGTAAAAGATAGCATCATTGCCGATGCTTCTTTTAATCCCGAATTTGATACATATGATGTGATCTTATCAAACTTTGGTGACAAAACTGCGAATTGGCCTGAGGATACAAAAGAAGATTTTGAATCTTATATGAAGAATGGTGGCGGTCTTGTGGTTGTGCATGGAGCAAATAATTCTTGGGGAGACTGGCCTGCATTTAATAAGATGATAGGTGTAGGTGGCTGGGGAAACCGCCCACACGATAGACTTAATCAGATTTACATTAACGAAGAAGAACAACTTAAGATTGAACCAAGTAATGGTGAGGAATCTTCACACGGTCCAGAAACCGAATTTGTACTAACAGCCTGGGATACATTACACCCTATCATGCGCGGATTACCTAAGCAATGGATGCATACTAAAGACGAACTCTATGATCGTTTGCGCGGCCCTGCTAAGAATGTAAATGTATTATACTACGCTTATTCTGATGTAGAGGGAAATGCACAACCGTGGGCCCCAGAAAATAAAGGATCAGGCAGGGGAGAGCCGCTTATTATGACTATAAATTATGAGAAAGGACGTGTATTCCATACTGCCTTAGGACATATGGATATTTCTATGGAGAGTGTCGGCTTTATAACGACCTTGCAGCGAGGAGCAGAGTGGGCAGCCACTGGGAGGGTAACACAAGAAGTGCCAAGTGATTTCCCAACAAAAAAGAGCGCCGTAAAGCGCTCTTGGAGATAATTATATGGTTAAGGTATTATGCGGCTAATCTGCCCTTAATACGTTTTTCAATTTTTTTCTTTTTAACAGTAAGACGTTTCATAACGTCCATGAGTTTACTGTCTTTTGTTTTCTTGTATATTTCATTAATAGCAAGAATCAATTTTTTGCCTTCACGTGATGCTGCTACTCGATCACTAGTAGACATATGACTCATCGTTCTATTTTCATATACTTCTGCTTGTTGTAAGAGGTCCATAGTAAATTGTTTAATTTTAGGTTAAATTACTTAAACAATTTTGACTAACCAACGCAATAGCTGGCTTTTAAGAATACTTTATGAAAATATGGCTGATTTGCTTATAATTTACTAGTTTTTGCTCTTTTTTCTCTCTTAAATCTAAACAATGAAGGAGATCTTTAATTCTGTTTAAGTTGAATTGGGAGGAAGTATTTCAATTTTTTCTAAAACTAGCTATCCTATTTTGAAAGTAATAAAAGAAGATGTTTAAGTATCTTTGCACCTATGTTAGAAGATAAAAATCAAGAGCGCACTTCGCTATCAGAATTAGGAGAATTTGGTCTTATTGACCACTTAACAAAGCACTTTAAAATCCATCATAAAAGCACGGTAGTTAGCGTGGGTGATGATGCTGCAGTGTTGAAGTTTCCTAAGAGTCAGGTTATTGTTACTACAGACCTTCTTGTAGAGGGTGTACATTTTGATTTAAGTTACGTGCCATTAAAACATTTAGGATATAAATCAGTGATGGCAAATCTATCTGACGTGTACGCTATGAATGCAGAGGCTACTCAGATTACAGTTTCAATCGCGGTTTCAAATCGTTTCCCACTAGAGGCACTAGAAGAATTATATGCAGGCATTCAAACTGCATGTACTAACTATAAAGTGGATCTTATAGGTGGGGATACTACATCGTCTAATGTAGGTTTAGTAATAAGTGTTACGGCAATAGGCCACGCAGCACCTAAAAAAATTGCAAAGAGATCTACTGCCAAAGCTGGAGATTTACTTGTGGTAACAGGAGATATAGGTGCAGCATATATGGGTTTACAAATCCTAGAGAGAGAAAAGGCAGTTTTTAAAGTAAATCCTAACAGCCAGCCAGATCTTGAGCAGTATAGTTACCTTATTGAACGCCAACTTAAACCAGAAGCACGTAAAGATGTTAAGGGAATTCTAGAATCTCTAGAAGTACAGCCTACATCAATGATTGATGTAAGTGACGGACTATCATCAGAAGTACTGCATATATGTAAAAATTCTGGTGTAGGGTGTAATCTATATGAAGATAAAATCCCGCTTGATCCTCAAGTTATAAGTAGTTGTGAGGAGTTTGAACTAGATAGTACTACTATAGCATTAAGCGGAGGAGAGGATTATGAGCTTTTATTTACAATTAGTCAAGATGACTTTCCAAAAATAAAAGCAAACCCTAATTTTTCTATTATAGGTCACATGACAGAAGAGAAAGAAGGTATACACCTCATCACACGAGCAAATACTAAAATACCATTAGTTGCTCGTGGATGGAATGCACTTCAAAAAGAAGATTAAGAGGTACGAGCGAGTTTGCGCGTGTAAAACTCTTCGTATACCTCATTAATACGACGTAACTTAGGTGTCAATGGTGTGTAATGACCATATCCATCTAACGTGTATTGTTTTTTACACTGTGAGCATTCAAATTCTTTTAGATTGGACTCGTAACGCTTTGTAATTCTATACTTATGTCCAAATAATTTACAGCCTACAGTAGTGAGTGGGTTGATACTTTGTTTTTCTGATTTAAGGTTGATTGTTTTCATTCAGGGGTTGATTTGGGATACACAAATAAAGGAATCATCTGTGAAATACACAAATTTACCGATAAAATACTTAAAATTTTAACATTTAAGCCCAACTATCAAAATATCTATTCGCCCTTAATTAGTGCTTCCTCATTCGAGAAGATTGCCTAATCATCTTAATAGCTAACTTGTCAAGTGCTAGACGAGGCAGATAGAAAGTCAAGTATATTATTAATAGTCTCTGTAGCATTAGTAATATGTGACATATGTCCGCTTTCTATGATAGAAAAGAAATTTGTAGACTTCTTATAACTTATTTTATGAGTTTCTGCATCAATGAGCAAATCAGAATTTCCTAAAATCATTCCCGTTGTGATAGCAGTTGTTTTCCAAAACTCAGAACTGTCTGGTCTATCTTTCATTCCAGAATTTGCAGCAATATATCCTTGCACAGGTGTATTAAGCGCTAGTTCAAGTGCATACTTTATTTCTGTCGTATGATTCGTACTTGCTTTTTTGTCAAAAAGATTTATAAATGACATTCTAACAAGTTGTTCATATTGTTTTTTTGCCATCACATTTGCTCGTGATCTCAATTTTTTTCTAGCGTCGTCATCAGGTTCTGGAGTGGAGTTAAGAAGACATAATTTTGATACAAATTCTGGATACGCTTTCGCGAAAGCGATACCCACATAACCTCCCATGGAGTGTCCTATTATCGTAATTTTTTTAAGCGCTAGCTGATTTGCGACAGCAGCAACTGCAGCAGCCATTTCTTCCATACTATGAACATAACCTACAGACTCTGAAAATCCATGGCCTAATAAGTCAATGCAGATGACGCGGTGGTGATCACACAAAACGCTAAGGAAATGATCCCACATCATGTGATTTCCTAAGAATCCGTGTAGTAAGATTACGGGTGTTCCTTTTCCTTGATCTGTATAAAATATGGAAGCACCTTTGTGGTTAATAGTCATTAGTTCTATATTGGAGGGCAAATATCACGCAACCTATGAGAATGACCAAACAAACCTTCATCACAGCCTTTGCTTTATTTTCTCTTTTTTTCGGTGCAGGTAACTTAATCTTGCCATCCTTTCTAGGTTATAATGCCGGGAGCTCTTGGTTATTTGTGCTGGCAGGTTTTCTTATTTCGGCGGTGGTAGTGCCTATTCTTGCAATTTACGGCCATGCAAGACTGCAAGGAACGTTGATTGATTTTGCAAAAAAAGTTTCACCACTCTTTGCGCTTCTATATACAATTGTTGTTTATGCTATTTCTATCGCATTGCCGGGCCCGCGTACTGCCTCTGTGACTTATGAGATGGCAATTGCTCCCTATTTTGAAATTTCTAGTTGGCTGTGGAGTACGATATACTTTGGATTAGTCCTGTTATTTGTGCTTAATAGATCTAAGATGATGGATCTAGTAGGTAAATATCTTACTCCTGCTATTCTCATTATTTTGGCATTGGTGATTGGTATTGGGATATTTGGAGAGTATGAGCCTATGCGTGCATCAATTTTTGATAGTACGCTCACTAGCGGAATCTTAGAAGGTTATCAAACTTTTGATGCCATAGGTGGAGTGGTTGTAGGAGGAGTGATCGTGATTTCTCTTGGTTTTAAAGAGGGCTCCAGTAGAGCAAAGCAACGTTTATTAACTAGAGCAGGAATCATTGCAGGTATAGGATTGTTACTAATATATGGAGGACTTATCTATCTAGGCGCTCTAAGAAGTGGTGGTATAGAGATGACAGATCGTACGGCACTTCTCAACCTTCTTAGTACAGATACATTAGGAGTTATAGGTACTAAGGTGCTGGCTGTTTTAGTGAGTTTAGCTTGCTTTACAACGGCTGTAGGAATCGTAACAGGAACTGCAGATTTTGTAAAAGGAATCCTAGGGAACTCGCAAGTAGCTTATACCATCACAGCAATTCTAGGAGCCATACTTGGTGTTGTAATGGGGCAACTAGATGTAAATTCTATCATTATAGTTGCTGTACCAGCACTTATGTTTATTTACCCTATCACTATCGTGTTAATATTACTTAACGCAATGCCTAGAAGGTGGACGGCACCAGTTGTGTTTAGAGCAGTAGTAATTGCTACTATACTCTTTAGCGCACCAGATTTTTGGGCCTCTGTAGGTTTTGGTGACCAGATGAAAGTGCTGCAGGAAATGATTCCGCTAGGCACCGTAAGTTTAGGTTGGTTATTACCTGCTGTGGTGACTTATATAATGGTGAGTGCTATTACGCTTTCGCGAAAGCGTACCATCTAAGACTGTAACTTCTTAATGGTAGAAAACGCACGATCAACAAGGTGGTCTTCTACTAGGATAATAAATTCATTAGTGGTCGAAATAACCTCTTGTAATGAAATACCTTCCCAAGCCAAACGCTTAAATATCTGGTAGTATAAACCTGCAACAGCAGTGTTACCCTGTGGAAGTCTTATGCTTATAGCAGATAAGTTATCTTGAAATCCAAGAATGCTTTCTGTCTCAAAATGATTACGAATGTTCTCCTCCTCACTAGAAGAGCTTATGAGCGTGCTTTCATGAATACCACGTGTAAACGTATAAAACACCTGTGTGTTTGTAGCAATAGTGCTTAATATCTGAGCATGATTCTGGATAAGTGTACCAGAATTTTGAAAGGTAAACACAATAAGCTTAGAACGTACTGTGATATCACCTAGCGTACTAAGTACCTCCTTTAAGCGCAGCGACTTCTGCGTATCTGTAGGTGATGCATAACGACGCAACGCCATTAAGATAGCTCCATCTTTTACAGGTTTCTTAAGGAGCTGTGAGACTTGAGGGTTGAGGTTCTCAGCGAGAGCCGCATAATTAATAATCTTCTGTGATAATGCCTCTTCTAGGTAAGGTTGCTGTGCGATAATCTCTGATACGCAGTCGGATATAGTATTCAAATCGTTATATAGTTAACATTTTGTTCAAAATTAGTCTATTTTCTTCATTTATGTGGTGGTAATCTAACTCTGAAATACTTTTGTTTAAAAATATCACGTATGCAAGTTTTAAAATTTGGGGGTACCTCCGTTGGGTCTATAGAAAATATGATTTCAGTAAGACATATTATTGACACGCCAACTCCTAAAATAGTAGTGCTTTCTGCAATGTCTGGTACTACTAATGCCTTAGTCCAAATCGCAAATGCCGCAAGAGCTTCAAATCTTGCAGAAGCAAACCAGCTAAGTAGCAGCCTGCAGTCTAGGTATGACGATGTAGTGGAGCAGTTAATTACAGATAAAAGGTTAAAGCCTCTTGTAATAGGATATGTAGATGAGATTTTTGCAGAGATAGAGCGACTTTCATCTGAAGATTTTAGTGATCAAAAAGCGGAGGCAATTGTAGCGCAAGGAGAATTACTTTCTACTTTTATATTTTGTCATTTCCTAGAGCAAGAAGGGCTTAAAGCTGTCTTGTTACCTGCGCTAGAATTTATGCGAATTGATAAAGAGCATGAGCCAGATCAATTTTACATCGCGCAAAACTTACGTCGAGTAATTGAGCAGACTGATGATAGTGTGGTGTATATCACCCAAGGTTTTATATGCCGTAATTATTATGGTCAGATTTCAAACTTACAACGTGGAGGAAGTGATTATACAGCAACTATAATAGGGGCTGCAATACAGGCAAGTGAGGTGCAAATCTGGACAGACATAGATGGCTTTCACAATAATGACCCTAGAGAAGTTGAGAAAACAAAAGCTATAGGTGCACTCTCTTATGATGAGGCGGCAGAGTTGGCTTATTTTGGAGCCAAAATTTTGCATCCTCAAACAGTGCAGCCGCTACGTGAGGATCGTATACCGTTAAGACTTAAAAATACGATGGAGCCAGATGCTCCTGGAACAGTAATAACTCATAGATCTGAAGGGGAAGGGATAAAAGCAATCGCTGCCAAAGATGGGATTACAGCACTGAAAATAAAATCTAGTAAGATGCTACTAGCACATGGATTTTTAAGTAAAGTATTTGCAATCTTCCAGCGCTATGAGACTTCCATAGATATGATTACCACTTCAGAAATTGCGGTGTCACTCACGATTGATGACACAACACATCTTGATGCTATACAAGCAGAGTTGTTACAATTTGCGCAAGTGGTGGTAGATAAAAATCAGACTATTATCTGTCTTGTAGGTAATGAGGTAAATCGCCATGCAGATACACACAAGTTATTCCAAGTGCTCCAAGACGTGCAAGTGCGCATGATTTCTTACGGAGGAAGTGATCATAACATATCATTGCTAGTCGCAACGGAGGATAAACGTAGTGCTCTAGAGCTATTACAGCGTTATGTATTTTCTCTTCCTGTAGCAAACTAAGAAGTTCTTATAACTATAAAAGCCCGTTTTCAATGTGAAAACGGGCTTTTATAGTTTGATAGCTTTCGCGAAAGCGTACTTATTTTACTTATTCATAAGATCTTCAATCTCCTCAACTGTGATAGGAATGTCACCCATAAGATTTACAGGAGCTCCATTTTCTTGGATGACTAGATCATCCTCTATACGTATCCCAAAACCTTCTTTAGGAATGTATATTCCAGGCTCTACAGTAAACACATTGTTGGCTTGCATAGGTTCATGTAGCAATCCGTAATCATGAGTATCAAGTCCAATATGGTGAGAAGTACCGTGCATAAAATACTTCTTATAAGCAGGCCAGTCTGGATTCTCATTCTGCACATCTGCTTTGTCAAGTAACCCTAGACCTAGTAACTCAGAAGTCATCAGTTTACCCACTTCTACGTGATATTGTTCCCACATAGTGCCAGGTACTAACATTTTTGTAGCGTCATCCTTTACGCGTAATACTGCGTTATAAACATCTTTTTGTCTGTCTGTAAACCTTCCATTAACAGGAATGGTTCTTGTCATGTCACTTGAGTAGTTTGCATACTCTGCTCCTACATCCATTAATATAAGTTCTCCATCTTTACACTGATTGTTGTTTTCAATGTAGTGAAGTACGTTTGCGCTATTACCAGAAGCTATGATTGGTGTGTACGCAAACTTCTTAGAGCGATTGCGTAAGAATTCATGCATGTACTCTGCTTCAATCTCATACTCCCAAACTCCAGGTTTTACAAACCCAAGCACGCGACGGAAACCTTTATTAGTAATATCACAAGCCTTCTGCATTAGATCTAACTCGATAGGATCTTTTACAGAACGTAAGCGCTGTAGGATTGGGTTACTTTTTGCAACACTGTGCGCTGGATATTTTGCTTTCCACCATTTTGTAAAACGATCTTCTCTTGTCTCAAGTGCTACAGACTGGCGATAGTGTTCATTAGTGTTTACATATACAGTATCTGCATACGTCATAAGCTCTGCAAACACTTTCTCTAAGTCTTGAAGCCAAAAAACTGTTTTGATTCCTGAAGTTTCTAATGCTTTTTCCTTTGTAAGTTTTTCTCCTTCCCAAACTGCGATGTGATCGTTAGTTTCTGTTAAGAAAAGGATCTCACGATATTGCTCTTTTGGACAGTCTGGAAATAAAACAAGGATAGACTCTTCTTGATCAACGCCGCTTAAATAAAAAATATCACGATGTTGCTCAAAAGGAAGAGTAGAGTCTGCGCTTACTGGGTAAGTGTCATTACTATTAAAAACAGCAAGACTCTTAGGCTTCATTTGCGCCATAAAGTTTTTGCGGTTTTTTATAAAAAGGGTGTTGTCTATTAAGTCGTATTTCATAATTGTGACTTTTTATGCGGGTGTATCTATTATTCTTTAATCTACTATTGTAAAAGTACAAATTAGAACATGCTTTTTAGTGAAAATAGCATCACAATAATTGACTGTCAATATCACTGTAGAAGAGCATATGAGTTAATTATTGGTTAAAATAATAGCATAAGTTTTAAAAATGATAGTATTACTATTAAATTTGAAACTAGTTATATCGTTATGAATAACTAAATAAAAATTAGAAAAATGAGAAAGCTATTAAATGTATCACTAGTTGCGATTTGCATGATTTTTTTAAACTCTTGTAAAGAGAACTCCAATGAAATTGCACAAGAAAAACCAGCAACTCCTGAGGTGGTAGAAAACAAAGTCGTACAAAGCATTATGACAGCCGAGGAGCAAGCTGGAATGACTCCTGACGAAATTATAAATCGACTAAAAAAGGGAAATCAGAACTTTATAGATAATAATTTGACACAACGCGACCACTCCGCACAAAGGAGAAAAGCCACTATAGGTCAATATCCTAAAGCGATTGTGCTTTCTTGTGTTGATAGTAGAGTACCTGTAGAAGATGTTTTTGACCTAGGAATAGGCGATATTTTTGTTGCAAGAGTAGCGGGTAATATTGAAAATAGAGATATCGTGGGCTCTATGGAATTTGCTACAGCCGTTGCAGGATCAAAAGTAGTAATCGTAATGGGTCATACAGAATGTGGCGCAGTAAAGCATGCTATAGATAATACGGATGCTGCATCTATGGGTATGAATTCTCTTTCAGATTTACTTGATGAGATTAAACCGTCAGTACTTGAAACCGAGAATGATGGCGACCTATCTTCTAAGAATGTTGCATTTACTAATAATGTAATTCACAAAAATGCTATTAAAACGGTTGAAGATATCCGAGAGCAATCACCTAAAATGGCAGCAATGGAAAATGATGGTACGATTAAAATTGTTTCGGCGATATATGATATGGAAACTGGTAAAGTAAATTTTATTAATTAAATATGATAGACTCACAATTGATGATGTAATCGGTTTTAATGCTCTCCTAGCTTTAATAAGTTTCGGAGAGCATTTCTTTTTGGGTGTTGATTCTTGCAAACCATTCTGTATAATGTCTGTTAAACAAAAACCAAAAGTTTTCTTAAAATAAGTCCTTTCCGTATTTTCATTGCCTTATAAAATCCAAACCAAATGAAATTACGTTATTTCCTTGCCTCAAGTGCGGTTCTTTTTGCACTTACTAAAGGGCAGTCACAACAACCAGCGACCTCTATACAATTACAAGAACAGGCAGTGCTTCAAAAAGAGCAGTCGCTTAGTAACAGTATTGTAAAAAATATCCCTTTTGAAAATATAGGGCCTTCGGTAATGAGTGGTCGTATTGTAGATATTGCGGTAAATCCAGAAATGCCTTCAGAGTTTTATGCAGGCTATGCAAGTGGTGGTTTATGGTACACTAATAATAATGGAACCACTTTTACACCAGTAATGGATAATGCACCTACGCAGAACGTAGGAGAAGTGACCGTAGACTGGAAAAGCGGAACAATATGGGTAGGTACTGGAGAGAATAACGCCTCTAGATCTAGTTATGCGGGTATCGGGTTATTAAAATCTACAGATAAAGGAGCGACATGGCAAAATATGGGACTTATAGATAGTCATCACATAGGGCGTATTTTAATAAACCCGTCTAATCCAGATGAGGTTGTCGTAGGAGCATTGGGTCATCTATATTCAGATAACGAAGAGCGAGGAGTTTATAAAACAGCAGATGGCGGTAAGACCTGGAAGAAAACCTTATTTATTGATAATAAAACGGGAATTATAGATATAGATAATGATCCTACAAATTTTAATTTGATGTATGCCTCGGCATGGCAAAAGGATCGCAAAGCGTGGAACTTTGAAGGAGCGGGCGCTGGATCTGGAATCTATAAGAGTACAGATGGTGGAGATACTTGGCAACAACTTACTAATTTTCCATCTGGTGATGGTGTGGGTAGAATAGGTATTGCGGTGTATGACGAGAATACGGTGTATGCTGTGCATGATAGCCAATTTCGACGTGAGGGCGAGGGAAAAAAATCATCTTCAAATAAGTTAGAAAAAGACGATTTTAAAACAATGTCTAAAGAGGCACTACTAGCTCTTGATGACAAGAAACTAGATGATTACCTAAAGCGCAATGGTTTTCAAGAAAAATATCGTGCTGCAAACGTAAAATCTATGGTACGTCAAGGAGATGTACAGCCAGTAGATCTTGCCACGTACTTAGAAACTGCAAATACACAAATGTTTGATACGCCTGTAGTAGGGGCAGAGGTGTATAGATCTAATGATGGTGGGGCCACATGGAAAAAAACTCACAAAGGCTATATAGATGATTTATATTATAGCTACGGGTATTATTTTGGGGAGATTAATGTAAATCCATCAGATGCTCAAGATATTTACATTTACGGTGTGCCTATTGTGAAGTCTAAGGATGGAGGAAAGACATTTACGAGTATCAATGCTCCTAACGTGCACTCGGATCATCACGCGCTGTGGATTAATCCTAAGAATGAAAAGCACCTTATAAATGGGAATGATGGAGGGATTAATATTTCATACGATGATGGTGCTAGCTGGATAAAGGCAAATGATCCATCTGTTGGTCAGTTTTACTTTATTCAAGTAGATAATGAGGAGCCTTATAATATATATGGAGGATTACAAGATAATGGGGTGTGGGTAGCTCCTAGTACTACACAAGAAAGTAGAGGCTGGTTACAAAGCGGGCAGTACCCTTGGGAAAGTATCATGGGTGGTGACGGTATGCAAGTACAAGTAGATAGTCGTGATGCAAATATTGTGTACACAGGATTTCAGTTTGGAAACTACTTCAGGATTAATCGCGAGACGGGAGAAAACAAGCGATTTGATATAAAGCACACCTTAGGAGAGAAGCCATATCGTTTTAACTGGCAAACGCCTATTTTACTAAGTTCTCATAACCAAGATATTTTATATCTAGGAGGTAATAAACTCATGAGATCTATGGATCAAGGTGATAGCTGGACTGCAATAAGCCCAGACCTTACACATGGCGGTAAGCCTGGTAATGTGGCTTATGGAACTCTTACTTCAGTTTCAGAGTCTCCTTTTCAATTTGGGTTGATATACACAGGAAGTGATGACGGTAAGATTTCGGTTACAAAGAACAGCGGTAGTGATTGGCAAGTGATAAGTAATACATTGCCTAAAGATTTGTGGGTATCACGTGTCGTGGCTTCAGAGCATAAGAAGGAGCGAGTATATGCCACCTTAAATGGATATCGCTGGGATGATTTTGCAACGTATATCTATGTATCTGATAATTATGGACAGACATGGAAGAATATTTCGGCAGGGATTCCTATGTCTCCTGTTAATGTGATTATCGAAGATCCTGTAAAAGAAAATATCATTTACGTAGGTACAGATAATGGTGCTTATGTGAGCATGAATGGTGGTGAGAGTTATAACGCTTTCGCGAAAGCGGTATCAGATAAAACCACTGCGCCACTACCGGCAGTAGCAGTTCACGATATGAAAATCCAGAAAAAAGCAAATCACCTATTACTAGGAACGCACGGCCGAAGCATATACAGAGCAGATCTAGCACCTATACAGCAAGTAAATACAGGGGCAAATGCTCAAATATTTGACATTGCTAGTGTAAGATCAAGCGGGAGATGGGGTAATAGTTGGAGCGGCTGGTCTGAACCAAACGAGCCAAATGTTGCAATCAATTACTACACAAGCAACGCAGGTAAATTTGCTATGGTTATTAAGGATGCAGAAGGGAAAGAAGTGCAACGAGCAGCATTACTGCCTTCGGCGGGACTTAATGTGTTTAATTACGATCTTTCTATAACAGAAAAAGGGAAGAAGATACTTGAAAAGGCAAACTCTTCATTAGACATTCAGAAAGCCAAAAATGGTAAGTATTATCTCCCAAAAGGAGTGTATACAGTTTCCCTTGATGGTGGAGGAGGTAATAGTAATGCAGCGCAAACTACCTTAGAGATTAAATAATATAATTAGACAAGATTTTTTAAAACCCTGTACCAAGTGTACGGGGTTTTTCGTTTTAAAAAGAGACTGATTACCGAAGAGATGATGTGATCCTTGGTTGTGTAACGTCTATTTATAAGTTTAAAATGTCATAGTAAATCTGACTGAAATAGGTCTTTGTGATTGAATTTATGCTTTCGCGAAAGCGTAAAAATTTATAAATCTCTCTTAAAAGTTTTCAATAATATTGAAAATGTTGAACGTAAAATGAAGTTTTTGCAATACCTACCTTTTAGTGTTCAACATAGTTGTGATTTTTCTTATAATCATTCTAAATAATAGCAATGCTTTCCTTGTATAGTTGCCAAAACAACGTTTGCGCCGTATTTTTGTATAGATTATTCCAAACCAAAAATTAAATGAGCGGATTATTAAAATCTTCGATTGGCCGAAAGGTAGCCATGGCGCTATCAGGTCTTTTTCTAGTTGTCTTTTTAACACAGCACTTTGTAATTAACAGTACAGCGGTTATTGCGCCAGATACATTTAATGCGTGGTCGCATTTTATGGGTACGAACCCATTAGTACAATATGGATTGCAACCTATTCTTATTTTCGGAGTGGTTTTTCACTTTGTTATGGGGTTTGTGTTAGAACTACAAAATAGAAAAGCACGTCCAGTAGGATATGCGCAGTATAAAGGAAGTGCAAATGCACCTTGGACATCACGTAATATGATCCTATCTGGGCTTGTAGTGCTTGCCTTCTTAGGACTTCACTTTTATGATTTCTGGATTCCAGAAATGATTCATAAGTATGTAGAGACGCATCCAGAAGATCCTACAAGATATTATGCAGAGACTGTTCACAAATTTGAAAGCCCTGTACGTGTAATACTATATGTGATTTCTTTTGTATTACTAGCACTTCACTTATGGCACGGATTTGCATCAACATTCCAGTCTGTAGGATTTAATAATAAATACTCTGCTGGACTTTCAAAGTTTGCTAAAGTTTGGGCAATTACAATACCTGTAGGATTTATAATAATTGCAGTATACCTGCACTTTAATCAAATTCCTCACTAAAAAAATAAAGCTATGGCATTAGATTCTAAAATACCTCAAGGACCACTAGCTGATAAGTGGACTAATTATAAAAATGAAATTAACCTTGTAAATCCTGCAAACAAACGTCTTATTGATGTAATTGTTGTAGGTACAGGTCTTGCCGGAGGATCTGCAGCAGCAACGCTTGCAGAACTAGGCTATAACGTAAAGGCTTTTTGCTTTCAAGATTCTCCACGTCGTGCGCACTCCATTGCTGCACAAGGAGGTATTAACGCAGCCAAAAACTACCAAGGAGATGGTGACTCTACCTACCGTTTATTTTATGATACGGTAAAAGGTGGTGATTACCGCTCACGTGAGGCAAACGTTTATCGTCTTGCTGAGGTTTCTACAAACATTATTGATCAGTGTGTAGCACAAGGGGTTCCTTTTGCACGTGATTATGGTGGGTTGCTAGATAACCGTTCTTTTGGTGGTGTACTTGTAAGTCGTACTTTTTATGCAAAAGGACAAACAGGACAACAATTACTACTAGGAGCATACTCTGCTATGAATCGTCAGATAGGTCGTGGTAAGATAAAAATGTATAACCGTCACGAGATGCTAGATGTCGTTAAGGTAGACGGTAAAGCTCGTGGTATTATCACTCGTAACCTTGTTACAGGAGAAATAGAACGTCACTCTGCACACGCGGTTGTACTAGGAACGGGAGGATATGGAAACGTATTTTACCTTTCTACAAACGCAATGGGCTCAAACGTAACGGCAGCTTGGAAAGCTCACAAACGAGGTGCTTATTTTGCAAACCCTTGTTATACGCAAATACACCCTACATGTATACCGGTTTCTGGTGATCACCAGTCTAAGTTAACACTTATGTCTGAATCACTACGTAATGATGGTCGTATTTGGGTGCCTAAGAAAAAAGAAGATGCTATCGCAATACGCGAAGGAAAGAAGAAGCCTACAGAGTTAACCGAAGACGAGAGAGATTATTATCTAGAGCGTCGCTACCCAGCCTTTGGTAACCTAGTGCCACGTGATGTAGCATCAAGAGCTGCAAAAGAGCGTTGTGATGCAGGTTTTGGAGTAAACAAAACTGGAGAAGCAGTATACTTGGACTTTGCAAGCGCAATCGAGCGTTACGGTAAAGAACAAGCGTATGTACAGCATAAAGATGCAAATGATAAAGCAGTCGTAACAGCATTAGGAACAGAGGTAGTACGTAATAAATATGGAAATTTATTCCAGATGTACGAGAAGATTGTAGATCAAAACCCTTACAAAACACCTATGATGATTTACCCAGCGGTACATTACACAATGGGAGGATTATGGGTAGATTATAACTTACAAACTTCTGTAGAGGGATTATATGCGATAGGAGAAGCAAACTTCTCAGATCACGGTGCAAACCGTTTAGGAGCTTCGGCGCTTATGCAAGGTCTTGCAGATGGATACTTTGTATTACCATATACAATAGGTGACTACTTATCTCATGATATACGTACGGGTCCTATCTCTACAGACTCTCCTGAGTTTGAAGAAGCAGAGCAAAACGTGCGTAAGCAAGTAGATGCTTTAGTAAATAACAATGGAACAAAATCTGTAGACTACTTCCACAAGAAGTTAGGTAAGATTATGTGGAACAAATGTGGTATGTCACGTAACGCGACAGACCTACAAAGTGCTATTGACGAAATCGCAGCACTGCGTGATGATTTTTATAAAGAAGTGCGTGTACCTGGAGGACAGAATGAATTTAATGAAGAACTTGCCAAAGCACTTCGTGTAGCAGATTTCTTAGAGCTAGGTGAGTTATTTGCAAAGGATGCATTAACTCGTAACGAATCTGCTGGTGGGCACTTTAGAGAAGAGTCTGTAGAGCTAGATGGTCCTCAAAAAGGTGAGGCACTACGTGATGACGAGAATTATACTTTTGTATCTGCTTGGGAGCATAAAGGTGCGCCTAAAGACGCAGTTCTACATAAAGAAGAATTGATTTTTGAGAATATTGAGTTAAAACAAAGAAGCTATAAATAAGAAGACGATGAAACTAACGCTAAAGGTATGGCGCCAGAAAAACGCCACAGCTAAAGGAAGCATAGTAACGTACCCAATCGATGGTATCGATGGTGATATGTCTTTCTTAGAAATGATGGATGTGCTTAATAATAAGCTCATCAGTGAAGGAGATGAACCCGTAACATTTGATCATGATTGTCGTGAGGGTATTTGTGGTTCATGTTCTATGTTTATCAACGGTGAAGCACACGGTCCAGATAGACTTGTAACAACGTGTCAGTTACACATGCGTAAATTTAAGGATGGAGATACAATTACTATAGAGCCTTTTAGAGCTGCGGGATTCCCAGTGATAAAAGATCTTATGGTAGATCGCTCTGCTTTTGACCGTATACAGCATGCAGGAGGATTTATATCTGTTAATACTTCTGGTAATACACAAGATGCAAACTCGATTCCTATTGAAAAGGAAAATGCAGATGACGCTTTTGCAGCGGCTACATGTATCGGTTGTGGAGCTTGTGTAGCAAGTTGTAAAAACTCGAGTGCTATGCTATTTGTAGGAGCAAAGGTGAGTCAGTTTGCATTACTTCCACAAGGAGAGGTAGAGGCAACTACTCGTGTTCTTAATATGGTAAAGCAGATGGATGAAGAAGGTTTTGGTAACTGTACAAATACAGGTGCTTGTGAGGTTGAGTGTCCTAAAGGGATATCTCTAGAAAACATCGCACGTATGAACCGTGAGTACCTTTCTGCGTCCCTAAAAGGATAATTTATATTCGCTTTCGCGAAAAAGTTATAGATAATAAAAAGCCCGAATTCCATATGGAATTCGGGCTTTTTTATGTTTTGCATTCTTGTTGAAAAGGTTTGATTGCGATTTGATTAGGGGTAAACACCCCGTTAATTTTTAATAAATGATGTGCATATTTGCTAGGTATAAATCCTCAAAATAATAATTATGAAAATTACAATCATCATTATCGTGTGTGTTCTTTTAGCAATCGCGTTTATACCTTAAAATTTCGGTTTAAAAATATTATAATCCTAATGCAAAGTAGGTTGCTACCACTGCAATTATTAGGATTACTAATGTTATAATTATAAAAGTCGCTCCAAAGCGTGTCTTCTTATTATCTTGAAGTAAATACTCATCTGTAGGATCTTTTTCGTCCTTAACTATATCTGCCATAATATTAATTTTTGGTTAGGTTATAATATTAAGGATTACTGCTGCTATTTCATTTTGTCTTAAGTAAGATTAACAGACGTTTTTAGTAAGCTTTAACGCTTTGAGCCGTTTTTAGGTGTTATTCGACTACATAGTTTTACTTTAATAGTAAACAAGCCTTAAATCAATTGATAGAGCCTTTTGCGGGATATGATTACGCTTTCGCGAAAGCGTATCTACATCACAAATAAAAAATGCCAGAAACAAATAATGTTTCCGGCATTTTGGTACACATATGTGATACACTTTATTTTGATCTTTTGTGCTCTGTGTTATAGAGTTCAAGTAAGTTCATGATCTCTTCTATAAGATCTTTAGTTTCTAATAATAGCCCAAAGTACAAGGTGGTATTTTTAGGACTAGACTCTTCAGATCGTGTGCGCTCTACCTGCTTTTGAATCTTATCTGTTACGTGACCATAAAGCTCTTGTTTCCTTCCTAAAAGCTTCTCTATTTTGTTGTAATTACGGTCTTTAAAAGCTTGAGCTGTTTCTTGTAAGAAGTCACACAGCTTGTTGTCTATTTCTTGTAAATCTCTAATTTGATTAAAACGTAGCGGTTTGTGATTGTTGTTAACGTGCTTGTAACTCACTTTTGCTATGTACTCAAGCGATTGAGTGATATCTTCAAGATATCCCAATATCTCTATGTAGAAGTTTGATCCTCGTACACTTGTTTCTTCTAGGTTTTTAATGAAATAGAAAATATTATTGCGCAGTTCATCTATCTCTTCATTAAGTTTTTCGACGGTGGCTCTACTCTTTCTGAGGCTTCCTACCTTATTTTTAGCAAGACCCTTTAGAGTTCCTGTATAAATTTTATCAGTACGAATAATCGTTTTTGCAATGTTATCAGCACTTTCTTCGATTATACCAGAAATGGTTTTACTTTCTGCTTTACGAAGATCTTCTTCAATTTTTGCTTCCTTATTTTTCTTTTTAGTAGATAAATAATTTCTTACCAGCATGGCAATAGCAAGGAAGAATAAGCCTATGATGGCAATATTCCCTCCTAGATACATTAGGTATGCTAGAATACCTGCCGCAGTAAATGCGCTAAATGCTGTCAAGAACCATCCGCTTATTACATTAAGAACACCAGCTACTCTATAAACAGCGCTTTCTGCTCCCCAAGCACGATCTGCTAGGGAAGTACCCATAGCAACCATAAAAGTAACATAAGTTGTAGATAGTGGAAGCTTAAGTCCAGTAGCTACTGATATAAGAACACTCGCAATTACAAGATTTACGGCAGCTCTCACCATATCAAAAGCGGGTGCTTCCGATGCTTTTGTGTGGATTACAGTCGATGGTTCAAAGCTCTTGTTTATGCTTTGGCGCAGCTTTGCAGGTAATATTTTATTAACACCATTATTTGCAATGATAACTCCACGTACTAAGTGTTGTGAAACCCAGTTAGGTTTAAATCGCTCTTTTACTTCATCTTGACGTGATAAATCTACAGAGGTTTTTACAACGCGTCTTGCTTTTTTACTAAACCACAATGTAAGAACCATGATTAAACCAGCGACCAGAAGTAAAATAGGTTGTGTAGGTACTTTATCGGCAAGCTGCTCCATGCTGAATGCACTTGGTAGTATTCCAGAACCAGACCAGGCTATAAATGAATTATAGGCAGCCATAGGAACTCCTATAAAGTTTACTAAGTCATTGCCAGCAAAGGCCATTGCGAGTGCAAAGGTTCCTAAGATGATCACAAGTTTGTATATATTCTGTTTGAGAATTGCATGAAACACCCAAGAGACTGCAGTCCAAATAATAAAATTAGCGCTTAGAAATTGAATTAAATTATCGTTTGCCCAGCTACTAAACTCAGGCGGTAAAATATTTGCTCCCTTTAATCCTTTAATAATGATAAAGTAGGAAATAGATGAAACTGCAAAACCTCCAAAAACAGCAGCTATCCAAGATGGCTTTTTCTCAAAATTAAAAGTCAAAAGGAATCTTGTTAAAAACTGTATAATAGCTCCTATAGTGAAAGCGATAAAAACAGAGAGTAGTATACCTAATATAATCTCCGTTGCTTTATCTGTATTTATATATTCACCTATCTGTGCAAGAGAATCACTATTGTTTGATATTTTAATAATGGACATAACCACAGAAGCTCCTAGTAGTTCAAATACTATAGAGACCGTTGTAGAGGTAGGCATACCCAGACTGTTAAAAATATCAAGTAGTATAATATCTGTAATCATGACGGCCATGAAAATGATCATGATTTCATCAAAATAAAACTGACTAGGATCAAAAATTCCTTTCCTTGCAACCTCCATCATCCCGCTAGAGGAAAGCGCTCCAAAAGCTATACCCACACTAGCCACAACCATCACTGTTTTAAAAGTAACCGCCTTAGATCCTATTGCGGAATTTAGAAAGTTTACTGCGTCATTACTCACTCCGACTACCAAATCTGCAATTGCGAGAATTGCCAACGCAGCAATCATAAAAATGTAAATATTTTCCATAAAATGTAAGCTGAAAAGCCAAGGTGGCAAAAATCTTAATTAAAAAAAGATTAAGCGTTATGTAAAGGTTATATCGAGCGAAAGATAATAACTTTTTACATCGAACCATAATGCAAATTTATAGTATTCGCAGTACACTAGCAGCCTGTGAACCATAAAGAGAGGTAGTTTAAAATATAATCTCAAAAATCTTTAAAAGTCTAAAAACCAGTATTTTGAGAATTCAATGTTAATTCAATGTAAACAAAATGTTATGTAAAAGTTTGTTTTATGTAAATTTTATGTTACATTTATATCATAGAAAAATTAAAATCCCAAATTATGAAAAAGATAATGATGATAGCAGTTGCATTTTTAATGGTTGTTTCAATGCAAGCTCAAGAAAAAAATAATAAGCCTACATATGTAGAAGTAGGAGACTTAGTTAAGGCAACTTTATATTTTGATAATGGTGAAGTAAGTCAAACAGGTTTTTATACTAAGGAGGGACAGGTTACTGGACAATGGATTAGTTATAATCGTGACGGAGATAAAACTGCCAAAGCTCAATATGACAATGGAACTAAAGTAGGTACTTGGTTCTTTTGGTCAAGTGATAAACTTACTGAGGTAGACTATCAAGATTCACGAGTAGCTTCTGTTAATACTTGGAAGAATGAAGGTTCAAAAGTTGCTAGTAATAGATAATAACGCTTTCGCGAAAGCGTAAAACGATACAAATAAAAAAGGTCTCCATCATGGAGACCTTTTTTTGTGGCTAATTTAAATAACGGTTGATTAGAACTTAAAGCTATAGCTCAAGCTAAAATCTTGTCCAGGGCTCCACTTAGAGTATAACTGGTCTTCTGCTTTGTAAGATTGAAAAACACTCTCGCGGTCATCATTAAGTAAGTTTCCTGCCTTAAATGTGATTGTTTGATTTTGATCTTCTCCAAATGACTTTGAAATATTGAATTTCAGGTCATTAAAAGGAAGTGTGTATACATCTGCTATTTCTCCAGCTCCTACAATTTGAAGTGTTTTACCTTGAACATTGTAGGACAGACTTGATTTCCATGCAGAATCTTCAGATTCGAAAGCAATACCAGCATTTAATAGAAATGGCGATTGTCCTTGTAAAACTCTTCCAGAGTCAAGAGTTTCTCCATCTCTAAGTAAGTTTTCTCTTAATAATCTTTCATCTTCATTATAAGTTTCATCAGACTCGATAATTGAGTAGTTTACGTTTAAAGAGAAATTGTTGAGACCTATGAAATCTAAATTTTTTCGTAGCTCAATTTCTGCTCCTATTACATTTGCATCTCCTAGGTTACGCGGTGTTACTTGTCCAGTTGCTTCGGCAAAAAATGTAAGTTCGATAGGGTCTTTGAAGCTTTTGTAAAAACCACTGAATGCAGCAAAATCGCCTACTCCAAATTTCTTTTCACTAGCACCGTAAATCTCATATCTTAGATCTAAGTTGTTAATGTAAGTAGGCTGTAAATTTATATTACCTATAAAAAGTTCGTTTTCAATTGGGTTAAATATTTGTGCAAGCGATGCCTCCTTAAATGAAGGACGGGCTGTAGTTCTAGAGTATGATGCTCTAATCTTTTTATTTCCATCCTCATTTAGATCAAATATTAAATTTGCAGAAGGAAATAAATCAGCTTTGTCTAATATTCTTTCATCATTAAAAACATTTCCTTGTTGATCTTGTCCAGTGTAGATAAGGTCAAATTTTTCAAATCGTAATCCTATAATTGCTGTGAACCACGAAGCTGGTCTAAGTTCTTCAGACGCATATAAAGCTCCTACATTGATATTTGAATCATACTGGTCATTATCATTAGAGTCTCTTCTTACAAAGAAGCCGCTGTCAGTATCAGGATTATATACGTTTTGCCCTAAAATTGCATTAGGGTCTCCGTTTAAAAGAGCGCTATTAAAGTTTCTAAAAGGTGTTGCAAAACGTATTGTTTTGAAATCACGTTGCTTATAAGTATATGCTGCACCAAATTTAAATTTTGCATCCTTTGCAAATAATTCATGCTTGCGAGTCATATCTAATTTACCAGCTAGGTTTATCTCATCAAGATTTCTGAAAAAACGGGAAGCATCACCAGATTCACTTGGGCTTATTGTAAAGCTTCCATCTTCATCATTAACTAGAAATGGAGTAGTACGGAAGTCCTTATCATCTACTCTTGAAAAAGTAGGAGACAATTTCCACTCCGTTGTCCATGAGGCATCTTCATTAGTGTGTTTTCCACTCAAAAGTACATTTGTAAGAGCACGTTCTGTATAAATTAAGATGTCCTTTTTAATGGTGTTACTGTTGTCTATTCTGTTAGTTTGACTAAGTAATGAAGCGCCAGATTCACCATTTTGTATGTGTAGTACGTTAAGACGATATTTAGAGTTGCTAGTTTTATAAGATAACCCTCCTAGTGCGCTGATAAGAACATTATTTTCTCCTCTTTCACCTTGTTGTGTTCTGTCTGTGTTTAATTCAAAAATGCTTGCATCAGTATCTTTTCTAAAACGTTGGCCATCTACATAATCATCATAATAAGTAGTTTCATTGCGGTAAGAAACGGAAGCAAGATATCCCAATTTATTATCACCTACATCATAAGAGTTTCCTGTTGTAAACGATAAGTTAAAATCTGCACCACTGTTTTCTCTCTGTGCAGCTAGTACAGGATTGAGTCTGCCCGCTAAAAAAGACGCGGTATTAGGCGTGTTTGTAGGGAAATCAAATACTTGATTCTCATTAAAAGGGTTAGTGCGCTGTCCGTTATCATAACCTAGAAAATCTGTCCCACTAGATTCGTTGCTTATGTAGCTATCGTTAAAGTGAAAATTAGGGTTATAGCCAAGGCCTATAGAAGCACTAGTTTCTTTTCCGTTAGGGATGTCTTTAGTAACTATATCAACTACACCTCCAGTAAAATCTGCTGGTTGATCTGCAGTAGAGGATTTTACAACTATGATATTTTCCAAAATTGATGAAGGAAAAATATCAAGTTGTAGTGTATTTCTATCTGGATCAAGTCCAGGTACATCTACACCATTGAGTATAGTTTTTGTATAACGATCACCTAAGCCTCTTACATATACGTATTTTCCACCCTGAACAGATACTCCAGGAATGTTCTTCACTGCAGCAGCAACATTACTAGCACCACTTTTCTTAATGCTTTCTAATGATAATCCATCGAGCAATTGAACCGATTTTTTTTGAAGATTTAAAACTGATTGCTCTGTATTTTGACGACTAGTCGATGTGATGATAACTTCGTCTAGTGATGCTCCCGATAGTGTTACATCAAGATTTGTAGTATTATTTTCTGTAACAACTACTTCAGAAATTTGCTGTGTATTATATCCAACAAAAGAAAATTCTATTACATAGGTTCCAGGAGCAATTTCTAGTGTGTATTTTCCATCAAAGTCTGATGTAGTACCCTTTGTTGTTCCTTGAACAATAACATTTGCAAATGGCAATATGTCATTGAGCTGCCCATCGTTAATAGTACCAGCGATAATTCCCGTTTGAGAATTTGCAGTTATTGCAGACAGTAAAAGTAAGAGTGAATATAAAACGGTTTTCATTATGTTATAATTCATAAGATTGCCCACCATTAATGGCGGGCAATCTATATTATTGTATAGTTTGTATGCGTGTGGGATGTTAAAGCCCCTTTTGTTATTTAGTCAATTACACCAGATGTACTTGCTGCTGCAAATGTCCATCCAAACACTGTAAGATCTGCACCTCCAGATGTTCCAGCTGTTGTCCAATCTGCAGCTTGATCTGTAAATGATGGAGATATAATAGTAGACTCACCATCTCCAGTTTTTTCAACAAAAATTGAATTTGCAGGAGTAACTCCTTCTACGATCCAGTTTGTGAAAGAAATTAATCCATCAATGTAGTTTTGAGAAACCCCATTGTTATCTAATTCAACATCCTTACCATCTTGGAATCCTGTTACAAATACATTGTTGGTTGCTCCTTGAGCACCATCTCTGTAGTCTGCATGTTCTCCATTTGGAGCAGTTGCGCTTCCTATAAGTGTAATGTTATTAAGAGTAAAAGCACCGTTTAAAGATCCTTCTGGACCATCTATTTCTAAAGCGTGATCAGAGATGTCTCCAGCAATTACAACTGCGTTTGTTACAGTTCCTGAGTATGCTTGATCGATGTCAAGACCATCATCACCTTGAGCCCACACTAAAAGATTTGATGCATTCACAGTACCTCCAAAAAATTCGATACCATCATCTACATTTCCTACAACCTCTACATGATCGATAGTAGTTCCTGTTCCTACACCACCTAAAGTAAGTCCGTTAATTTCGTTACCCTCACCTATGAGTGTTCCGCCATGACGTATTGAAACATAAGTTATAGTTCCTGAGTCATCTGCTGCATCAGTACCTCCATAAAGACCGTTAGTGTCACTAGCAGGTATTCCTTCAATTTGAGATGCTTCTACGTCACCATCCTCAGAGATAGGTGCGTTACCTAATACGATAAGTCCTCCCCATAAACCACGAGTATTTTCATCAAGAGTTCCTTCTGTTTGTCCTAGTTGTATACCATCTGCACTAGAAGTCATTATAATTGGAGCAGCAGCCGTTCCGTTTGCCTCTATTTTTGCATCACGTGCAATGATTAAAACAGAAGCGTTTGCCTCTTGTCCTGCAAATGCTTTAATGATTGTTCCTGGCTCTATAGTAAGAGTGTTTCCAGCTGTTACAATCACACGACCATCTAACTGCCAGATAGCATCATTTGTTAATGTAATGTCTTCGGTGATATTTCCAGAAAGTGTAGTATCTACGCTATCTGTATCATCACCACCTCCAGTTCCAGGAACTTCAGTTATTACGATAGGTTGATCATCATCACTTGAACATCCTGCTAAAATTCCACCTAATAAGGCTAAACTAAAAATTAATTTTTTCATCTTGGTTTTCGATTTGATTGTCATTTAAAATCTTCGATGCAAAGATGCTAGCATTATCTTTTTTTGAAGTTACCTCATTGTTATAGTTGTATTAGCTTCTTGTAATTTTAGTGTTATCTGAAGGTTAAGAATGTTATGCAATTCCTTAAATGTTATGTTTTTTACGCTTTCGCGAAAGCGTAAATCAATCAAAAAAAAGTAGAAAAAGACTATCTTTCCCCTTGCTAACAAAGGATTGAAAAAATGATGCAATGGGAACGACTGCTTTCACTTAAGAGGCAAGGAGATACAAATAAGAGATTACGAGCAGAGCAAGATGAAACCCGTTTAGGCTTTGAAGTAGATTACGATCGTATAATCTTTTCGTCGGCTTTTAGAAGCCTACAAGATAAGACGCAGGTAATCCCTTTGTCCAAAACAGATTTTGTTCATACACGATTAACGCATAGTCTAGAGGTTGCTGTTGTGGGAAGGTCATTAGGTAGGCAAGTAGGGAAACAAATTCTAGAAAAATATCCTCACCTTTCTGAGGTACATGGCTATAAGATGAATGATTTTGGGGCAATTGTAGCTGCTGCTGCGCTGGCACACGACATTGGGAATCCTCCTTTTGGTCATTCTGGAGAAAAATCTATAGGTGATTATTTCAAAAATGGTGGAGGTAAGCGATTTGAAGCAGAGCTCACAGATAAAGAATATCAAGATCTATGCACTTTTGAAGGAAATGCAAACGGGTTTAAAATACTCACGGAATCCCGTCCTGGTGCAGATGGTGGTCTAAGACTTTCGTATGCTACTTTAGGTACTTTTATGAAGTACCCAAAAGAATCGCTCCCACATAAGCCTACAAAACATATAGCAGATAAGAAATATGGTTTCTTTCAAGATGATAAAGCCTCTTTTCAAGATGTAGCCGAAGAACTAGGTCTTATCCAGACCAGATTAGGGAAAGATATAAGTTATGCGAGACACCCGCTTACTTTCTTAGTAGAAGCAGCAGATGATATTTGCTATACTATTATAGACTTTGAAGATGGCATTAACTTAGGGCTTATCCCAGAAGAATATGCTTTAGAATATCTTATAAAACTCGTTCCACATATCAATAGATCTAAATATTCAACCCTTACAGATAAGGCGGCAAGAGTGGGTTATCTGAGAGCACTCGCAATAGGAACGCTCATAGAAGAGGCTGTTTCTATTTTTATGAAAAACGAAGAGGCTATTCTCGAGGGAGTATTTGATAAGGCATTGCTAGATAAATCTAAATATGAAGCGCAAATCAATGATGTTCTCAAAATAAGTGTTTCAAATATTTATGAGAGTGACGAGGTGATTTCCAAAGAAATAGCGGGTTATGAAATTTTAAACACTTTATTGTCTGCAAGGTGCAATGCAATAACAGTCTCTCCTACACATTACGATAAGCTAGTTCTAAAATTATTTAATACAAGATCAGACGGTGATTATACTTTGTATCAAGAACTCTTAGAAATTTGCAATCAAGTATCTGTGATGACAGATAGTAAGTCTGTTAAAATATTTCAACAGCTTCAAGGAATGAACATTAATGGGTAAACAATTATGTTAATGAACGTACATTCATTGTGGGGTTAGTGGCTTTCGTTTAATTTTATTGCATAATTTAAATTAAATCCTATATTCCTATGAAAAAAAATTACGTTAAGATTTTAATGATTTTGTTGTTTGTCACCTCGATGGGTGTTCAGGCACAGGATTATTTATCACTGCTCAAGCAGGAAATTACCTCACAGAGGAGCCAATTAGGAATTGGGTCTCAAGATATAAATGAACTATATATTTATAGTAAGAGCAAAACTCAAAAAACTGATGTAATGCATGTATATGCAGGACAAAAGTATAATGATATTTCGATATTTAATGCTACGGTAAATGGAGCGTTTAAAGGACAAGAATTAGTTTATTTCTCAAACACTCTTGAAGCAAACATATCTGCTCGTGTAAATACAACAACGCCACAATTAAATCCTTTACAAGCAGCAACAGCAGCAGCAGTTGAATTAGGTCTGGGCTCTGGAAGCTTCTCCTTAATAGAGACAGTAACAACTAAAGAATTTTTGCTAACTAATGGTGGTGTTTCTTTAGAAGATGTGCCTGTAGAATTAGTTTATGTGCCCGTGGATGAGGACTTAAAACTTGCGTGGGATCTTAATCTTCATACTCTAAATGGCAAGCATTGGTGGAGTGTGCGCATAGATGCTCAAACAGGAGAAATTATCAATCAGAACGATTGGGTGGTTTCTTGTTCATTTAGCACTCATAATCACCAATCAATAAACGAGAACAACAATTCATCTAAGAAAAACTTTAGTTTATTTAAAACAGAGGAATCTAGTGCAGCTTTTGCTGGGGAGCAGTATAACGTATACGCCCTTCCATTAGAGAGTCCTAATCATGGTAATGCTTCACTAGTGGTAGACCCACAAAATCTTGATGCTTCTCCATTTGGATGGCATGATACAGATGGTGCAGAAGGAGCCGAGTTTACAATAACTCGTGGTAATAATGTACTTGCATGGGATGATATATTAGGAGATAATGAGGATACAGGAGGTACTTCGCCAGATGGCGGTGATGCTTTGAACTTTGATTTTCCATACGCATTTGACACAGATCCAGTAAATATGTTAGAAGCGTCCACAACAAATTTATTTTACTGGAACAATATCATGCATGATGTTCTCTTTCTTTATGGTTTTGATGAGGAGAGTGGGAACTTTCAACAGACTAACTATTCCAATTTAGGAATAGGGAATGATTTTGTAATTGCAGATTCTCAAGACGGATCTGGACTTAACAACGCAAACTTTGCAACTCCACCAGATGGTAACAATCCAAGAATGCAAATGTTCCTTTGGACTGCGAGTGGACCTCCAGGAGAAGCTGTTACGATTCTTGATGGGTCTTTAGCAGGTTCATATATTGGAATTCCTGCTGGATTTGGAGCTCCTCTTCCAGAGGAAACCGCACTACAGGGAGAACTTGTTATACTGTTAGATGATAACGCGGGAGAGTCAACAGATGAGCTTGATGGTTGTGATAATGTGACAAATGCTGCTGATGTAGCTGGGAAGATTGCCCTATTGAGAAGAGGTGCATGTGAGTTTGGAACTAAAGTATTATCAGCAGAACAAGCTGGGGCAATTGCAGTAATTGTAGTAAATAATGTTCCTGATGCACCAATTGGAATGGCTCCAGGAGCAACAGGTGATCAGGTCACGATACCTAGCGTAATGGTCTCACAAGAAGATGGAGAAGCTTTAATCGCAGCGTTACAGAACGGAGAGGTGATAAATGGATCTCTTCTTAACGACGGTCCATTCCAGATTGATGGTAATTTAGATAATGGGATTGTCGCTCATGAATATGGCCACGGCGTATCAAATAGACTAACTGGAGGGGCAAATAATTCTAATTGTATGAGGACTTGTGTACAATTTAATGCAGATGGTTGTGTTCCAGGTAGGGCTACAGAAGTAATGAGTGAAGGATGGTCAGATTATTTTGGACTCATGCTTACAATGAGGGAAGGTGATACGGGAGAAGATGTAAGGGGTATTGGAACTTATGCAATAGGACAGCCTACAGATGGTGTTGGTATACGCCCAACAGCTTATAGTACGGATTTTGCGATAAACAATTCTTCATACGATTCTGTTGCAGAATTCGAAAGCACGACGGCACCACACCCAGTAGGGTATGTTTGGGCAACAATGATTTGGGATATGACATGGGGATTCATTGATGAGTTTGGTTTTGACGCAGATATATATAATGGTACAGGAGGTAATAATATAGCACTTCAATTAGTAATGGATGGTCTTAAATTACAACCGTGTAATCCAGGTTTTGTAGACGGTAGAGATGCTATACTAGCGGCTGTAGAAATGAGCCCATACTTTACAGATGAGGATACGAAAGCCACAGCTGGATGTATTATTTGGACAGCATTTGCAAAAAGAGGATTAGGTTTTTCTGCAGATCAAGGTGATTGGAGAGAGCGAGAGGACGGAACTTCAGCTACAGATCTACCACCAGATAATCTTAACCCTTGTTTAGGACCTCTTTCTGTAGAACGAGTTGCGGCAGCTGGAGTGTTTAGCGTATTTCCTAACCCTAGTAACGGTAATATCAATATTGCAGTAAACACACCTCAAGGTCGAGGAACTGTAAAAATTATTGATATAAATGGACGTGTAGTTTATACAAAAGATGCTGTTCTTGAGGGTTCTTTAAAATTACAAGCAGAAGGACTTGCAGCAGGTATTTACTTACTACAGGTACAGAGTGCTAATGCTACTGAAACTATTAAGATTATCATCGAGTAATATTAGATATTGAATCAAATAAGAATCGGCAGACTCATAAGTCTGCCGATTTTTTTTATGCAAGATTTTTAAGAAGGCTAGTAATTGCGTTTACAGATATTCCAGCTTCTTCATACTGCTCCTCAACCGTGGCATGTTCTATAAACGCGTCTGGTACTCCTAGTACGGTAAGTTTGCCTTTGTACGCTTTCGCGAAAGCGTAATCACCCACAACACTTCCCAGTCCACCTATTTTTGAGCCATCTTCTACAGTGATGATATGTTTATAGGTTTTAAAAACCTCATCTAATAAGTCGGTGTCAATTGGTTTTAAAAAGCCAATATCATAAATACCGCATTCATTTTTAGATTGTTTTACCGCTGTCAAAACATTCTTTAAAATGTTTCCTATACTTATAATGGCAACATCTTTACCTCCCTGAATACAACGTCCTTTACCTATTTCAATCTTTTTAAAAGGAAGTTGCCAGATTATATGGATACCGCGACCACGAGGGTAACGTATCGCAATAGGGTTGTCTAATCCAAGTTGTGCTGTGTACAAAATATTACGAAGTGCAATCTCATCACTTGGGGCATATATAATGAGATTAGGAATACAATTGAGATAGGCCAAATCAAAGACACCCTGATGAGTGCCGCCGTCTTGCCCCACCAGTCCTGCTCTATCTAAACAGAAAATCACAGGTAAGTTTTGAAGCGCAACATCATGAATAATTTGGTCGTATGCGCGTTGTAAAAAAGTAGAATAGATGTTGCAATACACAACCATTCCCTCTGTAGTCATACCTGCCGAAAGCGTTACGGCATGCTGCTCTGCGATGCCTACGTCAAAGGCACGATCTGGAAAAGCAGCAATCATGTACTTAAGGGAACTTCCCGTAGGCATGGCAGGTGTAATCCCTATTATTTTCTTATTAAGTGTAGCGAGCTCCACGATAGTATGCCCAAAAACATCTTGATATTTTGGAGGCTCTGGTATTTCTTCTTTTTTTACTCTAATGCCAGTAATGGCGTCAAATTTCCCAGGTGCGTGATAGGTGATCTGTTCTTGTTCGGCGAGGGCTAGTCCCTTTCCTTTGGTGGTAATTACATGTAAGAATTTTGGACCTTCTACTTTTTTGAGAGCTTCTAAGGTCCCTAGTAGTTTAGGTAAATCGTGACCGTCTATCGGGCCAAAATATTTAAAATTAAGAGCTTCAAAGATGTTGTCTTCCCTAGCAGTGCCTTTTTTTACGTTAGTTAGATATTTTTTTAGAGCTCCAACGCTGGGATCAATACCTATAGCATTGTCGTTAAGGATAACAAGCAAGTTTGCGTTAGTGACTCCGGCATGGTTTAGCCCTTCAAAAGCCATACCGCTAGCTATGGAGGCATCACCTATTACGGCGATGTGATGTCTATCTTTTTGACCTTTTAATGTTGCAGCCATCGCCATTCCCAAAGCTGCAGATATAGAGGTGCTGCTGTGGCCAGTTCCAAAGGTGTCATATACACTCTCCATACGATTAGGAAAACCACTTATGCCACCTTTTTGCCTGTTAGTATGGAAAATATCTTTACGTCCCGTTAATATTTTATGTCCATAAGCCTGGTGACCCACGTCCCAGATAAGATTATCTTCTGGGGTGTTAAATATATAGTGTAGGGCAATTGTAATTTCAACAACTCCTAAACTAGCGCCTAGATGTCCTTCCTTAGTTGCAATAATATCAATAATAAAACGACGAAGCTCTACCGCAAGTTGGGGTAGTTGCTCTTGCGTCAATAGACGCAAATCGCTTGGTGTTTTTATAGTATCAAGAATACTCTCTGGCATGTTACAAAGGTACATCTTGAATATGTATTTTTATATCATTAAAAACAGGATACATGCTAGAACCTTATGATGATGCTTACTTTATGAAGAAGGCTTTGCAAGAAGCGCAAGCTGCTTTTGATCAAGGTGAAATTCCTGTTGGTGCCGTAGTCGTAATTGATAATATGATTATTGCCAGAGCACACAATCTTACAGAGCGTTTAACAGATGTAACCGCACATGCAGAGATGCAGGCGATTACAAGTGCTTCTAATTTTATAGGTGGCAAATACCTTCAGCAATGTACATTGTATGTGACCTTAGAACCTTGCCAGATGTGTGCGGGTGCTCTCTATTGGAGTCAAATAGGTAGGATCGTTTATGGAGCAAAAGATTTGAGGCGTGGTTATGATGTGATGGGTACCATCTTGCATCCTAAGACAAAGGTAGAAAGCGGAGTGCTCGCACAAGAGTGTGAAAGTATCATGAAGCGCTTTTTTGTAGATAAGCGCAATCTTAATTAATAATACTTTACCTTTTATAACTCTTAATTACGCTTTCGCGAAAGCGTAAACTTGCATTTTACGGCTGCTTTTCACTTAAATACTTCCAGTATCTCTTGGGTACATGCTGTAAGTGTAGTCTCATGTTTTTACGAGACGGAATATTGGTGCTTTTAAAATAGTTTTTCCATAAGTCTTGATAATGCATTTCATCATGCGTGAAGTAAAATGGCGCAGCTAGGCTACTATTAATATCATTTGAGATTTCAAGCTGTACATAGTTGACAGTCTTTAGATCATAGAAAATCCCATAATTCCTGCAGCGATCATAGATGAGCCATTTTTGATCTGCATATCTATTTTTAAAGTGAATGGCATTAAGAGGTAAGGTGTCAAAATCTGGTTCTACCTCTGCAAAATATACATTGTCCTTAGTAAGTCTAAACCTGATAAAGGCATCCATTCTATGTTTTTCACGCCCTACAATTTTAACCAAATTGGTAAGTCTCAACACATCGATATCTGCAAAATTATCAGTGACATTTTCACCTTTAAATCCTTTTTTAATTATTCGTAAGAGTACTTGCTCTCTATCTGATTGCTCACTTAAAAATGCTTTATAGATGAGATTACCGGCTTTCTTTCCTATTCTATATTCAATGCCTTTCCATACACGATCAGATTTTGCTTGATCTGTATATATTGTATGCTCCTCATCAAAGAAATTTACGGTGACTAGTCGCTCGCTTACAATTTTTACTCGTGTAGGTTTACGGTCATAAACCTCAAATACTGCAGTGAGAAAACCTTCGAAGGTCCCATCATAGATATATTGATCTATCATTCCCATCTTACGACACAGTTACATTTGCATTAGACTCAAAAAGGTTAAGCTGGCTGCTGTAAGCACCTCGCCATTTACTAGAAGAGGTTCCCATGATTAAGCTTTTGAGTTGTGCAGCGGTGCGGTCTTTTGTTTCAAATTGTGAAGAAGCGCAAACAAGAAAATACTGAGCGCGATTCATAGAGATGCCTATAGCTTTTAGATGTTCCCAACCTAGTTTTCTATATCTACGAGCGTTAATAATTTTATCTACAGAGCGCATTCCTACACCAGGAATGCGAGCGAGCAATCTGCGGTCTGCATAATTTACATCTACAGGGAAGTGCTGTAAGTTGCGTAGTGCCCAACTTAATTTTGGGTCGATATCTGTTTCAAGATTAGGGTGTTCTTTGTTAAGTAATTCTTGTATGCTAAATCCATAAAAACGCAATAGCCAGTCTGTCTGATACAATCTATTTTCTCGTAACATAGGCACATCTGTACCTATAGAAGGCAATCGCTCGTCATGACTTATAGGGATGTATCCAGAGTAGTACACCCTTTTCATTTGGAATTCTTTGTAAAAGTATGCACTTGTGTACATAATCTGAGCATCTGTCTCACCCGTAGCGCCTATGATCATCTGTGTACTCTGTCCAGCAGGTGCATATATAGGAGTACTTTTTATAAGCTTTTTCTCGCTTTTGTATTGAATGATCTCATTCTTCACTTTGCGCATAGGCTTGATAAAGTCTTCACGCTTTTTATCTGGAGCAAGTAATTTAAGACCTTGCTCCGTGGGTATTTCAATATTTACCGAAAGTCTATCGGCATAAAGTCCTGCTTCTCTCATTAATTCGTCGCTCGCTCCAGGAATAGATTTGAGATGGATATACCCATTAAAATTTTCTTCAAGGCGTAGTTTCTTGGCAACAAGAACCAGGCGCTCCATGGTATAGTCGGCATTTTTAAAAATACCACTACTTAAAAATAGGCCTTCAATATAATTTCTACGGTAAAAGTTGATGGTGAGATTCACTACCTCTTGTACTTTGAAAGCGGCACGTTTTACATCATTACTTTTGCGAGTTACACAATATGCACAGTCAAAAATGCAATGATTAGTAAGTAAGATTTTCAATAACGATACACATCGTCCATCTTCTGTATAGGTATGGCAAATTCCCATCCCACTAGAATCTCCTAGGCCTTTATTTTTATTTGCACGCTTACTGCCGCTAGAAGAGCAAGACACATCATATTTTGCAGCATCTGCGAGGATGTTGAGCTTTTCTTTAATACGTTCAAAATTCATAGCAATAGGATTTATGTCAAAATTATGGCATAATTCCTAATATATGGATTGTAACGCAAATTTTGTGAATGGTATTGAAAGAAATAAGTACGCTTTCGCGAAAGCGTAACCCCATGAAGCCGACTACTATTTATTACTTTTAACATCATCACTTTTTTAAACTATATATATGTCACAGCCTAATCATTTAAAAGTTGCTCTTGCTCAAATCGCTCCAGTTTGGGGGAATAGGGAAGAGACGATTAAAAAAATAAAAATCGCCATTCAAGAAGCCGCCGAAAATGAGGCAGAACTCATTGTCTTTGGAGAAGGGTTGTTGCCTGGATATCCATATTGGTTATCACTCACAGATGGTGCGGCATGGGATACAAAAGTGGTGAAGGAATTACATGCGCACTACGCAAGAAATGCGGTTGAAGTAGAACGAGGCGATATAGATGAAATATGTTCATTATCGAAACATTTCAATATTGCAATATATCTCGGAATAATAGAAAAACCTATGGATAGAGGAGGAGCAAGTTTATATTGCTCCTTAGTGTATATCAATCAAAATGGAGAAATACAATCTGTTCACCGCAAATTACAACCTACATATGATGAGCGATTAACTTGGGCGCCAGGAGATGGTCACGGTCTAAAAGTGCATCCTCTTAAACAATTTACAGTGGGCGGTCTTAATTGCTGGGAGAACTGGATGCCTTTGCCACGTGCTGCTATGTATGCACAAGGTGAAAATTTGCATATTGCCGTATGGCCAGGGAGTGATTACAATACGAAAGATATTACACGATTTATTGCCAGAGAATCTCGTAGTTATGTAATCTCTGTATCAAGCAGAATGGCAATTGCTACGGACTTTCCGGAAGATACTCCTCACCTCAATGAAATTTTAAAATGGGCTCCAGAGCGTTCATCAAACGGTGGTTCTTGCATTGCAGGACCAGATGGCGAATTCATCCTACCTCCAGATATTGAAACAGAAGGAAATATATATCACACCTTAGATTTTAATAGGGTGTATGAGGAACGTCAGAATTTTGATCCTTCTGGGCATTATTCTCGTCCAGATGTAACAAAGCTCACAGTTAACAGAGAACGTCAGAGCACGGTAACCTTTAATGACTAATTGAATAGCGGCAGAAATCACTTGAAGATTTCTGCCGCTTTTTATTGTTTGAATAGGTATATTAAATCCTTAATTCTTTTGAAGTCTCTGCCTCAGAGATAAGCATTGGGAACATAGCTCGCACTTGTTTTAATTGTGCTGTTCTTTTTAATACATCTCCTTTGTAAGTACCATTCTTTATATCCTTATCTGTAGCTGTAAAGTCAATCGCAAATAACCGTTGTGCTTCTCTATTTCTTAAAAACTCATAAGCACTTGAAATCTCATTCTGTACCGTGATATACGTATTGTAGTTTGTAAGTCTATCTGGCGAAATAGAGATTACAGCTTTCTGAGGATTATCTGACGAGAGTAGATCTCTACTGCCTTCGCAGTAATCACAATATCCATCTTGATCTGATGGAATGCCGCCGTTATCAAGAAAGTCAATGGTTAATTGTCTTAAAGCTTCAAGCGGTACACGTTCATTTTCTACCAGCAGCATATTATCTGCGTTCACAATAATTTCAAAGAGGTTCTTGTTTTTGATAAGAACTTCGGTGTTGTCTTTAATCGCTGGCGGAAGCTGCCGTGCGATGCCTTTGTCCTTTTCTATAGTTGTGGTAACCAAGAAAAAAATAAGCAAGAGGAAGGCAATGTCTGCCATAGATCCTGCATTTACTTCGGGAGTAGTGCGTCTTCTCATAATGTATAAAGTTTTAAAATGTTGAACAGGATGTGGGAATCAAGTTCTGTGCCAGTAGGCTGTTTTTTGAAAATGGAGAATGTCTAAGCTCTTAGCGAGTGTGTTTTATAAGCAGCTTTAGGATTTTAATTGTCAGTATTTATCCAGACGTTTATATGGTTTTAGATGTAATGAGAGTAGTATGTTGGGCTTATTTTACTTCATAAAAGCTTCTTTGTAATGCGGTCAAATTTTCGCGAAAGCGAGCAACTTATTATTATGCTCACTAGGTAGTAAAAGAGTACGGAGTAAATCTTACCTTTGCAGCTTAAACAATAATGTAATGAGCAGAGGAGCAGATAATAGAGGAAAAGGAAAACCATCTGGGCGTAGTGGCGCTGGCGGAAAGCAAAAGAGTGGTTCTAGAGGGACACAACCCGTGCGTAAACAAGCGAATAAACCAGTAGGAAAACCTAAGGATAAAGCCTTTGATGCACAAAAAAAACAAGCGCCTAGAAAGAAGGATGATGGAACGATGCGCCTTAATAAGTATATAGCAAACTCAGGGATATGTTCTCGTCGTGAGGCAGATATGTATATCTCTATAGGTCAAGTTACCGTAAATGGTAAGGTGGTTAATGAGATGGGTTACCAAGTAAAACTAGAGGATGATGTTCGTTTTGATGGACGTCGTATCAATCCTGAGGCAAAAGCTTATGTGTTGCTTAACAAGCCTAAAGGCTTTGCAACTACAACAAGTAATGATAAAGGAAATACCGTAATGGATCTCGTAGCAGGTTCTACTAAATCTCGTATTCAACCTATAGGAAGATTAGGCCGTAATGCGATGGGATTATTACTTTTTACTAATGATGATGAACTTGTACAGAAATTTACAAATTCTAAAAAAGGAGTAGATAAGTTATACCACGTAGAGCTTTCTAACAACTTGAAAGGTGCAGATATTGAGCGAATCAATGAGGGTCTTAAGATCGATGGCAAAACAATTACCGTAGACGAAATAAGCTATGTAGATGGAGCACCAAAAAAGGAAGTAGGTCTTCGTATTAGAAATACTGGTAACAGTGTGATACGTACTATTTTTGAACACCTTAACTACGAGGTGGTACGTGTAGACTGTGTGACTATAGCGGGACTTACAAAGAAAGATTTACCTAGAGGTCACTGGAGATACTTAACGAAACAAGAGGTTGTAAATCTTAAAAACGGATAGGTTTTTATGGAGTATCGTCTTACCATCGTAGTCCCAGTTTATAATGAAGAAGATAACCTCGCAAGGGTAGAGTCTGAATTTGTAGCTTATTTTCAAACTGCTACAGCAAAGAGTAAGGTGCTGTTTGTGAACGATGGTTCTAAGGATGCGAGTCTTGATATCATCAAGGAAATTTGCGCTAGAAATACTGATTTTGAGTACATCGCATTTACAGAAAATTGCGGACTAAGTGCCGCAATTAAAGCCGGATTTGATCACGCAGATACAGAACTCGTAGGTTATATAGATAGTGACTTACAGACGTCTCCAGAAGATTTTAATGTGCTTATTAAAGAAATAGGACCCTATGATCTTGTGACTGGCGTGCGTGCAGATCGTAAGGATAAGTTTGTAAAAAACATGTCTTCTAAGATCGCAAATGGAATACGCCGTTCGTTTACACATGATGGGATGGATGACACTGGTTGTCCGCTTAAAATTATAAAAACGGAGTACGCCCAGCGCATACCTATGTTTAAAGGTCTACACCGTTTTCTTCCTGCAATGATTTTATTGCAACATGGGAAAGTAAAACAAGTACCTGTAAGACACTTCCCGCGTATTGCTGGAGAGGCAAAATTTGGTGTTTGGAATAGATTATTGGGTCCACTTATGGATTGCTTTGCCTATCTCTGGATGAAGAAAAAGTACATCAATTATAAAGTAGGTAGTACAAGCCGTGGATAGTCTGTCGCTACTTGCCGTACTTGCGCAGCTTCTCTTTGGAGGGCGTATGTTATCGCAGTGGTTACTTTCAGAAAAGAGTAAAAAAGTAGTAACACCGCTTACGTTCTGGTGGCTTAGTCTTTCTGGATCTTTTGTACTTTTTATTTACGGATATTTCCGTACGGACTTCCCGCTTATGCTGGGTCAAGTGCTGGGATACATCATTTACATAAGAAATTTACAAATCCAAAAGCAGTGGAAATTGTTACCCAAATGGTCTCAGTTTTTAATCATTGCCATTCCTGTCGGGATTATTGCATACGGGTGGAATAATGGGAAATTTGACCTTGCAGCATTATTCTCAAAAGAGGAGATGAGCACTTGGCTGCTTACCCTTGGAATCGTTGCACAAGTCTTATTTACACTTCGTTTTGTATACCAGTGGTTTCATGCGGAAAAGAATAAAGAAGCAACATTACCTCTTGGGTTCTGGTTGTTTTCATTTACGGGAGGACTACTCTCGTTGCTGTATTTCTTATACCGTGTAGATTATGTAATGGTGCTCTCTTATGGGCTGGGAACGTTTATCTACGCGCGCAATATTTATCTTTATTATAAATCTCAAAAGGCTTGATCAAACTCATAGAAAAGCGGCCTGTTCTCACAATCATTATCGTGGTTGGAGTTTTGTTATTGCCTTTTCTTGATGTACTAGAAGTGACGATCATGGAAGCTCGCAACTTTGTGACAGCGAGAGAAATGCTTACAGATGGTAACTGGATACTCACCACCATGAATGGTGAGCCACGTTATGAAAAACCGCCTCTGCCCACTTGGCTATCGGCAATTTCTGGAGCTATTTTTGGTGTAAATAGTGTCTGGGCAATGCGTTTTCCAGCCGTATTAATGGTGATGTTGCTGGGGAGTATGATATATACGCTTTCGCGAAAGCTGACTCTTACTAAACGCAATAGTCTTATTAATGCACTCGTAAGTATAACGTCATTATATGTTATTCTTATAGTTTTTGAAGCACCGTGGGATATATATGCACATGCATTTATGCTCACGGCAATTTATTGCATTTTTAAGGGATTGAGTGAAGATACATCACGCGGGAATATATCGACTTGGCTCATCGCTGCTATATGTATAGGAGCGTCTATATTGAGCAAAGGGCCTGTTTCTTTATACGTACTGTTCTTGCCATTTCTGATTGCTTATGTCGTAATCTATAGAAGAGAAACAGAACGTAGAAAGTGGTTGCCAGTAACGCTTGTTTTGCTAGGAGGGTTATTATTAGGTTTTAGTTGGTACGGTTATGTACGTGCTATAGATCCGGAAACTTTTGCAGCGATAGCATCAAAAGAAACAGGAAACTGGACGAGTTATAATGTGAGGCCATTTTACTACTACTGGAGCTTCTTTGTACAAAGCGGATTATGGACAATTCCAGCCTTTATAAGTCTATTGTATCCTTATCTGAAGACTAGGGTTTCAAATAGAAAAGCATATCGTTTTACATTTTTGTGGACCATTATCGCTGTCGTACTACTTTCTGTCATTCCAGAGAAAAAATCTCGATACTTGATGCCTGTACTGATACCACTAGCCATGAATGTTGGTTTTTATATCACGTATCTCGTAAAACGTTTTAAAGAATTAAAAAGTAGAAAAGAGATTGTTCCCGTGTATTTCAATGTGGGCTTATTGCTTTTAATATTTATAGCTGCTCCTATTGCATTTATTTACCTAGCTATATCACACTCAATAGCTGTAAATGCTATTGGCGTAATTGCTTTTATGGTAGTTCTTATAGTTGCACTATATATTATACGTGCTTTGATGCGTGGAAATATATACCATGTTTTCCTGCTTATTGTCCTCGCTGTTATTTGTACGGCCATAGGAAGTCTTTCTGTTCTTAAAAACAACCTGTTTAATGAATATTACAGCGCATTTATCGATGAGGTTCTCGAAAGTAGCACACCACTTTATAGTTTTGAAATGGGCGCTCCTGAGGTGTTCTGGGGAGCTGAAAGGAAAATAGTTATGCTTGACTCTGAAGAGCCTGTACTGGTAGATGAAAGATTCTACTTGTTATTATGTTCAGATTGTGAAACTGTTCTTGCAGAGAAGTTTAATGGCTATCAAGCAACGTATATTCAAGACTTTGATTTTAATTATAACGCAAGCGGCAGTAGAGCTTATAAAGGTAGAAAGTCTGGAAAAGTGTATGAAATGATTAAGGTGGGAAAATAGTTCAACTCTCAATGGCGGTCTTTGCCATTACAGTAACCTTAGAAGGTCTATAAATTTCCCAGATAAAAAATACGATTACCACAACATACTCTATTGCCACTAGGCATAAGTTTTCATTAAATCCATTTGCGCCGTATGCGGCATAGCTTAGCATCACGGTTGCACTCCATACTAGTGGAAAGCGATAGCGTGTAAACACACACAAAAGTAAAGGAGTAGCCACATACCAAGGGTGAACTGTGGTAGACATTAAAAAGTAAAAGGAGATACCAATAAGTATAGCGGTAATAGTTGCTTGTAATGATCTGTTATTTCTAAAAAAGGCTATAACTATCAGAAAACCTAACACAATCTTAGGAAGTAAAGGGCCTACATCTCCTATGATATTCCAGCCTATCGTTTGATAACCTATGTATCTAATGATATAGTAGACGCTAGCGTTAAATTCAAATTTCTTAAACCATAACGCAATGGATGCTCCAAAGTTTTCGGCAAACTCATTTGTGAGAAATGGTAAGAAGGTTAATATGACTACTCCAATCACAATCAAATAGAAATAAACGAGACGAGGTAGGTTTTTTGTTATTTCGCGAAAGCGGACTTTCCAAGGATAAGAGCTTCTAAAGTGGGTTGTTTTTCTATCACCACGAGTTAAGAAGTATTGCATGAAAAGTGGCAGAAAGAGTAGCGGTAATAACTTAGTTGATATAGATAATGCAATCATCACAGCACTTAATATCCACTTACCTTGAGCCAGCAAATACAACGACAGGACTACAAAAAACAACATTACAGACTCAAAATGCAGATTGCCTGTCATCTCAATAATGATAAATGGATTGAGCCCGTACCAGAAGATATTATGGATGGGTAATCCTAGTTTTTGCAATAATTTTTTGCCGTAAATGATAATCCCAACATCTGCTAGAATAATAGTAATTCTAAAAACGATAGCTGCGCCAATGATGCTATTGTCTGAGAATAATCCAGCAATTGCAAATATAAGTTGGTTTACGGGCGGGTAATTTGTAAAGTGACTTCCGTTAAGTGCTCCCATTCCCTCATAGAGCTGTCTTGCTTGCGCTACAATCTGGAGATTACCTACTTCTATATAGCTTTGTGGAGTCGTTAGGTACGGATTAAGACCTTGTACAAACATGCGTCCGTCCCATATAAAGCGATAAAAATCTTGAGAGAGATTTGGGATTACAGGTATAAATATGAGTCTTAATGCTACTGCAAAAACGAGTAGCAAAGAGAAGTCATTTTTGCCTTTGCTTACTATGAAGTAAAAGCAAGCAAAAAGTATGCTGTACAGACTTAGTAGGAGTGCGGTGTTAGCTCTTTCTAGTTGAAAAGCAAAGACGTAATAGGTAACTAAGGAAACAATCGCTAGTGCGATAGGAGTTTTTTGATATTTCCAAAGACGTTCTATCACGCTTTACTCGTAAGTGATTTAAAAAACACAAAACCAAATCCCATGAATAACATAAAGTGAAAAGGGAACAATCCAAAGTCACCACCTTGATCACCTACGACAGATGCATAGTACATCCCAAAACCAAAGTACAGCATCAAAAGTCCTTCAAAAATTACATTGATTGATATGTTCTTTTTGAGGTATTTATTGCCTTTCCAAGAGTCTTTGAGTTCGCTTATATTAAACTTAGGCGTACGTATAAAATCACTTCGTTTACCTAGGTGACCTTCTATTACTGCAATAGAATTATGAAGTGAGAATCCCATGGCAATACTAAAAAATACAAAGAACATCCCCGTGTATTTTAAAAATTGCTTGAAACCTCCACCATATATACTTTTAAACATAAACCAGTAGCAGATAAAGAAAATCACACTACTTATTACAAAGAAAGACATCACATAAAAGTATGGCTTTAGGTGTGCATATTCGTTTTTGATATAGAGCATTGGGATACTCAATATCGCTACAATAAGAACATTTAAAAACATGGTACTATTTAAAAGGTGTAGTAAGCCATGCAATTTTGTTTTTGGAGAAATACTCTTGCTTGCTAATACCTTTCTAGACATTTTCTGGAAGTTCTCTGCTCCACCTTTATTCCATCGAAACTGTTGAGAGCGTGCAGCACTTATTACTACTGGAAGCTCTGCAGGAGTTTCTACATCTTCAAGATATTTAAATTTCCAGTTTTTGAGTTGTGCTCGGTAGCTCAAGTCTAGATCTTCGGTAAGGGTATCACCTTCCCAGTTTCCAGCATCTTCAATACATTGCTTGCGCCATAAGCCAGCAGTTCCATTAAAGTTTATAAAATGTCCTTTACTATTTCTACCTACTTGTTCTAGTGTAAAGTGTGCGTCAAGTGCAAAAGCCTGCACTTTTGTAAGCAAAGAATAATCTCTATTTATATGTCCCCAGCGAGTTTGTACAACGCCTATGTTACGATCCTTAAAATAAGGAACGGTGCGCTGCAGCCAGTTAGGTTCTGGAAGAAAATCTGCATCAAATATGGCAATAAATTCGCCTTTTGCAACTTTAAGTCCTTCCTTTAAAGCACCGGCTTTAAAACCTGAACGGTCTGTACGAGTAACATGTTTTATGTCTAGTCCTTTATCGCTAAGGCGTTTTATGTGATTTCTTGTAGTTTCAAAAGACTCATCTGTACTATCATCTAGTACTTGGATTTCAAGCTTATTTGCAGGGTAGTCTAAGAGCGCAATATTATCTAATAGACGCTCCATGACATACAGTTCATTATATACTGGAAGCTGTATCGTTACAAATGGAATTTGTGCAGGATCTTTAAAATTAAATAAGACAGCGTCATCTTTCTTGCGCTGTGCGCGCAAGTAATTAAAAAGTAAGTTGAGCTGGGATAAGCTATACGCAAATATGATAATAAGCGAAATCGTGTAAATAACAATAATAACGGTTTCTAATATCATTTCTTAAAACTGTATTTAAAAATCCATCCTAGTATTTTAACTCCAGCCATTACTGCACCTTTTACGGTACCAGAGACTTTAGAAACACCTATGCGATTGCGATAAGTTACCGGGACTTCTATATAATTCATCTTTTTCTTTAAAACCTTGAGTTGCATTTCAACCGTCCAACCATAGGTTTTATCTTCCATCTGTAAGGCGAGTAAGCTATCATATTTCATAGCTCTAAAAGGACCCAGATCTGTAAAGTTTGCTCCAAAGAATAGCGTCATTAATGAAGTAGCAAGCCAATTTCCAAAAATCTGAGGAGTGGTCATTGATCCGCTTTCGCGAAAGCGTTTATCTCTAGCACCTATAACCATGTCGTAATCTCCATTGATAATAGGAGCAACTATCTTAGTAAGCTCTTCTGGGTAGTCACTATAATCTCCGTCTAAAAAGACAACGATATCTGGGCGTTTGGTAGGGTCATCAATACCCGTGGTTGCAATGTATTCCATGCCCTTGAGGCAAGCGTATCCATATCCTTTGCGTTCTTCTCTTAATACAGTAGCACCATTATCTCTAGCAACTTGTTCTGTATTATCTGTAGATGCATTGCTTACTACAATTACTTCGCTCACTGTATGAGGAATGTCTCGTAGCACATGACCAATGGAGTCTTGCTCGTTGTAAGCTGGTATTATTACTTTAATAAGGGGAGTCATAACGCTAGTAGAGTGATACATCAGGATTATCGCGGCGGAAATCACGTATGCTTGTCCACGCGCCTTTTAATTGATTCTTCTCGTATTTTTCTACCTTAAAAAGTTTTTTGTTTTTATATACGAGACAGAAACCATGTAAATGATTGTCAACGTACTGGCTTTTTCTAGTTTCTTGGCGCGCAAGGTCGTAAAAAATCCACCAATTTTGGGCAATTCCGTCCTCATAATGCCCTTCCTTGGTTAGTTTTCCTTGATTATCATAATAATGCCAGTATTTTGATTTCTTATTGGTTTGATAGTGTCCCTCGGCGGCGATGGTTCCATTCTCGTGATAAAATTTCCAGTATTTTACCTTTTGCTCTCCCATGATCCATCCTTCTGCTTTAATGGTGCCATCATCATGATATTGCTTGCTATACATTCTCGGCTCTGGGAGTGAAAATGCTATAAAAGCTAGTAAGATCGTACTAATTGCCTGCGCTGTCATACGAGTGTTAGACGAGAGAAATTTGAGGCACTAACATAGAACACGTATTTTTAATGAAAAATATCTAATGAATCTAAGTTTTTGGGAGCGAGAATCGTGGTTTAATAATGTAGACTACACCATTATAGGTAGCGGTATCGTGGGATTAATGTGTGCAATACGCTTACGCGAAAAAGATGCCAACTCAAAAATAGTTATTCTAGAAAAAGGTTTACTTCCTAATGGGGCGAGTACAAAAAATGCTGGTTTTGCGTGCTTTGGAAGTATTTCAGAATTACTAGAAGATCTCAAAACACACTCAGAAGAAGAGGTGATCTCTCTAGTTAAACAACGTGTGGAAGGTTTACAACTGTTGAGAAGTATGCTTGGAGATGAACAAATAGACTATCAAGAGCATGGAGGTTATGAGCTTTTCACTTCAAATGATACCGTGCTGTATGAGGAATGTGTACAGAATCTAGCTCACATAAATAAGTTGCTATTTCCTATCTTTAATAAAGAAGTGTACACGCTGCAGGATGATGCATTTGGTTTTGATGGTATAGAAAATAAGGTGATTTTTAATAATTGCGAAGGCCAGATAGACACGGGAATGATGATGAGTGCACTTCTCAAACTCGCACATGCTAAAGGGATACTCATATTAAATAGTATGACCGTAAACTCTTATAAAGAAGAAGCCGAGAGCGTAGCAGTTGTAGCTGCTCATAATACATTTTATACAAAAAAGCTCTTTATTGCTACTAATGGTTTTGCAAGCACGCTTGGACTTAGCGAAGTAAAACCAGCGAGAGCACAGGTGTTAATCACACATCCTATTCCAGAACTCAAAGTGAAAGGCACTTTTCATCTCGATAAAGGATACTATTACTTTAGAAATATAAATAACAGAATTCTTCTAGGCGGAGGGAGAAATCTAGATATACAAGGAGAGGAAACGATGGTGATGTCTCAAACAGCACTTATTCAAAATGAATTAGAACGACTGCTCGCTGAGGTGATTTTACCTAATACCCCTCATACTATAGATCACAGATGGAGTGGTATCATGGGTGTGGGTATTCAAAAAAAGCCCATCGTTAAGAAAATATCTCAACATACTTATTGCGGAGTACGACTAGGAGGAATGGGAGTTGCTATAGGAAGTACCATAGGTAAGAATCTCGCAGATTTAATTTAGAATTTTATAGCTAGCAATTGTAACCTTTTATGTGTTTACACGTATAATAAGTTTATTGTCACATAACTATAGGCAGGTAATTTATGAATCATCAAGAAATAAAGTTAGAACTCTTTACAAAGTGCACGCAGTGGATTGTAAACCGTCGCAATAAAGTAGAAACTGTGATTGCAGATATTATGGAATCGCTAGAAGACGAGACTAAAAGTTCGGCGGGAGATAAGCATGAGACAGGACGAGCGATGCTACAGATTGATCGCGAGCAAGCGGGCGAGCAACTTAAAGAAATAGGGAAGATAGAAGATGCCTTATCCAAAGTTGATATCAAAGTAAAGAGTGATTACGTGCGTCTAGGTAGTGTAGTGCATACCTCTACAAATCGTTTCTTTATCTCAGTTTCGGCAGGAGAAATAAAAATAGAAGGAAGACCTTATTATGCGATAGCCCTTGCATCGCCTATGGGGCAATTATTACTGAGTAAGAAAAAAGGTGACGTAGTACGCTTTCGCGAAAGCGATATTACCATTACTTCGGTGTATTAATTTTCAGGCCTAGTATAACATCTGTATGTATAGGATATGGAACTGATGTATTAAAGAGAACAATTTTATCTCCTACCATAGCAGTTACCAAATAGTGCGAACCCATAAAATAGCAATCTGTAACTGTTGCTATTTTTCCATCTGGAACTGTAGTAATCTCGTGAGGATGTAGTAAGAGGGTAGCATCACCTTGATAATCTTTAAAAAACCAAGTTTTAGGTAGTTCATTAATATCTCCAAAAAGCGAACCAACATAATAGCTAGGAGGGTTTTTATACAATGCTAGTGTCTCATCATGGGCGATTACTTTTCCACCTTTCATCACTACGGTTTTATCCATAAAAGCTAGTACATCTGTACTATCATGCGTTGCAACTAGGCAGGTAATTTGTTGTTTTTTTAGATAACTAAATAATCTACGACGTAATTTGTTTTTTCTAAAGTTGTCTATATGTGAGAACGGCTCGTCTAACAGGAGTAATTCTGGTTCTTTGGCTAGCGTTTGAGCAAGTGCTACTCGTTGTTTTTGACCGCCAGAGAGTGTTTTTACGTGTGCGTTTGCATACGCTGTCATTTCTACCACTTCCATAAGTTCATTCGTACGCGCCTTACTCGCTTCAGGCTCTAGTCGGCTTAAATATTTATTAATATTTTCTGCTACCGAGGTGAAAGGCATGAGGTCAAAATCCTGAGAAAGATATTTAATAAAAGGCATTCCTGGTATGAGATGATCCTCTGGGCCTGTGATTTTTTCTTCATTCCACGTGATAAATCCTTCATCTAGGTCATAAAGTCCATAAATCATTTTAAGTAAGGTAGTCTTACCACAACCACTTTCTCCTATGAGCGCGATATGATCACCTTGGCTGATAGACAGGTTGATAGGCCCTATTGTAAATCGGTTAGAAATATGAAATAGTACATCTTTTAATTCAAGCATAGTGTTTACAAAAATACAGATAGCGAATCAAGAAATAGAAGTGATAGAAAAATTTAAGGTAAGCTGTATATTTGTGACCTATTTAGACTATGAAACTATATCCCCTATTTTTTACTCCACACTTTAAATACCGCCTATGGGGTGGTGATAAGTTGCGCACAGAGCTCAATAAAGAATTTAGTGGGGATCAGATAGGTGAATCTTGGGAGGTTTCTGATGTAGAAGGCAGCGAGACACAAGTGTCAAATGGAGCGCTTGCTGGAAATACGTTACATGATCTCATTACCACTTATGGAGCGCAATTTTTAGGAGTATCGGTCCTTGAGCGATTTGGTACAAACTTCCCGTTACTAATTAAATTTCTAGATGCCAAAACTCCGCTTTCTATACAGGTGCACCCTGATGATAAAGTAGCAAAGGAGCGCCATAACTCTTTTGGGAAAAATGAGATGTGGTATATCATGCAAGCAGATCATGATGCGAGTATTATCGTTGGATTTGAAGAGGATACTTCAAAAGAACAATATGAAGAATCTGTAAAGGATGGAAATATTGTAGATCTTTTACATACAGAATACATAAAAGAGGGCGATATCTTCCATATACCTACAGGTAGAGTACATGCTATAGGTGCAGGAGTATTACTTGCCGAGATCCAGCAAACATCTGATGTTACTTACCGCATATTTGATTATAACAGAATAGATGCAAAAACTGGAGCAGTGCGTGATCTCCATAGTGAGGAAGCTATCGATGTGGTAGACTTAAAAGGATATGACACTTACAATACTCCTTATAAAACGGAGGTAAACACTGCTGTGTCTATCATGGAAACACCATACTTCCAGACAACATTATTAGCCCTAGAAGGAGAAGCAACACGGGATTACAGTAATAAGGATTCTTTTACAATCCTTATGTGTGTAGATGGTAGTGCAACGTTCTCATGTGATGATGAGGTGTATGCATTTAAAAAAGGACAAACAGTAGTGCTGCCGGCGGTTGTAAATGAACTTTCATTTGCAAGTAGTCATGCAAAAATTCTAGAAGTTACTGTTTGATAGGTACGCCTTCGCGAAAGCGTATGTAAATAATACCTTTATAGTTAAAGAAACGTGAAACGGTACTCTACTAATAGTTCACCCTCTATTTTTGCCTAAATTCATAAACTGTGCTCAGATTTATTTTTATTATCCTATTTGTGATTGCCTTAGATATATATGCCTACCAAGCATTTAGATTTCTTGTGAAAGGCCGCTGGGGAACCATTTTATACTTTCTTATTACCGTTTTTATTATAGGAGGGATGATTTATCAATTCTCAACTGGTGGACGACGCAATATGAGTGCGTTGACACAATTTTTTGTGGTGTCATTTATCATTCTCATTGTTTGCAAGCTAGTAATTATTGCAACTATGTTTGGTGAAGATATCTTTAGGCTCATACGCGGTGGTGTGAATAAAATCTCGACAAGCTCAGAAGGGAAAGCAATCCCCTCCCGCCGTAAATTTGTAAGTCAGATTGCATTAGGGTTAGCAGCAATTCCGTTTGCATCTATATTATATGGTGTTATAAAAGGGCGTTATAACTTTAAAGTCCTTAAGTATACGCTCACGTTTGATGATCTTCCAGCTGCCTTTGATGGTTATAAGATTACACAAATAAGTGACATACATAGTGGAAGTTTCGATAATAAGGAGAAGGTAAATTATGCCATAGATCTTATCAATGAGCAGGCGAGTGATGCTATCTTATTTACTGGTGATATGGTAAATAATGAGGCGAGCGAGATGGATCAATGGCAAGACTCTTTTGCTCGTTTGCGTGCAAAAGATGGGAAGTTTTCTGTTTTAGGAAATCATGACTATGGCGATTATGTAGAGTGGCCTACGCCTCAAGCAAAAATTGATAACCTCAATAGGCTCAAAGAAATCCAAAAAGAGATGGACTTTAAGCTATTACTTAATGAGCACCACTTTATTGAAAGAGATGGAGAGCGCCTTGCAATTGTGGGAGTAGAAAACTGGGGTGAAGGCGGATTTAAAAAAGCGGGAGATCTCAATAAAGCAATAAGCGGTCTTGATAAGGAGGAGTTTAAAGTACTAATGAGTCATGACCCTTCTCACTGGGAGTTTGAGGTAAAGGATCACCCAGAGCATTTTCACTTAACGCTTAGTGGTCATACGCATGGCATGCAATTTGGTATTGAGATACCAGGTTGGTTTAAATGGAGTCCTGTAAAGTGGCGCTATAAATACTGGGCAGGTATCTATGAAGATGCAAAGCAGTATATAAATGTAAACCGTGGTTTTGGGTATCTTGCTTTTCCTGGAAGGGTAGGGATTTGGCCTGAGATAACTGTTATAGAGTTGAAAAGAGGTAGTGCAAACGCATAATACCAAGAAAGTGCTATCTTTACTAAGCACGTAATCCTTAATTGATTAATAAAATCCATAGGTATGTCAAAATTTGGAGAACTTATAGACGTAAATATTCCGATACTGTTAGACTTTTATACAGACTGGAATGAAAATTCAATGGCAATGCATCCTATTCTTAGGGAAGTAGCTGCCGCAATAGGTGATAAAGGAAAAGTGGTTAAGATAGATGTAGATAAGAATAACAAGCTTGCCGAAGCATTGCGCATTAAAGCGTTACCTACACTAATTATTTATAAAAACGGGGAGATGATATGGCGTCAAAGCGGAGCGCTAGATGCAAATACTATCATTGGTATTATGGAAGAGTACTCAGTATAATATCACTATAATTTCCCAAAGCTAAATCCAGCATTTTCAAAATACTCAATAACTTTAGGAAGTGCATACTGCAAGTTGTTAAATGCTTTTACACTGTCGTGAAAAACGATAATATCTCCATCCCGGGCAGTATCAATTACATTGCGTAAACATGCTTCTGGAGTAATACTTGACTCCCAGTCATAAGCAACTATACGATACATTACGATTTTATATCCCATCTTGCGCAATGCAGATGCCTGCTTACGCTTTACTTTTCCATATGGTGGTCTAAATAGGGGGCTTGATAATGTATTAGGATTACCTTCTATATGCTTGCTCATCTCAAGTTCGGCGAGCTGTGTGTTTGTTAAATACGTCTCGTTATCCGTTTTCCAACCCTGAAGGTGATTGTAGGTGTGATTCCCTACGGAGTGACCTCCAGCAAGGATTCTTTTAAACACATCAGGGTGCTTACGCACATTATCTCCTATGCAAAAAAAAGTAGCGTGAATGGGTTTGTCTCGCTTTCGCGAAAGCGTATCCAACACAAAATCTGTCACCTCAGGAATAGGTCCGTCGTCAAAAGTGAGATAGATAGTTTTCTTACCTTTTGGTTTGCTCCACAAATACCAACTTGGATACAACCAGGTAACTATGGAAGGTACTCGAGATGGTTTTAAAAAGCTCATCTATAGTCGCGTCTGATCTTTATTTAAGGAGTATATAACCCCTGCGCCTAGACATACAAAAATGACAACGAGTGATAACCATTCTGGGAATGGGTAATAATGACCTACAATAAGTTTGGCTGCGACAAATAGAAGTATTACAAAAACACTATACTTAAGATACCTAAATCTCTCTAGCATGTTCGCTAAAAAGAAATAGAGTGATCTCAAGCCCATGATAGCAAATATATTTGAACTGTATACGATAAATGGGTCTTTTGTAATGGCTAGTATTGCAGGGATGCTATCTAAGGCAAAAAGTAGATCTGTAAGCTCTATGGTAACCAGTGCTCCAAATAATGCTGTAAAAACGCGCTTTCCATCTACTGTAGTTACCCAATTATCTCCGTCTATTATTTTTGAGAATTTAAACCACTTGGCAAGACCTTTAGGCTCTTCATTTTTTACAGGCTCTTGGTCGTCTTTAAGCATCTTGAATGCTGTAAAGAGTAGGATGCCTCCAAAAATGAAGTGCATTCCAGGTATTTTATTAATAAGTGTAATACCTACTCCGATAAGTAATGCTCTAAATATGATGGCGCCTAAAATACCTAAAAACAACAGTCTATGCTGGAACTGGCTTGGTATCTTAAAAGAAGTGAAGATTACTGCAATAACAAAAAGATTATCTACACTAAGCGATAGTTCCACCAGATAACCTGTTAAGTAGGTGACTACTGCTTTCGTACCAGAATAATCATAAGGATTTGTTACTAGCCCTGAGCTATAAAACCAATAAATAAGCCCTCCAAAGAGAAGGGCGTTTGTGATAAAAAAGATAGTCTCGTACGAAGCTTTTTTAACGCTTATAGTTGTCCCTTTTTTGTGTAGCACAAAAAAGTCTATAAGCAGTAGGATAACTATATAGCCTATTAATAAGGCCCATGGTAAAATACTCTCCTGCATCGTTGAGATTAGTTTAAATCTGTTATTACTTCGTCTCTTACGCTATCTTGGGCTGGAATCTCTATAGATGGTTCTGGTAGTGTTTCAAGTAATTCTTGAGGAACTTCTTCTGTTTCATCATCATCGCCCATTAAATATGGGAACGTGCGCATGTAGTTATCAAAGACTTTTGCTTCTTTTTCAAACAGTTCTCTATCATCATTTATAATAAGAAGGTCTACAAGACTTCTATACTTCTCAATATTAGTCAAGATATCTTCATAATATTTATATTGAAGTTCTTCATCTACCTTACTAAAGTAAGTTAGTTGCTCTTGATACTTAGCAGCAACTTCTTTCCATATTTCTTGAGCACGTTGCGTTTCTCCTATCTCATAATATCCAGTGATATATGGTTCTACAAGCGTGTAAAACTCAAAGATGTCTACTGGCATTTTTTCCATCGCGAGATCCATGATTTTCTTAGCCTTTTCTGGCTTGTTTTCTGCGAGAAGTTGCTCCACTAGACGTGCCATGTTACCTCTATAAGTAATCGCATTAGTGCGCGTCTCACGATCGTGATAGATATCTGGGCTTCCGCTGTTGCCCCAATACCATTTCTTTACGATGTCATACATCTTATCTGCATCTACGCGACCCATATCATAAGGATTACGAGGATCGATAGGAGTTCTTATTGGGATAAGCTTATAAGCTACGCCATCCAGTTGCAGGTAGTCCTTCATCCATAAGTAGTCATCATCACCAAAGCTTCCTCCAGTAAAGTAAATAGGTCGTTCCCAGTTATTGCTAGCAATAATGTCTAGCATAAGCAGCCTATTTTTGTAAAGAACATTCCCTTTAAGTTCAATGTCTATGTATGGTACAATGCTATCTGCATCATCCATAGGGACAATCTTGTTCTTGAGTACGGTTTCCTTATTTACTGGAATGCGCACCTTTTTACTAGGGAAGGTGTTAAAAAACTGTCCTTTTGCATATTCTACCTTTGTTCTAGGATCATCACTAGCAACAAAACTCATCCATTGCGAGATAGGAATAATAGAGTCTTTGGTTTCTTGATAAAACAGGGCTTCTCTATTGTCTGCCGCATACTTGTCGTGTGTAAGCGAGCTAGGTACCGGTGGACTCTTGTATGCCGCTCTCTTCATCTGGTCGTAGTACCAATCTGTATTAATCAAACTAGTATTTACAATACGCACATCAGTACGATATCCTTCAATTTCTTGAGCATACCAAAGAGCAAACGTATCGTTGTCACCTATTGTAAATATAATGGCATTCTCATCTACAGAGTCTAGATACTTCTTTGCCATGGCAAGAGCCGTTTTCCTTCCTGAGCGATCATGGTCATCCCAGTTTTGTGAGGCAAGCAATACAGGAGCAGCTAGTAAACATATAACAGCCACAATAGGCATTGCTATTTTAGGTTTTATAAAATCTTTTACAATATCAAATAGCGCATACACTCCAAAGCCTATCCACATCGCAAAGACATAGAAGGATCCCACTAGCGCATAATCACGCTCACGAGGTTCAAAAGCACGTTCATTTAGATATACCTTTAATGCAAGACCTGTAAATAAGAAGAAGACTAGTAATACTGCAAAACGTTTCCAGTCTTTACTTGCGTGAAAAAGTAGGCCTAATAATCCAAGTAATAGGGGAAGGAAGAAATAGGTGTTGCGAGCTTTATTATCGGCAACATCAGACGGTAGGTTGTCTTGTGGTCCTAAGAACATACTGTCAATAAAGCCTATTCCAGAAATCCAATTTCCGTTAAAGTCATCGCCTTTACCTTGTATGTCGTTCTGTCTTCCTACAAAGTTCCACATGAAGTAACGCCAGTACATATACCCAAACTGGAAGCTAAACATGTAATTCATGTTTGCTCCAAAGGATGGTTTTTCTACATCTAGGTAACTTCCTATCTGGCTCTTTAAAAAGGCATCATAACCTTCATAATTTACCTTTCCGTCTCTGTAATCTATCTTGAACTGCGTTACAACATCTTGAAGATACTGGCGATCTTCCTCTGGCATATCAGGATCATACTTGATACTGAATTTTAAAGGACCCGTATACTGCATGTAATTTGCATTATTTTCTGGGCTCCACATTCTTGGTAAGATAGCATTATGCGCATCATCAAGATTTTGCTTTGCATTACGCCACTCATTTACCACTACATATTTTCCAAGAGCTTCGTCTTTCTCGTATAACTTCGGTTTGTCGAGATATGGTGTATCTGGATCTAGCCCAGAATAGTCTGAGGTAAATTGAGGTCCATAAAAGAGTTTTGTTTCGGCATATTGCTCACGGTTGTAATAAGCAAGTAATGATCGAGCATTTGACGGATTGTTCTCATTAATAGTTGTACCAGCATTTGCACGTATAGGCAACATCATCCAGCTAGAAAAACCTATAAAGATGTAAAGCATGCAAAGTAGCATGGTGTTAAGGAGTGGTTTGTTACGCTTTCGCGAAAGCTTAAATCCGTAAACAAATAACCCTACAAGAAGTAAGCCTGCTATAATGGTACCACTATTAAAAGGTAGTCCCATAGAGTTTACGAAGAATACTTCTAAGTACCCAAATAATGATAATGTATAAGGTAATAGTAGCTTAAAAATAAACATCAAGATGGCTACAACGATAACCAGTGCTATGATGAGATTTTTGGCAGTTACTTTTTCTGTGTTCTTGAAGAAATAGAGTAAGCCAATTGCCGGGATGGTAAGTAATCCCATAAAGTGAATACCAAAGGATAGACCTACAATAAAAGATATCAATATGAGCCAGCGATTACCTCTAGGTTCATGCATGTCACGTTCCCATAATAACCCAAGATAGAATAAAAGAGAGAGTACCACTGCTGCTGGGGCATATACCTCTGCTTCTACGGCATTAAACCAAAAGCTATCTGTAAAAGCAAATGCAAGCGCACCTATGGCAGCACTAGCAAGAATTGCTTGTTGCTTTGTTTTTGTAATAAGTTCTGCGTTAATAGTAAGCGATCTCGTGATCAATAAAGTGAGCGACCAAAACATGAAAAGTATGGTAAACGCACTTGTGAGGCACGAAAGATAATTTACAGCAAGTGCTATGTAGGTTGCATCTGGTGCAAAAATAGAAACAAAAGCTCCTAAAATTTGATATAGGGGTGCTCCAGGTGGGTGACCTATTTCTAGTTTTGAGGAGGTAGAAATGTACTCACCAGCATCCCAGAAACTCGCTGTAGGCTCTACAGTAAGAGAGTAAACAATAAGGGCAATGGCAAATACTGTCCAGCCTAATATCTTATTATACTTCGCAAAATTGAAGTCGGTCATATTGTATATTTTGTAAAGGGACGAAGTTAAGCAATACGTGTGATTTGTGGTAACGTCATAGAGTCATTAATTATTGGGCTTAAAAAAATTTTTTCTGTCTCGGAATGCCATATTTAATTCAAATTCAAATGCTTGTATTGTATAGCGTGCTTCAAGAAGAATTTTTATTTTAAAAAAATGAGATTTTTTTAAAATAATGTTTGGATTTCTAAAACTTTGGTTTAAATTTGCACTCGCTATCACAAAATAGTGGCCTATGGTGTAACTGGCAACACGTCTGTTTTTGGTGCAGAAGAGTCTAGGTTCGAAACCTAGTGGGCCAACAAGAAACCCGATCTTTAATTAGATCGGGTTTTTTTTATGCGCTTAAGGTTTCAATAATATTCTTCCATATAATAATGTGCGCTCAACTATACCTGCGTATTAATATTTACTGGTATTCGTACCCCAAAATCCATCTCATATTTAAAATCATAAAGTCTCTTAAAAAAGTTATACTATTCTAAAAACCAATTGTTTTAGTGAGTTAAAAGATTAATTTTAAGATAAAAAATAAATTATCATGGATAAGAATGACAGACCATCGGTTATGAATGAGGAGCAATACGAAGCATTAAAGGGTAAGGGAATGAGCAAGGAGAAAGCTGCACGTATTGCAAATACGTCAGACGCTGGTAAAAAGGGAGGCGCCTCAAAACCTTATGAAGAGCGCTCTAAGAAGGAGCTTTATGAGCAAGCTAAGGATTTGGAAATAGATGGTCGAAGTAAGATGGATAAGGAAGAGTTGATAAAAGCTCTGAGAGAAGATTGCTGATTTATTTCACGTTTTCGCGAAAGCGAATAAAAAACAATAACAATTAAAACTAGCAGGGGTTGAGTCACAAAAATTTATATAGCGAAGAGGCTATAGAAAAACTACGAGATCTCGCAGAGTCTATTGATTTTGCAATGATGGCAACAGGTCTAGAAAAACTACCACTTCATATTGTGCCTATGAGTACAAAGAAAGTAGATGATAGGGGTTCTATCTGGTTTTTAAGTAATAGATATAGTTCTCATAACAAACACCTAGAAAAAGACGCTAGAGTACAGTTAATTTATGGAGATACAACAAGTGTGAGTTTTTTAAGTGTGTATGGTACTGTAAATATTACTACTAATCAAAAGATAATAGAAGAGCTTTATGCAAAAACAGATGATGCATGGTTTGACGGAAAAGAAGACCCAAACATATGTGCTCTAGAAGTTATACCGAGCCATGTACATTATTGGGATACTAAAGAGAGTGCGCTTGTCTCGCTAGTGTCTTTAGGTTTTGCGGCACTCACAGGGGAGCAGCAAGACTTGAATGAAGAAGGAAAGCTAGAGATTTAATCTCTAACTTTATTATTAAGTGCATTTATGGTTGCTTGAGGAATGTCTAGAGTTCTTATAGGGAAAGGGATGTTGATGTCCTCTTGAGCAAATAAGTCATTGATGAGAAGTATGGCTTTATCTTGAGCAGCATACATCTGACTTTTTTTAACGCAATCAATCCAAAATCTGGTCATAAAATTGATACTGCTATCTCCAAATTCTGTAAAATAAAACTCTATGCGTTCTCCATGTTCTAGTGGGAAATTATCAGTAATTGCTTTGGTAACTAGTTCTTTTACCTTGTGTAGGTTTGATCCATAGGCTACGCCACAACTCACGGTGATTCTGCCGCGTTTTACTAGAGAGTAGTTTACAAAAGGTTCTTCTATAAACTTCGAGTTAGGCATTATTACATAGTGGTTGTCGGGTCTTCTAAGAACAAGGTTGCGCAAGCTTATTTCATGAACAAATCCTCCATGTTCACTCGTTTCTACATAATCTCCTATTTTGATACGAGGCAAGAAGGAAAGCATAATACCAGAAAAAGTATTTGATAATGTGCTTTGCAGTGCAAGTCCAATTGCTAGCGCAACTACGCCAGCACCCGCAAGTATGGAGGTAAGCGCTTTATCTAGTTCTAGAACTCCTAGCGCTAAGAAAAATCCAAAGAGAAGAATGATACCGTAAACTATCTTTGAGATAATCCTGCGCATAGATTTATCTTGCATTTGTTTTCTCAAGATTCTGCGTAAGAGATTGCTAATACCTCTTGCTACAAAATATGAAAGCACCATTACCAGTATTGCAATTGCGATATTAGGTAGTTTGAGAATAATGGCATCCCACCAGCCTTCAAGTTTTAGTGTGAGTTTTGTAAACGTACCTGTGTTTTCTGCTTGTAAATACATATTTATTAAGGTGAGATTATAACATAGTTGATAGAATGAATGTTGCTAGTATCCATAAGATAATGGAGAGCATACCGCCTATAATTAAAAAATGTTTGAACTTATAGATACCTGTTCCGTAAATGAGAGTGTTGGTCTGGTAACCCACAGGGGTGAAAAAACTAAAATTTGCAGCAAACATAACTGCTAGAATAAATGGTTTTACTGGAAGACTTAATCCGGCAGCTAGTGATAGCGCTATAGGAGTCATAATTATAGCTGTGGCGTTATTTGAGATGGTACCACTTATTAACATGGTGAAGCCAAAAAGCAAGGCGATGACAACGGTAGGTGTTTGACCGTCTAGAAGCGTGAGTAGGTTTTCTGACAGCCATGTATCTGCGCCAGTGTTAGTCATAGCAACTCCCAGAGGAATCATGCCTGCAAGTAAAAATATAATTTGCCAGTTTATTTTGTGATACACATTTTCAAGTGAAATTGAGTTGGTGAGGAGCATGGCGGCAACTCCAGTAAGGGAAGCTCCTAAAATAGAGAGAACTCCAGAAGCCGCTAAGCCTATTACGCCTAACAGAATTATTAATGCAATGCTCTTTTGTAGTGTGGTCTTTCCTATTTTGTAGTCATGCTCATTTAAAATAGCGATGTTTTGTATGCTGTTTAATCTAGATATGGCAGTGGTTTGTGTTTCTACCAGTAAACGGTCTCCAGGTTTTACTCTTATGTTGTCAACATTTTTTCGCAGTAATCTTTCTTGAGTATTTCTTATGTTCTTTCGTTTGTTAATAGCAATAGGAAATGCGCCCTGAAGCGACATGTTTCTTAGGTTTTTAATGGTTTTACCTATCATTTCGGACCCAGGAAGTATAAGTAACTCTACATAGGTGAGTTTTTTATTTTCTGATTGTTGTTGTTCTTCGTTGTCAATTTTGGCGTTGTTTTCTTCCTGTTTCTCATTAAAGCTTATTTCATTGGTAGCTGATAGATCAGTAATCTCAGAAATTTCTGAGAGCAGAATAAGTTCGTCGTCTTCTTGTATGGTTACGTATTTTCCTGGCGCATTAATGACTTGGCGGTCTCTAATGAGTTTTAGAATATGCCCATTTTGGTTGGTTAAGAAGTCTATGTCTGCAATCTTCTTTCCTATAAAGGAAGCTTCTGGTTTTACTTTAATTGAGAATACATACTTGTCAATTCCGTAATCACCCTGTAGGTCTTTGCTTTTGTCTTTCGGTAAAAAGCGCGAGGCAATAGTCATAAAAATTACACCTACTAGAACAAATGCTAGACCTATAAAGGAAAACTCAAAAAAGCCTAAGCTTTCTGCTCCAGCTTCCTTGGCGAGGGAGTTTACGATAAGGTTAGTAGAAGTTCCCATAAGCGTACAGCTTCCTCCTAAAATTCCAGCAAAGGAAATAGGCATTAAGAGTTTTGAAGATGAAAAGTTATACTTTTCTGCAAGTTGAGAAACAATCTTTATGAAGATAATCACCACTGCTGTAGTGCTTATAAATGCAGATATGCCTGCAGATACAATCATAAATGCTGGCGTGATAAGTATAAGTGGCAAGAGTTTGAGTTTTCTAATGCCATCTGTAAGCCATTGTATGACCCCATTTTCTTCTAATCCTACAGCTAGAATCATGAGTGATAAAATGGTTATAGTTGCGGCGTTAGAAAAGCCGCTTATTGCTTCTTCTGGTGTAGTGAGTCCTAGGAGTAGTAGTGAGACTACTACAAACAGTGCAATCTTATCAATTGGGAAAAACTCTGTAACAAAGAGTATTATAGTGGCTCCAATTATTAGAAACACTAAAAGAATAGGTAGTTCCATATTTGATTTTAATGAAGATGTTGTTGATCTCCTAGTATAAATCTACAGTGGATTGACTTAATGTGATATGACTTTGTGTATATTTTGTGAGAATATTTATATATTCTTTAATTGTAGTTATTTGCTTTTGGTTAGTGAGTGTTAAGTATCACAAGTAAGCTAATGGTTTGCGTGTATTGTGTGGTGTTACGCTTTCGCGAAAGCATAAAAAATCTAGAGCACATCAAGAGTGAATATTCCCTCAAATATTCAGTAATGAATTATGATCTAGACTATATTTTAAATTCTAAAAGTGATTACGGGTCGTTTTGCGTGATTTACAAGTCCTTCACTCAAGGATCCATTTAAGAAATGAGCGAGTCCTTTGCGGCCGTGGGTTGCGATACCTACGAGTCCAGAGTCAATCATCTCTGCAAAGTGAAGGATACCGCTTTCTATCGTGTTGTCATTATAGATGTTTAATGTGCAATTTTCTACTTGCCCTTCTACATCCATGAACTTTTTCATTTGTTCTTCAACCTCATGAGTTGATCTAAAGTCTCCAGGTGTATTTACATAAAGCATGTGAAGTTGTGCGTTGTTTATTTTGGCAAATGCGATAGCTTGTTTAAAAGCATTGTGATTCTCTGCTTGAAAGTCAAGCGCATAAATAAAGTTTTCAATTTCAAAATGCTCATGTCTGTTCTTAATAATAAGTACTGGAATTTTAGAATTACGCACTACTTTCTCTGCATTCGAACCAATAAAGAATTCATGTAAACCGCTATCTCCGTGGGATCCCATGACAATTAGGTCTGATTGATATTTGTCTACATAATCCATAATTCCCTCAAATGCACCGTCAAACTCTGCACTTTCTTCTATAGTTACTCCATCAAGAAAAGGTGCGCTCATCATAGATTCAAATCTTTGATGAGCAAGTTTCATGAAGAAAATTGCCTCGGGAAGTTCGCTTTGATTTCCGGTAACAGCATCTACGAGTGTCATGGGGAGGTCTACCATGTGCAGTAAATTAATAGACGCATTGTGTTTCTTTGCTAAATCTGCAGCAACTCTTAGCGCATTTTCGGCCTGTTCAGAAAAATCTGTGGGTACAAGTATTTTTTTAATCATGCTAATAATTATTTAGTGAATCTGGATATCAAGATAGACGCGCTGTCGTCCCGTAGTACAGATGTAAATACTCATTAAGAAAGGCATCTTAAATTTACAAAATAATACTCACGGTTTTAGGCTTTTAAAAACGGATAATTTGTAGTATATTTGCACCGTTGAAAGACGAAGTGAATACAGAGGGGACAGCGGTCCCCTCTTTTTATAGGCTTATATGTTGAAGGAAAAAGTAACCAATTTACTACAAGAAGCGCTGGATGAGAATCCAAGTTTATTTTTGATTAGTCTTGATATTCAAGGAAATAACGAGGTTAAAATCATTATAGACGGTGATAGTGGTGTGACAGTTGAGGATTGCATGGCGGTGAGTCGTAAGGTAGAACATAACTTAGATCGTGAGGAAGAAGACTTCTCGCTAGAAGTGATGTCTGCTGGCGCAACGAGCCCTTTGGAAATTCCGAGACAGTACAAAAAGAATATAGGTAGACACCTAGAAGTGAAGACGCAGGATGGTGAGAAAATCGAAGGGTTGATGACCGAGGCGACAGATGCAGAGATTACGCTTACTTGGAAAACAAGAGAGCCTAAGCCTGTAGGTAAAGGAAAAGTAACTGTCGAAAAGATAGAAACATTCCCTTACAATGAGATAGTTCAAGCAAAAGTGATGATTAAATTTTAACAAATGTTGATATGGAGAATTTAGCGTTAATCGATTCTTTTTCAGAATTCAAGGACGATAAATTAATAGATCGTGTAACCTTAATGGCCATCTTAGAAGAGGTGTTCAGAAGTACGTTAAAGAGACGTTTTGGTAGTGATGATAACTTTGATATTATTATAAATCCTGATAAAGGAGATCTTGAGATCTGGCGTAACCGTGTGGTTGTGGCAGATGGTGAGGTTGAAGATGATAATGAAGAGATTTCATTAACTGATGCTCGCAAGATTGAGGAAGATTTTGAAGTAGGAGAAGATGTTTCTGAGGAGGTAAAGCTTTTTGACTTAGGTCGACGTTCTATTTTGGCATTGCGTCAAAATTTAATTAGCAAGATTCACGAGCATGATAATACTAACATTTACAAGCAGTTTAAAGAGCTTGAAGGTGAGTTGTATACTGCAGAGGTGCATCATATAAGACATAGAGCGATCATTTTACTTGATGATGATGGAAACGAGATTATCTTGCCAAAAGATCGTCAGATTCCTTCAGATTTTTTCCGTAAAGGAGAAAATGTACGTGGAGTAATTGAGAGCGTAGAGTTGAAGGGTAATAAGCCTTCAATTGTTATGTCTCGTACATCCCCATTGTTCTTAGAAAAATTATTTGAGTCTGAAATACCAGAAGTTTTTGATGGTTTAATTACTGTCAAGAATGTTGTGCGTATACCAGGGGAGAAGGCAAAAGTAGCAGTAGACTCTTATGATGATCGTATTGATCCAGTAGGAGCCTGTGTAGGTATGAAGGGTTCTCGTATTCACGGTATTGTACGTGAGTTAGGAAATGAGAATATTGATGTGATAAATTACACAACAAACCTTAACTTGTATATTACTAGAGCTTTAAGCCCTGCGCGTATTACAAGTATTAAGATTAATGAGGAAAATAAAACCGCACAAGCAGTTCTTAAACCTGAAGAGGTTAGTAAGGCTATAGGTCGCGGTGGTCATAACATTCGTTTGGCCGGACAGCTTACTGGATATGAGATTGACGTTTACAGAGAAGGGGTAGAGGAAGACGTTGAGCTTACAGAATTTTCAGATGAGATAGAAGCGTGGGTGATTGAAGCTTTCGCGAAAATTGGTCTTGATACCGCAAGAAGCGTATTAGAGCAAGATGCAGAAGATCTAGTACGTCGTACAGATTTAGAAGAAGAAACAGTTCTTGATGTGATGAGAATCCTTAAGGCAGAATTTGAAGAATAGAGTACCCTACAAGCGGAAGTAAGTAGGTTAAGAATAAAATTTAGAGCAGTTTATGGCAGCAGCAACAATGCGATTAAACAAGGTATTACGAGAAATGAACATTTCTCTTGATCGTGCCGTTGAGTTCCTAGGAACCAAAGGTATCGAGATAGAGGCGCGTCCGACTACGAAAATCACTACGGAGGTTTACGAGGTGCTTTCGGGGGAATTTCAAACGGATGCCAATAAGAAAGTAGCTTCTAAGGAAGTTGCCGAAGCAAAAGAGAAAGAGAAGGAGGCACTGCGCGCCGCTCGAGAAGTTGAGATCGAAGCAAAAGCTGAGGCAAAAGCCGAGGCGCCTAAAAAGCAAGAGGTTGTTAAGGCTAAAGCACAGCTTAGCGGACCAAAGCAAGTGGGTAAAATCGATCTTAGTAAACCAGCAGGAAATATAGCAGACCGTAAGGAAGCTAAAAAAGAAGCTGTAGAAGATGTGAAGCCAGTGGAAGAGGTTAAGCCTGTAAAAGAGGTGAAGACTGAAGACGCGGCTACTCCAAAGGTAGATGTGAAAGAAACTCCAGCTCCTGTGGTCGAAGCAAAGAAGGAAGAGGTTAAATCTGAAATCAAAGCTAAAGCGCCAGAGAAAAAGGAAGCTTCAGTAGCTAAAAAGGAAGAAGCAAAACCTGCGGATTCTAAAGCTAAGAAAGAGGAAAAAGAAGTGCGTTTAGGGGACGAAGTTCTCAAGACGGATTATAAAAAACTTAACGGTCCTAACTTTACAGGGCAGAAGATTGATCTTTCTAAGTTTAAAAAACCTGAGAAAAAATCATCTGCTTCCGACGATAAGAAAAAACGTCGTCGCCGTATTACAAAGCCAGGAACTACTACAGGTGGTTCAAAACCTGGAGGAAATAATACGCGTGGGGGTAATAATTCTCGAGGCGGAAATAACGCTGGTAAAGGTAGAGGTCGTGTTGTCAAAGCAGAGCCTACTGAAGAAGAAGTACAAAAGCAAATTCGTGAGACTCTTGAAAAACTTCAAGGAAAGTCAAGCAAAGGAAAAGGAGCAAAATATCGTCGTGATAAGCGTGATCAACACCGTCAGAAGACAGAAGATGATCAGGCACAGCAGGATATAGAAAGTAAAATCCTTAAAGTAACAGAATTTGTTACGGTAAGTGAGGTTGCTACTATGATGGATGTAGGTGTTACTCAAATTATATCAGCGTGTATGTCACTTGGTATGATGGTGACAATGAACCAGCGTCTTGATGCAGAAACGATTTCTATTGTTGCAGATGAGTTTGGATATACAGTAGAATTTGTAAATGCAGACATCGAGGATTCTATCGAAGAGGTAGTTGACTTGCCAGAAGATCTTGTTGAAAGAGCTCCTATTGTAACTGTAATGGGTCACGTAGATCATGGTAAAACATCTTTACTTGATTACATACGTGAAGAAAACGTTATTGCAGGTGAGAGTGGAGGAATCACACAGCACATTGGTGCTTACGGTGTACAACTTGAAAATGGTAAAAAGGTAGCATTCTTAGATACTCCAGGTCACGAAGCCTTTACGGCAATGCGTGCACGTGGTGCCCAGGTTACTGATATTGCAGTAATCGTAGTTGCAGCAGATGATAGTATAATGCCACAAACTAAAGAGGCAATCTCTCACGCACAAGCAGCGGGAGTGCCTATCGTTTTTGCAATTAACAAGATAGATTTGCCAGCAGCAAATCCAGAGAAAATAAAAGAAGGACTTGCTCAAATGAATCTTCTAGTAGAAGATTGGGGAGGTAAAATACAATCGCAAGAAATTTCTGCAAAGAAAGGAACTGGAGTTAAGGAATTACTTGAAAAAGTATTACTTGAAGCAGAGCTACTTGAGCTTAAGGCAAACCCTAATAGAAATGCAAATGGAACTGTAGTTGAAGCTTTCCTTGACAAAGGACGTGGCTATGTATCTACTATTCTTGTGCAGGCGGGTACGCTTGCGGTAGGTGATTATGTATTAGCCGGTACAACATCTGGAAAGGTGAAGGCAATGCATGATGAGCGCGGTAAGAAAATTAAAAAAGCGGGTCCATCTACTCCGGTTTCAGTGTTAGGACTTGATGGAGCTCCTCAAGCTGGTGACAAGTTTGTTGTGATGTCAGATGAGCGTGAAGCAAAAGATATTGCAACAAAGCGTACGCAATTACAGCGTGAGCAAAACGTGCGTACACAACGTCATATTACACTTGATGAAATAGGTCGTCGTATCGCATTAGGAGACTTTAAGGAGCTTAATATTATCCTTAAAGGGGATGTAGATGGATCAGTTGAGGCTCTTACAGATAGTTTCCAGAAATTATCTACAGAGGAAATCGCTGTAAATATTATTCACAAAGGTGTTGGTGCTATAACGGAAAGTGATGTGCTTCTAGCTTCTGCATCAGATGCAATAATCATTGGGTTTAATGTTCGACCAGCTGGAAATGCTAGACAAGTTGCAGATAAGGAAGAAATCGATATCCGTACATACTCAATTATCTATGACGCGATAAACGATCTTAAAGATGCAATGGAAGGTATGCTTTCTCCAGAGATGAGAGAAGAGATAACTGGTACTGCAGAGATCCGTGAGACATTCAAGATATCTAAAGTGGGTACAATCGCAGGTTGTATGGTTATGAACGGTAAGATCTTTAGAAATTCAAACATCCGTCTTATCCGTGATAGTGTAGTGGTTTATACTGGTACTCTTGCGGCCTTAAAACGATTTAAGGATGACGTTAAGGAAGTATCAAAAGGATATGACTGTGGTATGCAGATTAAGAATTACAACGATATTAAAATTGACGATGTAATCGAAGCATTCCAAGAAGTAGCTGTAAAGAAGAAGCTTAAATAGAATTACAGAATACTTAATTATATAAATCGCTTAGGAGTAATCTTAAGCGATTTTTTTATGCGCTTTCGCGAAAGTGTTACAGGCTAATTATAATGTTGCTTGTGATGTCTGTCGTTATCTCAATTAAGCGTAGTTGTTTGATTGCAATAGTAGGTTTGGTAAGGCTCAGGTTGAGCTCTGTTAGTGAAGTTGTGGTTGATGCGATTAGGGCTTTATGAGCACCTTCTAATGTGTTTTGCTGGAGAGAACTATGTTTTCTAAACTAAGCATAAAAAAAACCCTTAAAAACAGTTGTGTTGATAAGGATGTGTAATTGGTGTCGTGATTGATTAGTCGCGACCATCTGGTTTGAAGATGAAAGCGCTTGGAAAGTCTTTCTTAATTTCCATAAGAGCTCTGTCTGCCTCGCGTCTGTTTCTAAAACTTCCTATCCATACTTTATAGTTAGGGGTTTCGTGCTTTATAGACGAAGACCACGTCCCTACACGATTTCTGTATTTTTTTAATGTTGAGCTTGCAGTATTTAAGCTTCCAGAATAGAGTTGTATTTTATATCTATCTGTTAACTTACCTTCTTTTTCAAGACTGCTTTTTAAATCAAGAAGTTCTGTGATTCTTTCATCTTGATTTATAGTAGATTGTGCGGTTTGTGCTTTCGCGAAAGCGAATGAAAACACAGCGGCGGCTAGTGTTAATTGTATGTTTTTAAACGTAATGCCGTTCATAGTTGTTATATTTTTTGTAAAGGTAAAAGTTTAAAACTTAAACAAATTAAAATTATTATTTAGAACTATTATAAATTAATAAGAACCCTTGTAAGGTGTCTTTGAAAATGCCGTTTGTGTAGTATTTTTGCTAACCATTTTGCGTGCGAGATTAACAGGCTCTTAACAACATTATTTGTCTAAAAATCGTGCCATCTTTTTGAAGCTAATTCAATATTAATATGATACAGGTTAAACGCCAAAATTCATTCACAAGAGTCCTTACCCTAGCCGTGGTGGTGATTCTTACACTTTCAAGTTCTCTTTTTGCGCAAGACGCTCCTGTTGCTGATGCTAAGGCTGGTGAAGCTTTATTCAAAGCAAATTGTGCTGCTTGTCATAAACTGTATAAGCCTATGACGGGTCCATTACTTCATCAGGTTTCTGAGAAGTATGACCGTGAGTGGTTGTACAAGTGGATTAAAAATAGTCAGGGTCTTATAAAGTCTGGAGATGCACTTGCGGTAAAAGTGTATGAGGAAAACGGTAATAAAGTGATGAACTCTTTTCCTGCCTTGTCTAATGCAGATATAGATAACATACTCGCTTATACGGATACGCCAAAACCTGAAGCTCCAGCTCCAACTGCTGTAGTAGGAGGTGCGGATGGTAATCAAGGTGGTGGCGTTTCAAATAACTTAATCCTTGCGATTCTTGGATTTGTGCTGTTGCTTCTTATTGCAGTGCTATTTTTGGTAAATAATACGCTTAATAAGTTTGCCTCAGCTCAAGGTATTGAAGTTGCTGAGAGGGAAAAGCGCAAGCCTATCTGGAAAGCATTTGTTGAAAATCAATTCTTAGTGCTTGTTTCTGTAGTCTTCCTTTTGTTAGGTAGTGCATATTTTGCATATGGATGGATGTCTCAAATAGGAGTTGATCAAGGTTATATGCCGGTGCAGCCTATCCATTATTCACACAGAATTCACGCAGGTGAAAATGCAATCGAGTGTAAATATTGTCACTCATCTGCACGTGTCTCCAAGCACTCAGGGATACCTTCATTAAACATCTGTATGAACTGTCATAAGTCTATCGCAGAAGTTGCGGGACCTGAGTCTGAGTTTACATCTGTTACTGAGGATTACTCTAAAGAGTTTTACGATAAAGAAATTCAAAAGCTTTACAAAGCTGTAGGTTGGGATGAGTCAACACAATCTTACACTGGGGAAACTCAAGCTGTAGAGTGGGTTCGTATTCATAACCTTCCAGACTTTGCATACTTTAATCACTCTCAGCACGTAAGTGTTGCAGGCATTGAGTGTCAGAAATGTCACGGTCCTGTAGAGGAGATGGAAGTTATGTATCAACATGCTCCTCTTACAATGGGATGGTGTATTAATTGTCACCGAGAAACAAACGTGAAGATTGAAGGTAATGAGTATTACACAGAGATTCACGAGCAACTTGCAAAGAAGTATGGTGTTGAGAAAGTAACTGCTGCTCAAATGGGTGGTCTAGAATGTGGTAAGTGTCACTACTAGTATAATGCGAGTGCCAGTCACATCATTATAAGATGTGTATGTTAACCGAAACGAATTATCGATCTAAAGAAGATCACAATTAATAAATTAAGTATATGTCATCAAACAAGAAATACTGGAAAAGTGTCGATGAGCTCCAAGGAGACTCATCTATCGAGGCGCTAAGACAGAATGAGTTTGTACAAGAAATTCCGACAGATGAATTTTTAGGTGATAAGGAAACGCTTGAGGCTTCAGAAACTACACGTCGTGATTTCTTGAAGTATGTAGGTTTCTCTACTGCCGCAGCTTCCCTCGCAGCTTGTGAAGGTCCTGTTGTTAAATCTGTTCCTTACGTAGTGCAGCCAGAGCAAATTGTTCCTGGTGTGGCAGACTATTATGCAACAACAATTGCAGATGGTTTTGACTTTGCAAGTGTTCTTGTAAAGACACGTGAAGGTCGCCCTATCAAGATTGAGAATAACGATTTAGCTAAAGGTGGTTTTGGAGCAAATGCTCGTGTTCATGCATCTGTATTAGGAATGTATGATACTAATCGTGCACAATTCCCTACTGCTGCTGGTGAAGAAGCTTCTTGGTCAGATATAGATAAGGGTGTTATAGGCGCACTTCAAGGAGGAAAGAAAGCGGTGTTGCTTACGCAAACATTTGCAAGTCCCTCTACAGATAAACTTATAGAAGAGTTTAAAGCTAAGTTTCCTAATGTATCGCACGTAGCGTACGATGCTGCTGGGGAGCAATTTGCTTTGGATGCTTTTGAAATGAAATACGGTTTCCGTGCATTACCGGATTATGACTTTGCTAAAGCAGATGTTATAGTTGCTGTAGGTGCAGACTTTGTTGGAGATTGGAATGGTGGTGGATATGATTCTGCTTACGGTAAGAAGCGTGTTCCAAAAAATGGAAAGATGTCTAAGCATTTCCAGTTTGAGGCGAACATGTCTCTTTCTGGTGCAAATGCAGATGTACGTGTACCATCTACGCCATCACAACAAAAATTAATAGTACAAGCTCTTGCTGGTGGTTCTGTATCTGGTTTGCCAGAAGGAATAATGACAAAAGTTGCTCAAGCTCGTAAGGCATTACTTGCGGCTGGAGATAGCGGACTTCTTATAACAGGAGTTCAGGATGTGGCAACTCAGAAAATAGCGCTAGATTTTAATGCTGGTAAGTCTGTTATGGACACTGCTAAGCCTAAGATGACTCGCTCTGGAGATGCGCGCAAGATGATGCAGCTTGTAAAAGATATGAATGCTGGGCAAGTAGGAACTCTTATTATGGCGGGTGTAAACCCAGCATATAGTTTACCTAATGCTTCAGAATTTACAGAAGGGCTTAAGAAGGTAGATGTTTCAGTTGCTTGTTCTATAAGAGCAGACGAGACTGCAGCTTTGTCTACACATATAGCTCCTGTGCCACATTACCTAGAATCTTGGGGGGATGTGCAGATTAAAATGGGAGAGGTAAGCCTTCAGCAACCTACGATAAAAGAAATTTTCAATACTCGTCAATTTCAACAAAGTTTGTTGACTTGGATGGGTGAGGATAAAACATATTACGAGTATCTCAAGGATACCATGACTTCGGCTGGACTTCCTTTCAATAAGTCTGTTCAAGCTGGTGTTGTTGAAACTAACGCTTTCGCGAAAGCGGTTACACCTTCAAACACATCGATTACTTCAGATGCTGGATTATCTAGCGCATTACAAGAAGGTACTGGTGATTTTGAATTGACGTTATACACAATGACATCAATGGGTGACGGTACACAGGCAAACAACCCTTGGTTGCAAGAAATGCCTGATCCGTTAACACGTTGTACTTGGGATAACTACTTGACAATGTCTGAGGCAGATGCCAAAGAGAAAGGATTGTGGTTTGATAGAAGTACATTCTTTACAGAAGCACGACACAATGCAAACGGTGGTCTTAACGGTCATTATGCAAATGTTACTGTTAACGGTGTTACCTTAGAGAATGTTCCTGTAATGATTCAGCCAGGTCAGGCTAAAGGGTCTGTGGGTCTTGCAGTAGGATATGGTCGTAAAAATGGAATTCAAGAGGAGATGCAAACGGGTGTAAATGCATTTCCGTTAATGCAGAACTTCCAGACAACTCAAAAGGTATCTATTGAAAAAGTAGGTGGTGTTCATGAATTTGCATCTGTGCAACTTCATAACACATTGATGGGTCGTGGTGATATTGTAAAAGAAACTACGCTCGAAATCTTCAATACAAAAGATAAGCACTCTTGGAATGTAATGCCAGAAGTGAGTAAAGGTCATATAGAATATGAAGTAACTTCACCAGAAGTTGACCTTTGGGATGAATTTGATCGTTCTATTGGGCACCACTTCAATCTTGCTATTGACCTGAATGCGTGTACTGGTTGTGGTGCTTGTGTTATTGCTTGTCATGCAGAGAATAATGTTCCTGTTGTAGGTAAGTCAGAAATACGTCGTAGTCGCGATATGCACTGGTTACGTATTGATAGATATTACTCTTCTGAGGAGACGTTTGAGCTTGATGATACTAAGAAAAACGATTTTAGTGGTTTAGGTGGGGATAAAGGTTCTCTTGGAGGATTTGGTGAGCTAGAAGATCCAGCGGCAAACCCGCAGGTCGCTTTCCAGCCTATCATGTGCCAGCACTGTAACCACGCACCATGTGAAACAGTTTGTCCAGTTGCAGCATCTGCACACGGTAAGCAAGGTCAAAACCATATGACGTACAACCGTTGTGTAGGTACTAGATATTGTGCAAATAACTGTCCATATAAAGTACGTCGTTTTAACTGGTTCCTATATAACGGGAATGATGAGTTTGATTACCACATGAATAACGACCTTGGTCGTATGGTAATTAACCCAGACGTAACAGTTCGTTCACGAGGAGTTATGGAGAAATGTTCTATGTGTATTCAAATGACACAGAAGACTATTCTTGATGCAAAGCGTGATGGACGTAAAGTAAAAGACGGAGAGTTTGCTACAGCTTGCTCTAACGCTTGTACAAGTGGAGCTCTTGCCTTTGGAGATATAAACGATAAGGAAAGTGAAATTGAAACGCTTAGAACAGATGATCGTATGTATCACTTGCTTGAGCATGTAGGAACAAAACCTAATGTATTTTACCAGACAATGGTACGTAATACAGAAGAAGCATAAAAACAACTAATCTAAAGACTAATTATATAGGATTATGGCGCATTACGAAGCACCTATACGAAGACCACTAGTTACCGGAGATAAAACTTATCACGATGTAACTTTAGATATAGTCGCTCCTGTTGAAGGACGAGCTAATAAATCATGGTGGATCGTATTCTCTATCGCACTTGTTGCTTTCTTATGGGGAATAGGCTGTATTATCTATACTGTAACAAACGGTATTGGTAGTTGGGGTCTAAACAAAACCGTAGGATGGGCTTGGGATATTACCAACTTTGTATGGTGGGTAGGAATCGGGCACGCAGGAACATTGATATCTGCGGTACTATTATTATTCCGTCAGAAGTGGCGTATGGCAATTAACCGCTCGGCAGAGGCGATGACTATCTTCTCTGTAGTTCAAGCTGGTTTATTTCCTATTATCCACATGGGCCGTCCATGGCTAGCGTATTGGGTACTTCCTATACCTAATCAATTTGGTTCTCTATGGGTAAACTTTAACTCACCGCTACTATGGGATGTATTTGCAATTTCTACATATCTTTCTGTATCACTGGTGTTTTGGTGGACTGGATTGCTTCCTGATTTTGCGATGATACGTGATAGAGCTGTAAAGCCTTTCCAAAAGAAGATTTATAGTCTACTTGCCTTTGGTTGGTCTGGTAGAGCAAAAGATTGGCAGCGTTTTGAAGAAGTGTCTTTGGTACTTGCAGGTCTAGCAACACCATTAGTACTTTCGGTACACACGATTGTATCTTTTGACTTTGCGACATCGGTAATACCTGGGTGGCACACCACGATTTTCCCTCCTTACTTTGTTGCAGGAGCGGTTTTCTCAGGGTTTGCCATGGTAAATACACTTCTTATTATAATGCGTAAAGTTGTAAGTCTTGAAGCTTACATTACTGTTCAACATATTGAGCTTATGAACATCGTAATTATGATTACGGGTTCTATAGTAGGTGTTGCTTATATTACAGAGTTGTTTATGGCTTGGTATTCTGGTGTAGAATATGAGCAGTATGCATTCTTAAACAGGGCTACTGGTCCTTATGCATGGTCTTATTGGGCAATGATGACATGTAATGTGTTTTCTCCACAGTTTATGTGGTTTCCTAAGTTGAGAAGATCAATAATGTTTTCTTTTATTATTTCTATTGTAGTAAATATAGGAATGTGGTTTGAGCGTTTCGTGATTATTGTAACTTCACTTCACCGTGATTATTTACCTTCATCATGGACAATGTTCTCACCTACATTTGTAGATATAGGTATCTTTATAGGTACTATAGGTTTCTTCTTTGTATTGTTCTTATTATATGCCCGTACATTCCCGGTGATTGCACAAGCAGAAGTAAAAACAATCATGAAGTCTTCTGGAGAGCGTTACAAGAAATTACGTGAGTCAGGACAATCATTAGTAGGTACAGGAGCAGATCCTCGTACATCTGGTGGGCCTGTAAAAATTAATCTTGATGGTGCATATATTGCAAAACCTCAGGAGGTCTCTGAAGGGGAAACTATAATAGCTGAGGATAATCATGGTGCTGTATCGTTAACCGATCGCTTGGGATCATTTGACGCTGCAACACAAAAAGCAGATGATCTAAAGGTTATTAACGGCATTGGTCCAAAGATGGAAGAGAAACTTAATGTTCTAGGCATTTACACGTACGAGCAGGTAAGTAGAATGACATCTAGTGAGTATTCGTTACTTGATAATCTAACTGGATCATTTCCTGGTCGTGCAGAGCGCGATGACTGGGCTGGTCAAGCTAACAATCTTAAATAATTAAGTATGGCATCTACAGTTATACACGCAATATATACAGATGACGACATTCTTATGAATGCTGTTAAAGAGGTAAAGAAGAAGCATCTTCATATTAATGATATATTTACCCCTTTCCCTGTACACGGACTTGACAAGGCCATGGGTCTTGCCCCTACTCGTCTTGCAATTACAGCATTTCTTTATGGATGTGTTGGTATTACAGTGGCGACATTAATGATGAACTTCATAATGATTGAAGATTGGCCGCAGAATATTGGTGGTAAACCTTCTTTTAGTTACATAGAAAACATGCCTGCTTTTGTGCCTATCATGTTTGAACTTACAGTGTTTTTTGCTGCTCACTTGATGGTTATAACTTTCTACTTAAGAAGTAGATTGTGGCCATTTAAGAAGGCTGAAAATCCAGATGTACGTACAACAGATGATCATTTCCTTATGGAAATAGACGCAACTGGTAAGGATGGAGAGGAGCTCGCAAACTTTTTAGTTACAACTGGAGCTGTAGAAATTAATTTAATTGCAAACGAAGCATAAGCCAACGCAATGAAGAATATATCTAAAATAGCTATTTTATTAATTGCCTTTGCAAGTGTTATCTCTTGCCAAGATGATAATAAACCTAACTATCAGTATATGCCTAATATGTATGAGTCCGTAGGTTACGAGACTTATGGTAAATATGAGGTTTTTCCTGATGGTTATGAAGCACTTGAACCTGCAGAAGGATCTGTTATGAGAGGTTGGATGCCTTATGATTTTGAAAATACTCCAGAAGGTAAAGCTTCCGCAAAAGCTGATTTGAAAAATCCGCTTCCACTTACAGAAGACAATTATGTAAAGGGTAACGAACTGTATAATATTTACTGTTCAATCTGTCACGGTGTAAAAGGTGATGGTAAGGGTAATCTTGCGAAACGCGAGAAAATACTAGGTGTACCTGCCTATAACGATGCCGGTAGAGCTATTACTGAAGGCAGTGTATATCACGTAATGTACTATGGTATTAACTCTATGGGGTCTTATGCTTCTCAAATGACTGAAGACGAGCTTTGGATGGTTGATCACTATGTAATGGGGCTTAAAGATGCACTAGATGGTAAGCCGCAGAGAGAGTTTACTGCTTCCGAAATCATTTCGGAGATGACTGAAGGTAAGATTGACACTGATTTAAACGAGGGCGCAGTCGATGCTATTCCAGGTCCAGAATCTGAGCCAATGAATGCTCAAGGTAACGAACAAAACTAATTAACGGAACAACCGATATTTAAGATATGTATACATTATCTAAGAACTTAAAATTATCAGCTATCATTTTTATGGTAGTAGGGGCGTTACTATTTGCAGTTGATGCAATGTTTATGCCTTCTTCAATATCAGATATTGAAGCTATGCATGCTGGTGATGATCACGGCACTGGTCATGAAGTAGCAGAAGTAAATGATTCACACGGATCTATTGCCACAGCAAAGGGTCACAGTGAAGATCATGCAGTTGCTAGTCATCAAGCCGAAGAGGGTCATGCTATGAGCGAAGCAGAACACAACCAACATCTTTTGGATGGATATAAAAATAAGCCATGGTCTGCAGTATATGTTGCAGCATTCTTCTTCTTTATGATATCATTAGGGTGTCTAGCGTTTTATGCCGTGCAATATGCAGCTCAAGCTGGATGGTCACCTTTATTATTAAGGGTAATGGAGGCAATAACGGGATATCTACTACCTGGGAGTATTATTATGTTGATTTTGTTAGCCCTTTCTGGTTTTCATTTTAATCATATTTTTCATTGGATGGCAGATGGAATAACGGATCCAACGAGTGAGAACTATGATAAGTTAATCGCAGGAAAGGCAGATTGGTTAAATGTTCCATGGTTATTGATTAGAGCCGTAATATTTATAGCGGGTTGGAATGTATATAGATTTTTTGCTGTTAAATTTTCTAAAGAGCAAGACGAGGCTACCGATAATAGATCGCACAAGAAATCGTTTAAACTTGCTGCAGCATTCTTGGTATTCTTTTTGTACACTGAGTCTATGATGTCTTGGGATTGGATTATGTCAATCGATCCGCACTGGTTTAGTACTTTATTTGGATGGTACGTGCTTGCAGGTATGATGGTTTGTGGTATCACAACAATCGCCCTAATAACTATGATTCTTAAAGGGGCGGGTTATTTACAAAATGTAAATGATAGTCATATACATGACTTAGCAAAGTTTATGTTTGGATTTAGTATTTTTTGGACTTATTTATGGTTCTCTCAGTTCATGCTTATTTGGTATTCAAATATTCCAGAAGAGGTGACATACTATATCCAACGTATAGAAGACTATAATTTGCCTTTCTTTGGAATGCTTATAATGAACTTCTTATTCCCTTTATTAATACTGATGAACAGTGATTTTAAACGTGTGAATTGGTTTGTCGTTATGGCTGGAATTGTTATATTATTTGGCCATTATGTAGATATTTTCAATATGGTTATGCCAGGAACTGTAGGTCAGGCATGGTCGTTTGGATTTGTAGAGTTGGGATCTCTTATGTTCTTCTTTGGTTTGTTTGTATTGATTGTATTTACATCACTTACAAAACGTCCATTAGAGCCTAAGCGTAATCCACTTATTGAAGAAAGTAAACACTTTCATTATTAGAATATAGATATAAAGAAGTTAGAAAGCAATGACAGGTTTATTAGCACTCATCGTAGTAATTCTATTTGTAGTCACGCTTTGGCAGATGTCAAAGATCTTTAAACTATCACAGTTTAATAAGAAAACCAATAGCGAGACAGCTCAGGTAGCTGACGACAAAGACAACCGCATCAATGGAAAGTTGATGCTATGGTTTGCGATTGTCTTTTATTTCATAATGGCGTACTGTTTTATTAATTACAGTAAATTTTATTTACCGGAAGCATCATCAGAACATGGTGCGGATTATGATAATTTGTTATTTATCTCACTAGCCCTTATTATGTTTGTGCAGGTTATAACTCAAGCATTATTGCATTACTTTGCTTATAAGTACAGTGGGAAGAAAGGCCAGAAAGCTCTTTTTTATGCAGATAATGACAAATTAGAATTTATCTGGACAATTATTCCAGTAATTGTTTTAGCAGGTTTAATTATCTATGGACTTTTCACTTGGTCTGATATTATGAACTTTGATGAGGACGAGGATGCCATAGTAGTGGAGCTATATGCAAAACGTTTTGGATGGCAAGCTAGATATGCAGGAGAAGATAATATTTTAGGTAATGCCAATGTAAGGTTCATTGAAGGTGCAAACACCGTCGGGGTGGATGAGAGTGATGTAGATGCAATGGATGATAAAATCACTACTGAATTACACCTTCCTGTAGGACGTCAAGTGATTTTTAAACTACGTTCTCAAGACGTTCTTCACTCGGCATATATGCCACACTTTAGAGCGCAGATGAACGTAGTGCCAGGAATGATTACTCAGTTTTCATTCACTCCCTCAAAGACTACTTCAGAAATCCGTGATACGGATTATATGAAGGACAAAATGGCTACTATTAAGGAAATTAGAAAAGAAAAGAATAAGGTTTCTATTGCTGCTGGAGACGGTCCAATAGATGCATACGACGAATTTGACTATTACTTGCTATGTAATAAGATTTGTGGAGCTTCGCATTATAATATGCAGATGAAGATTGTTGTTGAGACCCAAGAAGAGTATGATGCTTGGATAGCAGAACAAAAAACATTTGGTAGTTCTATTGCAGCGGCTCAAGAGTAAAAAAAAGAAAAAGAAAAATTAACTAAAGAATCAAGGTATGGCAGCACACGCACCAACAGCAGATCATGGTCATGACGATCACGAGCACCACCACGAGCAAACATTTGTAACGAAATATATCTTTAGTACAGATCACAAGATGATCTCAAAGCAGTACTTAATTACTGGTTTGATAATGGGTATTATCGGTATTGGAATGTCATTGATATTCCGTCTACAACTTGCTTGGCCAGATCACCAATTCACTATCTATGAAGTACTCTTAGGAGACTGGGGTAAGGATGGTGTTATGGATCCAAATATTTATTTAGCACTAATTACGATACACGGAACCATCATGGTGTTCTTTGTACTTACTGCTGGTTTGAGTGGTACATTTAGTAACTTATTAATTCCACTTCAAATTGGGGCTCGAGATATGGCTTCTGGATTTTTGAATATGGTTTCTTATTGGTTGTTTTTCATCTCATCAGTAATTATGGTTCTTTCTCTATTTGTAGAGTCTGGTCCAGCAGCTGCAGGATGGACAATTTACCCTCCATTATCTGCGTTACCTAACAGTATTCCTGCTTCGGGCATGGGTATGACATTGTGGTTAGTATCAATGGCTATTTTCATTGCTTCGTCACTATTAGGATCTTTAAATTATGTAGTAACCGTAATTAATCTACGTACTAAGGGTATGTCTATGACTAGACTTCCTCTTACAATCTGGGCATTCTTCGTAACTGCAATCATTGGTGTTGTTTCATTCCCAGTATTACTTTCTGCGGCATTAATGCTTATTATGGACAGAAGTTTTGGAACATCATTCTTCTTATCTGATATTTATATAGGTGGAGAGGTATTACATAATTCTGGAGGTTCGCCTGTATTATTTGAGCACCTTTTCTGGTTCTTAGGTCACCCAGAAGTATATATAGTATTACTACCGGCATTAGGAATATCGTCTGAGATTATATCAACTAACTCGCGTAAGCCTATTTTTGGTTATCGTGCGATGATTGCTTCTATTCTTGCGATAGCATTCTTGTCTACCATCGTATGGGGTCACCACATGTTTATCTCGGGAATGAACCCATTCTTAGGATCGGTATTTACATTTACAACATTGCTTATTGCGATTCCATCTGCAGTAAAAGCATTTAACTATATAACCACTTTATGGAAAGGTAATCTCCAGTTCAACCCTGGGATGTTATTTTCTATAGGTCTTGTATCTACTTTTATCTCTGGTGGACTTACAGGGATTATTCTTGGAGATTCTACATTAGATATTAACGTTCACGATACGTACTTTGTAGTAGCTCACTTTCACTTGGTGATGGGTATATCTGCGCTTTATGGATTGTTTGCGGGAGTATACCACTGGTTCCCAAAAATGTTTGAAGGTAAGATGATGAACAAGAACTTAGGTTACGTTCACTTCTGGATTACAGTTATAGGAGCGTACGGTATTTTCTTCCCTATGCACTTCATCGGAATGGCGGGATTACCTAGACGTTACTACACGAACTCTGCTTTCCCATATTTTGATGATTTACTAGACGTAAATAAGGCTATAAGTATTTTTGCATTCATAACTGCAGGAGCACAATTAGTATTCTTATATAACTTTATCCATTCTATGTTCTATGGAAAAGTAGGAGCGCAAAACCCTTGGAAGTCTAACACGTTAGAGTGGACTACGGGACATAAGCATATCCACGGTAACTGGGCTGGAGCAATTCCAGAGGTACAACGTTGGCCATATGATTATTCTAAATTGAATAAAGATGGTTCAGATTACGTAATACCTGGTCAAGATTTTATCCCACAGACCATGCCTCTTCAACCTAATGAAGAAGAAATGAATCACTAGATTATAATATTTAGTTTTAAAAACCCACTCTATTGAGTGGGTTTTTTGTTGTTACGCTTTCGCGAAAGCGGACTAATACAATGGAAAATTTTGTGAGTGCTCATTGTTATGTATTCATCATGACCCAACGATATTCCTTATCTTTGATTGAAAGCACCGCTACGTATGAATGAACATTTAGACCCCACAAATGAAGGTTTTTCTAGAGAAGATGTAGATGTCGAAAAGGCATTGAGACCTCTGTCTTTTGATGACTTTGCAGGACAAGATCAGGTGCTGGAAAATCTTAAGATATTTGTTCAAGCTGCAAATCTTAGAGGTGAGGCGCTAGATCATACATTGTTTCATGGTCCTCCAGGTTTAGGTAAAACCACCCTTGCAAATATTCTTGCCAATGAACTTGATGTAAATATCAAGATTACATCAGGTCCTGTACTAGACAAGCCAGGAGATCTTGCGGGTTTACTTACCAATCTTGATGAGAGAGATGTGCTTTTCATTGATGAGATACATAGATTGAGTCCCATAGTAGAAGAGTATCTATACTCAGCTATGGAGGATTATCGTATCGACATTATGATCGAGACCGGTCCTAATGCTCGAAGCGTACAGATCGATCTTGCTCCATTTACATTAGTGGGTGCAACAACTCGTTCTGGACTACTTACAGCGCCTATGCGAGCACGTTTTGGTATCTCAAGTAGATTACAATATTACACTACGGAACTGCTTACTACTATCGTTGAGCGTAGTTCGAGCATATTAGGGGTGCCTATCTCCATGGAAGCCGCTGTTGAGATTGCAGGAAGGAGTAGAGGAACTCCTCGTATTGCAAATGCGTTGTTGAGACGTGTGCGCGATTTTGCTCAGATCAAGGGTAATGGAAGTATAGATATTGCTATTGCAAAATACAGTCTTGAGGCATTAAATGTAGATGCACACGGACTTGATGAGATGGATAATAAAATACTTGCGACCATTATAGATAAGTTTAAGGGTGGTCCTGTGGGGATTACTACACTTGCAACTGCCGTATCTGAGAGTGCAGAGACTATTGAGGAAGTCTACGAGCCATTCCTAATACAACAGGGTTTTATAATGCGTACACCTAGAGGTAGAGAAGTGACCGAAGAAGCTTATAGGCATTTAGGTCGTGTAAAAGGGCCTGTGCAAGGCGGACTGTTTTAATTTTTACTGTGAAGTTGGCAATTATAAAAGTGGAATGATTCATGTTTTTTGAAAGCCTGGGTTATCTTAATATCATGCAAGCCCTATCTTTATAATTGATCTTATAAAACATTATATGCCAGATAAAATTCCAGCAGTATCCGTGTTTAAATTTCTTGCAAATGCAGGAAGTATCCTCAAAAACCCTCTGCCTTTTCATAAAGAAAACTTTGAGTCAAAAGGTGATACTTTTAAACTAAAGCTTGGTTTTGGTAATGATGTCGTCTTTTCAAGAGATCCGGAATTTGCCAAATATGCACTTCAGAAAAATCAGCGGAATTATAGTAAATCACCTATCCAAACTAAAGACTTAGCAAAATATGTTGGGGAAGGTCTGCTTACGGCAGAAGGTGACCACTGGAAAAAACAACGTAAACTCATACAGCCAGCCTTTCATAAAAAGCAACTAGCTCAATTACTTGATGCAATGCATGAGGTAATTAAAGAAGAGCTATTGCGTATTGAAACGCATAAGCCTTTTGATGTATTTGAAGTTTTTAATGATCTTGCATTTATGACTGTCGTTAAGGCATTGTTTAAAACAGATGTAGATCGAGATAAAATTAATAGATTGCAGCACATCACAGAGCAGGCACAAAAGATGCTTGTAAAAGAACTGCGCCAGCCATTTAAGGCATGGTATTTTAAATATGGTGGTGCTATAGATAAGCATCTTGCTCTTACAAAAGAGGCGAGGGTGATTCTAAAGGAACTCGTAAAAGAGCGCAAAGACAGCGGTGACAAGCCAGGTGATTTACTTGATATGCTGCTAGATTCTCAATATGAAGATGGTGGGTTTATGGACAATAAACAGCTTATTGATGAAATTCTCATTTTATTTTCGGCGGGTCATGAGACTACCTCAAATGCACTAACTTTTACAGCAGAGCTGCTTGCTAGAAATCCTATCTGGCAAGATAAAATTTATGAAGAATACGCTTTCGCGAAAGCGAACTCCACAAACCTTAATGAGTTTTTAAGACATTGTACCATTACCAAGCAAGTGCTGGAGGAAACCATGCGTATGTATCCACCGGCATATTTTATAGATCGAGTGAATATTGAAGATGATGATCATAACGGAATGGAGGTTCCTGCAGGTTCTAACTTATTGTTTTCTGTGATAGAGATACATAAGCATAAGGACTTTTGGGAACGAGCAGATCAATTTGATCCTACGAGGTTTGATGATAACGCAGGGATGAAACATCCGGCATATTTTCCTTTTGGCGCAGGACCTAGAATGTGTATAGGGAATAATTTTGCAATGTATGAAATGATCTTAGCTATTACAGAAATGGTTAGTATGTATAAGATTACCCCAAAAAACACACCTATTGAAATTTTACCGCTTATTACCTTAAAGCCTAAAAATGCGTTGCTAGAATTTATACCAAGATAGTAATGATTGAAAATCAAGTAAAACATACCGCCTTCATTAAAGCCGAAGCCACTCGCCTGGGTTTTATGTCTTGTGGTATAAGTAAAGCTGGTTTTCTAGAAGAGGAGGCACCTCGCCTTGAGTCATGGCTTAAGCAAAATATGAATGGCGAGATGCAGTATATGGAGAACTATTTCGATATGCGTCTGGACCCAACTAAGCTTGTGGAGGGCTCAAAAAGTGTTATTTCTTTATTACTTAATTATTATCCTCACGAAGTTCAAAATGAGGATTCGTACAAGATATCTAAGTATGCTTATGGTCGCGATTATCACTTTGTGATAAAGGATAAGCTCAAAGAATTTTTACATAACATTCAAGAGGAAATAGGAGATGTGCACGGGCGTGCCTTTGTAGATAGCGCTCCAGTGCTTGATAAAGCATGGGCAAAGAAGAGTGGACTTGGCTGGATAGGTAAACACAGCAATCTACTTTCTAAGAAAGCTGGTTCTTTCTACTTCATAGCAGAATTAGTGATTGATCTAGATCTGGAATATGACACACCTGTAACAGATCACTGTGGTAGTTGTACAGCGTGCATAGACGCATGTCCTACAGGTGCTATTGTAGAGCCTTATAAGGTAGATGGTAGTAAATGTATAAGTTACTTTACGATTGAGTTAAAAAATCAAATTCCTGACTATGCAAAGCCACATCTAGACGACTGGATGTTTGGTTGTGACGTGTGTCAAGATGTATGTCCTTGGAATCGTTTTTCAAAAGCACATAGTGAGCCGCTTTTCGACCCTCATCCAGAATTGCTTTCCAATTCAAAAAAGCAGTGGGAAGAAATCACGCAAGAGGTATTTTCAGAAATCTTTAGAAAATCTGCAGTAAAACGAACCAAGTTTTCAGGCCTTCAACGTAATATTGATGCGCTTAAACGGTCATAATCTGAAAATTTCCTGTTTTACGAAAACGTTATAGTATCATAATTTGAAATTCTCGGGGGATATTTTAAAAATTATTACGGATATTACTGTCGCTACACAGCAATAATCACGCACAATCTTATGAATAAAATACTAAGCTCCATTAAAAAGCCTAACCTCTCGTTCTGGCAAATTTTTAATATGAACGTTGGTTTCTTAGGAATTCAATTTTCCTTTGGACTTCAACAAACAGCTATAAATCCAATATTCTTATATCTTGGAGCTGCCGAAGATTTGTTGCCTATTCTTAATATTGCTGGTCCTATTACAGGATTAATTGTGCAACCTATTATAGGTGCTATAAGTGACAAAACGTGGTCGCCAAAGTTTGGAAGAAGGAAACCATTTTTCTTGATAGGCGCTCTTATAGGTAGTATCTGTCTTTTTGCATTCCCATTTAGTCCAGTGTTGTGGGTAGCGGTTGCATTGCTTTGGATACTTGATATAGGGAACAACATGGCTATGGAGCCGTATAGAGCACTAGTAGGAGATAAGTTGCCGCAAAAGCAACTAAGCCTTGGTTACCAAATGCAAAGTCTTTTTGTAGGTGCGGGAACAGTGATTGCGATGCTATCTATTATATACTTTCAAGAGATTTTTGGAGTGGCAGAAGAAATTGTAGGAAGTATACCCCAATGGTTATACTACTCATTTTTTATAGGAGCGATATTATCTATCACGACCATATTATGGTCTGTTAGTAAGACTAAAGAAATACCACCTTCTGAAGGGGAGATGGTGCAAATCAAGGAATTTAGAGGACTATCATTTATAGAAAAATTTAAACATCCATTTGTGGAGATTGCTCAAACCGTAAAAACAATGCCTCCATTTATGTGGAAGGTGGCAGGTGTGTATCTATTTCAATGGTATGCACTGTTTGTGTATTGGCAATTTAATGTTCCTATGTTTAGAGATACATTAAATTTCACTATTGGAGAAGCAGCATCACAATCGGCTAAGATGAGTTTGACCTATAATTCGGTTACAATGATTGTTGCACTAGTTCTTGTGCCACTAACCTTGAAGTACGGCGGTAAGAAAATTTATGCAGCAAGTTTATTAGGTACGGCAATCGCTATGTTTACAATCCCGTATATAAATGACGCAAATTTAGTATTGGTACCTATGATTCTTTTTGGAATAGGTTGGGCTGCAATGATGGGAATTCCATACACAATGGTCTCTAAGATTGTACCTCAAACTAAACGAGGTATTTATATGGGTATTTTAAATATGATGATAGTAATACCTATGGCAATTGAGACTGTAACCTTTGGACCTATTTACAAATATTTGCTAGGAGGAAATGCTATAAATGCAATACTATTTGCAGGTGTATTTTTCTTAATATCGGCTATTTTGGCATTAAGGTTAACGCCAAAGCAAGCACAAGAAGTTTATGATCAGCCATGATAATCGACTCTTGAAGCATTAGAAATGTATTAAGTACTAATAAGTAATTAGTATCTTAGTGAGATAGTAGTTAGTTTTTCTTGAGCCACTTAGAAAATCATAAATTATTATGACCAACGATAAGAATTACAGAACCTTGATTGTACTACAGTTTTTACAACAGTATGACGTTTGGATCTGATAAGTGGTTAATACCCAACTTGAAAGCACTGGCTCACGCTGGTGCTTTCATTCTTTAAAAACTCCGCATTATGAAGCACGTAGGTGTCAAGTTATCACTTTATCTCAATTACTTTATCTTTGCCATACTCTTAAATAGTGTAGGGATTGTTATCTTAAAATCACTTAATAATTATGGAGTAGACGAGACAACTGCCAGTGTTTTAGAGGCCTTTAAAGATTTACCAATTGCCATAGTTTCATTTGCTGTTGCTTCTTTTTTGCCTAGAGTAGGCTATAAGAAAGCAATGCTCATAGGTCTGGCGATGGTTACAGTAGCTTGTGTAGCTATGTATTTTGGAAACACCTTTGATACTGCCAAAATTCTTTTTGCTACCGTAGGTGCAGCATTTGCACTAATAAAAGTATCTGTATATTCTACAATCGGGTTAGTTACTAATAGCACAAAAGAGCATAATAGCTTGATGAGTTCTATAGAAGGTTTTTTTATGGTGGGAATTGCCATTGCTTACTTTCTCTTTCCGGCGTTTAATACAGAAGGAGAGCCTGATGCATGGCTCAATGTATACTGGCTACTAGCCGGTTTATCTGCGCTCTCGTTTATAATATTACTTTTTACAAAATTTGAAAAGGAGGCAGAGATTCCTGGAGCAGATCTTAAAGAGGACTTTCTTGAGATGTTTAAATTAATGGCACGACTATTAATTATCGTGTTTGTAATAAGTGCTTTTCTGTTTGTAATGATTGAGCAAGGAATCATGTCATGGTTACCTACTTTTAATAATAAAGTTCTGGGACTATCAGAAAATTTAGGAATTATGATGGCGAGTATTCTCGCTTTGTCACTTGCGGTAGGAAGAATATTAGCAGGTATTCTTACTCAGAAAATCTCGTGGATTTATGTATTAGTGACATGCACCATAGGAGCGATGTTAATTGTAATCTTTGTCCTTCCAGAAACTGTAGGTTTAAATGTTGGTGTGATAGATTCATTGAGTGATATCCCGCTTATAGGCTTTGCATTTCCTTTAGTAGGCTTATTTATTGCGCCTATTTATCCATTGCTTAATTCTGTAGTATTAAGTGCGCTGCCTAAAAGAGTTCATAGCCCTATGACTGGGTTAATTGTTATATTTTCCGCCTTAGGAGGAACTATTGGAAGTAGAATCATTGGATATTTATTTGAAACAAAAGGACCAGAAAACGCCTTTTATTTCACACTTATCCCAATGACAGTATTGCTAGTATTTTATGTGATTCTCAAAAAACTTACAGAAAAAGATGCACTTCAAGGGTAATATACAACATACGCTAGATCTCCTGCTTTTGCAAGAAGATACAGATGGCGATAAGAAAATCACGGTAGAAGATAAGGGGCCTAGATCTTTTGAAATAGACTTGTTTGAGGATAATAACGCTTTCGCGAAAGCGTACCACATACAAGGAACATATCATCTTTCAAATTTTTTACAAGAGCTAGCCTTAGAAATGTCACAAGGCAAAAACGAAGCAGAAATTCCATTGTGGAAGATTGAAGAATTACCCACAGACCGCATTAATCGAATGATACGAGATTACTTCTGGGATGATCTCACGCGAACAATCGATAAGAAAGGGCTTTCAAAAATCCTCACAGATACAAAAGCCGGAGACTCCGTGCAGCGCATGTATGTACCAGTAACAGATGAGCAAGGTGTTGCTTACTATTCTTCATTAAAGAAAGATTTTCCTAACCTAGAGGTGGTTATACTTCCCAGGGAAATTACTCCAGAGTATGTGAAGTCAATAAATAGTAAGCCGGGTATTTTATCTCTAGGCTTAGAAAACCAACAAGGTATTCCGTTTGTAGTTCCAGGTGGTCGTTTTAATGAAATGTATGGTTGGGATAGTTATTTTGAAGGAGTAGGATTATTATTAGATAACAGAGTAGATCTTGCAAAGGCAATGATTGATAATTTTTGCTATCAAATAACTCATTACGGTAAAATTTTAAATGCAAATCGTAGCTACTATCTTACTAGAACACAACCGCCATTTCTTACTTCATTTATAAGGGAGACTTTTGAAAAGGATACTGCCTTGGGAAAAGAATGGCTTTCAAGCGTTCTCGGTATTGCAATGAAAGAATATAAAACCGTCTGGATGACTGCACCTAGGCTTACAGATAATGGACTAAACAGATATTATGCTCAGGGCATAGGTGTGCCACCAGAAACAGAAGAAGGGCATTTTGATGATTACCTAGCATCGTTTGCAAAGGCTTACAATTGTACGATACAGGAGTTAGTGACTAAGTATCAAGATGGCGATATACATCTTCCAGAACTAGATAACTATTTCACCCATGATAGAAGTCTTAGGGAGAGTGGTCATGATACTTCATGGCGACTAGATAATGTATGTACAGATTTAAACACAGTTGACGTAAATAGCTTGCTTTATAAGTATGAGGCAGATTTTGCTTACCTGACTGCTACCTATTTTGAAGATTCTTTGCATGGTCATAATAGTATGTACTGGAAGCAAAAAGCTAGCAAAAGGAAAAGCCTGATGGATGCTCTATTATGGAGTGAAGAGGCGAGACAATTCTTTGATTATAATATGTTGACAGAGAAGCAAACTCATTTTGAAAGCGCATCAAATTATCTTCCATTATGGGCAGGTATGTGTAGCGAAGAGCAAGCCCTAGCAATGAGCGAGACATTGATGGTTGAGTTAAAGGAAAAAGGAGGTGTCGCAGGTACTAGCCGAAATATGGCAGCTCAAATTCCTGAAGATGCAGTGCAAAGACAATGGGATTACCCTAATGGCTGGGCGCCACATCAAATGATGATATGGCAAGGACTTAAAAATTACGGTTTTAAAGAAGAGGTCGAAGAGCTAGCATATCGATGGTTGTGGATGATCACAAAAAATGCTGTAGATTATAATGGGGTTATTCCAGAAAAGTATGATGTAGTGAGTGCAACTCATAAGGTTTTTGCAGAGTACGGTAATGTGGGGACAGAGTTTGACTACATTACTACAAGTGGCTTTGGATGGATGAATGCTAGTTATCAATTTGGATTATCACTGCTCAATGTTGAACTTCGTAAGCAACTAGATATTCTTAGAGATCCAGAAATACTATTTATAAAAAAGCAATAATCGTGAGAAGAGAGACAGACATTATATGCGTGGGTGAGGTTTTAATAGACTTCATAGGTCACCAAAAGGAAGTGCGAATTGATCAAACTAGAGATTATCACAGGTATCTAGGTGGTAGCCCGACAAATGTGGCTATGAATTTATCTAGATTAGGCATGAATGTAAAGCTTGCAGCCACTAGAGGTGACGATGGTCTAGGTATTTATATAGAAGAAAAACTTGAAGAGAATGGAGTGCAAACAGATCTTGTGCGAACAGATGCTGTAAATCCTACGAGTGTAATCTTTGTGTCGAAAACAACGGGAACGCCAGATTTTATTCCATACCGTTATGCAGACACAAAAATCACCGAAGATCAAATTCCAAATGAGCTCATTGAAAAGACATCCATTTTTCATACCACTGCTTTTGCATTAAGTAAAAATCCTGCTCGCACTACTATCTTGACTAAAGCAAAGAAAGCATTTGAGGCAGGATGTACCTTGAGTATTGATCTCAATTACTCTCCACGTATTTTTCCAAAGAGAGAAAAGGCGATGGAGACTTTTAGACAATACTGTTCGTATAATCCGCTAGTGAAAATAAGCGAGGATGATATGGAGCGCTTGTTTGGAGAACGTAAATCTCATGATGAGATATTTGATTTCTTTCATAATGATTTTGGTGTTGAGCTCGTTTGTCTCACGCTAGGTTCTGATGGGGTTAAGCTTTCGCGAAAGCGTAAAAATGAATCTCAAGAAATAATTGAACTACCAGCAGCAAGGGTAGAAAATATTCTTGACGCAACAGGAGCGGGAGATGCCTTTTGGAGCGGCTTTTTATTTGCATACATTAAAGAATATGAAATTGAACGTTGTCTTAAAGTAGCACTATCACTAGCTGCAATCAAATTACAGCATGTAGGCAGGCTTCCTCAAAACGTAGATATCTTAACGCAATTATTAGATTTTAAATAGAACATAACCTCATAACTATAATGTGCTATAGCTTATGTGACCTATTAGGAAATCAGTATTTTTGTAAGTCAAATACAAATCAACTTTATGAGTCAAAACAGCAACAAGCGTAGAGAAGCTCTCGTGTATCACGCAAAGCCTAAACCAGGTAAAATTGCCGTAGTTCCTACGAAGAAGTATTCTAGCCAGCGCGATCTCGCGCTAGCATATTCTCCTGGTGTAGCGGAGCCTTGTCTAGAGATTGCAAAAGATGTTAATAACGTTTATAAATATACGGCAAAGGGTAACCTAGTTGCTGTAATCACAAATGGTACTGCAGTGTTGGGACTAGGAGATATAGGTCCAGAAGCGTCTAAGCCCGTTATGGAAGGTAAGGGTCTCTTGTTTAAAATATTTGCTGGCATTGATGTGTTTGATATAGAAGTAGATACTAAGGATGTAGATGCTTTTGTAGAGACTGTAAAGAATATAGCCCCTACTTTTGGAGGTATTAACTTAGAAGATATCAAAGCTCCAGAAGCTTTTGAAATAGAGCGAAGACTTAAAGCCGAGTTAGATATTCCTGTGATGCATGATGACCAGCATGGTACAGCCATTATCTCTGCTGCGGCAATGCTTAACGCATTAGAAATCGCAGGTAAACAAATTGAGGATATAAAGATTGTAGTGAGCGGTGCAGGAAGTGCTGCTATATCTTGCATGAACTTATATCACTTGCTGGGTGCTAAGCTGGAAAATATATCTATGTTTGATATTAATGGCTTATTACGTGAAGATCGTACAGACCTTTCTCCAGAACAAATAAAATTTAAAAGCAACAAGGATTACAAAACACTAGCAGACGCTATGGTTAATGCAGATGTGTTTTTAGGATTGTCTGTAGGCAATATTGTATCACCAGATATGATTAGATCTATGGCAAATGATCCTATTGTGTTTGCGATGGCAAACCCAACGCCAGAAATCGATTATAACGTGGCGATTACATCTAGACCAGATCTTATTATGGCGACGGGTCGCTCAGACCATCCTAATCAAGTTAATAACGTACTTGGTTTTCCATTTATTTTCCGTGGAGCACTTGATGTAAGAGCAACTGCTATAAACGAAGAGATGAAGATGGCGGCTGTAAAGGCACTTGCTCAACTCGCAAAGGAGCCAGTTCCAGAGCAGGTGAACATTGCTTATGGAGCAACACGATTTACCTTTGGACGAGATTATATCATCCCAAAACCTTTTGACCCGAGATTGATAACAACAATCCCTCCTGCTGTTGCAAAAGCTGCCATGGATAGTGGTGTCGCACTTGAGCCTATAACAGACTGGGAGTCTTATAATGATGAGTTATTAGAACGCCTAGGAGAAGATAATAAGATAGTAAGATTACTGCTAGATAGAGCTAGGCTGGACCCTAAGCGCATCATCTTTGCAGAGTCAGATCAGCTTGATGTATTAAAGGCTGCTCAGATTGTTCATGAGGAAGGGATTGCAATTCCTGTGTTGCTAGGTAACAGAGACGTGATACTTGAACTCAAGGAAGAAATAGGTTTTGAGGCAGATGTAGAGATTATCGATCCATTATCTGATGAGGAAAAAGATCAAGTAGATCACTATGCAAACATTTACTGGAACACACGTAAACGTAAAGGTATTACCTATCTCGATGCAAGACGTCAAGTAAAACGCCGTGATTATTTTGCGTCAATGATGGTAAACGAAGGTGATGCAGATGGTATGTTATCTGGCTATAGCCGCAGTTACCCTACTGTAATAAAGCCAGTGCTAGAAGTTATAGGGACTGCGCCTGGTGTTCAAAAAGTAGCAGCTTGTAACTTGATGGTGACATCAAGAGGGCCTTTGTTTCTTGCAGATACTTCAATAAATATTAATCCAACTGCAAAAGAGCTTGCTAAAATTGCTCAAATGACCTCTACTACAGTAAAAATGTTTGGTCTTGAGCCTGTTATTGCAATGGTAAGTTATTCAAACTTTGGATCTTCTGGTCATGAGAAGGCTACAGAGGTAAGTAAGGCGGTGTCTTATTTACACCGTTACTATCCAGATCTTGTGGTAGATGGTGAGGTGCAGGCAGACTTTGCTCTTAATAGGGAAATGTTGCAGAAGAAATTTCCTTTCTCAAAACTAGCAGGAAGGAAAGTAAATACGCTAGTGTTTTCTAATATTGATAGTGCAAACATCACCTATAAAGTGATCAAGGAGCTTGAAAAAGCAGATAACATAGGACCTATTTTATTAGGTATGCGCAAGCCTGTACACGTACTTCAGTTAGGAGCAAGTGTAGATGAAATGGTAAGTATGGCTGCAATCACAGTTATTGATGCTCAGAAAAAACAAAAACAAGAAGTGCGTCGTGCTCAAGAACAGAAATAATATGTAGTTTTCGCTTTTGCGAAAATTTGATACAAAGAGGTATAAAATGTAATTTTTACACCTCTTTTTTTTTGTGGTTTTGCTAATCAAATTGAGTTCGGTTATTCGTTATTATTATTAAATGGGCATGGTTTTGAGTTAGATCATTTTCGCGAAAGGGAACCATTAAATTTGGCAATCTCCTAGACATAAATTTCTTACATTTACGCTCCTTAATTATATGTTAAATGATCACTCACTTAAGCGGAAGACTTATAGAAAAAAATCCAACTCATGTAGTATTAGACTGCAATGGAGTAGGATATTTTATTAATATCTCATTGCATACTTTTGGGCGACTAGGCGATAGTGAGGCTTTAAAGTTACACACCCACCTGCAAGTTAAAGAAGATAGCCACACACTTTTTGGGTTTGTGGAGGTGATGGAGCGTGAGATCTTTAGACTATTACTGTCTGTTTCTGGTATAGGAGCAAGTACGGCAAGGACAATGTTGTCCTCTCTAGATCCTCACCAGATAAAACAAGCTATTGCATCAAATGATGTAGCAACCATACAAAGTATTAAGGGAATAGGAGCAAAAACAGCCCAGCGAGTAATACTCGACCTAAAGGATAAGATACTGAAGGTGTACGATATGAGTAGTGAAAGTGCTGTGCAAAGCAATACTAGCAAAGAAGAGGCGTTATCTGCTTTAGAGACCTTAGGTTTTGCGCGTAAGCAAGCAGAAAAAGTCTGTACGGCGATTGTAAAAGAAAAGCCAGACGCAAGCGTAGAAACGATCATCAAGGAGGCATTAAAAAAACTGTAGGCATATTTTGAAGCAACACTATTATTTAAATGTACGTATAGCGATATTGTTTGTAGTTGGATTTTTCTTTCTAGGAAACTCCTTAGCAATCGCACAAGAAGAAGAGGAGAATGCATCAGCTCAAGATTCTACGGCTACTACTTTTTCGCTAGGTAGTCTTGTGTTACCTAATCCAAATAGTATTGTTTCAAAATACACATATGACGCTATACTGGATAGGTATATATTTACTGAGGAATTAGGAAGTTTTAATATTACATATCCTCTCATATTAACACCAGCTGAATATCAAAAAAGAGTACGTGACGAGCAAATGCGTCAGTATTTTAGAGAGAAAGTAAATGCGGTAGATGGGAGATCTGACGAGGACGATACACGTAATAGCTTAGTAAAATCACTATATGTACAGAATGATTTATTCAAGAGCATTTTTGGTGGAGATAAGATAGAGTTTACACCTCAAGGATCTGTAGAGATGGATCTAGGTCTTTTATTTACAAAGCAAGATAATCCAGCATTTTCACCACGTAACCGCAGCAATTTTACCTTTGATTTTGATCAACGTATAAGCTTGAGTTTGCTAGGCCAAGTAGGTGAGCGTTTGCAGATTACTGCAAATTATGATACGGAGTCTACCTTTAATTTCCAAAATCAAATTAAGCTAGAATACACTCCTACAGAAGATGATATCATACAAAAAATTGAAGTAGGTAACATCTCAATGCCACTAAATAGTGCACTTATTCAAGGTTCACAGAGCTTGTTTGGTGTAAAAACAGAGTTACAGTTTGGCAAGACGCGTGTAACGGCTGTGTTTTCTGAGAACCAGTCGCAACCTAGAACTGTAACTGCAGAGGGTGGTGCGACTGTACAAGAGTTTGAGGTCCCTGCGCTAGATTATGATGAGAATCGCCACTTCTTCTTAGCACATTACTTCAGGGATACTTATAACGATGCGCTTAAAAACTACCCGTTTATAGATAACAGAGGAGTTCAAATAACAAGGGTAGAAGTTTGGATTACAAACAGGCAGAACCAAACGACAAATGCTCGTAATATAATTGCAATACAAGATTTAGGAGAGTCTGACCCTAGTAACGTAGGGATTGATGTAGGTGCAAATCCAGGTTTTATTAACAACGCTGCAAATGCATTCCCAGATAACCGTAATAATGATTTTAATCCACGTGGTATAAACGATCAGTCTGTACAGTCTGTTCTTACGCCAGCAATAAGAGATGTGGCGACGGCTAGTCAAGGTTTTGGTAACGTCACAGTGCAGGACGGAACTGACTACGTATTACTTGAAAATGCTAGACAATTACAAAGCTCTCAGTTTACATTATATCCAGCACTAGGTTATATATCTCTTAGTCAGCGATTAAATAATGATGAAGTGCTTGGGGTGGCCTTTCAATATACAGTAGGAGGTCAAGTGTATCAAGTAGGAGAATTTGCAAATGACGGAATAAACGCCACAGAAGGTAGTCGTCCAGATGCAGATGGAGATGGAAGACCAGATATTGTAGATGCAGATTTTGGACAGGGTCGTCCAGATCAAGATGGCGATAACATTGCAGATAGTGCAGATGCTGATGTGAATGGTGATGGAATTTTAAACGGACAAGATGTAAACGGAGATGGTATATTAGATACTGTAATTCCTGCTGGACAAGCTGGAAGCCCCGTAAATCTTGTGGTTAAAATGCTTAAAAGTAACCTCACAAATGTACAAGAGCCTATATGGGATTTGATGATGAAAAATATCTATCCGTTAGGTGCTTTTCAATTAGAGCAAGAAGGATTTAGATTGAACATTGTGTATTCAGATCCTTCTCCTATTAATTTCATAACTCCTGTAGATGGAGCCCCTTTACCTACCTTATTTGATGGGACTAATAATGATAATACCATGGATGAAGGTCAAGATCGTGGAGATCTTGAGAGTAACACCTTATTACGATTATTTAACCTTGACCGACTAACCACCTTTGGAGATCCTCAAGTAGGAGGAGACGGATTCTTTGATTTTGTGCCGGGCACAACAGTGCATGTGCAAAATGGAAGTGTTGTGTTTACAACTGTAGAGCCATTTGGAGAGACATTGTTTGATTTGTTAAGTGTGAACGATGGTGCAGAAACGTACGAGAATGAAGAGACCTATAACGCACATCAAGACAAGTACGTTTATTCAACCTTATATCAATCTACAAAGACTATAGCTAGAGATAATGCTGAGAAGAATAAATTTTTACTAAAAGGACGTTATAAATCTGCACAAGAGCAGGGTATTCCATTAGGAGCTTTTAACGTACCACAAGGTTCTGTAACGGTAACCGCAGGAGGAAGAAGACTAGTAGAAGGTTTAGACTATACGGTCAATTATCAGTTAGGGCGTGTTATTATTTTAGATAAATCACTTGAAGCTTCTGGCATTCCTATTTCTGCATCTGTAGAGAATAATGCTATTTTCGGGCAACAAAATAAACGTTTTACAGGAATTAATGTAGAGCACCAGTTTAATGAGAATTTCATAGTAGGAGGTACTTTCTTAAATCTTAATGAGCGACCGCTTACGCAAAAAGCAACCTATAGTTTTGAGCCTATAAATAATACCATTGTAGGTCTAAATGCAAGTTATTCTACAGAACTACCTTTCTTAACAAGATGGGTAAATAAACTTCCAAATATTGATACTGATGTAGTATCCAATCTTTCGGTGCGTGGTGAAGTAGCTTATTTAATTCCTGGGCAACCTAAAGGAACGGACTTTAATGGAGAGGCAACCTCTTATGTAGATGATTTTGAAGGTTCACAAACCTCTATAGATATTGGCGGAGCTTTACAGTGGAGCTTGTCATCTGCACCAGTAGGTTTTGGCGGAGAACTAGCAAACGGCGATCTTTCTACAGGATATAGGCGGGCAAAGTTTGCTTGGTATTCTATAGATCCTATTTTCTATAATAATCAGCGTCCTGATGGTATCTCAGACGACGACTTGTCTCTCGCTGAAACAAGACGTGTTTTTAGGGATGAGATCTTTCCTCAACAAGATATTATTGCTGGTCAAACACAAGCGCTTTTTACGCTTGATTTAGCTTATTTTCCAGGAGAGCGCGGGCCTTATAATTTTAGCCCAGATGCAGCAGATGGAATACTTTCTAATCCTCAGGAGAATTTTGGAGGAATTACAAGGCAGTTAACTTCTACAGATTTTGAACAAGCAAACGTGGAGTTTGTTGAATTCTGGTTGCTAGATCCATTTTTTGGAGATGGTGATACTACAAATGCTGGAGGAAACCTAACGATTAACTTGGGTAGCATATCTGAGGATATCCTCAAGGATGGTAGAAAACAATATGAAAATGGACTTCCTAATGAAGGAGGAGATGAGGCAACTTCAGAAACGGTATGGGGTAAAGTACCTACTAATCAATCTTTAGTATATGCTTTTGATACAGAAGGGCAGCAACGTGCCAACCAGGATATAGGATATGATGGATTAAGTGATGTAGAGGAGGCAGCGGAGTTTCCAAACTTTGCAGGACTTCCAGATCCAGCAGGTGATAACTACAATTATTTCTTAAACACTGAAGGTGGTGTAGTAGAAAGATATAGAAATTACAATAACAATCAAGGGAACTCTCCTGTAGAGGTAACACAGACTAATCGTGGTTCAACTACTTTTCCAGATGTGGAAGATGTAAACCGTGATAATACAATGAATACGGTTGACGCATATTTTGAATATGAATTACCTATTAATCCTTCATCATTAAGTATAGAAAACAATCCATTTGTGACCGATGTAAGAGAGCTAACTGTCACTACTCAAAATGGAAATCAACTCCCTACAAGGTGGGTACAGTTTAGAGTGCCAATTAACCAAGCAACAAATGTAGTTGGAGGGATTAATGACTTTAGGTCTATACGTTTTATGCGTATGTACATGAGCGGATGGCAAGAAGATGTTGTACTTCGTTTTGGAACATTAGATTTAGTACGTGGTGATTTTAGAAGATACTTACTAACGTTGGATCCTAATGAAAACACTCAAATCAATGATGCAGATAACACACAGTTTGAGGTGGCTGCCGTAAATATTGAGGCAAATGAAACAAGACAGCCAGTTCCTTATGCATTACCTCCAGGAGTAGAGCGTGAGAGACTCAATAACAATAATAATAATATCAGGCAAAATGAACAGTCGCTTTCTTTGAGAGTTCAAAATCTCGAGGAGCAAGACGCAAGAGGGGTCTATAAATATTATAATCTCGACATGCGACAGTATAAAAATCTTAAGATGTTTATGCACGCAGAGCCTATTGTTGAGAATGGCCTTGATAATCAGAATCTAGTAGGTTTCATAAGAATGGGAACCGACCTTAATTCAAATTTTTATCAAATAGAATTACCATTACAGCCTACTGCATTTAATGTGTCTAACCAAGATAGAGATGCTATCTGGCCAGCGGCAAATGAGCTCGATCTTCCATTAGAATTACTACAGATTATTAAGTCAAAAGTTATTGCTGGAGATGTAGAGTCAGATCCAGATGATATCACGTATTTTGATCAAAACGGGGATCGTATTCTCAATCCAGAGTCTATGTGTTATCAAGAAGGTCAATTACGTATAGGTATTCAAGGTCTTCCTAGTTTTGGTGATGTAAGAACATTAATGCTGGGTGTGAAAAATGGAAATCCAACCAGTAACCAAGCTATGGGTTGCTCTCCTGGAGAAATTGGTGGAGAGGTTTGGTTTAATGAGCTACGCTTATCAGACCTTACTAATGATGGTGGATATGCTGGAGTACTAAGTGTAGATGGAAATATTGCAGACTTTGCAAATGTATCTGCAACGGGACGTTTAAGTACTGTAGGTTTTGGAAGTATAGAGCAAAATGCTGGTGAGCGCAGTCTAGAAGATGTAACACAATACGATATCGTTACAAATCTTAATGCAGGTCAATTACTGCCAAAGAAGTGGGGATTACAGTTACCTCTTAACTACGCAATAGGTGAGCAGAGTATTACACCTAAATTCAATCCGCTTTATGAGGATGTAGAATTAGATACATCACTTGATAATGCAGCTAGTCAAGAAGAGAGAGACAACATTGAAGATTACTCTGTAGATTATACAAAACGCCAAAGTTTTAGTGCTATAGGAGTAAGAAAAGAGCGCATGGATACAGAGCGCAAGCCTATGCCTTATGATATTGAAAACCTTACTTTTTCATATTCTTATAACCAGACAGATCATAAAGATTTTGAGATAGAAGAATCTCGCGATCAAAATGTGAGATTAGGAGGTACTTATAACTATAGTTTTAACTCTAAACCTTTAGAACCATTTGCTAAAAATGATTCTCTATTTACAGGGAAATACTATAAGTTTTTAAAAGATTTAAATTTCAATTACTTGCCGTCTAATATTGCTATACAATCTAATGTTGTGCGCCAATTTAATCAGCAAAAGTTCAGAGATGTCTTCGCAAACGAAGGTGATATAGCGGTACCGCGTTTATTCCAACGTAACTATTTGTTTGATTGGGGTTATTCGGTAGATTTTCCTATTACTAAAAGTCTGCGTCTCAATTATAATGTAAACCATAACCGTATTGTAAGAAATTATCTTGATAATGACGGTACGCCAGCTTTTCTAGATGATGCCGGTCAAGAGGTGGATGGATATGGTATTTATAATGGATTCTTTGATATAGGTACGCCAGATACTCACTTTGGAGTATTACAGCTCAACTATGATTTGCCATTCGATAAGATTCCATTCACAGAGTGGATTACTGCTACCTATGCATATACTGCAAATTACAGATGGCAGAGAGGTTCACAACAATTTCAGGTCTTAGATAATATCCCAGAAATAGGGAATAGTGTGGAGAATACAAATACGCACGCTATTAATGGAACCTTTGACATGGAGAAGCTTTATAAATATGTAGGCTTAACAAAGAAGAAAAAACAGCGTGCTACTAGCACTAGACCTAGAGGATTACCATCACCAGAAGATAATCGTAATAGCAAGATTGATAAATTAAAAGAGGACGCTTCAAGTGATGGAACCACAAGTGGTCTAAGTACATCAGACAAGGCGCTCAATACAGGAGTAGGATTACTTACTGCGATTAAACGTGTGCAGCTTACCTATGAGGAGAGTAATGGTATTTATTTACCAGGATATTTGCCATCAGTTGGTTTTGCAGGAAGTTTAAGGCCTACGCCAGGATTTATTTTTGGAAGTCAGGCAGAGGTAAGAGAGCTGGCGGCGAGTAATGGATGGTTAACATTGTTTCAAGATTTTAACCAGCAGTATCGCGAGATAGAGAGTAGAGACCTTGCAATTCAAGCTAGAATAGGACTTCTTAAAAATCTCGATATAGACCTTAATTTAAATCGTGTTTTTCAAGAAAACTATCAAGAAAATTACCGAGTTAACCAGCAGAGTTTAGCATACCAATCACTAACAGGTAATAGCTTTGGTCGTTTCAACATTTCTACCGTATTACTTGGAACTGCTTTTGCAGAGAGTACATCTGAGTCTAGTAGTACATTTAACACGTTCAGAGAAAACAGGCTGGCAGTAGCAAATAGATTAGCAACAGAGTTTTACGGTACAAATACCTTTGAGGTAGATGCAGATGGGTATCCAGAAGGTTTTGGTCGTACTAATCAAAAAGTGTTATTACCTGCTTTCCTTGCAGCGTATAGCGGTAAGGATGTAAATAAAACAGACACTGGTTTTCTTAGAAGCATCCCATTACCTAACTGGAATATAAAGTATACTGGTTTAATGAATATAAAATGGTTTAAGGATAAGTTTAAGAGATTCTCAGTGCAGCACGGTTATACTGCCGGTTATTCTGTAAATAATTACTTGACTAACTTAGCTTATAATAGAAACACAGATAGAGACCCTGCGACCGCACAACGTGATCAAGCGGGTAACTTTTTAAATCAAACGCTATTAAGTAATGTGACACTTACAGAGCAGTTCACACCGCTAGTTCGCCTGGATTTTGAAATGAAAAACTCTGTAAAGATTCTTGCCGAAATTAAAAGAGATAGGGCATTAGGATTAAGCTTTGATAACAACCTCTTAACTGAGATTAAGGGTAATGAGTACATATTAGGATTAGGATATCGTATTAAGGACCTTAGGTTTGTTACAAACTTTGGTGGATCTCGTAGGGTTCTTAAGAGTGATCTCAACTTTAAGGCAGATTTCTCTCTTAGACAAAACGAAACTATCATTAGATATCTAGATATAGACAATAGCCAGACCACTGCTGGACAAGATATTTATGGACTTAGGTTTACCACAGATTATGCGTTGAGTAAAAATCTTACTGCGCTCTTCTTTTATGACCATACTTTTTCGACATTTGCAATATCCACAGCATTTCCACAAACGACTATTAGGTCTGGATTTACATTGAGATATAATTTTGGAAATTAATTATATGAGTTCGCTTTCGCGAAAATTTGAAAATAGTAAGCATTAATCTATTAAAAAGAATATTTTCGCGAAAGCGGAATTAAATCAAACTAATACAGACTAAGATGAATATACCAGCAGAGTTAAAATACACGAAAGATCACGAGTGGGTACGCATAGAAGGTGACGTAGCCGTAGTGGGAATTACAGATTTTGCACAAGGAGAACTAGGAGATATCGTTTACGTAGAAGTAGAAACTCTTGATGAAACTCTTGATAGAGATGAGGTTTTTGGAACTGTGGAAGCAGTAAAGACCGTTTCTGATCTTTTCTTACCGCTTTCTGGTGAGATTGTAGCTTTTAATGAAGGTCTAGAAGATGAGCCAGAAACTGTAAATAGCGATGCTTATGGAGCAGGATGGATGATTAAAATCAAATTTTCTGACGCTTCACAAGTAGATGAGCTTTTAAGCGCAGATGCTTACAAAGAACTTATAGGTGGATAAACTCATTGGTTTTACGGCGATAGCATATACTTGTGCATTGAGCATAGGATCCCTTGTTAAGCCTGTAAAAATAGATACTAATATTTCCAATATAGATAAGCTCCTACATTTAGGAGCTTATTTTGGTTTAGCTATCCTGTGGCTGAGTTATTTTCATATCGTAAAAACCTCTGCAACGCAGAAATGGGCAAAGCCCATGTTTTATATAGCAATTGCATTAGCATTAGTGATATATGGCACAGTGATTGAGTTATTACAAGGCAGTGCAACTACATACAGAACGCCTGATGTGTGGGATGTACTTGCAAATAGTATAGGTGTAATACTCGGAAGTTTAACATTTCTACTATTTTTTAAGAAATTTAAAGGGTTAAAATCGTAATTTTAGTTTCACAACTGAGATTTATTTTGCTATTTTAGCTCTCTACTAATACTTTAATTATGGAACCCAAGAAAAATCCCAAAGCAGACCTTCGCAAGAGAAGCATGCTGTTTTTTCAGCTAGGACTCATTGCAGTACTCGCACTAACGTACATCACCATCGAGTGGAAGACTTATGATGATGTGGCTATTGATATTGGTCAGCTTGATCTTGATGATCTAGACGACGAAGAAATTCCAATCACGGAGTTGAATACTCCACCACCACCACCGCCACCACCGCCGCCACCAGCACCGGAAATCATTGAGGTAGTAGAGGATGAAGAAGAAATAGAAGAAACAATTATAGAGTCTACAGAAACAGATGCCGAAGAGGAAATCGTTGAAGTAGAGGATGTAGAGATTGTGGAAGAAGAAGAGGAGATTGCAGATGTACCGTTTGCAGTTATTGAAAATGTGCCTATTTTTCCTGGTTGTGAGTCTATGACTAACAACAATGATCGTAAGAACTGTATGTCTGAAAAGGTGAGCAAGCTTGTAAACAAGAAGTTCAACACAGAGTTAGGTTCAGATTTAGGTCTATCTGGTGTAAACAGAATCTTTGTAAGTTTTAAGATTGATAAAACTGGAAGAATCGTAAACATCAGATCTCGTGCACCACACCCACGTCTTGCGTCAGAAGCAGAGCGTGTAATTAAGTTATTACCTAAAATGACACCAGGTAAGCAACGTGGTAAGCCAGTAGGGGTTTTATACTCACTACCTATTACATTTAAAGTAGAAGACTAAGTCATAAAGACTTTTTAAATATTAAAAAAACCATCTCAGCAATGAGATGGTTTTTTTGTGTCTTATATCAAAAAAAAAAGAGGCCGCCCTAAGGTGACCTCAATTTTGGCTTGCTTATTGATTCGTTTTAAGAATTGTTCAACATTTTTAAAACTATATCTTATGGAAAATTCCAAAGAAAGCACTGCTGTTCGCCAAAACAGCGTGTACAAATCAAGCCGCAAGCACGAGGCAAATTTACGAAGAAATCCCACGCTTCATTTTCAAATTGGGTTAATCTTAGCACTTCTAGCGTCCATCTTCTTTATCGAAATGCGTACTCCAGAAAAGAAACTGGCGATAGCGGTAGAGCGGGAAAACGTAGATCAAATTTTTACTCTTGACCAAGTTAAAGTAGAGCAACCTAAAAGGGAAGTTGTAAGAAAAGTACAGCTCCCAAAAATTGAAGAGCCTAAGATTCTTGAGAACGTCCAGACAAAGGAAGATGATTCCAAGTTCCTTGAAGATGATCTCAAGCCAACAGATGCCACAGATGATCCTATTGTAGACCCACGTATTCCTGATTATGATGATACGGTAGACGATGAGCCAATAGCCAAAATATTTTCTCTAGTGGAGACAGCTCCTTTGTATCCAGGTTGTGAAGGTTTAAGCTCAAATGATGAACGCAAGGATTGCATGAGTGCCAAGATTTCTAAATTTGTATCTAAAAAGTTCAGAGCAGAAAGAGGAGAAGGTCTAGGCCTCTCTGGAGTAAATAGAATCTTTGTGACATTTAAAATTGATGCTTCTGGAAAAGTAGTGGATGTAAATGCTAAAGCCCCTCATCCAAAACTTGAAGAAGAGGCTTTGCGAGTTACAAAGTTGCTACCTGACATGACTGCTGGAAAACAAGCAGGTGAGAATGTTGCGGTACTTTTTTCATTACCTATCTCATTTCAAATAGAAGATTAAATTATAAGAACATTTTTACTATAATCCCGTTGCCTCTCGCAACGGGATTTTTTGTGTATAAAACCCTATCTTTCGTGCGTAATTATTACGCCTACATCCATGCATAAATATGTATTTCTTTTATTCATTTTCGCTACTTGTAGTCTTACCGCTCAGGTAACCACTAGTGATTATGAAAAGTATCCCGTTTTTCCAGAATGTGCCGACTTGCCAGTGAGCGAAGTTGCGGCTTGTTTTAATGAAACTTTTATTTCATTTATAATTGATAATCTTGAAGTCCCAGCAGAGGTTAAGGAGGAAAATTACGAGGGTAAGATGGTGATTTTGTTTGAAGTTACTCGTGAGGGCGCTTTTAAGCTACTGTATACAGATGCCGTCTTTGCATCACTTAAGACTTCGGCGCAAGATGTTTTCGATAAACTACCTGTAATTGATCCGGCTACATATAACGGTGAGCCTACCTATATGCAATTTACAATGCCTGTGCTGTTGCCACTATCACGTAATAAAATAGGTGAGATGAATAGTGGTGATAATGAAGGTGACGCTTTCGCGAAAGCAAAAAAAGAAACACCGCTTAAAAACCCAATGCAGGATGAATATGACCGTATTCAAAATCAAAAATTTAATCCAGCAAATGAGTATACGAGTCAGTTGAATATTCCTTTCTCGCATCAGGTTTATAGTAGGTTTGATCAAGAGTTGAATCTTGTAGGGACTAATGCGCATACGGCAAGTAAACCTTATCTGTATCAAACTGTAAATCCATATTATAATTTTCAGGAGAAGACAGATGCGCTCAAGAAAGAAAAGAAAACGTGGTTTGGGAGAAAATGGTCTAACGAGCATATGGTGCAAATACAAGGAGAGGATTACTGGATAACCCTAGACCCCGCAGCCGATTTGCAATTGGGATATGAAACCGACAAGTTAAAGTCTGATAGTTTCACCTATAACAACACTCGTGCAGTTTATATTCAAGGTGGGTTAGGAAAGAAGCTCAATTTTTTTGCTGCTGTATATGAGAGTCAGGGTCGTTTTCCTCGATACTTTGATTCTTTTGCTAGATCACTAAGACCAGATGGTGGTAATCCTGCGGTGGTGCCCGGTCGTGGTATTGCAAAGGAAGGCACAAATGGAGACTTAGACTACCCAGTAGCCGAAGGTTATATTTCATACACACCTAGCAAGTATTTTAATATTCAGCTAGGTCATGGAAAGCAGTTTATAGGAGATGGTTACAGATCGCTATTGCTTAGTGATAATGCGAGTTATTTTCCATATTTAAAACTCAATACAACCTTTTGGAAATTTAAGTACACAAATACGTGGACATCACTGCGTGATGTGCGTCCAGAAACCACAGCAGACGGTGCTTTTAGAACCAAGTTCATGAGTAATCATTATCTAAGCTGGAACTTAAGTAAGAAACTTAATGTGGGATTTTTTGAATCTGTAATATGGGAAGATGAAAATGGAAGAGGTTTTGATTTTAATTTCTTAAATCCTGTGATTTTTTACAGAGCAATAGAGTTCTCTACGGGTTCTCGCGGTGGTAATGCGCTTATAGGGCTAACCGGAAAGTATAAAGTGAATGATCGCGTAAATGTGTATGGGCAAGTTGTTATAGATGAGTTTTCGGCTAGTGATGTGATAGGCGGAAATCAAAGCTATAAAAACAAACAAGGCTTCCAGATAGGAGCAAAGTATTATGATGCTTTTGGAGTTAAGAATTTGACATTGCAAGGTGAGTACAGCCAAGTGCGTCCTTATGTATATTCTAATAATGAGATCCAACTTAATTATGGGCATGCAAACCAGTCGCTGGCACATCAATGGGGAGCAAATTTTAAAGAGCTTATTGGGATTGCTCGTTATGAAAGAGAACGATGGTATGGAACAGCAAAACTTATTGTAGGAGCTCGAGGTGTTGAGATAGGAGATATCAATGAAGTATACTACGGAGGAAGTATTTATGGAAATGATGAAAACAGGCCATCAGACGATGGGATTGCATTCTTTCAAGGAAATAAGGTTAATAGCCTGTATGCAGATCTTGAGCTAGGGTATTTAATAAACCCTGCAACCAACTTAAAAGTATATGCAAACCCTATCTATCGTAGTGTAACCGCAGATATTCAAGATGCGCCAAATACATTTGATACCAGCACGCTGTGGCTCAACATAGGTTTTAGAACAGATTTGTTTAATTGGTATTATGATTATTAAAATCTAGCTAGCATTGTTAAGTGATTGTGTAATATTTGCGATTATGAAGTCGTTATAGCTCTAGACAAGAAACTACTTCATCAATCACTAAAACAATATGTTATCTAGAATCACCGCCTTGGGGATAATAGTGCTATGTTTCTTATTTTCTTGTCAGGAAGAGAACTGTCAAAGCGCACAGCGCAATAACATTCTTGCTGCAAACTCATATAATAGTAAGGAATATCAAGCAGAGCTCTATCGCTTGATAAAGGAAAGCCCAGAAGTAGATTATTATTATGAAATGCGCGAAGAAATCTTTGGGCAACATTACCTTGTAGTTACTGCTTATGGTAATGCATTCTGCGGGAAGTTATGTTTGGTAATTTCAGAGGAAGATGCAAATCATATTGAAATAGATAGAGCTAAAGGATATCAAGGCGCGCAGCTAATAGGCTTAAAGTTCAACAAACAAAAAGCCGACTATGGTTGGTCGGCTTTAGTGTATGATTCTGTGGAGTATATTGTAGATTAAGATGTGCGATTTGTAAAGGATCCAATGTGCCACAACACGCCAGACGGATCGTGTAAGAAAAACTCTCGTCCCCAGTCATTTTCAACAATTTTTGAAATCTTTGCGCCTTTAAATAATGAAGTCAAATCAAGAGATTCGAGGTGATTGAGATATTCATCTAGATGTTGCACTTCTAGAAATACCATTGTGTTGTCTATCCAATCTTTTACAAAGGCATCTTGCAAGTAGAACCCAAAGTTATCCATTGTGAATAGTGACATGTTATAGGAGATGATAGTTTCCTTAAAACCAATTGAAGTATAAAACCTTCGGGAGGAATCAAAGTCTGCAGTACCTATAAAAGGCCTAATGGATTTGGCAATAGGATTCATAATTTATATTATTTGTTAATCTCAATATTCTCTAAGATACTTTTATAAACAGTGCTTCTAAATTTTGGCCCAGTAATAAAGCTCTTTGCGCTTTCTTCGTCTGTAAGATATTCAGATGTGATTGACTCCATTGCGGTTACTTCTTCAAGGGTTTTATTGCTTTCTATAGCTTTGAAAACTGAAGTGTAAACGTTTACTAGCATATCGTGATATTTTTGATAATCTGCTTTTGTTGCTAACTTTCCGTGACCAGGAATTATTTTAGTATCCTCATTGATAAGCATAAGTCCTTTCTTTGCTGCGTCAATATCTCCCTGGATGCTTCCGCCACGGTCTGTATCTATAAAAGGGAAGTTACCGTTAAAGAAGGTGTCTCCAGTATGTAGCACATTACTCTGAGCAAAATAAACAAGCGCATCTCCGTCTGTATGTGCATTATGTACATGGGTTAAAAATACGTCATCGTCATTTTGGTAAAAAGTAGCATCTTCACTAAAAGTGATTACTGGGAGTCCCGCACTAGCCGTTTTCTCATCGGCTGCTAATCTCTTGCGTACATTATCGTGAGCTACAATCATTGCTCCAGCGGCCTCAAAATTTAGATTTCCTCCAGTGTGGTCACCATGAAAATGAGTGTTGACCAAGAAACTCACAGGCTGGTCAGATATGGTTTTAATGGCAGCGGTGATTTTCTTGCTCAGAGGAGCAAACTGATCGTCTATCATAAATACGCCATCTTTTCCAGTAGAGATTCCTATGTTTCCACCAGCTCCTTGAAGCATGTAGATGTGATCTGTAACTTTTTCAACAGTAATTTGTACATCGTCAAAACGTCCTTGTGCAGTAGCTGCAGCAGTTATTAGTGCGATGATAATGAGTGTAAAGTGTTTCATTTTTAAGTTTTTTTATAAAGGTAGTCGTATTGATGTAGTTGCGCTTTCGCGAAAGCGTAATTTTAACAACCTATTATGCTTGTCGTTTTGTTGTGCAGATTCCTTTTGGGCAGTATCTTTGCACCACTTAAAAAATTGCTAAACCTACTGTCTTTGAGCGACGTCGCCATACATACGAATACCTACTCTGCCTGGTACGATTTTAAAGAAATCACAAAGATGCGTTTATCTATAAGCGTAGTGTTTTCTAGTGTTGCAGGATATTTTCTTGGAGCCACAGAGATAGACTGGTTTATTGTGTTGCTGCTAGCTGTAGGAGGCTACTTTATGGTAGGCGCGTCAAATGCGTATAATCAGGTGCTAGAGAAAGATCTAGACGCATTGATGGATCGCACAAAAAATAGACCTGTAGCTTCCGGAAGGATGTCTAAGCAAAAGGCGCTCTTAATAGCAATTACATTTACGATTCTAGGTTTAGGAACATTGTATTACATAAATCCTCAGACAGCAATGTTTGGAGGGATTTCTATATTTATGTATGTACTGTTATATACTCCCTTAAAAACGAAGACACCTTTATCTGTTTTTGTAGGGGCATTTCCAGGGGCGATACCTTACATGTTAGGTTGGGTTGCTGCTACTAACGATTTTGGTATAGAGCCTGGGACGTTATTTATGATACAATTTTTCTGGCAGTTCCCTCATTTTTGGGCAATAGGGTGGTTTCTTTTTGATGACTATAAAAAAGGAGGCTTTGCTATGTTGCCTACGGGAAAACGTGATAAAGGAACTGCAGTTCAAATCGTGTTATACACGGTATGGACAGTACTTATCTCGATAATACCTGCATTTGGGGTAACTGGAGATTTATTTTTAACACCTGTGTCTGCAATTATCGTTGGGGCACTAGGATTATTTATGCTGTATTGGGCAATTAAATTGTACCAAAACAGAGATGCAAAAACAGCCAAACGACTAATGCTTTCAAGTGTGACTTACATTACACTACTTCAAATTGTTTTTGTAATAGATAAATTTTTAAGATAGATGGATTATACTCAAGGAGGTGAAAAGTTGAAACTAGATCGTGCTAAAAAGCAGATGTTGTGGTTTGGGATTATAAGTTTGTGTATGACATTTGCAGGACTTACGAGTGCATATATCGTAAGTATGGAACGTCGTGACTGGTTAGAAAACTATGATTTTCCGCAGGCGCTTATAGTTTCTACAGTGTTAATCGTAATAAGTAGTATCACGATACATCTTGCCAAAAATGCTATTATAAGCGGTAAAAATTCAATGGGAACTTTGTTTTTAATGCTTACACTAGCGCTAGGAATAGGATTTGTGGTTTCCCAGTTTGCAGGCTTTAGTGCGTTTCAAGAACAAGGATATTATTTTACGGGAGCGTCTAGTAATATTACAACTACGTTTTTCTTTCTTATAATTGCAGTGCACATTGCACACCTTATTGCTGGTTTTATATCTTTAATTACAGTAATTATCAATCATTTAAGAGGTAAATATTCTGCAGCAGAACATTTAGGATTAACACTAGGAGTAACGTTTTGGCACTTTTTAGATATTCTTTGGGTATTTTTATTTGTGCTTTTATTTATCACAAAGTAAACTAGCGGTACATTGTTTTATAAATACGTATCTAAAACGATTATAAATCGAGGCTTCAAAGTTGATATCTGAACATAAAATACTTATTTTTGCAACCATTAAATTAACCAATTCTTACGAATGGACACGACAGTGACAAACAACGACGCCGAGGGAACAACTTGGGGTGGTGGTAATCAACCACTAAGAGCGAGCTACGGAAAACTAATGATGTGGTTTTTCATCTTATCAGATGCATTAACCTTTTCGGGCTTTCTAGCCGCATATGGTTTTTCAAGATTTAAATTTATTGATGCTTGGCCAATAGCCGACGAAGTATTTACACACGTACCTTTCATACATGGGAATTTCCCTATGATATACGTAGCGTTTATGACGTTTGTTTTGATTATGTCTTCTGTAACCATGGTACTTGCTGTAGATGCTGGACATCACTTAAAGCATAAAAGCGTAGCATTCTACATGTTCCTTACCATCATAGGTGGTATTATCTTCGTAGGATCACAAGGATGGGAATGGGCTACGTTCATTAAAGGTGATTATGGTGCCGTAGAAACAAAGGGTGGTAAAATACTCCAGTTCGTTGATACAGATGGTAATCGTATGGCACTTGGCGACTTCGCTATTACACAAGTAGGAGAGCGTGAGCAACACCTTAATAAAAATGGAATTTGGTTCTCAGACGAGGCGACACCTACTACATATTCAATTGAAGAAGTAAAAGCTGGTTTTGAAGCTACTCCTAACGCATTGATACGCATCCAGACACTTACAGAAAATGGTGAGAAGACGGTATTGTCACGAGAAGAGTCTCTTGCAAAACTATCTAGAGATGGAAAGCTTGTAGTAGAAGGAGCAAACCTTATTCATAATGAATATGGAGCACCACTTTTTGCAGACTTCTTTTTCTTTATTACAGGTTTCCACGGATTCCACGTATTTTCAGGTGTAATGATCAATATCATTATTTTCTTTAACGTAGTTCTTGGAACTTATGAGCGAAGAGGACACTATGAGATGGTTGAAAAGGTTGGTTTATACTGGCACTTTGTAGACCTTGTATGGGTATTTGTATTTACATTCTTCTACCTAGTTTAATTTACCTTTCAGACTATTATATATTATGGCACACGAACATAAACTTGCAATATTTAGAGGAACATTAAAGTTCAAGAATAACATTCAGAAAATCTGGGGAGTACTTATATTTCTTTCGATTATCACAGCTGTAGAAGTTGTTCTAGGTATTATAAAGCCAGAGTTTTTACTAGAAACAACCTTTATAAGAATGAAACTTCTTAACTGGATTTTCATTATCCTTACTATTGTAAAGGCATATTATATTACCTGGGATTTCATGCACATGCGTGACGAAGTTAAAGGATTACGTAGAGCAGTAGTTTGGACAGGTATCTTCCTTATTTGTTACTTAGTATTCATTTTACTTACGGAAGGTGATTATATCTTTGAAGTTTACAACAATGGATTCCAGAGCTGGGATTTCTAATAAATAATTAAAAGCGACTTTCGAGTCGCTTTTTTTATGTCTTAATTATTGCGCTTTCGCGAAAGCGTTATTTCATAAAAATTGAAAACAATTATAAGCTCGATTACTTCTTGAGATTTATCTTTGTAAACATGAAAAAGAAAATCGTTCTCATATCACTTTTTGTGCTGCCAGTGCTCATTTATCTCTTCTTTGCGTCTGGTGTTTACAACTTTGCAAACTTACCTCTTCTTACACAAGAGGTAGACGACATAAGCAGATATGCAAAACAAGAAATTAGAACAGAAGACACACCAGAATCTCCACTTACATTTGATGATCATATTACTTTAGTTGGTTACCTAGGTGATGGGCTTAAAAGCAATGAAGGGTATACGGCAAATTTGAATTTGATGATATTCAAATACTTTGAGCGTTATACAGATTTTCAATTAGTTTTATTTGTAAACAAAGGAAGTGAGGAAGTTATAGATAATTTAAGAGCAGAATTATCACGTATTTTTGACACGTCAAAAATGCGCTTCATCGTAGCATCAAAGCAACAAACTCAAGAGCATTTTAATAGCCTTGGCACCTCTTTATCTATGATGAATGATGGTGGGCATCCCAATGTGTTTGTAATAGATAAGGCAAGAGCTTTACGTTCTGGTCACGAGGAAAAGAAAGCAAATGTATATGGCTATGATTTCACACAAGCTGTAGAAATGGGCTATCTTAAGGATGACGTAAAAATATTACTGGCAGAATATAGACTGGCACTTAAGAAGAATAATAATGCCAGTCCTAAAATTGAGCAACGCAGAGAGAACAAATAATAGCTATTAAGTCATGAGAAAAAATACATACATAGGAATAGCTGCCATTGTACTCATTTTTGGGATCATTGTAATCCCAAAGATTTACAAGCGCATAGCAAATGATGATGTCTCTCGCGGTGGTAGAATGCATCAAGATGGTGGTGAGAAGATTAATGAAGCGCCAGATGGTTTGATCTATATTAATCAAGGTGGAGTAGATAGAAAAGTGCCTCCATTTTCATTTGTAAATCAAGACAACGATACCATCACAAATGCAGATTATAAAGGGAAAGTATACCTAGTAGAGTTCTTTTTTACAAGGTGTACCGACATTTGTATCCCTATGAGTCATAATTTAATCGAAATATCGCAGAGGTTTGAAGGACGCGATGATTTTGGGATTGCTTCTTTCTCTATAGATCCAGAACATGACCAGCCAGAGGTACTTAAAAAGTATCAAGAGGAATACGGAGTGACAAACCCTAACTGGAACTTTATGACTGGAGATCGTTCCGCTATTAGAAAACTTTCTAATGAAGGTTTTTATCTTGCTACTAATGAAGAAGGAGATGAGAGTGACTTATACCACTCAGGACTGTTTGCACTTATTGATCAAAATGGTTTCATACGCTCTAGATTAGACCCATATGGCAATGCTAAACCTTATTACAGAGGATTTGTCCCTATGGATGATAATGTGCCAGAAGGAGGAGAAACGCCAGAGATAGATATACTTATTGAAGATATACAGAAATTACTTAAATAGATTATGAGTACACTTAACCCTACAGAAAAGAAATACAGAGTTTGGATCATTATTTTATCCATAGTGATTCCTATAGCCGTTGCTATATTATTTGGTATTAAGCTTAAGGATTATGGTATAGATGTAGAGCCACTTACATTCTTGCCTCCAGTTTACGCTACTATAAACGGACTTACAGCTATTGTCTTGATACTAGCGGTGCGCGCCATAAAAAATGGAAATCGCACACTTCATGAGCGTTTAATGAAGACTGCCATTGGGTTATCTGTATTTTTTTTATTGATGTACGTTGCTTATCACATGACATCAGACTCTACAAGTTTTGGAGGTGAGGGTATCATACGTTATGTGTATTTCTTTATTTTGATAACGCACATAGCACTATCTATAATTATCATACCATTAGTATTGTTTACATATGTAAGAGCACTCGCAGAGCGTTTTGATAAACACAGAAAGCTCGCACGCATCACTTTTCCTATATGGTTGTATGTTGCAATTACTGGCGTTGTTGTGTATTTAATGATCTCTCCTTATTACATCCACTAGATGAAAAATCTTAAACAAGTACTAGTTGTAATGTTTTTCTGTTGCGCTTTCGCGAAAGCGGACTTAAATGCAACAGTGGTAGCATCTACTACTCAGTGTGCTATGTGTCGTGCAGTCTTAGAATCTGAAGAAGATAATAGTACTGCCAAAGGAATAAACAACGGTATAAAGTACCTTATGGTAATTCCATATATCCTTGTGGGTGGTGTTTTCTACTTCGTTTATAAATCCAAAAAAAATGCTTCGACTGAACCACAAGATGAACAAACTGATTCATAAAGAAGTTGCTTTTTTATTACTTAACCTCAATAAGTTTCCCTATTAATTTCTTTGAGGTTTAATAGTTTTATTCTTTAACAAAACCTTAGGACAACTCGACTAAACCCATCCGTAATTTGCGTGTCTAATTTTAGAACCAAACTTTTAAACGGATGAAAAATTTTATTACCTTTTTATTACTGTCATTTTCTTTAGTTGCTGTAGCACAGCGACCTGGAGGGGATCGACCAGATGTTGTTATTACTGGTACAGTAATGGAGGCGGAGACTAACATACCTTTAGAGTATGCAACAGTATCATTTGCTACTGCAGATGGGAAAGTAGTAACGGGAGGAATTACAGACCCTTCTGGAAAATACAGTATAGAAATACCAGCAGGTGTTTATGATGTTAAGTTTGAGTTCATCTCGTTTGAAACAAAGGTCCTTCCGGCTCAACGTCTTACTAAAGATACTACACTGCCTACACAGACACTAGCTATAGATTCTCAATCTCTTGATGAAGTAATTGTGCGCTCAGAGACTACAGAAGTACAAGTGCGACTAGATAAAAAGATATATAATATAGGAAAAGATCTTACTACAAGCGGCGCAACAGTAAGTGATGCACTTAGTAATGTGCCATCAGTTACGGTAGATGTAGATGGAGCGATAGCCTTAAGAGGTAATGGTAATGTGCGCATTTTGATTAATGGAAGACCTTCGGCCATTGCAGGTTTTGGATCTGTAGACGCTCTAAGTCAACTACCAGCAGACGCCATCGAACGTGTAGAAGTGATTACATCACCATCTGCTCGATATGACGCAGAAGGTACAGCGGGTATACTCAACATCATACTTAAGAAAGAGAAAACATTAGGTCTTAATGGTTCTATACAGACTAATGTAGGTTACCCAGAACGTTATGGAATCACAGGGAATATAAACCTGAGAACGGATAAATTCAATATTTTTAATACCACAGGTTACAGTAAACGTACTTCTCCAGGCAACGCTGCAGCCGAGAATCAGTACTTTGTATCAGAAATAGGAGCAGATGGTGAGCAGAACTTTACAAGTGAGATAGACCGTATTCTTAGAGAGGATAGAGAGTTTGATAGAAACCGTGGAGGATTCAATACTAACCTAGGTATTGAATATTTTCTAACAGAAAAAACATCTGTAACGGCAAGTGGTTTTTTAAGATTAGGGGATAATGATTCTGGTACAGATAACTTAACAAATGAGTTTACACCAGATAATGAATTGACTGTATCAAGAACTAGACTTGAGCGCGAGAATGAAGAAGATATGACCTATCAATTCTCACTTAATTCTATTACAAAGTTTGATGAGTCTGGGCATGAGCTTACAGCTGCATTACAATATGCAAGAGATGAGGAAACAGAAACATCAATCATTACAGAGTTTAACTCTTTCCCAACTTTAGAAAATTTACCTACAGAAGCTATCACACAGATTGAAAATCAAAAGGAGTACTTAGCACAGGTAGACTATGTGCGCCCTATAGGAGAGACCGCTCAATTTGAGTTAGGGTATAGAGGAAATTTTGAAGAGACAGAAACAGATTATACGCTATTAGAAGAAGATGTTGCGGGTGGTACTTTTATTAGAGATAACGGACTATCTAATATCTTTACCTATAAAGAAGATGTGCATGCCTTCTATACACAGTATGGAGATAAGTTTGGTGATTTTTCTTTCTTAGCAGGTTTGCGTTATGAAAATACAAGACAGCAAGGAACTGTAGATGCAGTAATATCTGATGACAATCCACTAGGTACTAATCTTGATTTTGATAACCAAACAGATGGTTTATTCCCTACGTTAAATTTAACGTATGAGTTTAATGAGCGTGAGAATATCACGCTAGGTTTTAACAGGCGTATCAACAGACCAAGAGGTCGTTTTATTAATCCTTTCCCATCACGTTCAAGTGAAGCAAACATCTTTCAAGGAAATCCAGATCTTGTTCCATCATTTGCAAGTGCATATGATTTAGGATACTTAAAAAGATGGGATAAATTGACGTTGACTTCATCTGTGTATTACCAGTATGAAACAGATTCTTTCGAGCGTATTCAAGAAGATACAGGATTAGTTACTGCAAACGGAGTGCCTATCATTAGAACGCTACCTATTAACCTAAGTACAAACGAACGTTATGGAGCAGAGTTAGGTGTTTTATATAATCCTAATAAATGGTTAAGATTAAACTTAAGTGCAAATGCATTCTTGTTTGAAACTAATGGTTCTTTTAATGGAGTAGATTATGGTGCAAGTAACTTTAGCTTCTTCACAAGAGGAAGTGCAAAAGTGAGCTTGCCATATAAAATTGACTGGCAAACTAATATCTTTTATAGAGGTCCAAGCAATAACGCACAAACTGATACAGAAGGGTTCTTATTTACAAACTTAGCTTTTAGCAAAGACATACTCAATGATAACGCTACACTCGCTTTAAATGTAAGCGATGTATTTAACTCAAGTAAACGACAATCATTTACAACAACAGATTCTTTTACAAGTGACAGCGAGTTTCAATTTAGAGTTCGTTCAGTCAATCTAGCATTTACGTATAGATTTAATCAAAAGAAGAAGCGTGAACGTGGTAGCCGTGGAGGTGGAGAGGCAGATGATGACTTTGAAGGATAGACTTTTTAGCTTTCGCGAAAGCGTAGCTACACAAATATAAAAGGTGGACGGTATAGCCGTCCACCTTTTTACTTTTTTAAGAATTCTATAAATTTTCTTATTAAAAAGAAACTGAAATTCTTCCTCGTAAATAGAAAGGAACACCCGGTGTAAAGTGAATTTCCTCTACAGACTGTGTTTCATTAAATAATCTACTTTCTGTAGCAAATTGAGTTTCATTCCATTCAGTGTCAAATAGATTTTCTATTACAATTCCGTACGTCCAGTTTTTTACTTTATAGTTAAGATTCATATCTGTAACAAAATAACCTTCTGCTACGATTGAGTTATCTTCATTTGCTGCTCTATCATCAATAAAACGGTAAGAAAGCGATCCAGAAAATGCACCTAGATTGTCTACACTTATCCCTCCTACTGCTGTAAGGTCTGGTGCTAGTGGTATTAAATCTGCCCCATTAGGTTCATCTGTACTTCTAGCATACGTATAGTTTACATCTGAGTATGCATATAACCAATCGTTAAACTGGTATCTAGCACCTAGCTCAACACCTACTCTGCGAGAGCGTCCACTAGGCTCTACAATTCCAGCATCACCTACATACACAAATTCTTGGTCTAGAAATAAGCTCCATAAGGCAGCATTAACCACAAGACGGTCGGCTGGTTTAATAATAGTACCTATATCAAAACCATAAGCTGCAGGTAAAATATCTTCACCTTCATTTGCTACAACTACGCGTGTGTCATTAGAGTGAAAGCCTATACCTGTTTTGAGGAAATATTGAAAGGTAGTAGACGGTGTGTAAATGACATTAAGCTTAGGGCTAAAGGCTACCTTATCTTCACTACGATTATCATATACAGGACTTAGCTCATTCACATAGTCAAACTTGAAATAGTCTAAACGTACAGACGGATTAATGTTCCAATCGCCTTTTTTAAATTCGGCATTAAAGTAACCAAAAGCATTAAGCTCATCCACATCACCTAAGGATAGATTTTCTAGTGTCTCACGACGATTCCTTGTACGTGATAACTCTACGTCATTTACGTCATCATATCTAAAACCAACACCAGTCTGATAATCTAGATTAAAACCAGCAACCTCTGTCTCCTTGCGTTCAAAAGAACTTTGAACACCCATTAATACACGGTCTTCGTGCTGTCTTATTTGATCACCGTTTACTGGATCTTCAAGAAAAAAAGTGAAGTTTGAATAAAGTTCAAAGTCATATTTTGATAAAAACGCATTGGTCTTAAAGGTGTCACTATCATTTAAGTTCTTTGTGTAGTTGAGAGAGATATTACTTCTACTTGTAGTACCACCTTCGGTATCGTCTATTGCTCCAAAACGACCTATCAATCCCGCATCTACAGCTCTTTGAGGTATTTGGCCAGAGGCATCCCATTTACTTTGAAAGTGTGATAATGTAATATCCAGCTCTTCCTCTCCAGGCTTGGCATAAATGTATTTACTCATCAAGTTAAGACGATTAAAGTTCTGTGGTGAGTCTACAGGTCCATCAGTAAGATATATTTCTGATGCGAAGTATAATGAGCTGTATTCTTTATTAAGTACTGGAAATAAACCTGATAAACGTTGTGTATTAAATTGGCCAACTTCAAGAGTAATTAAATTGTCTTCTATAACATCTTTGAGTTTTAAGTCTATATAACCTGCTGTTGCAAAGTTACCTTGCTGAGCATTAAAAGGACCTTTGCCAAATTCTATATTCTGTATGGTTTCTGGAATCACAAAGTGTAAATCTGAGTATCCTTGTCCGTGAGCGTGAGAAACCATATTGACAGGAAGTCCATCTACACTAAGAGCGAGGTCTGTACCATGATCAATATCAAAACCACGTAAGAAAATTTGTTCTGCTTTTCCTCCACCTGCATGCTGTCCTATAATTAGTCCAGGCACTTTACGTAAAATTTCTTGGGAAGATTTTACAGGATTATTCTGAACGTCGATATCTACAATTCTACTTAATTGGTTTACTTCAGATACAATCAGAACTTGGTCAAGTGAAAACGACTTAGGCTCAAGCTTAATTTGCAATTGTGTTTCACCTTCTGATAATACATAAAGAAAGGTTTCATACCCTAAGCTAGAAAAATATAAAGAGTCACCTACTTTTGTTTTAGGAATGCTAAAGAAACCAGTAGCATTCGTGTGTGCATGCTGTCCCGATTCTTTATTAAAAATATTTGCATTTTCTATTGGGCTAGCATTTTCATCTAGCACCACGCCTTTGATAGACTGGCCGTATAATGGGATAATGAGGAGCATCGTGATAACTCCAAGAAAGAATTTCATATAATTATATTTGAGATTTGAATGTATTTGTGCGTGTTTATATGACTAGCCTAGTGATAGGCGAGTATAAAAACAGTATTCCTTAGTGAGAATACTACAGTTGTGGAGGCTGTTTAAACAAATCTCTTTGTGAAGAATATTTTTTCTCTAGATACCACCAGTTATGTACTGTATCAGTAGATGTAGTGCTTGCTAGAGTAGGGTAATAGGTTTGTGACAATTGTTTGTCTGTATTATACTTTTCATCGCTTTTAAAATGCTCTGGTTGCTGGTCATTACTATTAAATACCAATTTTAGAAAAGTAAGAGCACGGTGGCTGTGATGTGTAGACACCTCATTACTGTGATGATGGGTAGTTATGGTTGCGTGTTGATGCGGCGGATTATGATTATTATCTTGAACGATTGCGTGTTCAATATTGTGCGCAAGTTGGAAGACCACCTTTTTTATAGGTGATAGCAAGCAAAAGACCGCCATGCAAAAGGCGATAGTTTTGGTAATGGATGGTATGTAGTGGTTAGTTTTCAGTTTGTATGTGTGAATCTACTATAGAATTTACGGTAATATGACCTCGAGAGTTTCGTTTTAAGAATAGTTTAAGAAAAAAGGGTTGCGCTTTCGCGAAAGCATAAAAATATCTTTAACAAAACGCTAACATAAGTTAGTGTAACAGAAACTCTCAAAAACAGTCTATATAATACATTTTACAGCGTAAAAGCTAGCTTAGACATCGAGTACTCTTAACAAGAAATTCACAATATTTAAGTTGCTAAACGTTAATATTGTTATAAACTATTAACCATGATTGAAATACAAGGCCTTCACAAATCGTATCAGATGGGGAGCAACTCTCTTCACGTTCTTAAGGGTATAGACTTTTCTGTAAAAGAGGGAGAGCTAGTTTCAATTATGGGATCTTCTGGGTCTGGAAAATCTACGCTTTTAAACATACTGGGAATGCTTGATGAGGCAGATGAGGGTAATTATACGCTAGATAATGTCCCAATTAAAAACCTCAATGAAAAAATAGCAGCCCAATACCGTAATAAATTCTTAGGATTTATTTTTCAATCATTTAATCTTATTAATTATAAAAATGCACTTGATAATGTCTCAATGCCGTTATACTATCAAGGTATGAAGCGTGCAGAGCGTACAGATAGAGCCATGCATTATCTAGAAAAAGTAGGTCTTGCACAGTGGGCAACGCACTTGCCTAGTGAGATGTCTGGAGGGCAAAAGCAACGTGTTGCAATAGCGCGTGCACTAGCGAGTGACCCAAAAGTTTTACTAGCAGATGAGCCAACGGGAGCACTTGATACAAAGACATCTTATGAGGTGATGGATCTCATACAAGGAATTAATGATGAGGGCAAAACAATCTTAATTGTTACCCACGAGCCAGATATCGCAGAGATGACTAAGCGCATCGTAAATCTAAAAGACGGTCGCATTATAGATGATACACTCGTAAATCAAGTAAAGGCAATCAATCATGTTTGATGTAGAGCGCTGGCAAGAGATTTTTGAGACCATAGGAAAAAACAAACTTCGTACGTTTCTTACTGGTCTATCTGTAGCTTCAGGGATTTTTATCCTAGTGATTTTATTAGGTTTTAGTACAGGTATTCAAAAAGGAGTAAAAACTCAATTTGCTCAAGACGCCGAAAGTCGTGTAAATGTATGGACCGGTGTTACCACAAAGGAATATGCAGGTCTTAATCCTGGTAGGCGTATCCAGATGCATAATAGTGATTATGAAAATGTCAACACAAAGTTTGGTGAGGCCTTAGAGCATAAAACTGGATTATATAATATCTGGGGTGGCCAGGTAAACTATGGTAACGAGTCGGGTAATTATCGTATAGAAGGAGCAAACTATGGACAGCAATTTATAGAAAACGCAACACTCTCTGCAGGTAGATTTCTTACTCAAAAGGACGAAGATGAAGGCATCAAAGTTGCGATTATAGGTCAGAAGGTAAAAAATGACCTCTTTAAAACTGCAGACCCTATAGGAGAAACCATAAAAATAAGTGGGATTAATTTCCTAGTAGCTGGAGTCTTTACAGATCCAGGAGGTGAGCGTGAGGAATCTAGAATTTTTATTCCGCTTAGTACAGCACAAAGAGTATTTAATGCTGGAGACAACCTGCGCTCTATGGCATTTACCGTAAAAATGTCTGAAAATTTTGATGAGGCCGTTGCACTATCTGCAGCAGTGAGTCAAGGTATTGAAGATGAGATTAAGTCACGCTACCAGATAGCGCCAGATGATAGAAGCGCGGTGCGTGTAAATTATAATCTTGAAGAAGCACAAAAAATATATAGCCTTATAGACACCATACGCATGGTGTTTTGGTTTGTAGGCATAGGAACTATTATCGCTGGAGTAGTAGGAGTAAGCAACATCATGCTCATTATCGTAAAAGAGCGCACTAAGGAAATTGGAGTGAGAAAGGCATTAGGCGCATTACCTAGTTCTATCATTGGGATGATACTACAAGAGTCTATTTTTATTACCGCAATCGCTGGATTTTTAGGTTTGTTTCTAGGCGTAGGTTTATTAGAACTTATAGGGCCACAAATAGATAGTGACTTTATTAAGTTTCCTCAAGTAGATTTTGTAACAGCAATTTCGACAGTGATTATATTAATAGTTGCGGGAGCACTAGCGGGTTATATTCCAGCTAGAAGAGCAGCAAATATTAGACCTATAGAGGCGCTAAGAGACGAATAAAATTAACTATCACGCTTTCGCGAAAGCGTACTCATAAAATACTCCCGTTATAAAAGGAGGAACTAACGTTTAACTAAAAACACCTTCATAAGGTATAACAAGATGTTTAGCAAAGACCGCTGGAATGAAATATTAGAAGCCCTCAATGCAAATAAGTTTCGCACGTTACTTACTGCATTTGGTGTATTCTGGGGAATCTTAATATTGGTATTGCTACTAGCACTAACCAATGGGCTTAAGAATGGAGTTTCTGCAGATTTTGGTGATTTTGCGACAAACTCTATGTTTATGTGGTCGCAAGGAACATCTATATCATACAAAGGATTACCTAAGGGAAGAAGATTTAGTTTTAAGCTTGAAGATGTCGAGGTGCTTAGAGAGAAGTATCCAGAGCTTAAATATATCTCACCCCGTAATCAACTTGGAGGATTTAATGGTGCAAACAATGTGACGCGCAATGAAAAAACAGGAGCTTTTAGTATCTACGGAGATTATCCAGAATTTATAAAACAGCAGCCTCAAGACATTACTTCTGGGCGTTACATCTCATATTCTGACATTAATGAAAAACGCAAGATATGCGTCATAGGAGAAGATGTAGTGAAGGGGTTGTATGATAATGGAGAAGAAGTCCTTAATACCTATATAAAAATAAATGGCGTTAACTTTCTAGTGGTAGGTACTTTTAAAAACCCAAAAAGTAGTGGAGATGCAGAGGAAGATGCAAATACTATTTTTGTGCCTTTTACCACATTTTCACAAGCTTTTAATAGAGGGGATTATGTAGGGTGGATGGCAATAACTGCTAGTGAAGATATAAATATTACAGACATTAAGGAGCAAGTATTTGCAACCATGAGAGAGCAGCGCTCTATCCACCCTGATGATAAACGAGCAATAGGTCACTTTGATTTATCAGAAGCATATGGTCGTGTGATGGGGCTATTCTCTATCCTCACTTTTGTAGGTTACTTTGTAGGGTCATTAGTGCTACTTTCAGGAGTGATAGGAATAAGTAATATTATGCTTATTGTGGTAAAAGAACGAACTAAAGAAATAGGAGTACGCAGAGCACTAGGAGCGACGCCATGGGAGATTAAATCTCAGATTTTACAAGAATCTTTAGTGCTTACTATTATCTCAGGAATGTCTGGTATCGCCGTTGCCGCTGGATTTATATGGGTGATGAATACCATTTTAGACCAAGTAGGAAAAGTAGATAATTTTGCAAATCCATCAGTAAATATAAATGTCATTTTTGTGGCGCTCGCTATTTTGATAGTTTCAGGATTACTAGCTGGATTTATTCCGGCTTCAAGGGCAATACAAATGAAGCCTATAGACGCATTAAGAATAGAATAAAACACAATCAACCTCTCATACCATGAAACGCACAGGAACCATTATTACACTCATTGTAATCGTCATATTATTTGCAGTAGGCATCTGGTACATCTACACAAAAGATAAGCAAGACCCTATTGTTTACACTACAGAGCAAGCTTCTAGCCGCACTATTGTTAAGAAAACGGTGGCTACTGGAAGTATTGTTCCTAAGGAAGAAGTACTTATTAAGCCTAATGTGTCTGGAATCATTAAAGAGATTTATGTAGAGGCTGGAGATAATATCAAGGCAGGAGATCTCATTGCTCAAATTGAGGTGGTGCCTAATGCATCATCACTTACAAATGCAAAGAATAATATTGCAGGTGCTCGCACGGGAGTTGAGACTGCAAAGCTTGCGCTAGCAAATCAAAAAAGTATTTATGACCGTCAGAAGGCGCTCTTTGATAAAGGAGTAATCTCTGCAAATGATTTTGATGGGATTCAGAATTCTTATAATCAGGCGCAACAGCGCGTAAAGCAGGAGCAAGTCAATTTTACAAGCGCCTCTCAAAATTATGATATTATAAAAACGGGAACAACTAGCGGTCTTGGTAATGCTGCTACTACTCAAATTAGATCTACTATTACTGGGATGATTCTTGACGTGCCGGTAAAAACAGGAAACCAAGTTATAGAAGCAAACAACTTTAATGATGGAACTACGGTTGCAACACTAGCAGATGTAGATAAAATGATTTTTGAAGGAAAAGTGGATGAGAGTGAGGTAGGTAAAATAAAAGAAGATTTACCATTAGAAATCACCGTAGGAGCGATAGAAAATATGACTTTTAACGCGACTCTTGATTATATAGCACCTAAGGGCGTAGCCGAAAATGGAGCGATTCAATTTGAAATTAAAGGAACATTAGATCGTACAAATTCAGATACATTTATTAGAGCTGGACTGAGTGCAAACGCTAGTATTATTCTTGAGAAAGCGACAGATGTTCTTTCTATAAAAGAGGCACTTGTACAATATGATCCTAAGACTAAGAAGCCATTTGTAGAGGTCGCTACAGGCGATCAAGAGTTTGAACGTCGTGATATAGAAGTAGGTGTGAGTGATGGTATTTTTGTAGAAGTAAAGAGCGGAATCACAGCAGAAGATAATATCAAGGTGTGGAACCAGCTTAAAATCCCTACTGGATTTGGAGGAGGTAGAGGCTAGATAACCCCTTGTTTTATAGGTGCAAGGAGGTTTTTTAAGTGCGCTTTCGCGAAAGCGTAACAACCTCTCAAAAAAAATAATTAACAGTTTTTGTAACATATAACCGTTTCAATAGTCATATTGGACATCAATCAAGATTATGAAAAAAGCCATCTTATTTTGTATGACAGCGTTACTCGCTCTCACGACATATAGTCAAGAGAAGAAGTGGACCCTGCAAGAATGCGTGCAATATGCGATAGATAATAATATTAACATCCAGCAAACGGAGTTAGATCTAGAGACTGCAGCCATAGACCGCTCTGATGCCATAGGAGCATTTTTGCCTACCTTAAACGGTACCGCATCAAATTCTTGGCAAACGGGTCTTACGCAAAACGTACTTACTGGAGTTTTAGAAACACAACAAACACGTAACTCATCTTTTGGGATAAGTTCTGGAGTGCGTTTAATCAATGGTTTTAGAAACCATAAAGTATTAGATAGAGCAGAACTTTCTAAAATCGCAGCAGATTATAATATTGCTAAACTTAAAGATGATGTCGCTCTTAATGTAGCAGTCTCTTATCTCCAAGTACTACTAGCGAGAGAAAGTGCAAAAGTAATTGTTACTCAAAATGCTGTGACTAAAGAGCAAATATTGCGTACACAAGAACTTGTAGATGGAGGTGTGTTGCCTAGAGGCGATCTACTTGAAATAAGAGCAACAGACGCTAGTGAAAGACAGCGTATAGTAGCTGCCGAAAATGCAGTATCTATAGGACTCGTAAATCTCGCTCAGCTTTTAAACATTAAAGACTTTGCCAACTTTGATATTGCCGAAGGGGAATATGAAGTGCAAGGAGAAGGAATTTTAGATACTCAGGCAGATGTATTAATAGAGACAGCAAAGGAAACGCGCTACGATCTTAAGATTGCTGAACAAAATGAAGCAATAGCTAAAAAGGATTTAGAAATAAGTAAAACGGGATTTTATCCAACACTAGATGCATTCTTTAATTATAATACTAGGGAGTCTAATAGATCAAGCGGTTTTAATACATCAATAGATCCTGATAATCCTTTTATTGATTCTGGAAATCCTATTGGAGTTGTGGGTAACACCGGTGATATTGTAACTAGTTTATCTCCTAATATTACTGGAGTTGATGAAATAGGGCCATTACCATTTATAGAGCAACTATACCTTAATGATGGTATCTCTTATGGATTATCTTTGAGAGTTCCTGTGTTTAACGGATTTAGTGTAAAAAATCAAGTAAAACGTAGTGAAGTAAATGTAATGCGCTCAGAGTTTCAAAAAGAGCTAGCAGAGCAAAACCTAAGAACTGCTGTTTATCAAGCATACACAGATGCAAAAGCTGCGAGAGAAAGTTATGAAGCAGCCAAAATAGCTGTAGAGTCGCAAGAGCTAGCATATGCATATGCAAAAGATCGCTACGATGTGGGGCTTACAAACGCCTTTGACTTTAGCCAAAGTAAATTACGTTACGATAATGCACAGATTGAGATTGCGCGTTCTAAATATGATTATATTTTCCGTATTAAGGTATTAGAGCTCTATTTTGGAGTTCCAGTTACCGAACTAAAATTCTAACCAAAATGAGTAAAAAAACACTTTTCATTTTACTAGGTATTGTTGCTATTGTAGTTATAGCATTAATCGCAGGTAAAAAATCTGGAGCTTTCGGTAAGTCTGGTAATTTCAAGGCTGTAGAGGTGCAGAAGCTAGAGCGAGCAACTATCATTGAGACGGTGGCCGCTACTGGTAAAATACAGCCGGAGATAGAAGTAAAGCTATCATCAGAAGTATCTGGAGAAATCATAGACCTTCCTATTAAAGAAGGACAAGATGTAAAAAAAGGAGACCTACTTGTAAAAATCAATCCAGACTTAGTACAAGCAGCAGTAAGCCAGAGTCGCGCAGCGCTACAAAATAGCCGTGCCGGATTATCACAAGCAGAAGCTAGTCTTAATCAAGCCAAGCTTACTTTTAATCGTAATAAGCCACTTTTTGATAAAGGTGTAATCTCAAAAGCAGATTTTGAAAGAGCACAGTCTGATCTCGATATTGCGCAAGCAAATCGTCAGAGTGCTTTTTATAACGTACAGAGTGTTGCTGCTCAAGTAAAGCAAGCTACAGATAATCTAGGGCGTACTTCTATTTTTGCACCACGAGATGGTACTATCTCTATGCTTAATGTAGAGCTGGGAGAACGTGTAGTAGGTACTGCTCAAATGGCAGGAACAGAAATTGTACGTGTAGCAAACCTTAATAACATGGAGGTTGAGGTAGATGTAAATGAAAATGATATTGTAAAAATTGCAATAGGAGATTCAACTATCGTAGAGGTAGATGCATACCTAAAAACAAAATTTGCTGGTGTGGTTACAGAAATTGCAAACTCTGCTCAAGCAACACTTACTGCAGATCAGGTTACAAACTTTAAAGTAAAAGTGCGTATTCTAGAAGAATCATATAAGCACTTGCTAGAAGGTAAAAAGGATACATATTCGCCTTTTAGACCTGGTATGACAGCAACGGTAGATATCATTACAAAAAAGCGTAACGATATCCTTGCAGCACCTATAAGTGCTATTGTTGTAAAAACAGATACAAGTGCTACAAGAAGCACTACGCCTAAGTCTACAACAAGTGCAGGAGCGGCAGAGGAGAAATTTGAATGTGTATTTGTGAAGAGTGGTGGTGAAGCAAAGTTGAAGGTGGTAACCACAGGAATACAAGATGACTCTAAAATTGAAATCTTAACAGGTCTAGAAGAAGGAGATGAGATTATCATAGGCCCTTACAGTCTTGTAACTAAAACACTCAAAACAGGAGATAAAGTTGAGGTAAAGGGAGAAGAAAAAAACGAATCTGAAGAGTAAAAAATGACACATATTTTATGTCTAGAGACAGCCACCACAAATTGTTCGGTGGCTTTGTCTATTAATGGAAACGTAGTGGCAATGCAGGAGGATAATGCTCAAAAGTATTCTCACGCAGAGCGATTGCACGTATTTATTAAAGAGGTGCTTGATACAGCAGGTGTTACTAAAGATAAACTTAATGCAATTGCCGTAAGTAAAGGTCCAGGAAGCTATACAGGGCTTCGTATAGGTGTTTCAGCAACAAAGGGACTCTGTGCCTCACTAGATATACCGCTTATCTCTGTAGATACTTTAGGTGCGCTTTCGCGAAAGCTAACTGTTAACGATGGCGAACTCATCATACCAATGCTTGATGCGCGTCGTATGGAAGTGTACAGTGCTGTTTTTGATAATAATGGAAATCGTCACAGAGAAACCCAAGCACAAATACTAGATGAAACATCCTTCACCGAATATTTAGATAAAGGAATTGTTCACTTTGTGGGGAATGGCGTAGAAAAATTTCAAGAAATCTGTGAGCATCCTAATGCTAGGTTTGTGATAGGAGAGCTGCCTTCATCAACACAAATGGCAACTATGGCACAGTCAAAATTTGAAGCTAATGATCTTGAAGATGTAGCTTATTTTGAACCGTATTACCTCAAAGATTTTATTGCAGGTATGCCTAAAGCAAAGTAGTAATAACCCTTAAGCAAAAAAAATCCCGTGATACAATACTGTATCACGGGATTTTTCCTTTTAAGAAAAAGCCTCTTAAGCTTCTTTGTGTATTTCGACAGCATGTGGATAAGGGATTTCAATCCCAGCTTTGTCAAGTTCAATTTTACAATTCTCGATAGTTTGGAAGTATACATCCCAGTAATTTTCTGGTGATGCCCAAGGACGCACTTCATAATTTACAGAGCTATCTGCAAGCTCACCCATATTAACAGATGGAGCAGGTACTTGTAATACATTTTCTTGAGAATGCATAGCGCGCATAAGAGCTTCTTTAGTCGCCTTAATATCTGCGTCATAAGATACTCCAATAGTAAGGTCAATACGAAGTTCTCCTAATTCTGAGTAGTTTTTAATATTTCCATTGGAGAGAATCCCATTAGGTATAATTACGAGTTTATTTCCTGGAGTGGCAATTTTAGTGGTAAGTATTTGTATTTCTTGTACCACGCCTATCTCTCCTTGTGCTTCGATAAGATCACCCACCTTAAAAGGTTTAAACAGCATCATTAGTACACCTCCAGCAAAGTTAGAAAGGGATCCTTGTAGTGCGAGGCCTATAGCAAGACCAGCTGCTGCAAGAATTGCCGCAAAAGAAGCCGTATTAATGCCTAACTGTCCTAATATAGCAATGATAAGAAGTATGAGAAGTATTGTTCTTACTAGGTTAGACAGAAACCTTTCTAAAGTTACATCCATATTTTTGTTCTTATGAAGCGCCGTTTTAAATAGCTTCATAAGCTTGTTGATAACCCATTTACCTACGACCCATATGACAATAGCCATAATAAGTTTTAGACCATATTCTGATCCTTTTTCGATAGCGAGGTCAATCCATTTTTGATAATCTTCCATTGGTTGTAATTATTAGGTTGTTAATGTTTGTAACCTAAAAATAGAAAAACTCACATATATTGATATATGTGAGTTTCTATAGAATTATTATCTCCTTGGATGTATCGTTAATCGATGCAAACGGGAATCTTGTCTAATTTTTTATTATTCAGCATTGTGAACATGTACATCACGTTGTGGGAATGGTATGGTTATTCCGGCAGCTTCTAGACGTTCTTTTCCCTCCTCAAGAACTAACCAGCGTAAGTTCCAGAAGTCTTCATTTTTTGCCCAATATCTAAGTGATAGGTTTACACTGCTATCTCCTAGCTCTGCAAGCACTATCATAGGTGCTTTTCCTTCTTCTTGAATTACTTGTTCTTGTTCATTAACTAGTGTAAGTAAAATGTTTTTAGCCAGTTTTACATCATCGCCATAGTCAATTCCAAAAGTGATTGCTTCTTTACGTATACCTTCTTCTGTAAAGTTTACAATGGTTTCATTAGACAATTTTCCATTAGGAATAATTGCTAGTTGATTACCAAAGGTGTTAAGTTTAGTCTGAAAAATAGAGATTTCTTTTACGGTTCCTTCTTGTCCTTGTGCTTTTATAAAATCTCCTACTTTAAAAGGTCTTAGTAATAGTATGAGAACCCCTCCTGCAAAGTTAGCTAGAGATCCTTGTAATGCCAGTCCTATTGCTAGTCCCGCTGCTCCTATGATAGCTACCAGAGAAGTAGTCTGTACCCCTACCTGTGTAATCACAAGTACGAAGAGTACAATTTTTAAGGTCCAGTTTATGAGATCTGCAATAAATTTTTCAAGCGTAGGCTCGTAATCCTTTTTTTTGAAAAATTTAGCTACCAATCGCTTAATAATACGGATGACCCATAAACCAACAAATAGTAAAAACATCGCACTCAAAAAGCCTGGGATGAAATCCCAAATCCATTTGATGGCTTGGTCTATATGTTCTTGGTATTCGCTTACTTGATCCAGAGGATTAATCATATTTAATTTTTTTACAAAATTGGATATAAGCAAACACGTTACATAATCTTCTAGGATAAACTTCTGTTAAACTTCCATGAGTTTTAACGCCGCTTTCACAGTCTCTACGGGTAGTTGGCACGTATTATTCACACATACATAAATAAATGTTTTGTCTTTATGAAAACGCCCCTTAAAGATGTCGTGATCACTTTTGATAGTACTAGTTGCAATTAATTTATTAGGAATGTAATAGCTGTTGAACTCTTTTCTTAGGATTTCTGCATCTTTTCCCACGATGACAAGCTCATAAAAAGGCATGGTATAGTTAAGCATTCCATCCATCCAGTTTGAAAAACTAGTAGGGCTTTGCTCAATAGATGGCTGAATGTTATGAAGCATTGCTTTAGCCGTATCTCGATAAGTATTATCGCCATAGTAATGAGATAGCGTAAAGATATTTTTTGCCATTATGGAGTTTGAGGACGGAATCACGTTATCATAAAACTCCGTGTTACGACTTGCGAGGCTAGGATCTTGGTTTGATTTAAAAAAGAACAAATCATTTTTTGGATTTTGAAAATGTTGAAAGGTGTAATCTGTAAGTTCTTTAGCCTTATTAAGCCATTGATTATCTGCAGTAACTTCATAGAGTGCTATAAAGGCATCTACTATAGCAGCATAATCCTCTAGATATCCATTTATAGTACTTTTTCCATTTTTAAAGGTGCGATTGAGACCGCCATCTTCTCTCATAAGATTGGTACTTAAGAAAGTAGCGTTTTTTAATGCAGCGGTAAGAAATGCATCCTCATTAAAGGCTCGGTAGGCATCTACATACCCTTTAATCATTAATCCATTCCAAGAGGTTAGGATCTTATCATCGAGGCGAGGTTTTTCTTTATTGCTTTCGCGAAAGCGTAATAAATCCTCATGCCATTTATTTTTCTTAGAAATGATTTCTTCCACTGAAATGTCACACTCTTTTGAAAAATCTTGATCTGTATCTTGTCTAATAAGTACATAGTTGTCTTTCTCCCACTTCCCATAGGAGTTGATGTTGTAGTATTCCTTAAAAAGATCAAAGTCATCACCTACCAACGTTTGTAGCTCTTTTTCAGTCCACACGTAATAAGCTCCTTCTTCTAGAATTCCATCTGCAGTTAAGCTATCTGCATCTATAGCGCTATAAAAAGCTCCATCTTCCGTCGTCATCTCGCGGGCTATAAACGTTAAGGTTTGATAGACCGTTTGCTTGTATAAAGGATTTTTAGTCTTTGTATAGGCTAGCGCGTATAAGCTTACTAGCTGTGCATTGTCATAAAGCATTTTCTCAAAGTGCGGTACATGCCACTTAGTATCTACACTATAACGGGCAAAACCGCCACCTACGTGGTCGTTAATTCCACCAAAGGCAATTTGTTCTAGCGTGGTATTTACATATTCTAAAATTTCTTGATCTTGATTTTGGTGTGCATACCTAAGTAAAAAGAGGTAGTTATTAGGCATCATAAACTTAGGTGCTCGGTTCAGGCCACCTTGTCTAGTGTCCCACTGTCGTGACCACTGGCTTATCGCATTTTGGAGCGTTTCTAACTTAAAATCTGGACTGCTATCATTTGGGATAATTGCATCCATCTCTTGCATGCCTTGTTCAAGCTTTTCTGCATATTCTATGAGTTTTTCTGGAGCTGTTTGATAGAGTTTTGCAATTTGCTCTAGTGCGCTTGTCCATTCCTCTTTAGGGAAATAGGTGCCTCCCCATACTGGTCTTCCATCTGGTAATGCAATAGCATTAAGAGGCCAGCCACCTCGACTGGTCATAAGTTGGACAGCATTCATGTATACATTATCTACATCTGGACGCTCCTCACGATCTACTTTTATATTTTTAAAATGCGCATTCATAAGTTGCGCTACCTCTGTATTTTCAAAGCTCTCGTGCTCCATGACATGACACCAGTGGCATGAAGAATAACCTATGCTTATCAATAAGAGTTTGTTTTCCTTTTTAGCCTGAGCGAGCGTTTGCTCATTCCATGGTTTCCAGTCTACAGGATTATGCGCATGTTGTAATAGGTAGGGGCTAGTCTCCTGTATAAGATCATTAGTGTAAGGATGTTCCATAGTGTGGTTGATTTAGTGCTTGGCGATTGTAAAAGGAGTGTGATTATAGACGCAAGAGCGATTGTAAACTGTGGTAGTCTTGTAAAAATACAAACAAAAAAAGTCCCATCTTGAGATGAGACTTTTTTCAATATTTTTAAAAGAGATTTACTTTACTTCAAAAGTAATCTTACAGTTCATGCGGTATTCTTTTATTTTTCCATCATCACCTACTACACAGTTTTGCTCATTTACATAAAGCGATTTGATGTTCTTTATTGACTTGCTAGCGTGTTTAAGTGCATTTTCTGCTGCATTTTCCCAGCTTTTCTCAGAACTTGCTAATACTTCTATAACTTTTAATACTGCCATTTTATTGGTTTTAAAGTGTTAATAATTAGTTGTTTCCTGAAAGTTACGCAATTCATTAGATAAGAATGCAAATGTTTTTGTAAATGTTATAATTACTATTTGTCTGAATAATAATGATAGTTATGTGTAGATGAACATATGAGTGGAAGGTGTTTTGAGAGATTTTATTTTTGAAGTACTTGGTGTAATTACCATCCTCCCGAAGCACCACCACCTCCAAAGCCACCGCCGCCAAAGCCTCCTCCAAAACCACCGCCTCCACCGAAGCTTCCACCACCGCCAAAAGATCCTCCACCACCAAAGCCGCCACGTCCCATATTGCTGAGTATGATAACATCCAGTAGTGAGCCGCCTACACTGCGCTTACCGCCATTACGACCGCCACCGCGATGATTGTTGCGACTTATGATAATGAGAATAACGATAAAAAAGATAAACATGAGAATCCCTTGTATGGGAAAACCATCGTTACCTTGTCTCGTTCCTTTAAAGTTTCCTTGTAAACCGTCAAAGATGGCATCTGCGCTTTGATCAAGGCCAGCATAAAAATTCCCTTGTTTAAACTGAGGAATCATTATTTTATTTATGATTTGCTCTGCATCGCGATCAGAAATGATACTTTCTATTCCATAACCCGTATTGATATCTACCTTGCGATCATCTTTTGCAAGAATTATAAGGATACCGTTATCTTCATCTGCCTGGCCTATTCCCCATTGCTGTCCCCACTTTGCGCCTACCATATCAAGTCCTTCTCCATTAGAAGTAGCGATAATAGCAATCACAATTTGTGTTGAGGTACTATCACTGTATTTAATAAGCTTATTTTCTAAAGCACTCTTTTGTCCCGCAGATAATAAGCCTATGTAATCATAAACTGCGTCCGGATTTACCTTTGTCGGTTTTTCAGGAATATTAAATTGACCAAATGCAGGAATACTCAGTACTAATAAAAGTAGTGAGAAGAGTACGCTTTCGCGAAAGCGTGAACCAAAAAAATTATTTTTTTCTTGCATTAAGAGGTGCTTATTTCGTCAGGGAGTTCATTTTTATCACCATGCTTCCATGGGAAAAACGCAGCTAGTTTCTCACCAGCAGATTGTACTCCTTCAATGAGACCATCGCGGAAGTTTCCTTTTGTAAACTGAGCAATCATAGCATCCTTAGTAGACTCCCAGAAATCTGGCGGGACTACCTTGTTGATGCCCGCATCACCGCAAATTGCCAGTTTATAATCATCTACAGCAACATAAATAAGGACTCCATTTTCTTCCTTAGTATTATCCATTTTAAGTAAATGAAATAATTCTTGAGCACGTATGAGGGCATCCTCTTTGTTAGAATGATGCTCTAAGTGCACACGAATTTCTCCCGAAGTACGAGTCTCAGACTGTCTAATAGCCTCAACAATGGCTTGCTCGTCCCTTTTACTTAAAAAGTCTTCTACCGTAGATGCCATTTATTTTGTGCCAAAATCAAATTCTACTTCTGGAGCATTTTCTGATCCTGCATCTGCCTCAAAGTATGCACGGTTTTCAAAGCCTAAAATTCCTGCCGCTAGGTTAGTAGGAAACATACGAATTTCAGAGTTTAAAATTTTTGCTTTTTCATTAAAGCGATTACGCTCCACATTGATGCGGTTTTCTGTACGTTCCAGCTCATTGATTAGCTCCTTGAAGTTTTCATTTGCTTTAAGATCTGGGTAGCGTTCAAAAACAGCTAATAGTCGAGATAGCGCAGAGGTAAGACCTGACTGAGCTTCTTGAAACTGTCTAAGTTGTGCTGGTGTAATGTTTGAAGGATCAATATTTATTGAGGTAGCTTTGCTACGTGCTTCTATTACTCCTATAAGAGTTGATTGCTCAAACTCTGCATAGCCTTTGGCTGTATTTACAATATTTGGGATTAAATCTGCACGACGTTGGTAAGAGCTCTCCACGTTACCCCATTGTGCACTTACTTCTTCATCTAGAGGAACGAGATTATTATTTGTGCGAGCAAGCCATAAGCCTCCTATTACTAGTATAGCAACAATGGCGATAAGAGCGATAAGTCCTTTTTTCATAATATTAATTAGGTTTGATAGTTAGTTGTTGTTTGTTGTGATTTGTTACAAGTAACGTGCAATAGTAGCAAGTTAAGAAAAAGAATTACTATAAGAAGACAATAAGGTTTTGTTAAACAGGGTACCTAGGAGTTATATAATTGAGATTTTTGCAAAAAAATCACACTCATTTGTAGTGTACTATTGTTATGGATTTAAAACTTTTATATTTACTAGCATCTATGGGAGTTATAGGTGTTATTGCAGGTGTGTATCACCTTGTGTCTGGGCAGTATCTTGTAATGAGTCTTTTGTCAATAACCACTAGCTTATTTTTTATAGGCCTAGCTTATCGCGATTACTATAAAGGAAAGCGCTTTTAGAGATTAGACTTGATCTCTAGTAGTTGTGCCTTTACAGCTTCTAGTTTTCTTATAATATCAAAATTTGATAATATTTCTTTTTTACCTTCTTTGAGGTGCGTCTTTGCACCATCAAGCGTAAAGCCACGTTCCTTTACTAGATGATAAATAAGCTCTAGATTTTTAATATCTTCTGGAGTAAATCTCCTTGTACCCTTAGCATTTTTCTTAGGAGCGATGACATCAAATTCTTTCTCCCAAAAACGTATCAAAGAAGCATTTACATCAAATGCTTTTGAGACTTCTCCTATTGTATAGTATAATTTTTCTGGAAGATCTATATACATTAATCGAGTGATTGATTTTCTATAGATGACGCAGTGAGCATAAGATCATATTCCTCTGGAGTAAGATCATTATGGTAAAAGTTCACAGGATTAACTACGGTGCCGTTTTTCCACACTTCATAGTGCAGGTGAGGACCAGAAGAGAGCCCAGTATTACCTACATATCCTATAATCTCACCACGTTTTACGTTTTGCCCCACGGTAGCTTTGTACTTACTCATGTGCGCATAATACGTTTTATAGCCAAAACCATGCTCTATAATTACCATTTTACCATACCCGCTTCCTAGTCCTACTTTAGTGACTTTTCCATCACCAGTGGCATAAATTGGCGTACCAGGAGGAGCTGTAAAGTCCATCCCGTTGTGCATTTTACGATATTTTAAAATAGGGTGAACTCGCATTCCGTAGCCAGAGGCTACTCTAGAGAGGTCTTTGTTTTGAACCGGTTGTATAGCTGGTATAGTTTTGAGTAACGCTTCTTTCTCTTCGGCTAGTTTTGCAATTTCGTCTAGAGACTTTGACTGGATTACAAGTCGTTTTGTGATCTGATCAATACGTTTTGCACTTCCTGTAATCATAGAAGAGTTATCAAATCCCTCTAAGTCTTTGTAACGATTTACACCTCCAAAACCTGCTTGTCTTACCTCATCCGGAATAGGGCTAGCCTCAAATAATACACGGTATACATTGTTATCTCGCTCTTCTACATTTGCAAGTACGCGTTCTATCTGGTCTAGTTTCTTTTCTTGAATCTCAAACTGTAAAGACATATTTGCCAGCTCACGTTCTAGTTTTCGTTCCTTGGGAGTATCGACACCAGAGTTAAAAACAGCAATTGTAATAAGAAGTCCCATAAGAGCGGTTGCCGCAATGAATATCAATGCTGCGCCAAAGGTGCGTCCCTTTTTTTTCTCTACTTTTCGGTAGGATAGTGTCTCACTATCGTAGTAATATTTTACCTTAGACATAAGTTAAAATGCTTATTTTTGGGGTTTGTTTATGGGGTTTAGTACGCTTTCGCGAAAGCGTGATTTAAAACCTCAACAACGTTCAAATATAAAATAAATTATCCACACCATCCATCGTATGAAATCTCAAGAGGTACGTAAACAGTTTCTAGACTTTTTTGAATCCAAAAAACATACCATAGTGCCCTCTGCACCAATGGTTTTAAAGGATGACCCTACATTAATGTTTACAAATGCGGGTATGGTGCCTTTTAAAGAATATTTTCTAGGAAATGCGACGCCAAAAAATGCTAGGCTGTCAGATACTCAAAAATGTTTGCGTGTTTCAGGAAAGCATAATGACCTGGAGGAAGTAGGAAAAGATACCTATCATCACACGATGTTTGAGATGCTGGGTAACTGGTCTTTTGGAGATTATTTTAAAGAAGAGGCGATTGCTTGGGCTTGGGAATTCTTAACGGAAGTAGTGAAGATTGATAAGGACAGTCTTTATGTGAGTGTTTTTGAAGGAGACAAGGAAGATGGATTAGATAGAGATCAAGAAGCTTTTGATATCTGGAAGCAGCGTATTGATGAGGATAGAATCATCGATGGAAATAAAAAAGATAACTTCTGGGAAATGGGAGCGCAAGGACCTTGCGGACCATGTTCAGAAATACACGTAGACATAAGATCTGCCGAAGAAAAAGCAAAAGTAGACGGGAAGACGCTCATCAATATGGACCATCCACATGTGGTGGAAATCTGGAACCTTGTATTTATGCAGTACAATCGTCTTGCAGATGGATCGCTTGTAAAGCTTCCTAATCAGCACGTGGATACTGGAATGGGATTTGAGCGCTTATGTATGGTGCTTCAAGGAGTACAGTCTAACTATGATACAGACGTTTTTACTCCACTAATGAGTGAGATAGAAACGATCACAAACTCAAAGTGCGGTAATGACGAAGAAATAGATATTGCAGTACGAGTAATCGCAGATCACGTTAGAGCTGTCTCATTCTCTATTGCAGATGGACAGTTACCTTCTAATACAGGAGCTGGTTATGTAATCCGCAGAATCTTACGTCGAGCAATTCGTTATGGGTTTACATTCCTTGACATGAAGGAGCCATTTATCTATAAGCTTGTTGCAACACTTGTAAAGCAAATGGGGGATGCATTTCCAGAGCTTAAATCACAGAAGAACTTAATGACAAATGTGATACGTGAAGAGGAAGCTTCTTTTTTACGTACGCTAGATAAAGGGTTACTATTACTTGATAATGTAATTGCAGATACTAAAGGTGATACTGTTTCTGGTGATAAAGCTTTTGAGCTTTATGATACTTACGGATTTCCAATAGATCTTACAGCACTTATACTTAGCGAGAAAAACTTAAAACTTGATGAGAAAGGTTTTGAAGCAGCTCTTAAAGAGCAAAAGGACCGCTCTCGTGCAGCAACCAAAGTTGAGACAGACGATTGGAATATCTTACACGAAGATGCTGAAGAAGAGTTTGTAGGATACGATACATTAGAAACTCCGGTGAAAATTACTCGCTACCGTAAGACGGAAAGTAAAAAAGACGGTGAGTTATATCAACTGGTATTTAATCTTACTCCGTTCTATCCAGAAGGAGGAGGACAAGTAGGAGATAAGGGATATCTAGAGACTCCTAATGGAGAGGTTGTTTACATTATCGACACTAAGAAAGAGAATAATTTAATTATTCACCTTGCCAAAAACCTTCCACGATCTACAGATGGAACGTTTAAGGCAGTGGTAGACGCAAAACAACGTAGCCGCACAGCTGTAAACCATACTGCAACACACTTATTACATCAAGGTTTACGTAAGGTACTAGGTACACACGTAGAGCAAAAGGGTAGTATGGTACATAGCGGGAATTTACGTTTTGACTTTGCTCACTTTTCTAGGGTGACTAAAGAAGAACTTAAAGAGGTAGAAGATTTTGTGAATGCACGCATACGTGAAAATCTATCACTAGAAGAGCAGCGAGGAATTCCTTATGATCAGGCAGTACAAGAAGGTGCGATTGCATTATTTGGAGAGAAGTATGGAGATGCGGTGAGAACTATCCGTTTTGGGAAGTCTATGGAGCTTTGTGGTGGTACACACGTAAAAAATACAGGAGATATCTGGCATTTTAAAATCACCTCAGAAGGTGCAGTAGCATCTGGTATACGCCGTATAGAAGCAATTACTAGTGATGCTGCCAAAGATTACTTTACATCAGAAACCGAAGCTTATAATCAAGTAAAAGCTACCCTTAAAGGGAATCAAGATCCAGTAAAGGCGATTACTAGCCTACTAGATGAGAATGCTGCTTTAAAAAAGCAAGTAGAAGCACTTATAAAAGAGAAGGCTCAAAACTTAAGTGGTGATCTTGCTAAGGAGTTTACAGATATAGATGGAGTTGATTTTCTTGCCAAAAAAGTAGATCTAGACGCAGGAGCAATAAAAGATCTTGCATTTAAGCTAGGAGAAAATAAAGACAATGTGTTTATTCTTTTTGCTACTGAGCAAGAGGGTAAAGCATTGCTAAGCTGCTATATTTCAAAGGAGCTTGTTGCTTCTAAGCAATTGAATGCAGGTACTGTGGTGCGCGAACTAGGAAAGCACATCCAAGGTGGAGGTGGTGGGCAACCCTTCTTTGCAACCGCAGGAGGGAAAAACCCAGCAGGAATAGACGCCGCAATTGCCGAGGTGAAAAATTACTTGGTTTAATACACATACAGCCATCTGCTTATTAACTTAATAAGTAGATGGTTTTTTATAAAGATTGCTTCTTGTGTTATGATAAAATTACAGACTCAGTTGCCACTTACTACATCATCGACTCCGTTTGGGTATGATGATACGTTGTTGCTGTTGGGTTCTTGTTTTTCAGAAAACATAGGAGATAAACTAGATTACTATAAATTTCAATCGGTTACAAATCCGTTTGGGATTATATTTAATCCTATAGCGCTTGAGCGCCTTATACAAGACGCGATTGAAGATAAAACATATACAGAAGAAGATGTTTTTGAACTTGATGGTGTCTGGAAGTCATACTACGCGCATAGCGATAAAAATGCTTTGAGTAGACTAGGAGCTGTAATACATCTTCAAGAGGCACAGCAATTACTTAGGACGCAGTTAAAAAGCGCTTCTCATCTCTTTATCACATTAGGTACTGCTTGGGTTTATAGACATATTGAACGAGATGAGGTGGTAGCCAACTGTCACAAGGTGCCTCAGAAGGAGTTTGTAAAAGAGCTCTTGTCTATAGATGATATTGTGCAAAGTCTATCTCGCATAGTAAAGCTTGTGCGAAACTTCAACCCTGATGTTCACATCACTTTTACTGTGTCTCCTGTGCGCCACATAAAAGATGGATTCATAGAAAACACACGAAGTAAATCTCATTTGATTTCCGCTATTCATGAGTTGGTAGATAAGAGTGGTGTTTCTTACTTTCCTTCTTATGAGATTATGATGGATGAGTTAAGGGATTATCGCTTTTACTGCTCAGATATGATTCATCCTTCGGCACAGGCGGTAGATTATATTTGGGAACGATTTGTTGAGGTATACGCTTTCGCGAAAGCGCAACAAACAATAAAACAAGTCTCAAAAGTACAACAAGGAATTACTCATAAACCCTTTAATGCCGAAGGAGAGCAGCACCAAAAATTCTTGACAAAGTTAGACAGTCAAAAAGAAAAACTAGTACAAGAATTTCCTTGGATGAGGTTTTAATGAAAGCTTAAGTGTTGATTTTCTTATAGAGTGAAAGCCATCCACCACCATTCATTGCTTCAATTCCTTTGCTCTTTAAAATTGCAGTAGCAGATGCGCTTCTTGCACCACTGGCACAAACGCATATTATAGGTGCATCCCAACTCTTTATTTTTGCAGCATTGGTAGCTATTGTCTGTAATGTTATATGCTTAGAGCCTGGAATAGCGCCGTTATCATATTCGGCTTTTGATCGCACGTCTATAATAACAGCATCTCTACTAAAGAAGTCGTCAAGTTTCCGCTGTTTCTTACCGAAAAAACTACTGAATAACCCCATTATCTTCCATTACTAAACTTAGTCCGTCTTTTATAAGATGTGCAATATTTGCTCTAGAAATCATGAGGGATTCTAGGTGTGCTAGCACTTCCTTATTTCGCGTAAGCTCAAATATTTCAAGTGATAAAAGCCAGTCAGTAGGATATTGCTTTTTGACCGTTTCAAATATACTTAAGAGTGTTGTTTCTTGTGGGTTTCCAATTTCTCGTTGAGCTCTTACTTCCCTGTAGAATTCGTTAAGTTTTTTGTCCTCTTCAGATAGTTCGTGCTGGATGGTAGTGGTAGTACTCACCTGACTTTTTATCTCAAAAGAATCATGATCTGCTGCTCCTGCAAAAGCAGAAACTACAGAGGTTCCTATGGCCATATCAAAAGGCCCATTCTTACGTGAGATAAGTTTGTCACCTTTGTATGAAACTTCGCAGCCATCAAAATGAACCACGAGCAAGGTTCCATCTACACTACGAGTACCAGTGGTAATCATTCCTGTCACGGTAATGCCACTTTCAAACTCAAAGGAGTTAATGCCGCCTTCATAAATTTCAAAAGCTTTAAGATCTCTTGGACTCATATTTTCGATAGCCATAGAGCTACGCTTGAGTTTCCCTAAAGGCGAAGAGAATCCTTTTCTAAAATGATCTGTTCCTAGTCCTATGAGCTCCTTACCTCTGTAAGAAAGGGCACTAGGTCCATGAGTTTCAAAATAAACAACACGGTTGTCTTCATCTTGAATCATGTTACTAAAATTCCCACTTACTTGCAGACCAGTGTTAAGCTCGATAGAGCCTAGCTGCTTACAATCTATAAGTTTTTGGACACCTCGCCATCCACCTCGTCTCAAAGCCATAGTCTCTGCAAATTCTTCTAGCACTTCCATTAAGTATCCAAAATCTGGAGTAACAAATAGCTGAGGTTGCATTTGTGTGATATCAAATTCTTGATAAGCAGCATCTATGCTATATGGTAGTTTCTTTACAGCATCTGTAAGGCAATGTTTGCTCTCACCTAGAGATGATAATAAGCCAGCGCCATATAATTTTGGATCTTCTAGTGTTCCTATAAGTCCGTACTCTACGGTCCACCAGTGAAGGTTTCTTATAAGTGCAATTTCAGACGGTTCTACCGTCATTTGCTGAAGTCGATTTACCTCATCTTCGGCAGCGTCTATTTCTTCTTGAGCAATACCTTCAGCTTCTTTTAAAATAGATAGCTTGCGCACTGCTTCATACATATCCATATCATGTGCATTTGATATGGCACGAGCACCTATTTCTCCAAATCTGCGCAGATATTCCGCATAATCTGGACTAGCAATAATAGGAGCATGACCAGCACCTTCATGTATAATATCTGGTGCAGGTGTGTATTCTATATTTTCTAGTTGGCGTATGTCACTAGCGATCACAAGCACCTTGTATGCTTGAAATTCCATAAAAGCATTAGGAGGTATAAAACCATCTACCGCAACAGCAGCCCATCCTATTTCTTTAAGGATACGATTCATCCCGTACATAGAAGGGATGTTATCTATAGAAATCCCTGTTTTTTTAAGACCAGACATATAGCTCTCATGAGCCACCTGACTTAAATGAGCTACATTTTTACGCATCACATATCTCCACACCGCTTGGTTGATAGGAGTGTATTGATCATAATCTTGCGCCTTGATATATTGTCCTAAATGCTTAGGCAGACGATCTAATAACGGGTTTGATGTAACTGGTATTTCCATAGAGTAAATTTACAAAGAATTGGTCGTGATTAAAATGCTTTCCTAAATCGTTTGCGTTAAATTATTTTTGGGTATCCGCTTTCGCGAAAATGTGAGTTGGCAAAACACGCATTACTCCCTATTTACCTATTTTTACCTAACATTAATATCAGCTATATACAATGACACAACCTTACGTAAAGACATTAAAAGCAAACGGAATCGCTACAATTACATTTTTTCATCCAGCACATAATAGTATGCCTAGTACTGTACTTGCAGACCTCGAGAGCGCAATACATAATAGCGGAGAAGATGATGATGTAAAAGTAATCATACTGCAAAGTGGAGGAGAGCGTACTTTTTGTGCTGGAGCTAGTTTTGATGAACTTAAAAGCATCGAAGATAATGTAGAAGGAAAGGAATTCTTTATGGGATTTGCACGTGTAATACTCGCTATGCGCTCTTGTCCTAAAATTATTATAGGTCGTATTCAAGGTAAGGCAGTAGGAGGTGGCGTAGGCCTAGCAGCTGCAACAGATTATTGCTACGCTACTAAGTATGCGAGTATAAAACTAAGCGAACTCACCATAGGTATAGGTCCATTTGTTATTGCTCCTGCTGTTGAGCGTAAGATAGGGTTGAATGGACTAAGCAACTTGACACTAAATGCAACAGAGTTTTACAGCCCAGAGTGGGCAAAAGAAAAAGGACTGTATGCAGCACTTTTTGAAACCTCTATTTTAATGGATGAGGCGGTACAAGCACTAGCTGTAAAACTTGCTTCATACAACCCAGAAGCGGTTACCGCTATGAAAAAAGCATTATGGGAAGGAACAGACCACTGGCCATCACTTCTAGAAGAACGCGCTGAGATGAGTGGTACTTTAGTATTAAGTAAGTTTACAAAAGATACACTGGGAGCGTTGTAACTGAGGTGATAATACCAGTCAGAAACTTTATATATTAAAAAAGCACCCCTAGGGGTGCTTTTTAAGTTTAAGGGCTAATTCAAACAATGTTTTAATTTCCTACTACTTGTGGAGGATATACACCTAAAATTTCTTGAACGATAAGATTAATGCGTTCTTCACGCTTATCTACGTCGCCAGTAACTAGTGGTGCTGTACCTTGACCTTGCCAGATAAGCTGATTTTTATTTGCGTCTATTAAGTCAATGTATAAAGTACCCTGAGTAGATCTTGCAACGGTATTGTTATTAAAACCACCATTCCAGCCCCAAGGGCCTCCCCATGGTCCCCAGAAACCTCCCCAACCTCCTCGGAAGCCAAAGTTGTTTTGGTACACATCAATACGTTCTTTAGCTTTTGTAAATATGCTTACAAGCACCGTAGGATTTTCAGATTTTGTAAAACCTTTTGCCATCATCTCAGATTCAATAGCGCGGAGAACACGTTTTTTATCTAGATCAGAAATCTCTGCTTTGTCTATTCCTGGTTTGTAAAAAGCAAAGGTTTTGTACTCGTTAAAGTTTGTTTCTTTGTCGTAGTCAGAAGCTACGCGCACAGTGCTACATGAAGCCAGTAAGAGTACGGCTCCTAGCAATGGTAAAAGTCTAAGTGCTTTCATAGTAGTTTGTTTTTAAAGATTATTTATAAGCGGTTCTGCACAAAAATTGATAATACTGCTGCAAGATTAGGGTCGTAATCATAAGGTGATTGTTCTATAAGGTAACAATCCTTTAGTCACTTATCCTGCTTTACCAAACACTTCTTTTATTTGTCTAGTATAAAATGATTGATTTTAAGCATCTTTCAGATTATTAAAATTATCAATTATCGTACCAAAATGGCTGTTTAAGATAAGCACATTGGTCTCATCAACAAGGTGATGGAATATATGTAACTAAAATGTAGTAATTGGTGTGTAGAATTTTTCGCGAAAGCGTACTGTATATAATACCTTTATTTACTTTTAAAAGAACTTAGTTCTGGCTGTTGGTTTTCTTGCTATACCCATACGGACAATGACGGCAACCGCTCTCACAGCAATAACCACGTTTAAGGTGATATTGTTCTGTAAAACATTTGTAGCCCTCTGGCGTTAGGTAGTAATCGCCATCTTCTATAGGGATATGTTTTTTTAAGTAGGACATATTACAAAGATAAGGATACGGCATAGACTTTGAATAACGTCTATAGTATTAGTAATAACGTACAAGTATTAAGTAGATCTTAAGATATTGTATGTTACAATTAATTTATTTTTGACCTATGTTTTTAATTGTAAATAAGTATTTATTGCGCAAACGCTTTGTGGGAGTAACCCTCTGGCCATTTATTGTGATGCGCACTCCAGAACTTAAGGAGGATATTGTATTTATTAATCACGAGAAAATCCACATTAGACAGCAAGCAGAAATGCTTGTGCTGCCATTTTTTATATGGTATGTAATAGAGTATTTTATAAGACTTATACAATATAGGGATAACTATGTGGCTTACCTTAATATAAGTTTTGAAAGAGAGGCTTATGCTCGTGAGTGCGAGCTTAGCTATCTAGAAAATCGTCCTTTTTGGAGTTTTCTAGCGTATCTTTAACCCGTGAATCTTACTTCAGAAAATCAATTTATTTCAGAAACAAATGGACGCTCCCTTTCTATTAAAAGGGAAGACTTACTGCATCCTACAGTTTCTGGAAACAAGTTTAGAAAACTTAAATATAACCTTATACAAGCCCGAGAAGATGGTTTTGAAACCTTACTCACTTTTGGAGGCGCTTACTCAAACCATATTGCTGCTACAGCTGCGGCTGGGCAATTAGAAGGTTTTAAAACTATAGGTGTTATACGCGGAGAAGAGCTAGGTGTTAATCTTGCTAAGACGCTTGAAAGCAATCCTACGCTGGCATTTGCATATGAGTGTGGGATGAAATTTCACTTTATATCAAGAGAAGAATACCGAGAAAAAGATGAGGTACACTTTCGCGGAAGCATAACAAAAACCTTTAATAATCCGTTTATAATTCCCGAAGGCGGAACCAATGATCTCGCTATTAAAGGTTGTGAAGAAATCTTAACTGAAGATGATACATGCTTTGACTATATATGCTGCCCCATAGGAACAACAGGAACTATTTCTGGCATTATAAATAGCCTGAAGCCGCACCAGAAGGCATTGGGGTTTCCAGCTCTCAAAGGAGATTGGGTAGCAGATGAGGTGAGAAAATATGCAAAAAATGAGCAGTGGGAGATTATTGCCGACTATCATTTTGGGGGATATGCAAAGGTGAATGGTGATCTCGTGAGCTTTATAAATGAATTTCACGCTGAGCATCAAGTTTTACTAGATCCTATTTATACGGGTAAGATGCTTTATGGCATTTCAGAGCTTATGAAAGGTGGGTATTTCCGCGAGAATTCTCGTATTTTAGCCGTTCATACGGGAGGTTTACAAGGAATTGCAGGAATGAATATCCAGCTAGCCAAAAAAGGGCTTCCACTGATACACTAATTTTATGTTGAAACGTTTTACCATACTCTTGATTATAGGAATACTGTCCGTAAGCTGTGGTGGTTCTAAAAAAGCCACACGTTCAAAAAAAAGAACAAAAACTACACGTACCATCGAGAGAAGGCAGCCATCTCCAAAAGTAGCTGAAGCTGCTACTCCAGATAACAATCTTGATAATGGTGTAAATCCAGTTCCTAAAGGTGGTGTTAATGGATATATAGATGCTTTTGCAGATATTGCTAAGGAAGAAATGGAATTGTATGGCATCCCAGCTAGTATTACACTAGCGCAAGGTATTCTTGAATCTGGAGCGGGAAAAGGAGAACTAGTTTTAAAAGCAAATAACCACTTTGGTATTAAGTGTCACGACTGGAAAGGTCAGACTGTTTATCATGATGACGATGAAAAGGGAGAATGCTTTAGAAAGTATAGTTTACCTAAATTTTCTTACAGAGATCACTCCTTATTTTTGACAGGAAGAAAACGTTATACAGATCTTTTTAAGCTACCTAAGGATGATTATAAGGGTTGGGCAGAAGGCTTGCGCGCTGCTGGTTATGCAACAGATAAGAAATATCCTCAAAAACTAATTAGCTTAGTAGAGCGTTACGAGCTGTACCGTTATGATGGGGAAGTTTTAGGAAAAGATGTTGCAGATTATAAGAAAGTTACAGACAATAATAATCAACATACCGTACAAAAGGGTGAAACGCTTTACCGCATTTCTCGTAAATATAATATAACGGTGCCAGAACTTAAAAAATGGAATGGTATCGATAGTGATCAGATCTTTGAGGGTCAAGTTCTTTTTATCAAACCTTTTGATAGAGGGTATTAAGGCTTCAAATTCTTTAATAACAAAAAAGTACATAACTGTGCAATGCAAAATGTACAGACAATAAACAGCATTTTTAGATGATTTATAAAAGAAGTAGTGAGCTTTTTGTAGCAGCTCAAAAAGTAATACCAGGAGGAGTAAATAGTCCCGTAAGAGCTTTTAAATCTGTAGGAGGAGATCCTGTATTTGTAAAAGAAGCAAAGGGAGCTTATTTATATGATGAAGATGGACGCAGACTTATTGATTACATCGCTTCATGGGGACCTATGATTTTAGGTCATGCGCATAAACCTGTGGTAGATGCTGTTGTAGAAAAGGCACAAAAAGGAACTTCCTTTGGGATGCCTACAGAGATAGAAACAAAAATAGCCGAGCTTGCCATTTCTATGGTGCCAGGTATTGATAAAATACGCTTTGTAAATAGTGGTACAGAAGCTTGCATGAGTGCAGTGCGTCTTGCTCGCGGATTCTCAGGAAGAGAGAAGATTATCAAATTTGCAGGTTGTTACCACGGTCACTCAGACTCATTTCTTATACAAGCGGGAAGTGGAGCGGTAACCTTTGGTTCTCCTAATAGTCCAGGAGTAACCGCTGGTACAGCAAAAGACACCTTACTGGCAGATTATAATAACCTAGATAACGTAAAAGAACTTTTTGAAGCAAATCCGGGTGAGATTGCTGCAATCATTATAGAACCTGTTGCAGGTAACATGGGATGTATCCTTCCAGCCGAAGGATTTTTACAAGGATTACGTGAGCTATGTGACGCACATGGTGCGCTACTCATTTTTGATGAGGTAATGACAGGATTTAGACTAGCAAAAGGAGGTGTGCAAGAGCTTATGAATGTTCGTGCAGATATTGTCACTTTCGGAAAAGTAATAGGTGGTGGACTGCCTGTAGGAGCTTTTGCAGCTCGCACAGAAATAATGAGTCACCTTGCTCCAGAAGGACCAGTATATCAAGCAGGAACCTTAAGTGGAAATCCGCTAGCGATGGCTGCCGGTCTAGCCATGCTTACAGAGTTAAATAATAGTGATGTTTTTGAAAGCTTAGCAAAGAAAACGGAGTATTTGCATAAAGGAATAGATAAAGCCTTAACTGATAGCGGAGTTACCTTTACTATAAACCGAATTGGCTCAATGATTTCTGTACACTTTGCCGAAGGTGCAGTGACAGATTTCAAATCGGCTGCGGTGGGTGATAATGATACGTTTAAGAAATTCTTCCATGGATTACTTGAAGAAGGTATTTACATTGCACCAAGTGCCTATGAAAGCTGGTTTTTAAATGACGCTCTCTCTTACGAAGATCTTGATGAGACGATTGCTGCAGTAGCAAAGGTGGGGAAGACGTTGTAAGACGTAATCATTAAAAGTGTAGCTCTCAATCTCAAATAAGTTTTTTATCTCATTTTATAGACATGAAAAATATTATCGTATTAGTTCTTGTATTGTTTTCTTTCTCAATTGAAGGCCATGCACAAGTAGATAGAAGAAGTGAATTTGTTTTTGAAGGTTCCATACCTGAACATAAACTGGCATTTCTGAAGGAAAACTATAATTGGAAAGCAGGCACCAAGCTTATTATTACTTTTAAAACATTTTTAAGCACCTGTCCGCGCAATCAATATCGAGTAATTGATAATGATTGGAATGATGAGTTTTATAGGAAATTAGCATTGAAAAATGTCACAAATATTTACATCTCGCTTGAAGATAATCTATTAAGAAAGCTTACAAAGTCTAGAAAAGACTTTTATGAGGACAAGGATGATTTTTTCACCAAAACGTTTAACTTAAAAAGTGGAAGACATTGTTATGCTCTTATGATGATTAATGAAAAGGGTTCATTTATGTTGAGAGTTGGAGAATATACAGAAGCAGATATAACTGACTTCTCAAAAATTCTAGAAGGAGAACAACCTTAATCATTTATCAAAGTTACTATTAAATAAAAACGGCATCCCAATCAAGGATGCCGTTTTCAATCTAAAAATAAACCAATCAATCAAAATTATTTATCCCCTCTGCGTGATTCTTTGTGACCTCTTTTTCCTTTGTCACCACGCTTTCCTTTTCTCTTAGCATTCATTCTTTTAAACTGCTTGAATTGGTCTTCTGTTAAGATACTTTGCATTTTTTCTTGCATAGCAATCTGCTTATCTAGACGCTCATTCTGCATTGCGTAGCGTTGCTCTTTTGTAAGCGCTGGCTTTTCTTTATTTGCCTTGCGCTCTGCTTGCATCGCTTTGCGATCTTTTGCTTGATCAAGAAGTACGGTATACACTTTTTTAGACTGGTTATCGTCTAGTGCAAGTGCAAGTGTCATCTTCTTTGTACTAAGTGTAGCAACTTGTTCTGCGGTCATGTCATTACCTCTTCTTTCTTCTCCAGATCTTGGGCCTCTTTGTGCAGACATTGATACGGTCGCAAGTACTAGAAACATCATCATTAACTTTTTCATTTTTTCTATTTTTTAATTGTTGAACACTTATATGACCCTAAAAAAAGAGGAAGGTTTAATGATTATAATTTTTTGTGACTTTGTTATGATTTTGTCAAAGCACGCTTTCGCGAAAGCGTAACCCTATAAATCATCTGTTTAAATAAGAAATTGACATCCTAAAAATGAACCAAAAAAAACAGCCAGCAATCATACGATTGCTGGCTGTTTTAAAAAGTAAACTATTGTAAGTATTACTTAGGATCAAGTATCATGTTGATACGCTCTACAAGATCTTCTGAGTGTATGCGGCTCATACGGTCTCTAAGTCGGTTGTTTTGTAAATCACGTTTAAGATCTTTAAGTTCTGCACGTACTACGGCACGTATATCACTCTGACCTACATTAACTCTAGTCCCGCTAAAGAAACGACCACCACTTTGATCTTCTGTCATGATAAACGCAAGACGTTCTACATATGCACGCTGTAAGTTACGACGGTAAATATCTATCGCCTGGCGGCTTCTCAACTCTGAGAATAAACCAGCTCTTAGGTCAGACATCATAGTAACTAGTGAGTATGCATCTGCATCGTTTAATGCTTCGTTTTCAAGCATACGAGCCATACGTCCAAAGTCTAGAAGGTTGTTAAGTGTTCTAGTCTGGAAACCTCTTACTCGTTCTACACTTCCAGCATTTTCAATCTTGTCAAAAATGTTATTGTCTAGTAACCACTCTGGTGTGTCAAAGAGTTGTGTCTGTAAGAAATCTAATGCTTCTTTTTGTTTTGCTTTTGGTACATGTGTGTATACCGCTCCTTCTTGATCATACGTTTTATACATTTCATATACACCACCTACGTTACCAGCAACGTGGCCCATGTAACGGTTGTATTGTGATAGTACTTGACCATACATTTTATCTAGCTCATCGTAGTTTTGACCTTCTTCTGCTGTCCACTCGATAAGGTTAGGAACTATACGTTTGAGGTTTGCAATACCATATGTACTTGCTTTCATAGCATCATCACCTAGGTCTTCTGTTTGTGAACTAGGATCAATCACACCTCTTTGTTGTCTTCCAAAACGGTACATAGGATCTCCCGCATGTTCAAGAATCCAGCTGTCTAGTGTTTTCTTCTCGTCTTCTGCACTTTTTGCAGATGGGATAGGGCGGTAACCCCAATTGATAGCATATTTATCGTAAATACCTATGTTAGGCATTAAGGCTACATCACCATCTCCTGGTTGTGCTACATAATTAAAACGTGCATAATCCATGATAGATGGTGCAGTTCCATATTTTTTAGTAAACTCAGGATCACGTAAATCATCTACCGCATAAGCAACACTACTTCCCATGTTGTGTGGAAGTCCGAGTGTGTGACCTACTTCGTGCGAACTCACAAAACGAATTAATCGTCCCATGATTTCATCTTTAAATTCGTTGCTACGAGCTTCTGGGTTGATAGCTGCTGTCTGTACAAAATACCAGTTGTGTAATAATGTCATTACATTGTGGTACCAGTTAATATCACTTTCTAAAATCTCTCCAGAACGTGGATCACTTACGTGAGGCCCATTTGCATTAGGAATAGGAGAAGCTAGGTAACGTACTACACTATAACGGACATCTTCTGGACTCCAGTCTGGATCTTCCTCTACAGATGGAGGATCGGCAGCGATGATGGCGTTTTTAAAACCTGCAGCTTCAAAAGCTACTTGCCAGTCTTCTATACCTTGTTTGATATATGGCACCCATTTCTTTGGAGTAGCACGATCTATATAATAAACGATTTGTTTTTTAGGCTCTACAAGCTCACCGCGATTAAAGGCAGCAAGATCTTCGTCTTTTACCTCAAGTCTCCATCTGTCTAGGTAACGTATAGTTTTACTCTTTTGTAAGTCTAGACCATAATCTGTTTGACCACGTCCAAACCACCCTACACGCTCGTCAAACATACGGCGTTGCATAGGCTCTTTTGGTAATAAGATCATAGAGTTGCTCATCATTAATGAGAGTGTTCCCGTTGCATTATTAGACGGCAAAGCGCTACCACTATATGTTTTTACACTACGCACCTCAATATTTTGCGGGTAGCTTCTTATTGTGTCTATGTAAGATCGTTTTCCGTCAAGCTTCGTCACTTTTAAGTCTTTACGGCTTCTTTGTGGTAAACCTAGAGGCTTAACATCTGTCTCAAATAACGGACTAGCATCAATAACAATATTTTTGTTTCCAGATACAGAATCCTTCTTATAAGCCTTTACATCAAAAGCGTATAAAACAGGCTCAAAGTTACTGTTCTTTACAGCCTCAGAAATAGGAAGTGAGTCTGCAGCATATACTTGGTGTGATACCACACGTAATAATACTTTTTTATCTTTTACTTCCCAACGTAACACAGAAGTGTTTTGTTTTCCACCACCAAAGCCTAAGCCTCCTGCAGTTTTTGCAATACGAGTCACCATGAGCATCTCACGACCCATAAGTGAATCTGGGATCTCGTAAAAATATTTGTCATCTAGTTTGTGTACAGTAAAAAGACCTTCATCAGTCTTTGCATCTTTTGTGATGACTTTGCCATAAGGTTTAATGGCATTTTTACTGTCTTTTGCTTTTGATTTTGAAGCACTTGCCTTGCTGGCAACTTTAGATTGTGACGTGCTACAACTTGCGATAGTAATGGCAAATAGGGTTGCCATCACATAGGATAATTTTCTTTTCATTCGGTTGACCTTTTTTGGTGGGTAAAAGGTACAGACCAGCAGCTCCCTATATTGTTAAGGAAATCATAACAAGGCAAGTGTAGTCTCATAAAGTTTTGTATTATCTAGCGTAGCCTTTATCCACGCAAAGAAACTCACCATAAAAATATCTTCATTTTTTAAGGACGCTACGGTAAATTGATTCATTACGCTTTCGCGAAAATTTGATTCCTTCACAATAGTCGGGTCATTAAAAATCTGACTAAACACTTTTATAAAGCGTTCCAATCTCACTTCCGAAAGGATGATCTTTTTGTATTTCCGTTTGAAACTACGTAGTTGTGAGTGCACGAGGTCAATATATTCTAGCTCATAGTAAATGATTAATGACAATAAATCTCTTTTAATCATCCAGTCTATGCCTAGTCGTTCCTCATACCAACTATCGGTATGTTTAAATTTATTAAGCATACTTAAAGCAGCTTTGTGCTCGCCTTGCTGTGTGAGAAAGACTACTTGTGCGAGCAATACATCTGGATCAACCTTCTTTGTTGATGTTGAGATGTGGTTGTCAATGGCGGTAATAGCAAGAGAGGAAGTACCACTGTAATTTAAAACGAAGGAGTTTATGAGAAGCAAATTTTCGCGAAAGCGGGACTCCCACTTTCCATTTTCAGCATTCATCTCGGTATTCATCAACGAGAGATAATGCGTTGCTTGTGCAAAATCGCGCACTCTAAAGTGAGCATTTGCCATAAAGTAGAGCACCTGGATGTGATAAAAGCGTTGCTTTTCTTGAACGTTTTCCTTCTTCTTTATGAGATTATAAGTGTGTGTGATAAAAGGCAGTGCCTCGCCAAAATTGTGATCTAAGTGTGCTGCGGTGTTTATAATCTCTAGCAGCTGGTACAGAGATTTAAATGTGAAGGTCTCGTTGATTTCAATATGAAAAGCAGCGAGTATCTCTTCTACCGTTTTCTGTATCCCTTTCTTTAATAGATGTTCATCAAATATGAGTATGCGCTTGATGTGTGCATATGCCATGTTGAGTTGCTCTTGCTGTATAAATCGCTGTTGGTTTAGTTGTGCGGCTTGTGTGAGCTCTTGTAAATCTACCTCTGGATGAAGGTGACTGTATTGGAACTGGGTGTGGTAACTTTCAATAAGAGCCGTGTGTAAATCAAGATCTTTTGCTTTTTGAGTCGCTTTTTTTAAGAGTTTTTGTGCAGGTTTATGGAGATCTTGCTCATAGAGAATACGTGCTGCGAGTATCCATTTAAAAACCTGCATATCATCTGAGGTTTCATTTTCAAAATTTTGAGTGGCTATAAAATCAATGAGACTGTCTTGTAGCCTTTTTGATAGCGCATGATACGCATTACGATTTGGGCTTCCATATAGTAAGATATCTATATCCTTAAGAGGCGTTCCCTTTCTTATAAGGTTGTATAATGTGAGATTCTTTGTGTCTGATCTTCTATTTTTTGAACGTAAATAGGCCTTGAATAACTTACTGCCCTCTGTAGAGAAAGATTGTATGATAGCCGTGATGTCCATTTTAAATCGTAAGGTTTATTTGTTTTAAAGATAGGTAATATAGTAGTTAAAGAATATTTTATTCTATTGATATCATAAGTATTGTTGAAATATTTGATTTTATTAGCTGCTACATAGCTGCATCTTTGTTCCGTAATCAAACAACAACAATCATGGAAAATCAATTTGAAACACAAGTAACAGAAAAGAAGAGTAAAAAGAAAGAACCATTTTCAAACAAGCCTACAGGAGCTTTTATAAGTGCATCATGGAGTGCATTATTTGTGGGGATAATATCCTTTTGTGTAGGACTATGGAACGCAGATATGTACCTCAATGAAAAGGGATATTACTTTACCGTATTATTATTTGGACTATTTGCTGTAGTGTCTGTACAAAAAAGCGTGAGAGATCGACTAGAAGGAGTGCCAGTAACAGATATTTATTATGGTATAAGTTGGTTTGTCACCATCGTCTCTATTTTATTACTCGTGGTAGGTTTATGGAATGCAGATCTAGATTTAAGTGAGAAAGGATTTTATGGAATGTCTTTTACATTAAGTCTGTTTTCGGCCATAGCGGTACAAAAGAACACGAGAGATGTAAAATTTATAGATAGTCTTAATGACAACTAGCAAAAAGCGACATCCCTCGGGTGTCGCCTTTTGTTGTTTGATAAAACCCAATGCTTCTTAGGGAGTATTGGGTTTTTATATGAACAGTGAGGGAAGCTGTTTATTTACGCTTTCGCGAAAACGTAATTACCTGAATATATCCTCGCTGTACCAAAAGTAAAAACCCGCACACTACACCTTTTAAGCACTATGTACGGGTTCTTTGATCTTTAAAAATGCTCTTAGGGAAAAGCTATTTCTAAAGAATGTTGAACTATATCCTTTTATTCGGCAATAAGTTCGGAGAGTACTTTCTTAAATAAATCTACAGGTTGTGCTCCAGTAACTGCACTTTTTCTATTAAAAACAATGGTAGGAACTGAGTTTACACCTAAGTTCTTCCAGTAACCTTGTTGCGTTCTTACATCATAACGAGCTTCTTCATTTTCAAGTAAAGCAATACCTTCCTCTGCATTTAAGCCTACATCAAGAAGTGCTTGTTTTAAGACATCTCTTTGTGATACATCTTTACGTTCACTAAAGTAAGAAGCGGTAAGTCGCATTTTTAATGCTGTTTGCTTGTCAAATTTCTTTGCATACTCTAATAATACATGTGCATCAAAAGTGTTTACAATTCTCATGTCGTCAAAATAGTCAAAGGTAAAGCCAAGCTCATTTCCAGCATCTACTAGTCGTTGTTTAGACTCTTTTTGTTGCGCTGCCGTTGATCCATATTTTTCTGTGATATGCTCATCTACGTTTTGACCTTCGGCAGGCATTTGAGGGTTTAACTCAAACGGTTGCCACTCTATCTCTACTTGGTCTTCAATACCAAGTTCTGATATTGCTTTTTCAAGTCGTTTGTAACCTACGGTACACCATGGGCAAACTACATCTGAGACGATATCTATTTTTAATTTTTCTTTCATCATTTTACAAAGCTATGATTTCACTTATTTGTAATTCTCCTTGCACGTTGCTGTAGTTTTCAACATCTGCTGCAAACTTCTCTTGGTGTGGCGCAAAGCTTTCTTGGAAAGAAGCAACACTATCAAATTTTAAATGAGCAATCGCTACATAAGGTGCAAGCTCTCCAGGCGCTCTTCCAGCAATTCCTACTTCTAATTCTAATCCCTTTAATGCGTCACCTAGTGATTCTTGAATCATAGGTAAGTGGCTATTTTTATAATAGTCGGTGTCAAATTTTACACGCTCACTATTAGGGTACATTACAGATACTTTTATCATGATCTATGTTTTTAGTGTGATGGTACTTCTTAAAAATCTGAAGTTACGATGTTGTCAGAAAAGTTTTGATATTCTTTTTCAAACTGCTTTGCCATGTCATCTGGAAATAAGTGAAAATCTCCAGCTTTTAATGCGCTTACAATTCCTTCAGAAATTTCGGAAGTTGTAGCTCCATTTTCAAAGCCTGCCTTTTCTGCCATATCTGTATCTACTGGTCCTGGGTGTACACTTAGTACATTAATTCCTCGCGGACTTAACTCTGTGCGAATTCCTTGTGTCAAAGAATACGATGCTGCTTTTGATGCAGAGTATGTAGAGAGTTGAGAGAAGTTTTTGATAGAAGCAATAGAGTTCAATTGTACAAGCGCTCCTTTGTTGCTTTCTAACGTTTTCGCGAAAGCGTTTGCAACACGTACTAATCCAAAAGCATTTACCTGTAGCTGATTAAGAAAATCTTCTTCTACATCATCACTTATGATAGACTGTGGTGTCCCTATACCTGCATTGTTTACTACTACATCTACATCTGTAGCGTGTTCTGCTAGTGTTTTTATAGAGGCTGTGTTTGACACATCTGCTTGCAAAGTGACTACTTTATCACCATACTTTTCTTCTAGTTCTTTTGTAGAGTTTGTATCACGTACCGCTAGATATACTTTCTTTGCTCCGTGGTCTAAAAATGACTCCACAATCGCTTTACCAATACCTCTATTTGCGCCAGTGACTAATGCTACTTTATTTTCTATTGAAATACTCATATGATTTGTTTTAAAGAAGCCTTCCTACAATATTGAGGAAGGCTTATTATTAATTAAGTTAGGGGAGTTACTTATTTTTTCTCCCAAGCAAACTTCTCAAATGCAGCATCTACAGGTGTGTTTGCGATGTGATTTGTGTAGTTACTTATTACTTTTTGAGATAATCCTAAGATGATATCTAGCACTTGTCTTTCTCCATATCCAGCTGCATAAAATGCAGTAAGATCTTCTTGAGAAACGTTACCACGGTTACGTGTAAGCGATAAAGTGAATGTACGTAGTGCTTCTAGTTTTGCATCTTCTAGTGGAGTCTCGTTACGTAAAGCCTCGATGATTGCGTCATCTACTTTCATCATTTTTGCTATACCTGTGTGTGCTGGTACGCAGTAGTGACATGCATGCTCTACGTTAATTGTTTGCCATACTACCGTTAACTCGTCTGCGTTAAATGAAGAGTTTGTAAATAACTCATGTAGCTCTTGGTATGCTTTTAAGATCTGTGGAGACTCAGCAAGCACTCCGTGTAATCCTGGAAGCATCCCGAAAGACTTTAAAGAATTTTCTAATAATGGCTTACTCTCTTGTGGAGCACTCTCGATGTTGTGAACTTTTAATGTTGTCATAATAGCAATTTTTAATTTATGTTAATTATATCTAAACGTTCGTTTAGTTTTAGGGTAAAAAAATAGTTAGATGTTTTTAAACGTCATCTCTATGTAATCTTCAATCTCTTGTGTTGTATTTACTCGTGAGGCAGCTGCTAGGCCATGTTTGGCTAGTAAAAGAAAATTTGCTTCTCGCATAATGGTTTCTTCATCTTTACTACCGTCCATTCTCAGTTTTTCAATAAAAAGCTCCTTTATACTACTCATAAAGGAATTCATCTCTTCTTGAATCACAGCGTCTTCACTTGCTGCAAACTCGTTATAGGTATTTGTAAGTAGGCATCCGTTGCGCGATCCGTCGCGGTCAATGATGGTCACAGAGTCTATAAAAAACTGCTTGATATCTTGCACTCCGTTTGTACCGCTAGCAAACTTCTTAATGATAGCGCCTACCTTTTCTTTGTAATAAGCTAAGCTTGCCATAAACAGACCGTGCTTATTTCCAAAACTCGCATAGATTGAGAATTTATTAATACCCATCTCCTTCTCTAGCATTTGCATAGAGGTAGACTCGTAGGTATTTTTCCAGAACAGATTCATAGCCTTTTCGACTACTTCACGCTCATCATAATTCTTTTTTCTAGCCACTTGTTTCTTATTACTGTGCAAAACTAACCAACCGTTTAGTAATTAAAAAGGGTTTAACAATTATTTATGTAATGGCCGTATTATAAATAGAAAATCCCCATCATATAGATGATGAGGATTGTAGGTGATAGGTAGTGATGGTGGGTAATTACGCTTTCGCGAAAGCGTAACAACAATTCTTAAAATCTATGCTTATGGTTTTACCTGCTCCCAATAATTATACAAGCCTTTCTTAAGAGGAAGGTATTTTTTAGGCATATCCTTAGCAGGTGAAAGGGTGAAAGAAATACTGTCCTTAAAGTACCAGTAATTATCTCGCAGTGCTCCATTAGTGGTTTTAATATTCCACGCTGGGATATTAATAATAGCATAGGAGCTATCTTTTTCTACGTAGTCTATTCCAAAATCTTTAAGCTGCTCCTTACTAACATATTTGAACTTGAGTTTAATATCAAGTTGCTTTGCTTCTTTACGGCTCACTATTTCAGAAGTGGACCAAGCGTAGGTGTCAAACTTTTCCTTTAAGGTAAGGCGCTTTTCTTGTGCTTGTGCATTTCCTATTCTGTAGAGGGTGTTTCTAATCTTTAGGCTGTCTTTTTCATTGCTTACGAGTGCAAAAACATTCTGTTGATCTACCGTTATAATTTGTTCTGCTATGTCAATGTGTACCGCAGTTTCTTCTGCCACAATGGTACTATCGTCAACGCCAAAGAAAGTGCCAAGCGCAAAGAATATAATTTTTATTACCTCCATAGTATTCCTATTTAAGTTACTTCAAAAATAGCTATAAAGATTGAGTTATCAGTCTCTTAGGTGGTGGTGATTGGTGGTAAGATGTCCCTTACAGAACGATAGAAATAAGGTTGCGCTCTTGCAAAAGCGCAACCTTATTAAAATACTTAATCTATAGAAGCAAAGTATGCTTTCACCTTTGTGATGTGTGCTGCTTTCTCATCTTCGGTAAGCCAGCTTGCTTTAAAACCATTGATAGCAAGTTGCATGATGTGCTCCTTAGATAAGTTTAAGGCACTTGCTGTCTGGTAGTAGTTCTCATTCATGTATCCGCCAAAATATGCTGGATCATCAGAGTGTATCGTCGCAAGAATCCCTTTATCTAGCATCTGTGCTACTGGGTGTTCTTCCATCTTGTCAATCACTTTAAGCGCTACATTACTAGTAGGGCAAAGCGTTAACGGAATTTGCTCTTTTACAAGACGCTCCACAAGGGTGTCATCACTTAGGCAGCGATTACCGTGATCTATACGCACAACGTTTAGTACGTCAAGTGCTTCCCAAATATAATCTGCTGGGCCTTCTTCACCGGCGTGTGCAACTAGTTTGTAACCTTCTTTTGCCGAGGCTTCAAATACGTTTTTAAATTTACTAGGGGGATTTCCTTGCTCAGAAGAGTCAAGCCCTACACCATCTATCCACGCTTTGTATGGCTGTGATTCTTCTAGTGTTTTAAAAGCAGCTTCCTCGCTTAAGTGTCTCAAGTAAGACATGATAAGTTTATAGGTAATACCGTATTCACTTTTTGCTTTCTCAAGCGCATTGTAAATCCCAGTGATTACTGTTTTAAAAGGAACACCGCGATCTGTGTGTGTTTGTGGATCAAAGAACACCTCTACGTGTACCACGTTCTCACTATGTACTTTGGTAAGATATGCCCACGTAAGATCATAAAAATCTTGCTCGTGTAAGAGTACTTGTGCACCTGTATAGTAGATGTCTAGAAACTCTTGAAGGTTATTAAATGTATATGCCTTTTTAAGTGACTCAATAGAATCATAAGCAAGGGTGATGTTATTGCGCTTTGCAATCTCAAACATCAATTCTGGCTCAAAACTACCTTCAATATGGAGGTGAAGTTCTGTTTTTGGAATGCCTTGTACAAGGGTTCTTAGGGGAGTATTATTCATTGTAGCTTTTTTTTTGTGGCTACAAAGGTAGGGTTATTTGTATGAAGTGGTTTTATTGGCCTTGAGTTGCACGTGAACTAGCCTTATGATAAATACGCTTTCGCGAAAGCATAACCACCCACATTGCAATATTCTGTACATGAAAAATAATCTAAAAAGTGATCGTGATGCGGAATATTTGTGGTAAAATATTCTGATTATAGTGTTTGATTTTATTGAAAGCTATAAAAAGGAGGAAAGCTATTCTTAATGTCTATTTTTGCAAAAAATTAGAAGGGGAACAGATGTTAGATTATGTAGTAATAGGAGGAGCACAAGCTGGATTATCTATAGCGTACCATTTAAAAAAGATGGGTAAGAACTACGTGGTGGTAGATGGTGATAAAGAAATAGGAGCGTCGTGGTTAAACAGATGGGATTCCTTAAAACTATTTACCCCTACCAAATACAATCATCTGCCGGGTTTAAAATTTGACACTCCTAAAGGTCATTACCCAAGTAAATATGAAGTAGCAGATTATTTTAAGTCTTATGTGTCGATTTTTGAGATCCCTGTAAAACTCAATACATTAATTACTTCTATAAGTAAGACGGCAAAGGGATTTATCCTCACACATAAGGATGGTGATCTTGAAGCAAAAAATGTGGTGGTTGCCACAGGTCCTTTTCACACGCCATACACGCCACCTTGTAATACTAAGATTGCAGACAGTATCACGCAGATGCATAGCAATTACTATAAAGGACTAGATCAATTACAAGAGGGCGATGCGCTCGTAGTAGGTGGGGGAGACTCTGGATACCAAATCTTAAACGAACTTTCAAAAGATGGTCGCAGGAAGGTCTTTTTCTCTGGGGATACTACGGTAAAATCATTGCCGCAGCATATTTTAGGGAAGTCATTGTGGTGGTGGTTTACTGTCACAGGATTTCTAAGTTTTAATAAATATAGCTGGATGGGTAAGAGGATAAGCTCATTTACTCAGCCTGTTATAGGCACAGATGTAAAAGAAATTCTTTCTAGAGACAACGTCATTATAAGCGGCAGAACTAAAGATGCCATGCATGAGGAAATCATCTTCGAAAACAAGAAAGTAGCTAGTATTAAAAACATCATATGGGCAACTGGATATCGCCCTAATTTTCAATGGATAGAGGGCTTAGAGCTTGATGCAGATAGTTATCCAAAAAACCGCAGAGGTGTAAGCAACATCGATGGCCTGTATTTCTTAGGCCTACCGTGGATGTACACTCGCGGATCTGCAACCTTAGGCGGAGTGTCTAAGGATGCGCTTTATCTTGCAGACTTAATTGATGCAAAGGGGTAACTAGCTTAACTCCGTTTATGGTAGTGCAATAACTAGTAGATAGCTACTAATAACGCTTTCGCGAAAATAGCTTTTATATCATTCCTTCTCAGGAATCAAATTACCGTTGGTGTCATAGCGTTTAATCTCTAGACGGTTGCCTTCATTATCATAGGTAACCATCATTTGTAGTGTACCATCTTTGTAGAAAGATTTCCAGGCGCCTTTTTTCTTAAAGTAATCGATGCCTGCATATTCCCCTTGCTCCTTGATACTGCCGTTCTTGTAGAAAGACGTGTACACGCCTTTCTTGTTACCTAGCGCATCAAATTCTTGAGAGGTAAATAGCGTTCCATCTTCATAATAAATATTGAGGTTGCCGGTAAAGTCGCCTTTATCAGTATAGGTAGCATCTAGTCTCAAGTTGCCATTGCTGTGATATTCTGTATTACTTATAATCACACCTTCGCTGCTATAGGTAGTTTTTGATTTGAGTTGGCCATTTTCCCAATACCCCATCCAACTGCCTACACTTCGATTCTCTTTATAAACTCCTTTAGATCTTAGTTGGCCGTTACTGTAATAATCCTCGTAAGGGCCATCCATACTATAGAAACCTTCACTCGCATAAGAACCTTTAGTTTGCAACTGCCCGTTGTGGTAATACATTTTAAAAGGGCCTACTGGTTTATCTGTGCCATTGTAGGTAAACTTGGTATCGACAGTTCCATCCTTTCTATAATAAACCCACTCACCCGTAGGGAAGCCAGCTGCATTTTTGAGACCGACACTTTTTTTCTCACCCGTATTGAAATATTCAACTACTTGGTTTTCTTGAGCCCTGGTGATGTGAGTGCTTAGGAGTAGGAGGAAGATGATGAGGTAGGAGTAAGGTGGCCGCATTGACACGTGTTATTTTTTTATCTGAATAGTATGTTGATAATGATACTCGCTAGTGCTATAATGATAAAGGTTGTTTAATCTACATATGTTTTTGAGTAACTTTTTCTTTAACAAACTCAGTCGCTTTTTTAAAATTGTCAGTACCTATTTCCGATTCTCCTAGAATGAAAGCTAAATTAGTCCCGACATCGATATCAAGAAACAGGTTATTCTCAATCACTCTATGGCTTTTGAAAACCTCCCATTTTATTTTGGCTTCATATTTATGATCTTTATATCTAAAGAAGAGGTCGTCAAATTCCCACAAGTGATTTTCATTTGACCCTTTTTGTTTAAGAATTTCCGCATTCATTAAATCTAAATAGGATTTTTTACTTTTCTGGTAAAATTTATAGTAGGTGTAAAAATTCATTAAATAATGAATTCCAATTGCGACTAGCAGAAAGCCAGTATTGTTTTCTCCATATATGATTAATCCACCAACTAGGATCATTGGAATTGCTAAGAACAGACATTTTCTGTTATTATTAAAGTTCTTCTTCCAAGCAGTGTTGAAATTTAGAAGCATTTGTTGGTTATAAATCTCTTCATTAAATGGAATTTCGAATATCATTTTGTTGAGTTGGTTTTGGTAGCTTATAAAATAATAGCAAACCCATGTTTTACATGGACTTGATTTTTAGCGCGGTTCTTTGTCTTACATAATTATTTTTCAACCGAGGTTTCCCAGCCATCATATTCACCATTAAAATTTTTTGCTCTCTTTCTCAAATCAGACGTGATAGGAAAAATAGAAGAAATGTCTACGTTATCTACTCTAGAAATTTGTAGTTCAAAGGGGAGATTTGTTTCTTTATTAATTCCGGCATAGTGCACTATAAAACCTAGTTCAATTAATTCTGCTTTACACTTATTCATTTCTGTTTCTTTAGTAAAATAAAGCCAATGGTTAACTCTTCGTGCCTTAATTAGATCATCGCCAGCCTCTTCTAAATTTCGTAATACAGATTGGTCCGCCATATAATTTAAGGTCTCTTCATTTGGATAAAGGAAATCTAGATAGTAATCCCATTCTTTGTCCTCTTTAATGTTAAGGTAGAATTTATACTCTGGATATTTGATTTTATAGAAGCGCTCAATTTTTGAAATAATATTCTTTTGTTCTTTAAGATAAAAATATTCAAGTCTCTTTCCATTATGCATAAATGACCCAACTAGTACGAAATCAGTTTCGGGTTGTATTATTTCTATTAGTTCGTCAGCTGCATTGTGCAATACACTAAAAATTTCATTTTCTGGAAATCCATTTTCTTTAGATGTTTCATAAACTAGTCCGGTTACCAGAACATAATTGAAGTCTTGCATTGGAGCAATATCAATTAAATCCATTCTTAACGTAGTGGAACCTGGCTTTCCATTTTCATATGACGCCATATAAGTATCCCAATGCTCCTCTGAATTTTGTCCAATCATATGTAAAGATGTAAGTAAGAATATTAATAAGATTGTAAGTAATTTTCTCATTTTAAAAATTGTGTAAGTTTCATTGTAAGAAATATGCTTTTCGTGAATGTTTTATTCAAGGTAAGTCGTTACCCTTATTTCTTGAATTATCCATTGTTGGAAAATTCTATTTTAGCTAAAGTCAAATTAATTAAATGTTTGTAGTAGTTCCTTATGTAACTCTGTTTCATTAATTCGTACAAAATCAAATATTGGCCATTCCAAATAAAACTCTCTATTTAATTCCTCCATGACAACTGCTTTTTTAAATAAACCAGATAAGTCTTTATGGTCATCATTTAAAATTTTAAAGGCAATTTTAAATATTGGGGTTGCTGTGCCTACTTTCATTGTTTTCAAAACTTTAGCTAAATCTTTGTTGCTTTTAGATTTTTTCAGGGCTATTGCATGATTCACTTTAATGCGAAACAAATAATCTTCTTGATTTTCATTTTTTGCAATAATTTGATTTGAATATTCGCACATTCTTCGCACTGCATCATTATTTTTGAATTTTAAGTCTTCAAATGTTTGTAACATAATTTGATAAATCGCATTGTCAATATTATCCTTATCCCATTTCCCCCAACAATTAAATAGAAGTAATTGACCAGCGATTTTCAATTCATTGCAACTATTTTCAAAATAATCTTTTTGAACATGAATAGGTTCACCAATTTTGAAGTCATAAGGATTGCCTGTGCGAGTTATATATTTCTTGTTGACAATTGATGAATTGTGAACAATCAAATGTCTCCTTTCTCTTATTTCAATAATTTTATTCCAATTAATTAAGTCATTTTCTAATGAAATAGAGAGTTGTTTCTCAAAATGAATTAGAAGTTCATTAAATGTCTTTTCTACTATAATACTTTCTACTTCCTTCAAAATTAAATTTTTTGTCGCCTCCTCTATAGTTTCAAATTCATTTAATTCCTTTAGGGTTAACCTGAATTCTTTTTCATCTAATGAGTTCTGATATTTATTATAGAAGTAACTCAGTAAATCAGTTAGAAGATATTCGAAATAATTGTTGAGCATTAAAAAGGAACTTCTCGATAGTATTTCATAATTACGTGGAGATATATTAGGTCTTTTTCTGAAAAGGCTTAAAGCTTTTTTAATGTATTCATCATCTATTACTTCCTCTTCAGTGTCCGTTTCTGGATTGAGAACAGTTTTTTTATTACTTTCAAGATCCTCTACGACCTCTTCAAAAAATGATTCAAAGCTTTCTTTTATATTATCATCTTCACCCGTTGCTAAATTTCCAAATTTGCTGAAATATAATTTTACACTATTTAAATTCTCATTGTAAGAAAAGAATATTGATTGTACATTTTCAACAGTACCCACAGCCTCTTTCTTATCCAATAATCCTTTCTCTTCTTCACTCATATTCTCTCCTTTTTAATTAATTTTTTTATAAACCATATCACTAAAATACAACATCCCAACACACCTCCTTTACGGTTTGCCTTACTCTAGATTAATTAATTTAATAAATATGTATAATTAACAGCATCGAGCTAACCAATTCAAATTTTCGCGAAAGCGCATAAAAAAATCCCCACTTAAAAAGCAGGGATTTGATAGTCGGTTTTTAGGTTGTCTTTTATAGTAAGAAGGTGGGGTTAGTCTGCAATGGTTACAAACAAACCTTCGTCTGTTTTAGAAACTTTGGCAGCGCCTAGTTTGGTAAGACCTTTAAGGCCTTTGTCCCATCCTTTGTTACTTAAACCTGCTGCAGCTTTAAGTGCGCCAAGTTCTTGTGGGCTTTCCTTTTTAAGGAGGTCGTAAATTGCTTTTTCGTTCTCGTTAAGATCAAGTGCCTTCTTTTCTGGTTTCATCTGTGGGAAGAACAGTACTTCTTGTATAGACTGGTTATTAGTCAAGAACATAATCAAACGGTCCATCCCTATTCCCATTCCTGAGGTAGGAGGCATTCCGTACTCTAATGAACGCAAGAAGTCATAATCTATAGAAGCTGTTGCCTCGTCATCACCACGCTTTGCAAGTTCTAGCTGTGCCTCAAAACGCTCACGCTGGTCGATAGGGTCGTTAAGCTCTGAGTATGCATTTGCAATCTCTTTACCACAAACCATCAACTCAAAACGTTCTGTAAGTTCTGGGTTATCACGGTGCTCTTTACATAGCGGGCTCATCTCTTTAGGGTAGTCTGTGATGTAGGTAGGCTGTATGTAGTTGCCCTCACACTTCTCACCAAAAATCTCATCGATGAGTTTTCCTTTACCCATAGTCTCATCTACCTCGATACCCATGCCTTGTGCAGCAGCGCGTATCTCATCTTCTGTTTTATCAAGAATATCAAAACCTGTAAAGTGCTTGATACTATCTGCCATGGTTACTCTAGCATACGGTGCTTTAAAATCTACTTCGTGCTCACCAAAGGTTGCCTTTGTAGTTCCGTTTACTGCCATCGCACAGTGTTCTAGTAACTGCTCACAAAACTCCATCATCCAGTTGTAGTCTTTATAAGCTACATAGATTTCCATTGCGGTAAACTCTGGATTGTGCGTGCGGTCCATCCCTTCATTACGGAAGTTCTTTGAGAACTCATACACACCTTCAAATCCGCCAACAATGAGACGCTTTAAGTACAGCTCATTTGCAATACGCATATATAATGGCATGTCTAGTGAGTTGTGGTGCGTCACAAATGGTCGTGCTGCAGCTCCTCCAGCAATAGGCTGTAGGATAGGAGTCTCTACTTCAAAATATCCTGCGTTGTTAAAGAAGTTACGCATCGCATTAAAAAGCTTGGTGCGTTTTACAAATACTTCTTTTACGTGTGGGTTTACAGCAAGATCTGCATAACGCTGGCGGTAACGCATTTCTGGATCTATAAACTCATCATAGGTGTTACCCTCTGCATCTGTTTTAGGTAATGGTAATGGTTTAAGTGCTTTACTCAATAGTGTGAAACCAGTAAGTGATACCGTAATCTCACCTACTTGTGTAGTAAACAACGTTCCTTCTACACCAATGAAATCACCTAAGTCAAGAAGCTTTTTAAATACCTCGTTATAGTGAGACTTATCTTCTCCCGGGCAAATCTCGTCACGGTTAAAGTATAATTGTATGCGACCTTCACCATCTTGGATCTCTCCAAAAGATGCAGAACCTTGAATCTTCTTTCGCATCAAGCGACCTGCCATCACTACCTTCTCACCCTCTTTATAATTTCCGATAGCCTGTTTAGAGCTATGAGTAACGTGGTATTGTGCTGCTGGATAAGGATTGATTCCTATTTCGCGCAAGCGGGATAATTTTTGACGGCGTACTTGTTCTTGTTCTGACAGTTGCATACAGTAATAATTCTTTTATATTTTTTGCAAATAAGCGCTACGCATAAATAGCGGTAGAGCGGCGCAAAGATAGTGATAGCCCGCTCAGAAATCAACATTGTAACAATCTGAAAATTATGTCGTCTTATTAAGTACATCAATCAACCTTTCCTGCCGAAGGAGAGGATCAAAAAACTTCACTTATGAGTATCTGGCGTGTCTTACTTGCCATCTTTTTTCCACCACTAGCTGTAATAGGCAAAGGATGTGGGTCTGTATTAATAGTTTTCTTACTTTGGCTCTGTGGCTGGGTGCCAGGCGTAATCGCAGCACTCGTAATATTAAATAATCCAAAAAAATAGGAATGAGTAAAAATGTTTATGGACTGCTAGTAGTGCTCTTAGTGTTACTGGTGAGTTGTAGTATGCATGAGCGTATTGTTTTTAATGAAGACATGGGAGGTCGTTATGAATCTAAATTTGACCTATCACAAATCATGGCAATCGCTGCTCAAAGTGGAGCGAGTAATCCAGAAAAGAAGAAGGAAAAGATGGACACTACCATGGTGTTTAATGACTTTCTAGAAATCTATAAGGATAGCATTGCCACATTACCAGCTGCACAGCAGGAGAATTTGAAAGCACTTAAAGACTTTGCTATGAATATGAATATAGACGAGGAGAATGGCGTAATGGTACTTACTGTTATAAAAGACTTTAAAGAGTTTAAGGAAATAGAGCGCATCGCATATGATGTAGATAAAGTATTTGAAAGCGCAAAGAAAACCACACCAGGCGGAGAGCAAGCAAGTAGTAGCCCAGCAAATAGTATGCTGAGTACAAACAAGGTGATCTATACTTTTACCGATAATACCTTTAGAAGAACAGACCCTAAAGCGCTATCAAGACACCTAGAAGGCAGCAGCGAATTATCTGAAAAGACGAGACAAGACGTAGAGGATGCCGTTTTTAAAGATGAGAATGGAGAAGCCGAAAACAATATGATGAAAGAGATGGTACTAGGTATGGACGAAGTACTAGATCAATCTACTATGCAACTAGAATACGTATTCCCAAGAAAAGTAATCTCCGTATCTCAAGAAAACGCAATAATCTCAGAAGATGGCAAAACAGTAACCTTCTCCATAGACTATAAAACCCTACTAGAAGGAACAGACAAGACCTTAGAAAACTTTGAGGTGGTTCTTGAGGATAAATAAGTCACGATAATTATTATAAAGACCTTCTACTATATGGTAGGAGGTTTTTTTAGTTTTTAAAAGATTTCCCCGTCCTTGAAGGGTGGTTTTTTCACAACTCGCGGACATCTCCCCAACCCCTCTTCGAAGAGGGGCTTCAATTTTTGCAACTTCGTTGCAATTTTTATGTGAGTATTTCTGTTTGTGGAGAGATGTTTTCAAAAAGCCTTCCCAACCCTAAAGGGTGGCTTTTTTATTTTTTACAAGCCGAAAACATCTCCCCAACCTCTCTTCGAAGAGGGGCTTTCATTTTTTGCAACTTCGTTGCGATTCTCATTTGAGTGTTCCCCTCTTTGAAGAGGGGCTAGGGGAGATGTTTCATAAGAGTAATCACATACACCTACTAAGAACAGAGTAGATGATTCCAAACAGATTTTATTGAACAAAGATTTTTCCACCCTTCAGGGCGGGGAAAAGAAAAATCGTTGTATTCACTTCTTAAGAAAAAGGGATTTTAAAAGTTGAGATATTTTTTTATGTTTCTGCGTACCTTTGCGCCGTGAATAAAAATATCATTTTACAGGACCTCGGAAATCGAGATTATAAGGAAACTTGGGACTACCAAGAGACGCTTTTTAAGAAAACGGTGGAGATGAAAATTGCCAACCGTAGACAAAACGCCGGACTGGTAACTCCTAACCATTTCTTGTTTGTAGAGCATCCTCATGTGTTTACTTTAGGCAAGAGTGGTGATCTTTCTAATTTGCTTGTCAGCGAAAAAGAGCTTGCCGAGAAAAAAGCTAGTTTTTATAAGATTAACCGCGGCGGAGATATCACGTATCACGGTCCCGGACAAATCGTAGGATATCCTATTCTTGATCTTGATAGCTTTTTTAGAGACATTCACAAATACCTGAGATTGCTAGAAGAGATGGTAATTCTCACCCTAGCCGAATACGGACTTAAAGCCGAACGTTCTCCAGGAGAAACGGGTGTGTGGTTTGATGTGGGAACTCCGTTTGCACGTAAGATTTGTGCCATGGGTGTGCGCGCTAGCCGCTGGGTAACCATGCATGGATTTGCATTAAACGTAAATGCAGACTTAGGCTACTTTGACCTGATGATTCCTTGCGGGATAAAAGACAAAGCAGTGACCTCTCTCAATGTAGAGCTAGGTAAAGCAAGGGTAGATGAGGCAGAGGTAAAAGAGAAATTACTTAAACACTTTACAGCGCTCTTTGAAGCCAACTTCATAACTCCAGAAGCGGGCGCGGAATATATATAAGGACGACGCGCTAGTTAATCTTGTAAATCAATACCGAGTTACTACCTCCCTGAGTTACAAAACCTAGAGACTTATTGCTTCGTAAAAAGCCAACATCTGCCTTAGAAGTTCCATAGATAGGAAAGTTAGGTAGTAATACACCTTTATTGTCATAAATATAGACTTCGCTAGATTCTGTATTGGTGATAGCAATGTATTGTGATTTTCCAGTGCTTGAGATGCTAGGTGAAGTATAGGTGCCAAAGGCAATCTCTCTCTTCTTACCATTTACCACAAGATTGTTTTCTCTCAAACCTACTTTCAGTTTACCCTCAATAGCGATTTTTGAATCAGATTGAAAATCTGAAATACTCTGGGTAAGCTTCCCAGAGGTGTTAATGCTCACTTTCTCACCATTAACTGTAAAGGTTTCAAAGTTGTTGCCATACTTATATATAGGAGTATCTCCAAAGTTGATTTTTTCTTTAACGTCAATTCGCGTTTTTCCTGTGCGATTTAAGATGTGCAGCTTCCCGCTATTCTCGGCAATCGTGATATAATCTTTGTTACCTATGCGCATATGTGCTGGAGGATATAAAATTGCACTTCCTGCTTCTCTAAAGGTAAATCCAGAAACAGCTTTTGCATTTTTATCATACATCAGTACTTTATCTTTTTGTACGATGACAAAACGGTAATTACTGTTATTGTCATAGTCGAAGATAGAAAGCGGTTGCGTGATGTTATCTTTAAAAGAGAGCGGATAAGGACTCACTTCTTTACCATTACGATCCAACACATAAAATGAAGATGGCGTGGTAAAAGCGAGTTGCAATCTGCCATTGCGGTATAGATCTATCTGCTGCACCTCACCTAGTATTTGACCATCTAGGTCTTTTTGCCACAATACTTTTCCTGCATTACTTATTAGATATAGCGTGTTGTTTATGTCTTGAACCACTACATCCTTTCCATTAGTACGATGATTTGTTACTAGCTGCGGCGTCATTGTGATGTCTGCGCTTAGTTTTACATTGGCAATTTGAGCAATATTTGCATCTGTAGTGGCCTCGTCGTTCTTGAGAATTGCCATATTTAGTAGTAAGTAGTCCTTTTCTTGTATGAGCTGTAGCGCGCTATAATCATAGCCATCCAGAGTGATATCTTTTAATACTTTTTGACCATCTTCTGAGGCGAGCTCTTTATATGCATTACTGCTCAGACTAGAAATATGTAAATAACTAGACGCACGACTTAAAGTGCTTTCCGTGTTCTGGAAGGTAGCGCTGTTAGATAGGGTTGCTTTATTCTGATAGTTGGCAATTACAGTTTCTAGCGCTTCTTGATTTTCGGCAAAAAGATAGAAGTCATCTATAGATGCGTATAAAGTAGGAGATGAAAGATTGAGTAGAGGTGAGTACGCTTTCGCGAAAGCGGAACCCATATTAATCTCATAGATGGAAACCTTTCTAAATTCGGCTTTTTCTGAAGCGCTCGCAAGTTCATTGCCGGTAACCGTAATATCTGTAGAAACTCCCACTATTACTTTTCCTTTAGGCAGATGAATCATTCCTACCTCTGAGAAACTAGCAAAAAGATCCTCACGTGCAAGCGTGTATTTAGAGAGGTCTAGTTTCAAAAAATCTGCTTTACTAGATTTAAACTGCTGCCAGTCGTCATAGGTGATAGCCTCTACAGCAATTGCAGCCGTAGGAGTAATAGATGCAATTCTATTCACTACCGGTTGTGTGTCTTTAAGTAAACTCAATCTTTGTGATGTAGAATCTTGCACCAGCGCAACACCACTCAGTCTGATGTCATTGTTATCCAAGTCAACATCTGCCGCAGTCCAAGAAAACGAATTTTTCAGCGCATTTGCTGTTGCATTAGGAAATAGACTCTTATACAAGCTAGCACCTTCTGATCCTCTTATAAATATAGAAGCCGTAGCGCTATTGCTAGATGAGGTGTATGCTTTTTCAAAAAGGTCATCTTCATAGATCTCTGTGTTATCCTCTCTTAATACATTTTCTAAAAGGATTTTTGATGTACTAGCAATGAGCACGTCCTTATATATAAGATAATGTGCGGTTACGCCTAATGTTTTAATAGTTGGGTTCTTAAGTGCTGCTTCTTTCATGAGTAACGAGTCTCCTTTAAAAAGCGAAGCATGCGCTTTTGTAATCATACTAATGTCATAGTCATTACGGCCTAGTTTTGTATAACACAACAAGGTCTCGCCGTCTGGTTGTATGTCTTTAAACAATGTCTGCCCTTTAACTAGGGTTTTATAAAGTGCCGTAGGAGCTAGCTCTTGTATAAGGTCATTATTTACAAGTGCACTTTTAAGATCCTTAAAGTCATTAGTCTTTATAACAACCGCCGCTTTGCGAGGTATATATTTAGTAAGAGAAGATGATGCCTTTGGTGTAGTGTCGCAACTAGCGAGAATAACAAGGCTAAAAAGTATGTAAAAGAAAGATTTCATAAGTGCGCTTAAGGTGGGTTCAAAAATACAACCTCAGTCTTGAGAACTTCTTGAGAACCTCATATTGTTATTGACTACTTTTTAAACAAGGGATTAGCTGTTATTCTTAAACGTAAAATCTAGTTCGTATTGTTCTGGAAGTAACTTAAAGCTCTTGCGATGATACTTTGTAATACCATATCTGCGTATAGCCTCTCGATGTTCCTTGGTGGGGTATCCTTTGTTTTTCTTCCAATTGTACATAGGGAACTCTTCGTGTATGAGATTCATATATTCATCACGAGCAGTTTTTGCAATAATAGACGCAGCAGCAATAGGCAAGTATTTTCCGTCGCCCTTTATAACTGTGGTGTGGTCAATCTTAGGAAAAGGTTTAAACCGATTGCCGTCTACAAGAATGTGTTGTGGTTTTTTTTGCTTTCGCGAAAGCGTACCTATCATACTTTCAATACTGCGGTGCATTCCTAAGATGGAAGCATTAAGGATATTAATATCGTCTATCTCACTCATCATTACATGAGCAAATCCGATAGCAATTGCTTGTTCTTCTATAATAGGTTTGAGTAATTCACGTTTCTTCTCTGTGAGAAGTTTAGAATCTGTAAGTATCTCGTTAATGAAGTCGTCTGGAAGCATTACGGCAGCAGCCGTAACAGGGCCTGCGAGGCAGCCACGGCCAGCTTCGTCCGTGCCACATTCTATGAGATGAGTATGATATTTGAGTTTAAGCATCTTTGTGGAGCTGAAAATACGAGGTTCGAGGATAAAAATGTAATTTTGACGCTATAATTTTTTTGTATGAGAGGAGTTTTGATTTTATTATTTTGCTTGTTGCAAACCATGCTTTTTGCTCAAATTTCTCGGATCCCTACTAAGGGGTCATCTACGGGTATTATACAGCAAAACGATAATAATGATCCTCTTAATGCCAGAGAGGTTTCTTCTACTAATATCAAGAAGTTTGAAAGACCACCCGTTGAGGATTATAAAATCATATCAATTGCTAGAGATACTACGCATGTAGATACTACGCTTAATATAAAGAAGGATTACAAATTTAATTACCTGCGCAAAGATAGATATGGGTTATTGCCATTTGCAAATACTGGGCAAACTAATAACACGCTCATCTATAACTTTAATAATAGACGTACTACACCAGGATATATAGCGCAGGCTAGACATTTTGCATATATGGAGGTAGAAGATATTAATTACTACCACCTGCCTACACCGCTTACAGAATTGTTTTATAGAAGTGCCTTTGAGCAAGGGCAGCAGCTAGATGCCTTTTTTACTTTGAATATTCATCCACGACTCAATATGTCTATTGCATATAAAGGAGTGCGTAGCTTAGGTAAATATCAAAACGCCTTAACGAGTTCTGGTAATTTTAGATTTGCAGGAAGCTATCGTACTAAAAATGATAGATATCATATAAGAGCGCACTGGGTTGCACAAGATTTATTAAATCAAGAAAACGGCGGACTAACAGAGCAGGGTATAGAGCAGTTTAATAGTGGTGAAGGTGACTTTAGTGATAGATCAAGATTACCTGTAAATTTTGAGGATGCAGAAAACATACTTGACGGCACACGTATATATGTGAATCATCATTATAACCTTGTCCAGAAAAAAGATAGCCTCAAGGATTATAGTCTTAGAGTAGGGCATATATTTAATAGTGAGAATAAGTTCTATACATATAGACAAGATGCGGCAAATGCAATTTTTGGTGATGCATTTAGCCAGACTAGTTTTTCAGATAGAACAGATCACGAAGAAACCTATAATGAGATCAATGCTGTTTATGAAGATAAAAAACTAGGGCAGCTCAAGTTTCAAGCAAACGCTTTGTATTATGATTATGGATATAACGCAGTGCTTATTCAAGATGCAGATGGAGATGGTGTTTCTGAGCGTGTTCCTAATAGATTGCAGGGAACAAACATTGCTGTAGGTGGAGCCTACAAAAATAGGATTGGAGGATTTGATATAGAAGGAGAGGCACAGGTAAATGTGGTGGGTGATTTTGATGGGTACAATATATATGGAGAAGCGGGATATTCGATAGCAGATGATAAGCGATTCTCTGTGAGTATTCTTAGTAATGCAAGACAAGCTAGTTTTAACCACTTACTGTTTCAGAGTAATTATTTAAACTATAACTGGTCTAATCAAGACAACTATGCTACGGTAAAAACAAATACGCTAGCAGCGCAACTAGACGCAAAGAGTCTCGTAAATCTTGAGGCGTCTGCATCTACTATAAAGGATTACGCATATTTTGGACTTGGAGAAGACGGGCTTGTAGAGTCTCGTCAATCTGGAGAAGCGGTAAATCATTTAAAGATAAGTGCAAATAGAGATATCAAGTTTGGTAAGTTTAACCTAGATCTTACGGCCACCTATCAAAATGTAACAGGGGCAGAGGGTGTACTCAATGTTCCAGATGTAGTAGGTAGAGGTAGTTTTTACTTTACAGACCGTCTCTTTAAGAAAGCATTGTTTCTTCAGACAGGTATCACAGCAAACTACTTTACTAAGTATAATCTCAATGGTTATGATCCTATCTTAGCCGAGTTTTATGTTCAAAACACAGAAGAGCTAGGTAACTTCCCATTATTGGACTTCTTTATTAATATGAAAGTCCGCCAAACACGGATTTTTATAAAAGCAGAACATTTCAATAGTAGTTTTACTGGAAGCGACTTTTACAGTGCCCCTGGATATCCATATAGAGACTTTAATATACGTTTTGGTATTGTGTGGAACTTCTTCTTATAGGTAGTTTACGCTTTCGCGAAAATTTCTAGGGTCGTTTTTGCAGCTATTTGATAGTAGCTGAGGTAGGAATTGCTAGTTTCTTTGAGTTTATGGAGTGCAAAATAGAGTTCTTTTAGGTTGGTTGAGGTGTCAGTCAAATTATTTTAAAAGCTACTTCATGTGTTTACAGTGAGTTGCATATTTCCTTAAAATTTTCCTAAGAATATTCTTGTCAGATTAGAACTTCGGTGTATCTTTGCCACCCGCTTAACAGCAAGCGGTTGTTCTTTTAAATGTCTTTAAAAAGTTTGTTTTTATTTCTTCAAATTATTTTTAAAAAGATAGTTTGTAATTAGGAAAAAGGTTGTAGTTTTGCAGCCGCTAACAAATGGAGGTTATTTGGGAGTTATGTTCATTGCGATTGTTGCTTGATTTTAGAGGTTGAAAATTAAATTTTCGATTATTTTTAAGATTAAGTTGTGAGTTTAAAAAACAGTTGTATATTTGCACCCGCTTAGAGAAACAGTAATATATCTAGCGAAGTTCAAAAGTTTTTATTGAGATGTTTTGGAAGATTAGTTATTCTAATTTGAGGTTCGAATCCTTAGCATTTGCAAGAGTTTTCTGCTATTAATAGTGGTAGAGAAAGTTCATTGATTTATTGAATTGACAGCGCGTATTAATACCTTCGGGTATTATTACAAAGAATTTGAAAACTAGAAGTTTATTATTGACCAGATATTTCGAGTCGTGAGGAGTTAAATTTATTTACAATACACGATGAAGAGTTTGATCCTGGCTCAGGATGAACGCTAGCGGCAGGCTTAACACATGCAAGTCGAGGGGTAACAGAGGTAGCTTGCTACTTGCTTACCACCCGGCGCACCGGGTGCGTAACGCGTATAGAATCTACCTTATACTGGGGGATAGCCTTTGGAAACGAAGATTAATACCCCATAGTATGTTTGAATGGCATCATTTGGACATTAAAGTTTCGGCGGTATAAGATGACTATGCGTTCTATTAGTTTGTTGGTAAGGTAACGGCTTACCAAGACTACGATAGATAGGGGTCCTGAGAGGGAGATCCCCCACACTGGTACTGAGACACGGACCAGACTCCTACGGGAGGCAGCAGTGAGGAATATTGGACAATGGAGGCAACTCTGATCCAGCCATGCCGCGTGTAGGAAGACTGCCCTATGGGTTGTAAACTACTTTTATATGGGAAGAATAAGGTCTACGTGTAGACTGATGACGGTACCATAAGAATAAGCACCGGCTAACTCCGTGCCAGCAGCCGCGGTAATACGGAGGGTGCAAGCGTTATCCGGAATCATTGGGTTTAAAGGGTCCGTAGGCGGGCATATAAGTCAGTGGTGAAAGTCTGTGGCTCAACCATAGAATTGCCATTGATACTGTATGTCTTGAATTATTGTGAAGTGGTTAGAATATGTAGTGTAGCGGTGAAATGCTTAGAGATTACATAGAATACCGATTGCGAAGGCAGATCACTAACAATATATTGACGCTGATGGACGAAAGCGTAGGTAGCGAACAGGATTAGATACCCTGGTAGTCTACGCCGTAAACGATGGATACTAGTTGTTTGGCTTTCGGGCTGAGTGACTAAGCGAAAGTGATAAGTATCCCACCTGGGGAGTACGTTCGCAAGAATGAAACTCAAAGGAATTGACGGGGGCCCGCACAAGCGGTGGAGCATGTGGTTTAATTCGATGATACGCGAGGAACCTTACCAGGGCTTAAATGTAGATTGACAGGACTAGAGATAGTTTTTTCTTCGGACAATTTACAAGGTGCTGCATGGTTGTCGTCAGCTCGTGCCGTGAGGTGTCAGGTTAAGTCCTATAACGAGCGCAACCCCTGTGGTTAGTTGCCAGCGAGTAATGTCGGGAACTCTAGCCAGACTGCCGGTGCAAACCGTGAGGAAGGTGGGGATGACGTCAAATCATCACGGCCCTTACGTCCTGGGCCACACACGTGCTACAATGGTAGGGACAGAGAGCAGCCACTGGGCGACCAGGAGCGAATCTATAAACCCTATCTCAGTTCGGATTGGAGTCTGCAACTCGACTCCATGAAGCTGGAATCGCTAGTAATCGGATATCAGCCATGATCCGGTGAATACGTTCCCGGGCCTTGTACACACCGCCCGTCAAGCCATGGAAGCTGGGGGTACCTGAAGTCCGTCACCGTAAGGAGCGGCCTAGGGTAAAACTGGTAACTAGGGCTAAGTCGTAACAAGGTAGCCGTACCGGAAGGTGCGGCTGGAACACCTCCTTTCTAGAGCTTGTCCCTGTTATTGTGCGTTATATATTTATATGTAACAATATCAATAATACACAGCAAACGACTTACGACCGAAAGGTTAAAATAGGTTTTAGTTTTCAATAGCTGTCGATTTAATTTTAATAAACAAGTAAATAGTAGTTAGACTTTAGTATTGAGTTTTTTACTTAAGACTATTACTTAACAACTATAGATTGTTTAATTACAGTCTCATAGCTCAGCTGGTTAGAGCGCTACACTGATAATGTAGAGGTCGGCAGTTCGAGTCTGCCTGAGACTACTAATTAATAAGTAGACATATTTTAAAAGATATGTTTGATTGTTAGTTGTGCTTTCGCGAAAGCTTAATAAATCGTGATGTTCATTGTATTACATTTTGAAGGAAATTTTAGAAGTTGAGAATCATTACTTCGTCATTCGAAAACTGATGTCATCATCGGAATTTCATAAAAATGGGGGATTAGCTCAGCTGGCTAGAGCGCCTGCCTTGCACGCAGGAGGTCATCGGTTCGACTCCGATATTCTCCACCAAGATAGTTACTTTATAGTAATTATCATCCTTAGGTATAAAGGATATAGTTTTTAAAAACACAGGATTCACGAAAGTGCAATACGTTTTTATTTACATAGATTTTATACTGATTATGGGAAAACGTTCATTGACATATTGGGAAATAATTAAAGAATACGAGAAGTCGTATGTAACCTAGCCGGTTATATACGCAAGAATATGAATATAATATGATTAACTCATTATAATATAAAGGTTTATGTATTTTATACATAAGCCCTTAAAAGAGCAATAAGTACAATAAGCTAATTAAGGGCGTATGGGGAATGCCTAGGCTCTCAGAGGCGATGAAGGACGTGATAAGCTGCGAAAAGCTACGGGGATCTGCACACAAGAATTGATCCGTAGATATCCGAATGGGGCAACCCGGTATATTGAAGATATATCACCAGAAATGGGGCAAACCCGGAGAACTGAAACATCTAAGTACCCGGAGGAGAAGAAAACAATAGTGATTCCGCTAGTAGTGGCGAGCGAACGCGGATTAGCCCAAACCAGTAATGTTACGGCATTGCTGGGGTTGTAGGACCACGACATTTTGTGCTTTATGAATTAGAATACTTTGGAAAGAGTAGCCATAGACGGTGATAGCCCGGTATAAGTAAAGACAGTTACAGATAGTGGTATCCTGAGTAGTGCGGGGCACGTGAAACCCTGTATGAAACTGTGGGGACCATCCCATAAGGCTAAATACTCCTGAGAGACCGATAGTGAACCAGTACCGTGAGGGAAAGGTGAAAAGAACCCTGAATAAGGGAGTGA